>NZ_NFHZ01000015.1 GCF_002161555.1 Barnesiella sp. An55 | reverse complement strand
ACTGTTCTACGAGGTTCTGCAACGAAACCTCCTTCTCTTGCTTATTCATGATTCTCTCCTTCCTTCGTTAGGTGAAACATTTCGATATATTCCTCGATCATCTCCTTAAATACGGGCACTTGGGACTCTCGGTCTAACCAAACGAGCGAGCGAGGGAGAGCAGAAGATTCTACCTCTATCTCTACCGAAGGTTCTTTCGCCGGCTCTTCGGCCGGGTAGCGGGTAATCCGAACAATCAGGTCGTCGTTGGTGAACTTTATCGTATGGGTTTTCATCGCTCACCTCCTTTCTCCGAGAACCGGGCCGTAATACCGGCCACTCCCCGATAGGCGTAGGCTGCCAGTGCGAGCGCTGGCAAGGCCAGCAATGGCTCGCCGGTGGCCAGGGTGAGCAACAAGATAAACAACGAAGCGACGAAACGGACGCTTCGCCACATTTCACGGCGGGAGAGTTTGACCTCGAGCTCCCGCTCAAAAAATTTGATTAGGTAATTTTCGAGGGCCGATGTTTTTCGCCCTTCCCTTGCCTGCGATACAGGCATTGCAACTGTTCTTTTCATTTTGCTAGACAATTAAATGAAACAATATGTTGAATGATGACGGGAAGGGAACAAAAAAAGTTCCGCTCCCCGTTGTCTAGCACCTGATACAGGCTGTGGGCGCATTAACGCTCCACACGGGACGGAACTATATGTACAGCCATGGGCATAAAAAATGCCAACGGCAAAGTTGGCGAACCTCGTCGCCTGTATCAAATGCTAGACACTACAAAGATGAGATATTTTTTTGAAACGAGCAAGGAATAAGGCAAAAATAAAGCGGCCCCGCTTTCCCGTTGCTCAACACCTAAATCAGGCTGGGAGGCCATTAAGCTCTCCACACGGGGGTCAGGGTCGTTATGTATGTGAAATAACAGAAAAGCGATTATGCAGAGAAAGCAACGAGTTCCTCTCCCAATCGCCGCACATAGTCGATAATCAGTTTTTCCCTTTCTTGGGAAGGGGTTTTCGTACCACTTATGTAGGCAGCCAGCAGGCTCTGCTGTATCCCCAGGCTACGAGCTATGGCCGACACATTCAACTCGGGGTGTTCCCGGAACAGGCGGGCAACGCCTCTCGGCTCAGGGTCGCTATACTCGAAACTCTCGAGAGAGATGTCCTCGTCCAGCTCTTCCCAGCGTATTCCCATCGCGTCGATACTGTATTTCTCCCGCTGCGAGTCGCTCGCATGAAGGAGCCGAGGATACCACAGCAACGACTGCCATAGGGTTTTCCCTTCAGCCGTGAGAATGTAAATCTTATCATTCTCAAACCATAATTTTTTTACTCCCATATCTTCGCGTTTTATAATGTTTGACAATGAGTATTCGAGATTACTCCCCGAATACTCGTTTCCATTCCAGTTTGAAATTCTCTTTGTTCTCTTCCAATACACTCTCGGCCAGCTTCAAATCTTTCGGTTTCAAACCTTTATTCTCGACAAGTACCACATCGTCCTCAATCACAAACTTTGCAATACCGTCCTGGCTCTGAACATGGATATGGATAGGTTCATGTTCCCTCGAGTAGAAAAAGAATCTAAGACCAAACAAATTCAATATCGTAGGCATATCCTTTTTGTTTAATGACTATGCAAATATAGGATATAAATTTATATCCTGCAAATTTCCGAGCTGTTTTTTTGAGGCATAATCACAAAGGGTGATTCTTATAAAATTCGGTGGACTCTTTCATACGCTTTTCGTCGAAAATATCGGACATGACACCGATAAACTCACGGCCTATGTTATCGGCAATAAACTCGCGCATCTTAAATACCGAAGCATAATACTTCCAGGAGAACCATCGGCGACGCTCTCTTACTTTCTTCCGTCCCTCTTGCCCGGGATATATATTCCCGGGATTTCCCCGCCATACTTCCTTTCCGGTTCCATAGTCCTGCCACAAACCATACTCCAGGAATTGCTGGATAAGAGTCACCTCTATGAAACGGCCGTCGGCCCGCACGGGGAGAGATGTCACCGAATCGAGAAGGGCCCCGGTATCTATAACCCCCATATCGACGATCTTCTCTTTCCAGATATCGATCATCGTCCCGTTAAACCCGCCGACAAATTTGGCCCGTTCTTCAAGAGCTTTTTCTTCAGTTATGTTATTCCCATTCATCGTCGTTGACTCTTAAATCGGTGTATGTACTCACAGATATGTTGAAAAAGGAGCAGGCACAGCCAGAAAAGAAATATTTGTCTATCTCGCTGAATCGGATTTTCTGGTCGATGAAGATACGGTTCTCGGCGAGGCGCGTGCTTTCGAGAATCAGCTTCGACATGAACTGCCGGAAAATTTCCCGTTGCAAGTCGAAGGCCTCCATACGGGCCTTCATATCGTCGATTTTATGCCGCACGGCGAAGAATACCGTTTTTGTCCGAACGGTATGCGGGCTATTGGTCAAATCGGTAGAGCCTGAGGAAATATCACTCACGCACACGAAGGCGGTGGTATTTTGCATGTTGGCGAGAGCTTCCTCGAAGCCTTCGAGGCTACTGACCAGGCAAAAGCGAAAACCATGTGAGTGACATAAGCGCGACAACATTCTTCGGAAACGCAAACGTACACATCACCCAGGGGGAAGTAGAGATGTTAAAAGAGCTCTTGGCTGAAAAGGAAAGAACTATTAAAATTCTGATGGCCGAAAGGAACTTAGATCGAGCCGAGAACGAGCCAAAAATCTGACAAAAGGGCTCTATCAACAGCCCCACAGTGGCTATTTGAGTGAAAAGATGAATAAAAAAAAGATTCGCTACAAAACAAAGATGAAAGCTCAAAAGTCTAAGCATTAGATTTTTGAGCTTTTTCTCTTTTTCCCCCGGGACAAAAACGAGACAGGACAGAAATCAACGTAGCTCATAAAACAGACTAACCGACAAGACACATTATCACAATCAAATTCCCCTACTCTTGATAGAATATCGAGAAAATACTATTCTTTTATGTTGACAACGGTCACACAAACAAATCAAAAACAGCCCTACATTTTAATGCCATGAGAGCGTCCTATCCTTTCCCGAATAAAAATAATGCAACATTCTACCTATTATATTTTATATTATATTTCTTTTTTTGTATTTTTGTAACACAATAAAGATGCTAATATCAAAAACGCACTAATACATAACACAATACACCTGACGTTATTGGGAATATGGAATTCAAGAATAAGAAAACATTATCTTCACTGGTCTATTAACACAATTTTAAATCATAAAAAAAGGTAGTAATGAAAACAAGAATCGCACACTTAGGGATTAGCCTGATGCTTTTGCTTTTGGCTACAGCTTGCTCCAACAATTCAAAAATGTCGAAAGTGCTCGACCAAATACCAGCCGATGTCGATGTGGTTATCGTTGGCGACGTAAAAACCATTATCGAATCGGCCGGGGGTACAGTCGATGGTTCACAAGTAACCCTGCCTTCCTATCTGACCGACGGTCTATCAAACTCCGACATGAACGATATCGACGACCTTAAATCCTTTTTGAAGAATAGTGGCATTGATATCAATGTTTGTGCCTTATGTGGGAACTATTCCGATTGGATTCCAACTCTCGTCTTCACGCTTCAAGATGTCGATAAGTTCAAGAAATCTATCGAAGATGCCGATTTCAGAGAGAAAGATGCCGAGGAGGACATCACCTTCTACTCTAAAATCACTTTCGAAGGATATGACTCAAACCGCTTTAATTGTATAGCCATCAAAGACAACTATGCTTTTTTTGTAGAAGATTGGCAAGAGAGCGACCGCGATGTTTTCAAAAACATGAAACGTTTTATCGATGATGCGAACGAAAAATCGTTTGGAAGCACCGAGTTCAGCAAGTTCATAACTTCGGGCAATGCAGCAGGCGTGGCCTTACGTATTCCTCGCGAACTGCGACAAGAGATCAGAAACTCGGGTATGCCCAACAATCTCGCCGAAATGTATGAAGGAGTAATCTGCCTGAGCGGCAATCTGAGCGACAACGCCTTCGATATCGACATGAAATGGTACACCGAAGATGGGAAGGAGAAAAAAGCCGAAGACTTTGGCAACCTCATGAACTTCTCGGCAACAATCAATCCCCAGGCACTCTCCTATATGAACGAAGACGAATTCCTCATCTATGCCGCAAGCATCAAGGATATGAACTGGGACAACTACATGGAGATGCTCGAAGAGAGCCTTCACCTGTCTCGCTCCGACAAAGCCACGCTGACTATCATCAAATCCTACCTGGAGAGAATCGACGGAACAGTTGCTATCGGTACAGGAGTGACCAACGGTATCGAATCGATTGCCAACCTGTCGAAAGGACAAAACTTCATGAACGAATTTGCCATGACTATGGTATGCGAAACCAAACCGGGCAAAGCAAAAAGTATTGTCAATGACTTCAAAGGACTGCTCGACTCGCAAGAGATTGGATATGAAGATACGGCAGATGGTTTCTCGCTGATTATTCCTGGCGAAAGCGAACCTATCCACGTCGAAGCTAAAGAAGACATGCTCATCTTGTCGAACCACGATATTCACAGCAGCAACAACAATCCTACCGTCGAAAAGGTTAACTTCGCCGACAAGATAGCTGCCATGGCTATCACCCTGGATCGCAACAACCCGCTCATGAAAGACCTGAATGTGGATCAAGACTTGACCATGTCATTCTCGGTTGAGCCCGAATCTATGGAAATGAACTTGAACCTGACTGTCGATGGCGGAGACTCGTCGGTAGGCGTTATCGGGAAAGTGGCCAAAATCATTCTGAATCTTGTTCAACAAAGCGAAAAACTGGAACGGCAATGGAACGAGACCATGTATGGAAACGACTACTATAACGGCTACTACAACGACTACTACGACGACTCGTCTGTTGCAGTAGGAATCGATTCTGTAGCTGTTGTAGAAGATGTCTATTAAACCATCATAAGGTAAACCTGATGATCAAGACTATAACCCTACGAAGCCTCCTCCCCCTTGTTTTCAGGGGGATGGAGGCTTCGGACAGTATCCGGCAGTCACAAGTATGGCTGGCCCCCGACCTCACATTTGAGCGGGGTTGCCGATTGTGCATCCAGGCCGAATCGGGTGGAGGCAAATCGTCGCTCCTCAGCTTCATCTATGGCAACCGCGACGACTATCAGGGCGACATTCTTTTCGACCAGGACAACAGTCGCACTTTCGATGTAGAGCGGTGGTGCCAGCTACGCACCCGTCACATTGCCCTGCTGCCACAAGAGATGCGCATGTTTCCCGAGCTGACCGTCATGCAGAACCTGCAATTGAAAAACAAGCTCACTCACCACAAGACTCAGGAGGAGCTGCTGCAATTGCTCGACCGGCTGGGTATAGCCGACAAGGTGAACCAACGGCTGGGCCTGCTCAGCATAGGCCAGCAGCAACGGGTAGCCATCATACGGACCATATGCCAACCCTTCGACTTCATTCTGCTCGACGAGCCGGTGAGCCATCTCGACCGCAACAACAACTTAATCGTCTCCCACATCATCGACGAGGAGGCTACGGCACAAGGAGCCGGGGTCATCACCACATCGGTGGGGAATCCGCTCCTCCTCGAAAACGCCCGTTTTATTGCATTGTAACATGAAATTCAACTATCAAACCGACGTGTGGAGCCTGCTCCGCCAAAACATTTCCAAGGGCCAGTTAATCGGCTATGCCATCGCCAATATCGTGGGGATCTCGGTAATCCTCATCGGTATATTGTTCTACAACGACAGTCAGCACGGCAATTCTCAGGAAGACCAGTATTTCACCAACGATTTTGTAGTGCTCTCCAAAAAGGTAGAGGGAGTAGGCTTCTCGCCCATCTCGTTCTCCGAAGAGGAGATTGCCGAGTTGCAACAAGAAAAGTGGGTCAAAAAGATTGGCCGATTCACTTCATCACAATTTGCTGTAAGTGGGTCGGTCACCATGGGCGGGAAATCGCTCTCGAGTTACCTCTTTTTCGAGTCGGTCCCCGACGAGTTTTTCGACGTCAAGCCCAAGGACTGGGACTTCTCTCCCGAGAAGAAATTCGTGCCCATCGTTCTGTGTAAAGATTACCTCATGCTCTACAACTTCGGCTTTGCCATTCCCCAGGGACTACCCCAACTGAGCGAAGAAATCATAGGAGCTGTACCCATCACCCTGCGACTGACCGGCGAGGATATGATGCCCGAGTACTTCGAAGCCTCCATTGTAGGCTTTTCGTCGCGACTCAACACCATAGCCGTACCCCAAAGTTTCATGGACTGGGCCAACCAGCACTACTCCAAGGGCGAGAGCACGCCCAATACCTCACGATTGATTGTGCTGGTCGATCGGCTTGCCTCGTCTCAAATGGACCAATACCTCAAGGAACACGACATTGAGATGGCAGGAGACCAATCAAAAACCGGAAACATATCCCATTTCCTGGGCATCGTCTCGGCCGTGGTCACCACCAACGGTGTTGTCATCTGTATCCTGGCCATGTTCATCCTGGTACTGAGCATATTCCTGCTGCTCCAGAAGAGCCGGGAAAAGCTGCGCAACCTCATGTTGCTGGGCTATCATCCCCAATATGTATCGCGCTACTACGAAACCGTGGTGCTGGTAGCCAACGTCGTTATTACCGGACTCTCGCTGGGCATCACCTTCCTGGCCCGCACTTTCTGGTCTAAGGAACTGTTGAATATTGGGTTGGGCAACGCATCGCCTGTTTCCACCCTCTTGTTTGCCCTTTTCTATCTGGTTGTAATCACAGCACTCGACCTGTTTATCATCCGCACCCGGTTGCTGCGTATCTGGCGAAATGCCTAACCGAACTAACGACCTTGCGGTTCACACACGCACCGATATAACATCCGCACCTTGGTCAAACACACCAGGATGCGGATGATTTTTTGAGAGCCATTCATTACTCTCCTGCCGGTCAATACACGTTTTTTTATTCGCCCTGCGAGCAATTCATATTTTCTTCATACCACAATTGTGAAAAAAAATTTCATACACTAAGAAAAATAGACTATTTTTGTTTTTAATATCTATTTACAACAACTATGAAAATGCCTAAAAATCGCGCCATTTACATAGGAGTGTTGGCCTTGGTGTGGGCCTTCGCCTATTTCTATATTTTCAACGCGAAGATAGACGTTAACGGTGACAACTGCCGCTACTATACCTTTGCTACGGCACTGGCTTCGGGACAAGGCTATGTCGATATTTCGGCGCCCAACCCCCAACCCACCAATGTCTTTCCCCCGGGATATCCGTTATTGATGATGCCACTGCGGATCCTCACCGACAGCGTCGTTGCCCAAAAGGTACTCAACGGACTGTTTCTCCTGGGTGGGGCCCTGTTGCTGTTTTTCTTCATGATCAAGCGCAAGCTGCCCGACAGTTTGGCCCTGGTAGGGGCCTGTGCCGCCATCTTGAGCGACCGGGTGCTTCACTTCTCGACCATGATGATGAGCGAAATGTCGTGCTTCTTTGTCTCGGCTGCGGCCATCTATTTGCTCGCGAGCATGAAAGACGAGAAGCCTTTCTATAAAGACTGGGCCTTCTATGGCATGCTGGTGATGGTGCTGCTGTGCTACCACATACGCACCCAGGGAATAGCCCTGTTTGCCGCAGTTATCCTCTTCTTCCTCTGTACCAAAAAGTGGAAAGAGGCATTGGGCACAGTGGTCGGTTTTATCATCGGATGCCTGCCGTGGGTATTACGCAACAAGGCTCTGGGCGTGGGCCAAAGCCGCTATTTCGAATCGATTGCCCAGGTGAATCCGTGGCGTCCCGAAGATGGCTCACTCGACCTGAGCGGCATCATTTCCCGGTTCTTCGACACACTGGGCATGCTGGTATCCAAGGCGCTGCCCAACTCGGTCATTCCCTATTTCAAAGTCAACTATGCGGCCGAAGTTCCCGCCGGATTCCTCCTGTGGGTAGTAGCCATCATACTCGTGGTCCTCATCGTGCGCGGGTTCTGGTCGTTCGGTAAATACCGCTGGGTACTCATCGGTCACACGGTCTTTACTTTCGGCCTCATCTCGATTTTCAGCACTCCCAGCGAAAACCGCTATCTCACGGCCCTTATCCCCTTTCTGAACGTGGGTCTGCTCGTAGGCCTCTACGAAGTGATCGTGTGGGGGCTGCGTAAAGCCGGCTCAAAGATGCAATTCTCGCCCTGGATTCTCGCCCTGCTGCTCCTCACGAGCATAGGCAACATCAAAGAGCTGCATGCCATAAACAAGTTGCCTTTCCCGCCGGCCTACCAAAACTTTTTCAAGATGGGCGCCGTACTCAAAGAGCATGTGTCGCCCGAGACGGTAGTAGCCTCGCGCAAAGGCGAACTGCTCTACATGTATTCGGGAACCCGGGTCACCGGCTACGCCTTCTCGCAAGACGACAAAGCCGTAATACAAAAGATGCTCGACGATGGAGTCGAATATGTCATTCTCGACCAGCTCGGGTACAGTTCGACCTACCGCTACCTCTACCCGGCCATACAGAAAAACGAAGAGCTCTTCGCCTTGGCCTCCTACATACCCAATCCCGACACCTATCTGTTCAGATTTGACCGAGAGGCTGCCCGTAAAAAATTGTCACAAACCAACCCCTAAATCATGAGCGCTACCGACAAGAAACAGAAACAGGCGGTTATCGCCGGAGCCGGCCCTGCAGGACTTACCGGCGCCTATGAACTGCTCAAGCGCACCGATATTCATCCCGTCGTTTTCGAAGAATCGGACGAAATCGGAGGCATCTCCCGAACCGTACGCTACCACGGCAACCGCATGGATATCGGTGGTCACCGATTCTTCTCCAAGAGTGAGCGAGTAACCGACTGGTGGAACGAGATTATGCCCCTGCAAGGTGCCCCCTCGCTCGACGACCGACTGTTGCACACGACCGACAAACCTTTTGCCGCCGGCGGTCCCGACCCCGAGACCTGCGATCGTGTGATGCTGGTGCGCCACCGCATATCGCGCATATTCTATCTGCACAAGTTCTTCGACTACCCCATCTCGCTCAAGCTGAAAACCTTTACCAACATGGGGCTGGTGCGTACCATCGAGGCTGGATGCGGATACATGTGGTCGGTATTCTTCAAAAAGCCCGAGACTTCGCTCGAGAATTTCTATATCAACCGCTTTGGCAAGCCGCTCTACCGCATGTTCTTCGAAGACTATACCGAGAAGGTGTGGGGCGTACACCCCTCGAAACTGGGGGCCGACTGGGGCGCCCAACGGGTAAAGGGTCTTTCGGTATTCGCCATTCTCAAGGATATGCTCAAGAAGAGTTTCTCCAAGAAAGAGAATATCAAAGAGGTGGAGACCTCGCTCATCGAGCAGTTTGTCTATCCCAAACTGGGACCGGGCCAACTGTGGGAGACCGTGGCCGACGAGGTGCGCCAACGTGGAGGCGAGGTAATCACCGAGAGTCCGGTAAAGGAGATTCATATCGAGAACAACCGCGTGACGAGTGTCACCGTCGAGGATGCCCACGGCGAACGCCGCGAAGTCCCCTGCGACTACCTGCTCTCGTCGCTCCCGATTAAAGACCTCATCCAATCCATACGGGGCATCGAGGTTCCCGACGAGGTAAAACGCATCGCCGCCAACCTGCCCTACCGCGACTTCATCACCGTGGGGCTGCTCATGAAAAAGCTCACCATCGACAACCAGACCAAAATCAAGACCTTTGCCAATCGTATTCCCGATACCTGGATCTATATCCAGGAGCGCGACGTGCGCATCGGGCGCCTGCAAGTCTTCAACAACTGGTCGCCCTACCTGGTCAAGGATTATGAGAATACCATGTGGATAGGGCTCGAATACTTCTGCACCGAAGGCGATACCTTCTGGCAGATGAGCGACCAAGCGTTTATCGACATGGCCGTGGGCGAACTGGCCAAAATCGGTATCATCGATCCGGCCGATGTCCTCGACGCGGTACGCATCAAGGTGAAGAAGGCCTACCCCTCCTACTTTGGCACCTACTACGAACTCGACCAGGTGAAAGAGTTCCTCAACGGTATCGAGAACCTGTGGTGTATCGGCCGCAACGGACAGCATCGCTACAACAACATGGACCACTCGATGATGACCGCCATGGTAGCCGTCGATCACATTGCCGCCGGCAACCCCGACAAGAGCGACGTGTGGTCGGTCAATACCGAAGAAGAATATCACGAAAGCAAATGAAGATAACCGACCTGTTCCACAAGCTGTTCTACGGCACTACCGACAAACTGCTCATTCAGTTCGTGCGCTACTTCTTTGTCGGCGGGTTTGCCTTCGTCGTTGATTTCGGGCTGCTCTACATCCTCACCGAGTATGCAGGGCTGCACTACCTGCTCTCGGCCACCCTCTCGTTTATCGCCGGGCTGCTGGTCAACTACATCATCAGTTGCCTGTGGGTATTCAGCAACTCAAAGTTCAAAAGCCGCATTGTCGAGTTTCTCTTCTTTGCCGCCATAGGGGTTGTGGGACTGGTACTCAACGATTTCCTTATCTGGCTCTTTACCGACTGCATCGGCACCCACTACATGTTCTCCAAAATCGTAGCGGCCGCCGTGGTCTATCTGTGGAATTTCTTCGCTCGCAAATACCTGGTATTTCGGTAATCTTTATCTGGTTCATTACAAGCCCCTTCGGGGAGGTACGAAGCAACTCTCCAGTCACAACACGATGGGTTTTGTCTTTCAATGTAAAATTCAAGGAATAGAAGTATAAAACAAACGAAGGGTGCCGCCCGATGGGGTGGCACCCTTCGCATAAAACCAATGAAGATATTTCTTTACTTGTTGATCAAGAACCAGGCATCGGTAAATTGCGGATAGCGGGCCTGCAAGGCTTCACGAGCCTGAACGGCAGCCGGACGGTTGTCGAACGAGCAAGCTACCACACGGTACCAACCGGCAGCGTTCTGAGCCAATATGGCGGGATAGCCATCCTTGCGCAGACGTTCGCAAAGGCTTTGAGCATTGAGACGTTGACGGAAACTGCCCACGATTACATTAAACTCCTTGAGCAAAGCATCGTTGCCATCGACAGCACTGATGCGCTCGCTCTGCTCACGCACGGTAGTCGAGGTCGAGGGTGTAGTGGTTGTCGAGGGAGTCGTTACCACGGTCTCGGCCGGTGCAGGTGCAGGTTCTTCTATCTTTTTCTCCTGGGCCTTTTCATAAGCAGCCCGGTAGGCGCTTTGGCTCGACTTACACGAAGCCATGCTGCCTATCAACAAAAGGGATAAACCCCAAATCCAATTTTTTCTCATAGGACTTTTATATAAGTTGTTTTAAGTATTTGTTCTATTTTTTCGATTTTACTTCGCGTTGCGAAGATAATGCAAAAGTAACAAATAACCGCATCGGCTGTCTCATTCTTGTGAATTAAAAAAGATATTTTATACCTCGGGTAAGTGACTTCACGCAAACATAACCGGGCCGTTACTACAACATTCCTTTGGTCGAGGGTAACGTGTGGTCGGTGATATCGCGCTTGATCGCCATTCTCAACGCCCGGGCAAAGGCTTTGAAGATGGCCTCGATTTTGTGATGCTCGTTGGCTCCCTCGGCCTCGACGTGGAGATTTATGCGGGCTGCGTCGCTAAGCGATTTGAAGAAGTGGAAAAACATCTCGGTGGGCACGTCGCCTATCTTCTCGCGATGGAAATCGGCCTTCCATACCAGCCACGGCCTACCCCCCAAGTCGAGAGAGACCCGGCACAGGGCATCGTCCATGGGCAATGAGAAACCATAGCGGGCAATGCCCCGCTTGTCGCCCAGCGCTCGGCCCAAGGCCTCGCCCAGCACGAGAGCGGTATCCTCGATGGTGTGATGCTCATCGACCCACAAGTCGCCATCGACGGTCACGGCCAGGTCGATGCCGGCATGCCGCCCCAGCTGGTCGAGCATGTGGTCGAAGAAGCCGAGGCCGGTGTGAATATCGGTACGGCCCGTACCGTCGAGGTTGAGCGAGAGGCGTATGTCGGTCTCGGCCGTGTGACGCTCGAGCGACACACGCCGGGTCGCACTGCATACGATTTGGGCTACCTTCCACCAGTCGTCGGTCACGGCTTCGCACACGCCGGCCAGTCCGGTAGCCTCCACCTCGGCCATGCCCTGCTCGGCCGGGGCAAAATAGATGGCCCGGCACCCCAAGTTGGCCGCCAGTTGCACATCGGTGAGGCGGTCGCCTATGACAAAGGAGTGGGCCAGATCGTATTCGCCCGTGGTATAGCGGGCAAGCATGGCCGTACCCGGTTTGCGGGTAGGCCGGTTCTCTTCGGGAAAGGAGGTGTCGATACAGACCTGATCAAAGCAGATACCCTCATTCTCCAGTGCTCGAACAATCTTCTGTTGAACCGGCCAAAAGGTCTCGGCCGGAAAGGCGGGAGTCCCCATGCCATCCTGATTGGTCACCATCACCCACTCGCAGTCGAGCCGTGCAGCCACATAGGCCAGACTCTGGAATACCCGTGGGCGAAACTCCAGTTTCTCCAGGGAATCGATTTGATAATCGATAGGCGGTTCCACCACCAGCGTACCGTCACGATCGATAAAAAGAACTCGTTTCATCTCATTTGTTTTTTACAGATAACGGCGCATGGCCTCCAACAATACATTCATCTCATCGGCAGTCCCGATAGTGATGCGCAAACAGTTGCCGCACAGCGTCACCGTCGAACGGTTGCGCACCACAATGCCCTCGGCCACCAGCCGGTCGTAGAGCAGCTCGGCCTCATCGACCCGCACCAACACAAAGTTGGCGTCGCTGGGATAGACTTGCCGCACCGAAGGCAACGCGGCCAGTTGCTCGACAAAGCGACTCCGCACGGCCAGCGTATCGGCCACCCAACGGCGCACCTCATCGGCCCGGTCGAGCATAGCCAGGGCATAGCGCTGCACCGGCTCACCAATGTTGTAGGGATACTTCACCTTGTTGAAGTATCCGATAATCAACGGCAAGGCAAACGCCATGCCCAACCGCACCCCGGCACTGCCCCATGCCTTGGAAAAGGTTTGCAGTACTACCAGATTGGGGAACTCGCACAGCCGCCCGAGCCAAGAGGGTTGCGACGAAAAGTCGATATAGGCCTCATCGACCACCACGATGCCATCGAACCCGTTTATGAGTCGCTCGATATCGGCCGCGGGAAAGGCATTGCCCGTGGGATTATTGGGCGAACAGAGAAAAAGGAGCCGGCTGTCAGCATCGGCCGCCTGCAGAATAGCCTCGACCGGGAGCGAGAAGTCGGCATTGAGCGTAACCTCGCGATAGGCCACATCGTTAATCTCGGCACACACCCGATACATGCCGTAGGTAGGCGCTATCGACACGGCATTGTGCTTGCCGGGTTGGCAAAAGATGCGATAGAGCAGGTCTATCGCCTCGTCGCTACCCACCCCGAGAAATATCTGCTCGGGAGCTACGCCCCGCTGCCCGGCCAATCGCTGTTTCAAGGCACTCTGCAAGGGGTCGGGGTAACGGTTGTAGGGGGTGTTGAAGGGGCTCTCGTTGGCATCGAGCCATACCGAAGCCACGCCCGAAAACTCGTTGCGGGCCGAGGAGTAGGGTTTCAACCGCCTGATGTTGGGGCGCACCCACGCTTCTATGGAATCACACGTTTTTCTCATCGTTGTCTCTATTATCCAGGTTTTGCAAACGCACAGCTACGGCCCGTCGGTGAGCCTCGAGCTGCTCGGCGGCAGCCATAGTCTCAATCACGGGGCCAAGCCGTTCCAGCCCCTCTGGCGAGATGTGCTGGAAAGTAATCTTGCGGGTGAAGCTGTCGAGATTAACCCCGCTGTATGCCCGGGCATATCCGCTCGTAGGCAGCGTGTGGTTGGTACCCGAGGCATAATCGCCGGCACTCTCGGGGGTATAATAGCCCAGGAATACCGAACCGGCATTGACCACCCCGCCGGCCCACGCCTCGGCATCGGCCCGATGCACAATCAGGTGCTCGGGAGCATAGGCATTGACCAGGTCGAGTTGCTCGTCGGCCTCGAGCACCACGATAGCACTGTGGGCAAGCGACCGCTCTATCCATTCGAGTCGGGGCAAGCGAGAGGCCTGTCGTTCGATTTCGGCCGGCAAAGCGAGAGCCAGGTCGAGGCAATCGGTCACCAGCAGCGACTGGCTGTCGGCCCCATGCTCGGCCTGCGAGAGGAAGTCGGCCGCCAGGAAACGGAGGTCGGCACCGGCATCGGCCACAATCATCACCTCCGAAGGCCCTGCCGGCATATCGATAGCCACCCCGCAGGTCTGCACCTGCTGTTTGGCTGCCATCACGTAGCGGTTACCCGGCCCGAAAATCTTTCCTACCCGAGGCACGCTCGCCGTACCGAAAGCCATCGCCCCGACGGCCTGCACACCCCCCAACTTGAAGATGCGTGTCACCCCCGTCTCACGGGCTGCATACAGAATGGCTGGCGCAATCGCCCCCGTTTTGTCGGGAGGAGTACACATCACCACCTCGCGACACCCGGCCAACCGGGCCGGAATGGCCAGCATCAGCACCGTCGAGAAGAGAGGCGCCGTGCCCCCCGGTACATAGAGCCCTACCCGCTCGATGCCTACGGCCTTCTGCCAGCACCACACCCCGGGCGTGGTCTCGATGCGCCGCATGGCCTGGGCCTGCGAAGCGTGAAACTTGCCTATGTTCTCGATGGCCTGCCCGATGGCGGCCTTCAAGTCGTGAGGCACGGCAGCGGCGGCCGCCTCGATTTCGGCCGGAGTCACCTGCAAGCGATCCAATGCTACCCCGTCGAACTGCTGTTCATAACGTTTCAACGCCACATCACCGTCGCGCTGCACCGACTCCAAAATGTCGGCGACCGTCTCCTTCAAATCGTCCATATCGACCCGAGGCCGGGAGAGAATCGTCGCCCATTCGTCGCGACGCGGATATGGATATACCTTTACCTTCATCTTACAAAATCATTTTTTCAATATCGAGTACGACGATGCCCTCGGCACCGGCCGACTTCAATCGGTTGATTATCTCCCAAAAACGTCTCTCGTCGAGTACCGTGTGCACCGAGCACCAGGAAGGGTCGGCCAACGGCATGACCGTGGGGCTCTTGATACCCGGCAGCACGGCGAGCACATCGTCGAGCTTGGCCTGTGGCACATTCATGAGAATGTATTTCTTGTCGTCGGCCGCCTGCACCGACTCGAAACGGAAGAGAAGTTCGTCGAGCAGCTCCTGCTTCTCGGCCGACAACATGTCGGTACCGATGAGTACCGCCTCCGACTCGACCACCTGCTCGACCTCCTTCAACCGGTTGCTCACCAGCGTGCTGCCCGAACTCACAATATCGAATATGGCATCGGCCAACCGTATGCCGGGAGCTATCTCGACCGAGCCGGTGATGACATGAATATCGGCCTCGATGCCATTGCGATGGAGAAAATCGGAAAGGATACCGGGATAGGAGGTGGCTATCTTGCGCCCCGCAAACCACCCGATACCCGGGTAGTCGATATCCTGCGGTATGGCCAGCGAGAGACGGCAACGACCGAAACCCAACTTCTTGAGCACACCCACGGGGCAATGCTTCTCCAGCACCTCGTTCAACCCCACGATGCCCACATCGGCGACTCCCGAGGCAACCGACTCGGGTATATCGTCGTCGCGCAAAAACAGCACCTCGACGGGGAAATTCCGGGCCGGGACCAGCAGGGTGCGTTTCCCGCCCGGCAACTTGATTCCGGACTCTTCCAGCAGGGCTATCGACTCGTCATAGAGGCGGCCCTTCGATTGAATGGCAATTCTCAACATAACTACTTCTCCTTTTTATCGGTCTTACGAAATAAAAACAGGCTTACCGGGATAACGGCAAGCCTGTACACTATTTTTATATGGTTGCATATCGTGCATCACTCACCCTATTCCCCCACAGAGAATATGCAGATAATGATGATGCAACGACAGGAACAACATAACTTCTTATTTTAATTTGTGACAAATATAGTATATAGAAAACAAAATGCAAACTATTTACGCATTTTTCTTTCAATTGTAAATTTATATTCACTTCTTTGCAACAATTGTTACTACAAAAAGAGTGATACCACCCAGTAGATGCCAGCGGCCAGGAGGGCACTCACCGGGATAGTGAGAATCCAGGCCACCCACAAATCCTTGGTCACACCCCACCGCACAGCCGACAACCGTTTGGTCGCGCCCACGCCGATAATGGCTCCCGTGATGGTATGGGTGGTACTCACCGGGATCTTCAGTATTTCGGTGAGGTAGAGGGTAAAGGCACCGGCCGTTTCGGCCACCACTCCTTCGAGCGGGGTCACCTTGGTAATCTTGGTGCCCATCGTCTTGACAATCTTCCAACCGCCCGACATCGTACCCAGCGAGATGGCCGTGAAACACGAGAAGGCCACCCAGTCGGGCAGGTCGGCAATGCTGTTGATACCCGCACCCAGCCCCAGCGAGTGTGCCGCAATGAGGGCGGCGGCGATGATACCCATCACCTTTTGCGAGTCGTTCAGACCGTGGCCTATGCTGAACATGGCCGACGATACCAGCTGCAACCGTTTGAACCACATCTCGGCCTTGTGTGGCTGGGCCTTACGGCAAATGTGCAGTACCAGTATCGTGAAGCCAAAGGCTACCACCATACCGATAAACGGTGCCAGAAAGATAAAGGCGGCTATCTTGAGAATGATGTTGAGCTGTATCGCCCCAAAACCGCTTGCCATGATGGCTGCCCCGGCAAACCCGCCGATGAGGGTGTGCGACGAGGACGAGGGGATACCCTTCCACCAGGTAAAGAGGTTCCAGATAATGGCGGCAATGAGCCCCGACAGGATAATGGGCAGGGTGATAAACTCCTCGAACACCGTCTTGGAGACCGTGTTGGCAATACCAAACCCACCGATGATATACTTGGCAATAAAGAAGGCGACAAAGTTGAAGCAGGCTGCCCACAAAACCGCCTGAAAAGGGGTGAGCACCTTGGTCGATACGATGGTCGCTATCGAGTTGGCCGCATCGTGAAAACCGTTGATGAAGTCAAACAGCAGCGCCAGTACAATAATGATAATCAATAACTCCATTACACACCAGCGGTTTATGCATATTTCACAATCAGCGTTCTCAACACTTTACCCACATGCTCGGCCGAGTCGGTAGTCTTCTCGAGCACCTGCATGATCTCTTTGATCTTGATAATCTCGATGCAATCCTTCTCCTCCTCGAAGAGGCGTTTGACAAAGAGCTCATACACATCGTCGGCCTGGTTCTCCAAGTCGTGCAGACGGGTGCAATATTCACGCAGCGTCGAGGGATTCTTGCGGAAACGCTCGAGCTCGTCCATCGCCTTGCAAATGTAATCGGCCTCCTGTTGCACCAGCAGACTCAACTCCTTGCCACTCTCGCCAATAGGCCGCGGATTATAAATCGAGATGCGCTTGGCGCAACTGTTTATACCATCGATTACATCGTCCATGTGCGAAGCCAGAGCCTGGATATCCTCCCGATCAAAGGGAGTGATGAAGGTCGTGCCCAACTCGTCGAAGATGCGGTGCGACAGACGGTCGCCTTCGCGCTCGAGATCCTTGATGCGTTTGTAATAGGCATCCCGCTCATCGGCCTTGTCGTGGTTCATGCTCTCTACCAGCACGGCCGACGAGGCCACCAGTACCTCGGAAAGCTGTTTCAACAAGGGGAAAAACTTAGGCTCTTTGGGGGTGAATCGGCTAAAAAAAGAATTTTTCATCGTCGTATCATATAAATATTTAACACAATCTCTTCAAGGGGTCTATTCTCTCCTCTCCTTCAAAGGCAAAGCGAACGCGGTAACACGCTGTATGCTTAGCAACTGCAAAGATAGAGGTGAGGGAATAGACATCGTGTTACATTTATTTTAAATTTTTGCACTACCTAAATTTTTTTCAGTCCTCGGTGCTGTCAAAAGTTTGTCTTACTTTTGCTCCATATCCATGCAACCCCAACGATGAGCGAAACAATTGTCATAGAACAGACGGCCGACGGCCTCCCCACCCTCTACCTGCCCGGGATGGACGAACATTACCACTCGACCAAAGGGGCCCTTACCGAGGCGCGCCACGTCTATATCGACATGGCCCTGCGAGCTCGGGGCAAACGTGACATACACCTGCTCGAAGTGGGATTCGGTACCGGGCTGAATGCTTTTCTCTCGCTGCTCGAGGCACAAGCGCAAGAGTTGGACCTGCACTACACCACCTTCGAGCTCTACCCGCTTGCTCCCGAAGTGACCGACCGGCTTGACTATCCGGCTCACATCGCCCCCTCGATGGCCCCGGCTTTTGCCCGGCTGCACAGCTGCGAGTGGAACCAGCCGGTAGCCATCACCCCCAACTTCACCTTGTACAAGCGCCGGGCCGACTTTACCTGCACCCCGCTCGAGGAGCTCTACGACGTCGTCTATTTCGATGCCTTCGCCCCCGAGAAACAGCCCGAGATGTGGAGCTGCGCAATATTCCGCACCCTCTACGACCACCTGGCACCCGGCGGCATACTCACCACCTACTGTGCCAAAGGCGAGATACGGCGCAGACTGCAAGCCACCGGCTTTACGGTCGAGCGACTTCCCGGCCCGGCGAACGGCAAACGCGAAATCCTGCGGGCCAGCAAACCTGCCGTCCTCTATCCATAGATAGCCTCGGCCACAGCCACACTCAACTCACGGCCTACACCCACACGCTGCAACAGAATGTAGTAGTACTCGTCGGTCTCGCCAAACGAGGAGACCGTGAGCCCCACACGGCTAAAGGCTTCGGCCTGCTCGTCCACGGGGAGCAACTTGCGCGAAAAGACCCGCGAGAGCAACCTCTCGTGTATCTGGTTGAGATGCTGCCGCCCCTGCGTGTGGGCTATGAGCAGACGGCCCCCACAGCGCAGATTGTCGGTGACGAGTCGGGCAATCGTATCGACCGGGTAACGAAAGTGTGGGAAAACCGAGTAGAGCAATATGGCGTCGAAATGCCCGGCCAGTCGGTCGCGCTCCACATCGGCATGGATAAAGTGCACCCCCTCGCCGGCATAGCGCAACGAGGCTTCGCGCAACATCTTCTCCGAACTGTCCACCGCCACAATAGGCGTATAGGGACCCACCCGCCGGCGGATATAGGGAATCATCACGCCCGTGCCCGTGCCCACATCGAGCACCGTCTCGCCCGGCGAGAGGTGCACAACCGAGAGGATGTGGTCGATTTGCCCGGCATCGGGGTGGCTGGTGCGGTCCCACACCCCGGCCATTTCGTCGAAGAAATTCATATGGCCTCCCTTCTCTCGAGACACGAGCAGAGGTAGTCGCACCACAAGGCGAGCCCTGTTCCCCGGGTGGCCGAGGTCTCGAAAAATCGAATCTCCGAATTGATTTTCAAGGCGTTCTCCTTCAACCTCTCGAGCCGGCTATCGACATAGGGCAACAGGTCTATTTTGTTGATGACACAGATATCGGCCCCCGCAAACATATAGGGATACTTCAGCGGCTTGTCGTCGCCCTCGGTCACACTCAACAAGACAACCCGCAACTGCTCTCCCAAATCGAACATGGCGGGGCACACCAGGTTACCCACATTCTCGATAAAGAGCAGCGAGTCACGCGCCTGCAACTCGTCATAGGCCTCGGCCACCATGCGGGCGTCGAGGTGACAGCCGTTGTGCGTGTTGATTTGCACGGCAGGTACCCCCAGACGCCTGATGCGTCCGGCATCGTTGTCGGTATGCTGGTCGCCCTCAATCACGGCTACCCGGCGGAACCCACGCTCGCCCAACCGCACGATGGTCTGCTCGAGCAGAGCGGTTTTGCCCGACCCCGGCGAACTGACCAGATTGACGGCCACGCAGCCCATCGCACTCCATCGGGCCCGATTCTGCCGAGCCACCCGGTTGTTGTCACTCAATATATCTTGCTCTACGGCAATATCGACCGTCGCGCCATGCGTGTGAGGCAGGCCCTGGCGGTGCATCTCTTCGTGGCTCATCTCCCGATCGCCACAACCACAAGTGCTACACATAGTTTTTATTGTTTGGTTTGTTACGGTTTATCTTCATCGGCCTCGACCGTCAGCGACGAGAGGCGGAACTCCTGCCCTTCAAGCAGTTGGGTGGAGTAGCTCCCGCAGTGTGGACAGGGCGTATAAATCGACGCCGGCTCGAACATGCCTCCGCAGGTCAGACAACGGGCACGGGGCGATACCCGGGTAAGTGCGACCCGGACACCGGCATACCTACGGTCGAGTATCATCTGCAACGAATAGGCAAACGCCTCGCAATCGACCCCCGACAAGTCACCCACGGTCACCTCGACCGTGCGAAGGGCTCCGCCTCCGTGCCGGTGCAACTCGTTATCGACCAACTCGACCACACTGCAAGCCAACGACAATTCATGCATATCCTGCTATTTAAGGGTTGTCATGTTTCCTTCGGCCAGCCAGGCTGCAACGACAGCCATCTGACCCACCGCAATACCGGCATCGTTGCACGGCACGAGAGCCGGCAGATAGGGTTGCAACCCCGCCTGTCGCAGAAGCGACATGAGCCGGTCGGTCAACAGCCGGTTCTGCAACACGCCGCCCGAGAGCACGACCCTCGACAGTTTCTGCCGCACAGCCTGACGGGCCACTTCGGCACACCACATGGCAGCATAGGTGGCATGGAAAGCACTGGCAATCTCACTTCGGGGAACACCGTTGCGCAGGTCGTTCACCAAGGCAACGACCAACCACGAAATATCGAGGGGATTATCGTGGTCGAAGGGATAGACCTTCGCCGCGGCCCCCTCGGCCAATTGCTCCAGTTTTTGCGGAGCCTCGGCCTGGTAGCGGTTGAAGTCGGCCACGCCCAGCAATGAAGCCACGGCATCGAAGAGCCGTCCTGCCCCCGAGCTCAACGGGGTATTGATACGCCGGGCTATCATGCGGCTCACCAGTTTGATGCGGTCGCTCCCGATGCGCTCGACAAAATCGGGGGGCAACGGCATCGCCTCGCCATAGAGCGAATAGAGCAGTGAAATGGCCATGCGCCAAGGCTCACGGGCCGCTGCATCGCCGCCCGGCATGGGCAGATAGGGCTGGTGCGACAGGCGACGGTAGCGGGTGCGCGAACAACGCAACAGTTCCCCGCCCCATATCGTACAGTCGTCGCCATAGCCTGTACCGTCGAGACACAGGGCCAACACATCGTCCTCGAGGTCATACTCGGCCATGACGGCTACGGCATGGGCATGGTGATGCTGCACCCGGTAGAGGGGGACGTGATGCTCGGCGGCATAGTGTTCGCCCCACACCGTAGCCGCATAGTCGGGGTGCAGGTCGCACACCACACAGCGGGGTGTGAAGCGGAACAGACGGGTAAAGTGGGCAACCGACTCCTCGAAGAAATCGAGATTGCCCCGATGCGACAACTCGCCAATGTATTGTCCCAACAGAATGTCGTTGCGTTTGCCCAAAGCAAAACTCGACATCTGTTCGGCTCCCACAGCCAGGATACCCTCGGTGGGTTGCAGGTTGTGCAAGGGTTCGGGGGTATATCCCCGGGCCCGGCGCACGGGACGACACAAGCCGTCATACTCGCACACAACCGAGTCATCGACCCGGTTGTAAATCTCGCGATTATACGAAATCACCAGCTCGACCTGCGAGTCGAACAGGTCGTGAGCCTCGCCGTCGGCAATGACAATGGGGCTTCCACTCGGGTTGCCGCTGGTAACCACCACACGCCGCAACGACGGGGCCATCTCGAACAGATCGTAGTGTATGGCCATATAGGGCAAAAGGATTCCCAACGACCGATAACCGTCGTTGAGCCAGGGGGCATGGTGTGCCCGCTCACGCGACACGACAATGGGACGCCGCCACGAAGTGAGAGCCCGGTGCTCCTCGTCGGTGAGCGACAAGTCGTCGGCAGCAGTCGCCTCGTCGCGGTACATCACGGCCAAAGGTTTGGCATAGCGCCCCTTCAGTTGCCGCAACCGCACCACAGAGGCCTCGTTGTCGGCATCGCACAGCAGGTTGTAGCCTCCCAGGCTCTTGAGAGCGACCACCCCTCCGCCCGACAAGACAGAGGCCAGGCGTGCCACGATGCGTCGGTAGTCGTGCTCCTCGGCTCCGCTCCTGTCGCGCAGCGTATAGACGGGACCACAACGGTTGCAGGCAATGGGCTGGGCATGAAAGCGACGGTCGTTCACGTCGATATATTCGTGCCGACAGGTATCGCACATGGCAAAGTCGCTCATGGTTGTCACCCCACGGTCGTAGGGCAACTCTTTGATGATGGTAAACCGGGGACCGCAATGGGTACAGTTGATAAAGGGATAGTCGATGCGGTGAGGCTGCCGGTGCCGATCCTTCAGACAGTCGGGGCAAATGGCTATATCGGGGCTGATGCGGGTAACGTCGTCGCCGTCGCTGCGGCTGGGAGCAATCTCAAACCGGTCATACACCACCGCCGACCGATGCCTTTCGACATCGATACGCTCGATCGAGGCCACCTCGGGAGCCACCTCGCCCAACGCCTTCACAAAGCGATCTTTCTGCGCGCCGGTCGCCTGCAACACCACAAGCACCCCGTCGTTGCTGTTATCTACATAACCGTGCAATCCCATCCCGGTAGCCAGTCGATATACGCAGGGGCGAAATCCCACGCCCTGCACAAGGCCCCTGACGTGTATGTGATACTGATTCATCTGTAAACGTTTTTTTCAGATTTCTTTCTAAACAATAGAGCCCCCTGAGTTGTTCATTGGGGCGTATCCAAAAAAGAACGAAATATCATGTGCCTGGCAATTCCCGGAAAAATCATCGCCATCGACGACTCCTGCACGCTGCGCATGGCGACCGTCGATTTCGGCGGGGTATATCGCCCCATCTGCATACAATATACCGACGCCTCGACAGGCGACTATGTGCTGGCTCACGCCGGCATGGCCATTGCCCGGCTCGACCGGGAGGAGGCCGAAGCCACCTTGGCCGATTTCGAAAAACTGGCTCAAGCTCAACCAACACCCCCCGACAGCCATGTGGTATGACAGCCCCTTCAGAGATAGCCGCAGCCTCACGGCCCTGCTGCGGGCCATCCGCCGGGAGGCCACACGACCGATACGCATCATGGAGGTGTGCGGCGGGCAGACCTATGCCCTGTCGCGCTACCGCATCGAAGAGCTGCTGCCCGACACCGTGCAGATGATTCACGGCCCGGGCTGCCCCGTATGCGTCACCCCGGCCGAAACGGTCGAAGAGGCGCTCTTCATAGCCCGGTCGGCCAACACGATACTCTGCACGTTCGGCGACATGCTGCGGGTGCCGGGCTCCGGGGGAGAAAGCCTGCTACACCTGCGCACCGAGGGGCACGAAATCCGCATCGTCTATTCGCCCCTCGACACGCTGAAGATTGCCCGCGAGAACCCGCGACAACAGGTCGTCTTTTTCGCCATCGGCTTCGAAACCACCACCCCACTCTACACCTTGTTGCTGAACGAGGCCATCGCTACCCGACTGGAGAACCTCTCGCTGCTCACCTCGCTCTTCACCCTGCCGGCCGCCATCACGCACCTCACCCGCGACCCCGATTGTAAAATCGATGCCCTGCTGGCCGCCGGGCACGTCTGCTCGATTACCGGCATCGGGGAGTATCGGCAACTGGCCCGCCAAACAGGTTGCCCCATCGCCATCACCGGCTTCGAACCGGCCGATCTGCTCTATGGCATCTACCACGTGGTGCAACTTCATGCTCAGGGAAGGGCCGAAGTCGTCAACGCCTATTCCCGGGCAGTCGCCCCCCAAGGCAACGAACAGGCCCGCCGCGAGACCTCCCGGTTCTTCACCCCCTGCGACGCCCGCTGGAGAGGGTTGGGAACCATCGCAGGGAGCGGGTTGAAACTGCGCCCCGCCTATGAACAATATGAGGCTCAAAACCGTTTTCACTGTGCGATAAATACCGTCACCGACGCCTCGCCCTGCCGAGCCGGAGAGATCATGAAGGGGAAGATTTCGCCCCGTGAGTGTCCCCTCTTCGGCCGGCGTTGCACCCCCGACTCTCCACAGGGGCCCTCGATGGTATCGAGCGAAGGTGCCTGTGCCTCATTCTACCGCTACCGAACGACCTAAAAAAGAGATGAATATGAATATACCCGATTGCCCGATACCCACACAACCCAACGACTGCATCACCCTGGCCCACGGCGGGGGCGGACGCATGACCGGCCGACTTATCGAGACCCTCTTCTACCCGGCCTTTGCCAACCGCTGGCTCGAACAGGCTCACGACGGAGCCACCCTCACGGTTCCTGCACCTCGCATCGCCTTCAGCACCGACTCGTTTGTGGTCTCGCCCCTCTTCTTCCCCGGCGGAAGCATAGGCGACCTGGCTGTGAACGGCACCGTAAACGACCTGCTCTGCTGCGGGGCGAAACCCCTCTACCTGTCGGCCGCCTTCATTCTCGAAGAGGGACTCCCCCTCGACACCCTGCGACAAGTGGTGCAGGCCATGCACCGGGCTGCCGCACACGCGGGAGTCTCTATCGTCACCGGCGACACCAAGGTGGTGGAGCACGGCAAATGCGACGGGCTCTACATCAACACCTCGGGAATAGGAGTCGTACCCGGCAACATCGAAATAGGACTGCACCGGGTAAAGAAAGGCGATGCCGTGATTGTGACCGGCCCGATAGGCAACCACGGAGTATCGGTTCTCTCCACACGCGAAGGATTGGGATTCGAGACGAGTGTCCAGAGCGACACCGCAGCCCTTACCCAAATTGTATCGAACCTGCTGGCCGGAGTCCCCGACGTGCATATGCTGCGCGACCCCACCCGGGGAGGGTTGTCGAGTACTCTGAACGAGATTGCCGAGGAGGCCGGGGTGACCATTACCCTCGACAAAGAGGCTCTGCCCATAGAGGCCCCGGTGCAAGCGGCCTGCAACCTGCTGGGCCTCGACCCGCTCTATGTCGCCAACGAGGGAATCATGCTCGTGTTCCTGCCCGACGAATATGCCGAACAGGCCCTTCATATCATCCGCAACGACCCGCACGGGAGCAAAGCCAGCCTCATAGGCCACGTGACCGACGACCGGCATCCCGAAGTACTTCTGCAACTGGCCCTGGGGCAAACCCGGGTTATCGATATGCTGAGCGGTGAACAACTGCCGCGCATTTGTTGAAACGACCAAACACCTATCTGTCATGGGAAAAGAAAAAACATTCTACCAAGAGCTGAAGGCGAAGGGTTATACCCGCCGCCAGTTTCTCAAGTTCTGCGGCATCATGGGGGCCATGCTGGGGCTGCAACAGAGCGGCCTGGCCCAGGTAGTCAACGCACTCCAAAGCAAGCCCCGCAAGCCGGTGCTCTGGTTCCACTTCCAGGAGTGTACCTGCTGTAGCGAGTCGTTCCTGCGTTCGTCGCACCCGCTCGTGGGGCAGATTCTGCTCGAGATGATTTCGCTCGACTACTCCGACACGCTCATGGCGGCCAGCGGATTCCAGGCCGAGGAGGTGCGCGAGCGCTCCATGAAAGCCAACTGGGGCAAATACATCCTGATTGTCGAAGGCTCCGTCCCGCTGGGGAATCCCGGCTACTGCACCATCGCCGGGCAATCGGCCAAACAGATTTTCGACGAGGCCGCCCAAGGGGCAAGCGCCATCATCGCCTGGGGCAACTGCGCCTCATCGGGCTGTGTGCAGGGTGCCTATCCCAACCCTACCGATGCCAAGCCCGTGCATAAAATCATCTCGGGCAAACCGGTCATCAACGTGCAGGGCTGTCCGCCCATCGCCGATGTCATGGCCGGGGTCATCACCTACATCCTCACTTTCGACCGGCTGCCCGAACTCGATGCCATGGGACGCCCCGTCACCTTCTACGGTCGCCGCATCCACGACACCTGCTACCGCCGGCCGGCCTTCGACGCCGGACTCTTTGTCGAGGCCTTCGACGACGAGAATGCCAAGAAGGGATACTGCCTCTACAAGATGGGATGCAAGGGCCCCAACACCTTCAACTCGTGTGCCGTCATCAAATGGAACGAAGGGGTGAGCTACCCCATCCAGTCGGGACACGGCTGCATCGGGTGTGCCGAACCCGGCTTTTGGGATGCCGAACCCCTGTATCACCATCTGCCCCATGTCAACGGCTTTGGCATCGAAGCCACCGCCGACCAGATAGGGCTGGGACTTACCGCCGTTGCCGCAGCCGGTGTGGCTGCCCATGCCATCGTAACCAATATCCAGAAACGGAAACTCATCAAGAACCAAATGGACAACGACGAGTTGAACCGCGAAGCCTTCGCCACCGAAGAGCAACACATCGAACACCGGGAACAGGCTCTCGACCAAAAGGCCCGCCACCTGGAGAAAGAGAAAGACTAACCGATAAAACCATCGAATCATGACCAAACGAATTGTTGTTGACCCCATTACCCGAATCGAAGGCCATCTGCGCATCGAGGCCGATATCGAAGGGGGCGTCATCACCGACGCCTTCAGCTCGGGCACCATGATACGCGGCATCGAGATCATTGTCAAAGACCGCGACCCCCGCGACGTGTGGGCCTATGTGGGACGAGTGTGCGGCGTGTGCACCTCGATACACTCGCTCTGCTCGGTACGGGCTGTCGAAAATGCCCTGGGCATTGTCGTTCCGCCCAACGCCGAACAGGTGCGCAACCTCATGCAGTCGGCCGTGACCATACAGGACCACGTGACCCACTTCTACCAGTTACAGGCTCTCGACTGGGTCGATGTCATGTCGGCCTTGCATGCCGATCCCCGCAAGGCTGCCGAAGTGGCCCAGCGTCTCTCGGACTGGCCCAAGAACTCAATCGGATACTTCGTCGAGATACAGGAGCGCGTGCAACGCTTCATCGAAACCAGCCGTTACAGTATCTTCTCCAACGGCTACTGGGGACACCCGGCCTACAAACTGCCGCCCGAGGTCAACCTCGTGGCACTGGCCCACTACCTCGAAGCGCTCGACGTGCAGAAAGAGATGGTAAAGATACAGACCATCTTCGGCGGCAAGAATCCGCACCCCAACTTCCTGGTGGGCGGCATGGCCTGTGCCATCAACATCAACGACCCCAACGCCCTCAACATGGAGCGGCTCAACTATGTGGCCCAGATTATCGAACGCACGCAAACCTTCGTGCAACAGGTCTATCTGCCCGACGTGCTGGCCATCCTCTCCTACTACCCCGAGTGGACCCGCATCGGCGGCGGTCTGCACAACTACATCACCTATGGCGACTACCCCATGGGCCACTATGGCGAGCTATCGACCTACAAGAGTCCGCGAGGCATCGTCGTCGATCGCGACCTGTCGCGGGTAGTCGAGTTCGACCCCTGGGCGATGGACGGTCTGCTCGAGTTTGTCAACAACTCGTGGTACTCCTACTCACAGGGCAAGGAGGTGGGCCTTCACCCCTCGGTGGGCGAGACAAACCTCGACTACACGGGGGCTACACCGCCCTACCAGTACCTCGAGCGCGACCAGCCCTACAGCTGGATAAAGACTCCCCGCTACAAGGGTATGCCCATGGAGACGGGGCCGCTGGCCCGCAACATCGTGGCTCATGCCTACGGCAACGAAACCTACGAGGCCATCACCCGGCGATGCCTCGACCAGCTGGGTGTCGGTTACGAGGCGATGTATTCTACCGCCGGACGCACCCTAGCCCGGGCCATCGAGGCCAGCCTGCTGGCCGACTGGCAAACCGACTTCTACACGGCCTTGCTGCGAAACATCAAAAGCGGCGACTACCGCATGTTCAACGGGGTCAAATGGGAACCCGACACCTGGCCCGAGACGGCACAGGGCGTGGGACTCACCGAGGCACCCCGCGGTGCACTGGCTCACTATGTCAACATCAAGGATGGCAAAGTGTCGAACTACCAGATGATCGTACCCACCACCTGGAATGCCTCACCCCGCGATACCCGTGGGGAACGGTCGGCTTTCGAGGCCTCGCTCATCGGCACCCCTGTCGCCGACCCGCAGACCCCGCTCGAGATTATCCGCACCATCCATTCGTTCGACCCCTGCATGGCCTGTGCCGTGCACCTTTACGACGAGCGGGGCGAGCACATACACCACTGTGAAATGATATAACGACAACCCCTCAAAAAAAAGAAACCGTCATGATAAGCCGCCGAAAATCCTTACGCGAAGTCTATGTATGGGAGCTGCCCGTGCGCATCTTCCACTGGGCCAATGCACTCGCTATCGTCGTGCTGTGCGTGACTGGCTACCTCATAGGCAACCCGCCGGCCATCCAGCACGCCACACCGCCCGAGGCCAACTACTGGTTTGGCTGGGTGCGGTTTATCCACTTTGTCGCCGCCTTCGTCTTCATTCTCAACTTTCTCGTGCGACTCTACTGGGCCTTTGCCGGCAACTCGTTTGCCCGCTGGAACAACTACCTGCCCCTCACCCGCAAACAGTGGCGGGGCATATGCGACACCACCCGGGTCGATGTGTTGCTCCTCTCGCCCAAACCCATTTACGACATCGGCCACAACAGCCTAGCGGCTTTCACCTACTTCGGGGTATTCATACTCTTCATCATCCAGACGGTCACCGGCCTGGCCATGTTCTGCGTATCGACCAACAACGTGATGGAACCCTTCTTCACATGGATACTGCAACTGTGCGGCGGATTCTTCGTGGTGCGACAAATACACCACATAGCCATGTGGGCCTTCATTCTCTTCTCCATCGCCCACATCTACCTGGTGTTCTACCACGACTACATCGAGCGCAACGGTATCGCCTCGTCGATTATAGGCGGGTGGAAGTTCGTGAGAGAAGACCTGGCCGAAGAGTACGAAACCGAGCAGAAACAAGAGCAACAGATTCAACGACAAAAAGATGAAATAGCCCATGAAACGAAACGAAAATAACACGCAGCCAAGCGCCCCCGACCTCGAACCTATCCTCGTACTGGGCATAGGCAACCTGGTACTCAACGACGAAGGGATAGGCATACACGTGGTCCACACCCTCAGCCAGATGGAGATGCCCCGGGGGGTCGATGTTCTCGATGGTGGCACCGGAGGGCTGGCCCTGCTGGAGACCCTGCAACACTATCCACGGGTCATTCTCGTGGACGCCGCACTCGACAATCGTCCGGTGGGTACCATACGCCGGCTGTCGCCCCGCTACTCCCGCGACTATCCGCCTCGATTGAGTGCCCACGAGATAGGTCTGAAGGATATGATCGACGCCATGCTGCTCCTGGGACAAGCCCCGCAAATCGAACTGCTGGCGGTGAGTGTGCGCAACTACCACCGATTGGGGATGCATCTGTCGCCCGAAATCAGAAGAGCCATTCCCCAAATTCTGCAACTGGTATTCGAGATCATCAAAGACCTGAGGCACGGCCGCTACCCGATAAGTCTCGGGTAGCCCCGCCATTCATGGCTCCCCCCCCAAAAAAATGTAGCGCTCTTTTTCTCGCCGGGTCGGAAAAATTTTGTAATTTGGCTCCCCGATTACAATACGATAAATTCATCACCTATGAAAGCCCAACACTCCTTTCTGCTTATTTTATGCCTGCTGATATGCTCATCGCTCCAGGCTCAAAACGACACCATAAAAATACTGGCCATCGGCAACAGCTTTGCCGACGACGGCATCGAGTATCTCGACGAGATAGCCCTCTCGGCCGGGAAGCACATCATCGTGGCCAACACCTACATTGGCGGATGCTCCATCGAGCGCCACCTCGACAACGCACGTCACGATCGGCATGCTTATCTCTACCGCAAGAACATCGACGGTCAATACTCCGAGGAACACGACAAGAGCCTGCTCGAGGCCATCCACGACGAGGATTGGGACTATATCGTACTCCAGCAGGTAAGCTCCCTGGCCGGACAATACGGCACCTACTTCCCCGACCTGGCCGAGCTCATGGATTATGTAAAGAAGAATGTCACCAACCCCCACGTGCAATATGCCCTGCAACAGACCTGGGCCTATGCCAAGAACTCGACACACCCGGGATTCTTCCACTACGGGAAAGACCAGCAGGCCATGTATGAAGATGTGGTATTTGCCTACAACCAGGCCGCACGGATGCTGCACATCTCCATCATCATACCCACCGGCACAGCCATACAGAATGCTCGCAGCAGCAGCCTGGGCGACACGCTGTGCCGCGACGGCTACCACCTGAATCTGCAATACGGACGCTACACGGCAGCCTGCACCTGGTTCGAAACTTTCTTCGGCCAATCGTCGGTAGGCATCGTCTATCGCCCCGACGGAGTCACCGAGCAACAGGCCTCAATTGCCCAGAACGCCGCACACCGGGCTATCCTCTGTCCCAGCGCCGTCACTCCCATGACCGATTTCTGACTCTCGACATGCCCATCCCGGTCGATGCGGTTCCACACCCCAACAGCAGAACCGGCACATGAATTATACCCGTAAAAGAGAACCGAGGATAGCGTCCATTTGGTCAGCCCGACAAGCCATTTCATACAGTAGAGGCGAGAGTTGATACATTATCGCCCCATTCCTTTGTTGCGAAAAATTTTCTTCATTACATTTGTCTGGAAGAAAAAGAGATGTCTGATTTCCTCATCATATCGACCTCGACCGACCTTGTGCGCATTGCACAAGACCGCATCATCTATATCTCGTCAGACGGCAACTACTCCACCCTGATCCTGGCCGACGGAGAGGCCCGGTTAGTCACCTACCAGTTGGGACAAATCGAGAAACTCATTGCCGAGCAGCTGGGCAATTCATCGGGAAAAGCCTTTATCAGAATCGGTAAACAACTTATCATCAATCGAAAGTATATCTATTACATCAACCTGCCCAAACAGCAGTTGATCTTGTCGGATAACAGTTCGAACAAATATACCGTGTCGCCTTCGCGCGAGGCGCTCAAGCAGTTGAAAGAACTTGTTGAATCGGAAAGGGAATAGTAAGATGACAGATTTCAAAGACAACATCAGAGATGACGAAATAAGGGTAATCGGCGAAATCAAAGCCAACCGGGTCTCCCCGCTCACCAGCCCAAGTCCAAGGGGTTGCGGATGGCGAATTGTAGGCATCATCGTGCTCATACTCCTGGTCGCAGGTATCGTCCTGGCCTACCTCTTCGGCTTCAACAAGGACAACAAGAACGACAGCCCCAACAGCGACGAAACAGCCTCTTACTTCGAGCCGCAAACGACACCCGCACCCAAAGCCGAGCCCCACACTATCGTGCCCCTGGGATTCTACCCCGACTCCCCGACGACAGCCTACACCCAAATCATCGACACCACCATCAACGACATTCCGCTGCGCATCCATATTCCTCACGGGGCCATACCCTCGTTGCAAGTGGGCCGATTGAACGAGAACGACTCTTCGATTATCCTGGTGGCCCAGGCTGCCGACATCCGCCGCGACAACCGCAAGATTGTGGGGGCCTTTGTTCTGCAAGGCAAGCCCCTGGCCTGGGGTAAAGCCAAGACGGGATTCTGCGCCATCATCCACGACACCATCACCGTGGGTATTGCCGAGAACTCCCCCCTCTTCGAGAAGGCCACCGAGACAGACGGCTATTTCTTCCGACAATACCCGCTGGTCGATAATGGCCGACTGGTTGAAAACGAGCCCAAGAACAAGTCGATACGCCGCTCGCTGTGCGACCGCAATGGCGAGATCATGGTCATCGAGACCCTCTCGGCCGAGTCGTTCCACGACTTTGCCCAGGCACTCGAAGACCTCGACATCACCAACTCCATCTACCTGGTGGGCAGCCACTCCTATGGTTGGAGCACCGACGCTCAGGGGCATCGCCACACCTTTGGGCGCAAAACCTATCGCATGCCGGTCAACACCAGCTACATACTTTGGCGCAAACCATGACCCCACGCCAGCAAGGCTGTACCAAATAGGGGGTAAAAAGCCATTTCATACAGCCCCGATGGCATTTCATACACTTCCCTTTTCAATCGAGTTTGGTAACCAATCTTTTTATAATCTTTGTCATACAAAAACAAAATTATAAAAACGATGAAACCAATCCTTCTACTTCTTCTCGCTACCCTCGTGGGCTCTTGTACCACCCTCTTGGCCGGGAAAAAACAGCCCACGTCCCACACCTACCAGCAAGCCATCCAGGCCATCCAGGCACAAGACTACAGCACGGGGCTCGACCTGCTCTCCCAAGAACAGGAGAAAAACCCCGACAACGGCTACATCCTTACCTGGATGGGAGTCTCGCAACTGGGTCTTCTTGAGTATGGTCAGGCTCTCAACTCGACCGGCCAGGCCATTCGGCTGCTCCCGCCCAAAGAGGAGCAGATGCGCTCGCTGGCCTACTACATCAGCGCCCTCAGTTATGAAGGATTGGAACAGACCGACTTGGCCATAGAGCAAATGTCCAAAGCTATTGAATATGCCCCACAAGACGCATCTCTCTATGAACGACGAGGCTACCTCTATCGCGACCAGGGAAGGTTAGACCTGGCCGAGGCCGACTTTCAACAGATTATCTCTTTCGCGCCCGGCGACTCGAAGGGATATGTAGGAATAGCCTCCATACGATATATTCAAAAGAATTATACCGAGGCCATTAAACTGCTGGACCTCGGCATAAAGCTCCATGCCCATGACTACCAGGTATATCTGTTGCGCTCCTACTGCCACACAGCCCTGGGCCAATACAGTCAAGCGGCCGACAACGCCATAAGCTCTCTCAATGCCCAAGACAACATCGAGGCCTTTTTCCAACTGCAATCCATTGCATTGGCCGATTTCCAAGCCATGTTACAACCCCTGGAGGCCATGCGCATCAAAGAACCCGACAACGATACCTGGGACTACAACCTGGGATGTATCTGCCAGATTACCAATCGCTACCCACAAGCCATCGGGTACTACCGGCAGTGCACCGAGAATACCGAACTGACCAGGGCCAATATCGCCTTCTGCCTGAAAGAAGTGGGCGATTACAGACAAGCCCTCCTGACTATCGACTCGGTTTTGACGGTTACCCCCACCGACTACGAAGCTCTCTTGTGTAAAGCCAGTATCCTCTACCTGGCAGGATATCCGCAAAAGGCCATTGCCCAAACCGATCTCTACAATGCTCACTATCAACCATCGACCGACGCTCACTATTGGCGGGGGTACTACAAGAACCTCTCAAGCGATTACGACGGGGCCCTCGCCGACCTCGATACGGCCCTCATCCTCGACCCCCAAAACAGCAAGGCACTGTTGCTCCGTGGCGAAGTATATCGGCAAAAAGGGGACCTCGAACAGGCCAGCAACGACTATCGCGCGTCTCTCGCCATCGACACCATAAACGGACAGCAAATGTTCTCTCCGTTGGCCTGGCTGGGAATAGGTGAGACCAAACGGGCCATCGCCACGGCCGACAGCCTCATCGCCGATGAACCCTCCAACAGCGACCGATACTTTGCGGCCTCGCAACTCCATGCCCGACTGGGCAATACAGAGAAGGCTCTCGATTTTCTCGAGCAGGCCTTTGAAAAAGGATTCCGTAAGTTTGTCCTGCTCGACATCCCCGATATGGAACCGCTGCATAACCAGCCCCGATACCAAGAGCTCTTACAGAAGTATCCTCGCCCGGCACAAATCGAACTGCCCAACGGGCTCATCGCACCTCAAACTTTCCCGACGGTGCCCAACGACAATCACCGGGAAGAGGATATCGATATCTCCAAAGGCCATCTGGCCCGACAAGTGGCTTAACAGAAAGAGGAATAAAAACAGGCCCGAGCGATAGAACTCCATAGCGGCAGAACTCCATATAAAGCGACAACGAGATTAACTTCAAGAACAGAAACCCAAACTTCCATAAGGTCATAATAGTTCCGAAAGGGGACGACGACTTGCAACCGAAGCACACATCCTTATCTATCCTACCCACGCTCCCATTTCACCGGGGGCACTTCGGAAGCAAGTCAACCAGGCGGGGTACTGCGATTTCATCCAATCTCGAGTACCCCGCTCTCTCTTTGTGAAGCTGAAACTTTCGTGTCACACTTTTTTTCAAAAACGAACTAAAAAAAAGAGTATTTCGGTTGATTATTCAAATTATTTTTGTAACTTAGACACTGTTAAGTTGTTACCCAACGAATCCCTCCCAAAAGGCTTTTACATGCCCAACTTAATATAAATCCAAAATTTTATGACCAGAGCTATTTTAATGTTACTGTCCCTTGGGATAGGTTATCTCATTTGGACACTCTTCCGCTCCGACAAAAGTGATTCAAGCTACGAGAAATCACCCGGTAAAAAACAGATTCCGATTTCCGAAATTGAGGAGGAAACCCGGCGAATCTTGCGACAGGCTCTCGAGGCAATAGGTTGCCAACCCAAACTCAATTCCGATGGGACTCTGAATTTTGCCTACCAGGGCGAAAAGTTTTACGCTTCGATCTCGGGTCGTTTCTCCGACATTTGGGATCCCAACTGGAACACGATAAGCATCAACAATCCCAACCTTCCCGTGGTGCGTGAAGCCATCAACCTCACCAATTCCCAACGGGGTCCAACCGTGGTGCTTACCCAGCCCGACAAAAATGGAATCATCTGGTTCCACAGTCATCACGACCTGATGCTCCACCCGGCATCCCCCGAGAATGTAGAGTACGTAGAGGCTGCTCTCGATTCGTTTTTCGTCACCCAAAAACAGCTGGACAAGTATTACAAACGACTCAGTAATATACGACAAGAGGAACAAAAGAATCGCCAGCCGATAGGATTCACGGCCAACCAAACGAAATCAGGGCCGTCAAAGGAGCCAACTCAAAACGGCGAGGGGGAAACGAAAAAAGAAGAAGGGGCTCTCTCCGCATAAACCGGCACCCCCCTTTCCCCCAATATTCAAAACCAATCTTTGAAAGCCGATACACGGGCCTTGCTGATGATTACTTTCTCGGTCGTGGGGGGATTGAGTTGCACAACCAGTCGCCCGCCAAACCACAGACTCACACCGGTAACGGCCTTATGAGCCACGATATATTGGCGATTGGCCCGGAAGAACTGGCGGGGATTGAGCATCTCGGCCAACTCGTCGAGCGTCTGCTGGAAGTCAAAAGTATCGCCCGACTCCATCACCGCCTTAACCGCCCCACCGTCGATATAGAAATAAGCAATCTGATCCACACTCACCGGCACAAAACGATCGCCCTTTACCGGTACCAGAAAATGAGTCTTGTAACTCTCTTCCCGCTTCAAGGCACGCATCACGGCCTGCAGGTCGGTAGCCGGGTGTGAAGCGCCAGCCCCTCCGAGCAACTTCAATTTATCAATAGCTTTTTGCAGGTCGGCAATGCCGATGGGTTTCAACAGATAGGCAATGCTGTTCACCCTGAAGGCTTGCAAGGCATACTCGTCATAGGCCGTGGTAAAGATAATGGGACAGGTGATGTCGATGTGGTCGAATATACCGAAAGCCGACCCGTCGGCCAGGTGAATATCCATGAAAACCAACTCGGGCATGGGATTGGCGGCAAACCATTCCAACGTACCGGTCACACTGTCGGTCTCGCCCACAATATCAAAGTCGGCATCTACCTCCTTCATCGCCGCCTTCAGGTTGCGCAGCGCGGCCTTTTCGTCTTCTATAATGAGAGTCTTCATATCAGCGGCAAAGTTACTTTAAAGTTCTTTTCATTCTCCTCGATAGTGATATCGCAACCAAAGAGCAGGCGGTAACGCTTCGAGAGGTTGGCCAACCCGATGCAGGTATTGCTGCTATCCGACAGCTTGGGCTGGATGCGATTGCTCACATAGAGGCTGTTCCCTTCGACCCCAATGTGTATCGTGAGCGGGTTGCGGTTACTGATTTCGTTGTGCTTTACCGCATTCTCGACCAGCATCTGCACGGCCATCGGGGGCACTTGCCGCTGCAACATCGCCTGGGGAATATCGATATCGAAACTCAAGTTCTCTTCGTAGCGCATCTGCAACAGATAGATGTAGGAGCGCACAAAGCTCATCTCTTCGGTCAAGGCCACCGTGTGCGCCAGGTTGTCGTGCAAGGTATAACGCATGACTCGCGACAACTCCTGCAAATAGTTCTGGGCCTTGTCGGGCGACTCCCGTATGAGCGAATAGAGGGTATTGAGCGAGTTGAAGAGCATGTGAGGGTTGAGCTGGCTCTTCAGGGCCTCGTACTGGTTGACCAGATTCTCGGTGCGCAACTGTTCGTTCTCGAGCAACATGCGCTGGCTGCACCGGTTTTGGTGCTCCATGTAGCAGGTACCTGTCACAATGCTGGTAATGAGAATATCGCGCAGCGGGTGCAGGTAGTGATGCAACATGGCGGTAATGGCCGGCACATCGAAATATTGATGGACAAAGACAAACCCCTTGCCCAACAGATTGCACACGACCAAGGTAATCACAAAGGTTACCGTCACCCGTTTCCACCCCAACTCCCTGGCCGGGCTATTGAGCCGCATAATCTTGATATTCAAGAAAAAGAGCAGCAAGGTAGAGAAATAGGTAAAAAGGATCTCATAGCTGACGTTGGCCCAGTGCACATCGGGGAAGAGGCGGCTGCCTGTCTCGGGATTAGAGAGCGCTATCAGCTCGGGCAGATGCATCAGGAACGCCAACAGGATAGAGATGGCATTCAGCATCAGGAGAAATCTTTTATGACGGTGCAACAACTTCATGCAACAAAATTAGTGTTTTTTATCTGTAATCTTGGCCGAGACATACATCCCTTGGCGGAAATTGGAGTATCCTTCCACGATGCGGGCATAGACCTTGATCGAACGGTTCACGTTGTCCACCATCTGATCGACCGAAACCAACTCGGCGGTAAACGTCGTGTCGGGCATGCCGTTCACATTGAACGTGAATCGGGTACCGGGTTTCAACTTGTCGAGATCTTTCTCATAAGCGGTCAACTGGAGCATGGGATTGCTCTTGTCGATAACATCGCAAACAGGCTCGCCCGCAGCAAAATATTTGCCGGCATTGATATCCATGTTGGTCACATAACCACTGCGCGGAGCCCGCACATCGAGATAGGTGCGAATACCGTTCCGGTTCAAAGCTGCGGTATCGACACCCAGCAAGGCGAGTTGGGCCGCGGCGGCCTCCATGCGGCTCTTCATGGAAAGGTAATCGGCCTTGCTTTGCTGCAACCGTTTCAGCGAGGCCGACTCGTCGGAAACCAGTTTCTGCTGGCGTTCATACTCTTTTCTCAGATACTCGGCTTGGGCGGCAGCATCGAGATAGGATTGCTGCAACTCGATGAAGGCGGGATTGGCCAACGTGAGAACCACTTCGCCCTTGCGCACATATTTGCCGGGCAGGATGTGGATATCCTTTACCGAGCCCCCCATGCTGAGCGTGACCGTGACATGGTTTTGCGGGGGCATCACGATGACACCGTTGAACGACGGCGGGTTGGAGACGTTGGTGGCTCCGCTCACCCCATCGACTTTGGGCATTTGCGCCGTGTCGTCCACGGCTTGCGCTACGGTATCGGCAGTACCGGCCGACCCGGCCTGTTGCCCCGAGGGGCTCGAACACGATGCGGCCAGCAGGGCAAGCATCAGATAAATCATAGACTGTTTCATCGGATTGTTTCTATTCATTGCTTTGAGTTTTTTTTGACGTGGGTTGTTGTGTGAATGACCGGGAAGTTCACTCGGTATAGAGTTCCAGCTCGAGTACGGTAATGTTGTAGGCATAAACCGTTTCGATGTAGCCCCGCCGGATCTCCCGGGCGGTATTCAGGCTCTGGATAAACTGACTTATATCGGTTTCGTTGGCCTGGAATTTCTTCAAGGCGCTATTCTGCAGGGCATCGGCCTCTTTGACAGCCGCCTGCTCGTAATAGGTGAGCCGCTCGCGCTGACGAATCAACTGGCTTTGCAGTTCGCTCACCTTGTTGGAGAGCTGGCGACGGTTGTCCTCGGCCTGCCAGTTGGCAATTTGCAGGTCGATGCGAGCCTGCTTGGCCCTGCTCTGCTGCGGGAAGAAGAGAATGGGCAGCGAGACACCTACCATCCATGAGTTGAGTCCCGAGAGAGGGGCTATCTTCTGGCGCACATAGCCTACCGAAATCTCGGGGAAGAAACGGCTGCGCTCAATCTTCAACATATCTTTTTTCTCCTGTACCTGGGCACTGAAGTAGTTCAGGTGCAGCGACGAGAGCGAAAGACCATCGGTCGGCAACGACATGACCGCCAGGGTGGTATCGACGGGCACCAGCGGCTGGTCGCTGTAACAGGCCCAGGCAAACCGGCGTTCGGCCAGGGCCAACTCTTCGGCGGCCTCCATCCAACGGGTATGCAGGTCGGTGGCCAAAGCCGTAATCATATTCCGTTCGGCCAAGTCGATATCGCCCTGGAGATAACGCTGTTCGCCACTGTTCCGCAACCGCTCGGCCAAGTCTTTCTGCCCGCGGTACATGGCGTTGATCTGGAAAGCATACTGGTAATAGGCCCAGGCCCGTTTCACCTCGGCCGTCACCTCTTTCTTCACCATGTCGCGGTAATTCTCGCCTTTGCTTATCTGCGTGTTGGCCAAGGCATTTTTATAGAAGGGCGTGAGCAGGGAACCCAGCGACTGCTCGACAGACAACTCGTTGTCGTTGCGGTCGGCCCCGTTCAACTGTCCCCACGAATAACTGAAGGAGGTGCTGCCGCCATCCCAGGCCTCGCCTTTCGAAACCCGGGCACGATCGACCTCGGCCTGAGCCATCTTCAAGCGCGGATGGTTGCTTTGGGCAATTTCGATAGCCTGCTCCAATGTTACACTCTGCTGAGCCTGCAGGGCGGGAGTAGAGAGTGCCAGCAGGGCAATGACCATAGCGGCCTTGCGGATGGAGCGACGGCTCTTGCGGCGCAACCGCTTGGCGGTCAAGATACTTACCACGCGATAGAATACGGGGATAATAATCAGGGTGAGTACCGTCGAGACAATCAAACCGCCTATCACTACGGTAGCCAGCGGGCGCTGTACCTCGGCTCCGGCCGACTTGGCAATCGCCATGGGCACGAATCCCAGCGAAGCTACCAACCCGGTGAGGAATACGGGACGCAACAGATGCGGGCACCCCTCGGCAATGATACGGTTGGTCGTCAAAGGATATTTGCCTCGCTTACGGATGTCGTTAAAGTGGTTGATCATGAGGATACCATTCAGCACAGCCACACCAAAGAGGGCGATGAAACCTACACCGGCCGAGATACTGAAGGGCAAGCCGCGCAACCACAGGGCCACGATACCACCGATGAGCGAGAGGGGCACGGTCGAGAATACGACCAGCGAGTAGGTCACGCTGTGGAAAGCAAAGAACAACAGCAACAGAATGAGCATCAAGGCAATGGGGATAACCACCGTCAAGGTGCTGATGGCATTTTGCAGATTCTCGAACTGGCCTCCGTATTCGAAGTAGTAACCGGGCTTCAGTTTCACGTTCTTGTCGAGTGACTCCCTTATCTGGCTTACCACCTGCTGGATATCGGCATCGCGCACGTTCACACCGATGACCACGCGACGTTTGGTAGCGTCGCGGTTGATTTGCAGAGGCCCGTTCTCCAGTTCGATGCTGGCTACCTCGCTCACGGGGAGTTGTATGTTATCTTTTGTGCGGACAAACAGCTTGTCGATATTCAGGTCGCTTACCTTGTTCTTATCCAGGCGGACAACAAGATCGAAACGACGTTCGTTCTCAAAGACGACACCAGCCGTCTCGCCGGCATAGGCGGTGCGGATAACGGTATTCAGCTCTTCGATATCGATGCCATAACGCGCAATCTTGGCCCGGTCGAAGTGCACGAGCAGTTGTGGCAATCCCATGGCCTGCTCGACCAGCACATCGGAGGCTCCCGGCACCTGCTCTACATAGTGAGCCGCTTCGCGAGCCTTGCTATACAACTCGGCCATATCCTCGCCATAGAGCTTGATGGCGATATCGGCCTTGGCACCCGTCATCAACTCGTTGAAACGCAACTGGATGGGCTGACTGAAGTTGAACTCGGCCCCCTCGATCGAGTCAAGACACTGTTTCATCTTCTCGACCATCTCGGCCCGACTCGATGCCGAGGTCCATTCGTCGAAGGGCTTCATGACAATCATCACGTCGGCATCCTCGACTGCCATGGGGTCGGTGGGCACCTCGGCCGTACCGATTTTGGCCACGACATGTTTTATCTCGGGGAAGCGAGCTTTGAGCCGCTTCTCGGCCTCGAGTGAGAGCTCAATACTCCGGCTCAACGAGCTGCCGGCCGGGAGGGTCATCTGCATGGCAAAGTCGCCCTCGTCGAGGGTAGGAATAAATTCGGCACCCAACTTGGTAAAGAGCAGCAGCGAGAGCAACAGGGCGGCAAAAGCCCCTACAATAGTTCCCCACATATGGGCCAGGCTGAAACGAAGTACTCGTTTATACCCCCGGTTCAACCAGGCAAAGAAGCGATCGGCCAGCGTCGTCTTTACCGTCACGTGGCGATTGAGACAGAGCGAAGCCATCATGGGCACATAGGTAACCGAGAGAATGAGAGCCCCTATGATACAGAACACCAACGTCTTGGCCATCGGGGTGAAGTATTTGCCCTCGATACCCGACAAGGTGAGGATGGGGAAGAATACAATCAAGATAATAAGTACGGCAAACGTAGCGCTTCGTACTACCCGACCGGCCCCCTTCTCGACCTCGACATTCATCTCTTCACGGGTGAGGGTGCGCCCCCGCAACTCCCGCCCGTACAGGTGGGCCAGGATGCCCTCCAGGATAACGATGGATCCGTCCACCACAATACCGAAGTCGATGGCCCCAAGGCTCATCAGGTTGGCCGACACATTGAAAATACGCATCAGAATAAAAGCAAAGAGCATCGCCAGCGGAATGACCGACGCCACAATCAGGCCGGCCCGTACATTACCCAGGAAGAGAATCAGCACCAGGAACACGATGATAGCACCCTCTACCAGGTTGCGTATAACGGTAGAGATATTCCTATTCACCAGTTCCGAACGGTTCAGGTAAGGCTCTACCGATACCCCTTCGGGCAGCATCTGCTGCACCTTGGCCACCCGTTTCTCCAGCTCCTTGGTCACCACGTTGGCATTGGCTCCTTTGAGCATCATGGCAATACCGCCCACACACTCGCCTTCGCCATCCTTGGTCATGGCCCCAAACCGCTTAGGCGCGCCAAACTGCACACGACCTATATCGCCGATGTGCACCGGGATACCACCTCGATTGGCCACCACAATCTGCTCGACATCGTGCAGATCGTTAATCATACCCTCGGAGCGGATATAGTAGGCACGGTTCACCTTCTCGATATAGCTACCCCCCGTATTCTGGTTGTTTCGGCTCAGAGCCTCGAACACCTCGCCAATAGTAATATTCAACGAATAGAGGGCATCGGGGTCAACGGCCACCTCATACTGTTTCAGATATCCGCCAAAGCTGTTAATCTCGACAATGCCGGGGATACCCGAAAGTTGACGTTTCACAATCCAATCTTGAATGGTGCGCAGCTCCATGGCATCGTAGCGGTCCTCGTAACCCGGAGCCACCTTGAGCACATACTGGTAAATCTCGCCCAACCCGGTGGTGATAGGCATCAGCTCGGGAGTACCCAACTCGGGCGGAATCTCACCCGAGACCATCTGAATCTGCTCATTGACCAGTTGCCGGGCATCCAGCGTGGGGACATCCTCCTTGAAAACCACCGTCACGAGCGACAACCCGAAACGCGATACCGAACGAATCTCCTCGACATTCATCACGTTGCTCATGGCTATCTCGATAGGGAAGGTGATGAGCTGTTCCACCTCTTGCGGAGCCAGCGTGGGCGACACAGTGACAATCTGCACCTGGTTGTTGGTGATGTCGGGCACGGCATCGATGGGCAGTGTCAGCATGGAGTATATACCGCCCGCCAGAAGCAACAGGGTGGTGAGCCCTACAAACAGCTTCCTCCGGATTGAAAAGTGTACGATCTTTGCAAACATAAGTGATAGAGACTAAATTTATACTGGTTACAAAGTTAGCTTCTTTATACTTTCCCCTACCCTGTTTGCCGGTGAAACGACCAAAATGGAGGTTGAAACAGACAATCGGCCGTGTGACGTTTTTCTTTCAAAAAGGGAAAAGAATCTGTAACGACAAAAATATGGACGAATTCCACGAAAGAGAGTAAACGCAAAAGCGCCGAGACCTTGATTGATCTCGGCGCTTTTGCGCGGTGCGGACGGGACTCGAACCCGCGACCCCATGCGTGACAGGCATGTATTCTAACCAGCTGAACTACCGCACCAGTTTCGTTTTGCGAGTGCAAAGATAGAACGCTTTTTTCAATTCTGCAACTCTTCGTTTCAAAAAATTCAGAATTATTTTCGGGCCGGTTCGTAGAGTCGCCGCACGATTTGTATAGAAGAATCTCATTATCAATCGAGAACGAATCCTATCATAACAGATGGATGTTGTGGCGGGCACACTCGGCTATCTGCTCCTCGGGCCAAATGCTGGCCTGCACCTCGCCGATGTGGGCTTTCTGCAACAGAAACATCGAGAAGCGCGATTGCCCTATACCACCTCCTATCGAGAGGGGTAACTCGTCGTTGAGCAGGGCTCGGTGGAAATTAAGCTGGGCCCGCTCGGGACAGCCACAGATGTCGAGTTGGCGCAGCAAGGCCTCACGATCGACGCGTATGCCCATCGACGAGAGCTCAAAGGGGATATCCAATACGGTGTTCCACAAAATGATATCGCCATTCAGTCCCAAGTATCCGTCGCTGTTGGGGGTAGTCCAGTCGTCGTAGTCGGGGGCCCGACCATCGTGGCGGGTACCGTCGCTGAGCTGCTGCCCGATGCCGATGAGAAACACGGCGCCATAGCGACGGGCCACAGCAGCCTCACGCTCCTTGGGGGTGAGGTGGGGATACTGCTGCAACAGCTCCTCGGTGTGGATAAAGGTTATCTCGTCGGGGAGCGTGGGGGTAATGTGAGGGAACTTGGCATAGACGAGAGCCTCACACTCCTTGATAACCCGGTAGATGGTGCGCACGGTATCCTTGAGATACTCGACGTTGCGGTCGTCGCGGGTGATGGTCTTCTCCCAGTCCCACTGATCGACATAGAGCGAGTGCAGGTTATCGAGCTCCTCGTGGGTGCGGATGGCGTTCATATCGGTATAGAGGCCAAAGCCGGGTGCTATATCATAGGCTCCCAACTTCACTCGCTTCCACTTGGCGAGCGAGTGCACAACCTCGGCTTTGCGACCACCCATGGCCGCAATAGGGAACGACACGGCCTGCTCGTTGCCGTTGAGATCGTCGTTCAACCCGGTTCCCGAAAGTACAAACAGCGGGGCGGTGACCCGTCGCAGGTTGAGTGCCTTGGCCAGACGCTCCTGGAAAGCATCCTTCAGCATCTTTATGGCCATTTCGGTAGTCTCGGGTAAAAGTTTGAGTTTATATCGCTGGGGAATTATTAGTGACATTTGGTTTTTATTAATTAGTAATTACATTCAATTAGTACAAAATATCCGCAAATATATACCATTTTTCCAATAATAAAAATATTTTTGCATCAAATTGAGATATTGAATAAAAATATCATATCTTTTATAAAAAAGATTGTCTAATATTTTTAAATTTTCGGAACCAAAAGACAAAATAGATTGTTTATAAATATGTACTGATAAAAATTATCTATTTTTGCAGTGCAAAAAAGAGAAAAAACCGGCTGCAACACGACGTTGTAACGCAGGTGTACGACATTCGCCTGCCTGCCTTTTTAACCTGGCCATCCAGCAAAACAAAGATTCATGGAGACAACCCGACTGGGCACCACCCCCGAGCCTACACAATCGGCAGCAAACGACTGCTGCCTGGTATTCAAACCCATCACCCTCGATTCGTTATCTGCGATAACTCCCTACTTGACCCGTCAGAATTACCGCACTTGCGACTTCTCGATTGGCGGCATCTACATGTGGGTCGATTATTTCGGCTACGAGTATGCCATTTGTCGCGACACCCTCTTTATCAAAGGCGGGGAGGAGGACCACCTGCAAAACACGGCCTTTGCCGTACCGGTGGGCAGCCTCGAACTGGCCGAGTCGCTGCCGTTGTTAAAGGAGTATTGCCAACGGCACAAGGTCCCGTTCATCCTCTCGGCTGTGCCCGAGCCGGCTGCACAGGCTATCGCTCAACTCTATGGCTGCCCCATCACCGAACTGCCCGACTGGGGCGACTACCTCTACCGGGCTACCGACCTGGCGACTCTTGTGGGGCACCGCTTCAACAAGAAGCGTAACCGGGTGAACAAGTTCAAGAGCACCTACCCCGACTTCCAGTACGAGGCCATCACCCCGCAGAATCTGCCCGAGCTGATTGCCTTCTTCGATCGCTATCGCCAGGAGTACCGCAAGGAGAGCGAGCTGTTTAACTACGAAGAGGGAAAAGTGGCCCAGGTGTTGCGCGAGTATGACCGCCTGGCTTTCGAAGGCGGACTGCTGCGTGTGGGTGGCGAGATTGTCGCCTTCTCGGTGGGCGAAGTCGTAAACGACACCCTCATCGTGCACATCGAGAAGGCCTGCAAGGAGATTGCAGGCGCCTACGAGGCTATCAACTTCTTCTACTCGGAGCATATGACCGAGACCCATCCCCAACTGCAATACATCAACCGTGAGGATGATGCCGGCGACCCGGGGCTGCGCGAGGCCAAACTCTCGTACAATCCCGAAACCATCTTGAAAAAGTACAACATCCCGCTCGACGCCTATCTGCATTGAGCCCCGATGTCACGCTCAGATTGACAAAAGGGCGTGTAAATTACCATAAAAAAGCGAGGTAAATGAGCCATTTGCCTCGCTTTTTATTCCTTGCCCCTTGTTTCTGCAATCGGTTTGCTCTATTTTTGCACTTTGTAAAAACAAGAAACACAAAAAACGAGATATGAAGAAACTGGTATGGGCGATTCTTGCAACGCTCCTCATTGCCGGAGCATCCCCCGCAAACTGCTACGCCAAAAGAAAGAGTAAAAAAGAGGATAAGAAAGAGCAGGTCAAAGACACCACTGCCAAGGAGTCGAAGTATGAGAAGCTCGTCAAAGGAGCCAAGACTCAAAAAGGCATGTTCACCCTGCACATCACAACCGACAACAAACTGCTGGTCGAGATACCCGACTCGCTGATGAGCCGCATCTTCCTGCTGTCGAGCCGCGTGGCTGCCACCACCAATCCCAAGCTGTTCGTGGCCGGCGAGATGACTACCGACCCCTTTATGATACGATTCAGCAAAAACGGGCAATCGGTCTTCATGCACCTGGTACAGCACAGCAACATCATCGACCAGAACGACCCCATCGCTGCCTCGTTCGACAAGAACTTTGGCGACCCCATCGTCAAGGCTTTCAAAATCGAGGTCCAAAACGGGAACAGTGTGGTGGTGGACATGAGCGACTTCTTCAAGACCAACGAGAAGATCATCAGCCCCATGCCCAGCAACCCATCCTCCAAAATCAAGACCGGCACCTACACGGCAGCCAACTCCTACATTCTGGGAGCCAAGAGTTTCCCCAAAAACTGCGAGATACGCTCGGTACTCAGCTTCACCGGCGACAACAACTGCACCGTGACCATGCACCGCTCGCTGGTACTCCTGCCCGAGCAACCCATGCGGCCTCGCATCTACGACCGTCGGGTGGGTTTCTTCTCGAGTACAAAAAACATCTACACGAGCGACAAAGACCGCATAGACCGCACGCAATACATTCACCGCTGGCGACTCGAGCCGAAGGACGAGGATCGCGAGGCCTACTTCAGGGGCGAACTGGTAGAACCCAAGAAGCCTATCGTATTCTATGTGGACAGCGCCTTCCCCGAGAAGTGGCGCGACATCGTGAAACAGGGTGTGGAAGACTGGAACACTGCCTTTGAGGCTGCCGGTTTCAAAAATGCCGTCATTGCCCGCGACTATCCTCAGAACGACCCCGACTTCGACCCCGACGACATGCGGTACAGCTGTGTAAAATATGCCGTCACCGACATTGCCAACGCCATGGGCCCGAGCTACGTCGATCCCCGCAGCGGCGAAATACTCACGGCCGACGTCATCTGGTACCACAACGTCATCTCGCTGGTACACGACTGGCGGTTTGCCCAGACGGGAGCCGTTGACCCTCGGGTTAGAAAAGAGACCTTCGACAACGACGTCATGCGCGAATCGCTGCGCTACGTTGCCTCGCACGAGATAGGACACACACTGGGACTCATGCACAACATGGGAGCCAGCTACGCCTTCACCATCGACTCGCTGCGCAGCCCGTCGTTCACCCAGAAGTATGGCACCACACCCAGCATCATGGACTACGCCCGCAACAACTTCGTGGCACAACCCGGCGACTATGAGCGCGGCGTGCGGCTCACCCCGCCCATCCTGGGAGTCTATGACATCTATGCCATCAACTGGGGCTACCGCCTCATTGCCGATGCACCCACCCCGCAAGACGAGGTAGCTACGCTCGACCGCTGGATAGCCGAGAAGAAAGCGGACCCCATGTACACCTTCGGTGCCCAACAGTACCCCGATACCTACGACCCCACCGACCAGACCGAGGACCTGAGCAACGACCACTTCAAGGCGGGCGAAATGGCCATATCGAACCTCAAGATTATCGTGAAGAATTTCGAGAAATGGCTCTTCGACGAGGGTAAGGACTACCGCACCATACGCGACGAATACACGGCACTCGTGCAACAATACAACCGTCATCTGCGCCACGTGGTTCCCTACATAGGCGGTGTGCTCTACACCGAGGTGCGCCAGGGCGACGACACACTGCCCTATACCTACCTCGACAAGGCAACCCAACGGAAAGCGTTGAAATGGATACTCAACCAGGCACGCACCTATCGCGACTGGCTCACCCCCGCCGATCTGCTGCAACGCATCGGGGCCAACGTCAACTATGCCAGCTCGATACATCGCACGCTCCCGGCCAGCCTCATCAAACCGGCCACCCTCTTCCGCATCCGTGAAGGCGGAGCCATCGACCCGGTGAAAAACTACACCGTCGATAGCTACCTCAACGACGTGATTGCCGAGGTGTTCAAGGCGACTTACCAGGGACGTAAACTGAACGAGGTGGAACGCGACCTGCAGAGTGAAACCATCAACCTGCTGGCCCGCTATTCCAACCTGGAGAACACTCCGGTCAAGAGTGCTTCGACCTCGCGCCTGACCGACGACGTGGACCTCGAGGGGGCCCCCTTCCCTTGCAGCCACGTGTTGTGCCACCAGGCCTGGGAGCAATCGTTCACCCGCTTCACCATAGGGCCTTCGATGTCGGTAGCCGAAATGGCCCCCTACATGAGCGGCGCCCTCAAGAAGATACTCACGCTCTACAAGCAGAAACGGGCCGCTACGACCGACAGCGCTACCCGCGATTTTTACGATTACCAGATTGTCACGATAGAAAAACTGTTTAACAACTAAACAAAGACCCGATAAAAAGCATTATTTTTGAGGTACGTCTTTGGAGTACGACACATGAAAGAATTTATCTTAACCCAAGAAGAAACCGAACGCACCGTCCTGGTGGGATTGATTACCAATACCCAGAACGAGGCAAAAGCCAATGAATATCTCGACGAACTGGCCTTCCTGGCCGAAACCGCCGGGGCTCAGCCCGTGAAGAAATTTCTGCAACGGCTCGATACCCCCAACTCCCGCACATTCGTCGGTGCGGGCAAACTGACCGAAATAAAAAACTACATCGATGAGAATGAGATAGGTATGGTCATCTTCGACGACGACCTCTCGGCCAAGCAGGTACAGAACATCGAGAAGGAACTGCAAGTGAAGATTCTCGACCGCACCAGCCTCATCCTCGACATCTTTGCCAAACGGGCCCAGACGGCCAACGCCAAACGGCAGGTCGAGCTGGCTCAGTACCAATATCTGCTGCCCCGACTCACCCGCCTGTGGACTCACCTCGAGCGGCAACGAGGCGGTATCGGTATGCGTGGTCCCGGTGAGACTCAGATCGAGACCGACCGCCGTATCATCCTCGACAAGATTTCGAACCTGAAGGAGGAGCTGAAAAGCATCGACCGCCAAAAGAGCATCCAGCGCAAGAACCGGGGTAAACTGGTGCGCGTGGCGCTGGTAGGCTATACCAACGTGGGAAAATCGACCCTCATGAACCTGCTGGCCAAGAGCGAGGTCTTTGCCGAGAACAAACTCTTTGCCACCCTCGATACCACCGTGCGCAAGGTAATCGTCGATAACCTGCCCTTCCTCCTCTCCGATACCGTAGGCTTCATCCGCAAGTTGCCCACCCACTTGGTCGATTCGTTCAAATCGACTCTCGACGAGGTGCGCGAAGCCGACCTGCTGCTCCACGTGGTCGATATCTCTCACCCGGCTTTCGAGGAGCAAATCGAGGTGGTGAACAAGACTCTGCAAGAGGTGTGCGACTCGTCCAACAAGCCCATGATTCTGGTCTTCAACAAAATCGACGCCTTCTCCTATGTCGAGAAAGCGGCCGACGACCTCACCCCGCGCACCCGCGAAAACATCTCGCTCGACGAGCTGAAAGAGACCTGGATGGGAAAAATGCACGACAACTGCATCTTCATCTCGGCCCGCAACAAAACCAACATCGACGAGTTGAAGTCGCTGCTCTACCAGCGCGTGAAGGAGATTCACACCACGCGATTCCCCTACAACGATTTCCTCTTCCAGCACTACGACGAAATCGCTACCGACAACGAAGAAGAAGGCGCCTCCTGACCGGGGCGCCCCCTCTCCACATAAATACTCACTGGGCTACCTCCTCCGGCCTTTTTAATCTCTGCCATTATGACGAATTATCGTAAACTCAATGCTACAGAAATCAGCCGGCTCACCGCCCAGGGATGCGAGGCCGACGACTGGAACCAAATGCAAGTAGCCGAAGGCTTTTCGCCCTCGACCATCACCCACACCCGATTCTCGGGAGAAATCGTGTTGGGAGTATTCGACAAGACCATTACCCTGCCGGGAGGACTCACCCGACGTGCCGGACTGCACAACGTCACGCTGCACAACTGCACGGTGGGCAACAACACCCTCATCGATGGCGTCGCCAACTACATAGCCAACTATCACATAGGCGACGACTGCTACATACAAAACGTGAACCTGTTGCTCACCGAGGGAGAAAGCTCCTTCGGCAACGGTACCGAAGTATCGGTACTCAACGAAACAGGGGGCCGCGAGGTACCCATCTACAACCGGCTGTCGGCACAGCTGGCCTACCTCATCGCCATGTATCGCCACCGTCCCGACCTCACCCGTCGGCTCCGGCAGATGGTAACCGATTATGCCGCTACCGTGACAAGCAACCGTGGAACCATAGGCAACGGTGTCCATATAGTCAACACGGGCACGATACGCAACGTGTGCATCGGCGACGCTTGCTGCATCGACGGCGCCTCACGACTTGAAAACGGGAGTATCAACAGTTGCCGGGAGGCACCCGTATCGATCGGGGCCAACGTCACGGCCGAGGATTTCATCATCAGCTCGGGCGCCTGTGTGAGCGACGGTGCGGTATTGTCGCGCTGCTTTGTGGGACAAGCCTGCCACCTCTTCCACCTATTTTCGGCTCACGACTCGCTCTTCTTCAGCAACTGCCAGGGCGAGAACGGCGAGGCCTGCGCCATCTTTGCCGGCCCCTACACGGTGACCATGCACAAATCGAGCCTGCTCATTGCCGGCATGTTCTCGTTCCTCAACGCCGGCAGCGGATCGAACCAAAGCAACCACATGTACAAACTGGGCCCCATCCATCAGGGAGTCGTCGAGCGCGGGTCGAAGACCACCAGCGATTCCTATATGCTGTGGCCCGCCAAGATAGGCGCCTTCTCGCTCATCATGGGTCGTCACGTCAACCACCCCGACACCTCGGGCATGCCTTTCTCATACCTCATCGAGCACGGCAAGCACTCCTACCTCGTGCCGGGGGCCAACCTCAAGAGTGTAGGTACCATACGCGATGCCCAGAAGTGGCCCAAGCGCGACCGACGCACCGACCCCGACAAGCTCGACTGCATCAACTTCAACCTGCTCAGCCCCTATACCATCCAGAAGATGCTGCAAGGTATCGACACCCTGCAAGGGCTCAAACAGACGTCGGGCGAAACCTCCGAAAGCTACTCGTTCCAAAGCACCACCATCAAGCACAGTTCGCTCGAGAAGGGGATACAACTCTACACGATGGCCATCCACAAGTTCATGGGCAACTCCATCATCAAACGGCTCGAAGGGGCCCCCTTCGCCAATATCGACGACCTGCATCGTCGGCTCCAACCCACCGATAGTTTGGGCCAAGGCGAATGGATAGACCTGGCGGGACTCATCCTGCCCAAACAAGCCGTCGAGGAGGAGATCGACCGCATCACCGGCAACAACGGCTACACCCTTGCGCAGGCCGAAGCCGACTTCCACGCCCTGCACCGCCGCTACTACGACATGGAGTGGACTTGGGTATGCTCGCAAATGAAGCGCTGGTACGGGAAAGAGATAGACAGTCTCACCCCGCAGGATATCATTGCCATCGTGCGACAGTGGAACGAGTCGGTAGTAAAGCTCGACCACCTGCTCTACGACGACGCCCGCAAAGAGTTCTCGACCATTTCGCGCATCGGCTTCGGAGTCGATGGTTCGACCAGCCAGCGCGATGGCGACTTCGAGCAGGTGCGGGGCCAGTTCAAGAGCGATCCCTTCGTCCAGATGGTCTGCCGCCACATCGAAGAGAAAACTGCCTTGGGCAACGAACTCATCGACCGGCTGAATCGGTTGGAAGAAATATAATTTGCAACTCGAACTATTCCAACCGAGCGAAAATACCCGGAAATAACCGCACGGGATTTCTATTGGCCCCCGCATCACCATACGGAGTGACGGTCTGTGTCGTTCTACATTTGAGGGAAAAGGAAAACCATATCACAACCTCTCTCGGCTCATAAACGTCCCCCTGTAATTAATGCCGTCGTGGCAGGTAGATACTTGCGCAATAATGCATATATACAAACCCCTATACCCGCAATGAAAAACGGTATCAGCAAGTAACTCAATAACATCATCGACTCACTAATGGGGTACAACAATTTTACCCAATACTTTACAACAAAAGCCAAAGGTACTCCATGATAAGCATAAACGAAGAAGGAACTTCCGGCCAACAAAGCACTGGTGTGCAAATCTTCTTTCTTTATGCCATATGCAGTCCAGGAAATGACGGCAAACAGTCCCACAACAATGCCCAGCCTGTTTATATAAGGGAAGCCGGTCACACCACGATACCACAACCAGGTATCCAGCGCAACCAAACTCAAATATACAAAAGTTGCCGGCCAACGCATGAATCGGAAACTGACCGTAAAATTCTGCTTGTTAATACTATACCAGGCGCCAAAAGTAAAGAAGAAAAAAGCAGCCAAGCTGAAGCCCGGGGCTTTAGCAGATGTATCAAATGCCAACCATAGCCCTCCAAGTATGAGAAGTGTAACTATTTTCCCATACTTAATGGCATAATAAAGTATCGGAGTAAAGATGATAACAATCATCAAATCTCGTATAAACCATAACTGATAACAGATAGGCATTTCATCCCAATGGCTCCAAAACAGATTCAACCAATCCAACCAAGTGTAATCTGCTATTAACCTGCTCCTGCCCGATGTCATGGAAGAAAGAAATAGTTGGGATAACAGGGTAAACAACAAGACTACTATGTTCCAAAATATATATGGAATCAACAAAGTTCGAACACGTTTCTTCAATTTTTGTCCATATACCCGAAATGAGAAATCGGAGTGATAAAAAAACAAGAACCCCGAGAAAAAGAAAAAGAGAGGTACTGCTGTTCGAGAAAGATCTTCCTTTATGATATAATGCACCAGCCTATATATATGGAATTGGGCCCCATCTTCCAATAACGCGCCATTAATCACCACTCCACTCAAGTTTGTGTGAATAAAAATTACCGCTACAATCAACGGGAACCTCAAAAACGTAATTGTTTTTGAAAGAGTTACATCATCATTTAATACCATCTGTATTCTTAGACCGTTATGAAGGCAATAAGACACCGCCTTCGAAATTATTTTTCATGGGTTTGCTTCAATATTCGAGAGAACGTTTGAGATACCTCTTCTTGAATGTCACTCAACGTCTTCTCTACCCGCCGGTCGTTCCACAAGCCGGAGTGGCGGGCCTCATCGAGCAGCGCTCGGCTTTGAGCATAGACCTTCTTCTCGAGATTGAGCAGCTGTTGGGTAATACCGCTACCGTCGGGACGGAAGAGACGTGCCATGTGCAGATAGTGCGACCCGCTGCCACGCACAACGGGGAAAGCCTCGTGCTTCAACGCATTGGACCACTCGCACAGAGGCGAACGCAACGTGCCATCGCTGGCCTGCAACAGAGCAGGCACCCCGCTGTTGCAACCAAGCCACACCGGCAATACCACCGAACAGGGCGGATAACCCAACACCGTCCACATGGTGGTGAACAGCGGCGACTCCCCGGGCTTTACCCCCTCGACCACCAACGATGCCGAAGTGCTGTATCGAGGAATGAAATCCTGATCGACTACCCAATGGTCGCCCGAGAAGTCCCGGTCCAGGAAATCGTGATAAAACGAACGGGAGCAGACGCCCGTCAGCCACTCGGCCGTAATGGCTTTTTGAGCAGCCACAGGAGCAAAAAGGCGGGCAGCATTGTCGTAACGGATATAACCGAATCCCTCATCGGTGCGGCCCGACATCGAGTAGTTGGTGCGCAACAGATAGCCATCGGGACTATCGGCTACGTCGTAGCGAGTCACCTCATAATTGTTCACCTCGAAATAGGCGGCACCGCCCTCGGCATCGATTACCCCGAAGTTGGCCTCTACCCCGATAGGCCGGGGCCACTCGTCGAGCAGTCGGGCAAAGTCATCGACCGTGCGACAGCAACCCAAAGCCCGCTTCATCACTATCCCCTCGCGGTCGGCCAGCGACGAGGTATCGCTCTTGAGGTTATACGAAGCCGTATTCATCACGGCAAACCCCTCGCTGTTGTAGCCGGTCCACACCTCGCGGGCCAGCGTGTCGGTACCGTTGACCACTCCCACGAAAGAGAATTGCCCCTTGACGGCATCGAAGCGCACGATGCGGTTGTTGAGGTCCGAGGCGTCACGATGCTTCCACAGGAGTGGACGCCCGTCGGGGGTCACCCGACCCGAAACCACGGCCGACGTACAGGCCCAAGCCGATACCCCGGCCACCACACACAAGAGTAAGAGAAGTGACAACCGCTTATACATAACCTTGATTTTTTACAAACTTAGGAAAAATCCATGAAACAACTACCCGACACGCACAAATTAGCGCACCATGCCCCGGCTATCCACATCAAAAAAAATTATACCCGATTTCTAAAACTCGAAAGAGCTTTATCCAGCAGTATCCTCCCAGTAGAAATAGTTTTCAAGTCATTACCCGTTGTGCAACCAAATATTCCGTCCAATCCACCAAGCTACCAGTAGAATCAGATAAATATTAACCATTACGGGATGATAACAGACTCTCTTCAGCCCATCAAACCATCCTTTGTTATTGAACCAGCGGCATAAGATCAGACCTCCCAGATAAGGGAGAGAGATCAGCAAAAAAGGATTATAGGCAAAAGCCTCACGCAAATGACCATGGAGCAACTGGTGCATGGCACGCTGCGTGCCACACGCCGGGCAGTCCAATCCAGTGCACCAATGAAATACACAACGAGGCATAAACGAGACAGACTCGGGATCTATCATAAAGTAAATCCCGAGTCCACACAAAATTACCAGCAAGACAATTGCCTTCTTCATCGGTTATAATGCGCTCAAAAATCCGGCCAGGAATCCTATGATACCACCTATGATACCCAATCCCAAAGAAACAAGGCAATAGATTTTAGCACTTTCGGCCGCTTTTCTGGCTTCTTCATATTTACCCTCGGTCCACAGAGAATCTACTTTACTTGAATAAACAATAGCCACAATACCCAACGGGAGACAACAAAGGACCGTAGTCAAAATAGACCAGACCAACAAATTATCGGGTTTTGAGGGTACTGGCTGCGGTCTTGGAGTCGGAGGTACCGTATCAAAAGCTGGAGGAGGAGGCGGGGGTGTTGCCCCTCTTTGCTGTTGTTCAAACAATGCTACCAATTCAGGAATTTCACTGACCGATTGCCACTGAGACATACCCTGTTTCCACACCTTCGTATTGAGAGTCACACCACGTGAAGCCAGCTGATCGGCCGAAATAGGTCCTTGCTGCTCATTACGATCATTCAAGTAAAAATAGTATTCCATACTTCAATATTAGTTATTGTTTAATATCCCTTTTAATAAGTAAACAAATATCATGACATAGAGAATAGTATAGCATTACACTTCTCTATCCTGCCCCCTATGCATTGATTATTTGCTTCGTCCCCATACTAATTTTTATTCCATCAAACTGATTCCCGAGTCCAAAATGGCACAATTCTCAGTATCAATTCAATTTTATTATTTCAAAAATAATAACTTTTTTTTTATGAACGCACTTTTATAAAAAAAATATCGGGCCCTTTTTTACTCTCGAGAAGAACTGACTCCCGTAAAATTCTAAAATCGCACATATACAGGGGATCGTTTCTACCAAACAGCCTGCAACAGAATCATTATTCCCCTCAAGAAAATATTTATTTCAAGACTCTTCCCCTGCGATAACAAAAGGCACTCTGATTTAGGGAAAATTCTTCGTTTTTTATGTAAGTTTGCAAATGATAAATAACCGAAAGACTATGTCGCAATATATTTTTGAACTGGAGATGCAGGTGCGCGACTACGAGTGCGATATGGAAGGCATCGTCAACAACGCCAACTACCTGCATTATCTCGAACATACCCGCCACGAATTTCTGGCTGCTGCAGGTATCTCGTTTGTCGAGATGCGCGAACGGGGCATCGACCCGGTGGTGAACCGCATGGAAATCAACTACAAGGCGCCGCTACGCAGCCGCGACCGCTTTGTGTGCAAGCTCTATATGCGCCGCGAGGGCATCAAGTTTGTCTTTTATCAGGATATTTACAAGGTATCGGGCGAACTATGTATCAAGGCTGTGGTCGAGACGGTGTGTACCACACAAGGGCGCATCACCCGTGGCGAGGAGTTTGTTCCCTACTTCGAGCAATTCATACAATAAATCCTATCTCCAACCCGTTTCATGGAACCCGAGATTGTATATCGCATTGCGCTCTCCCGCATCAAGGGGATGAACAAGTCGCTGGCCCAGCACATCCACGACACAGTGGGAGAACTCGAGCTTTTCTTCGAGTTGCCCGAATCGCAGTTGCAGGAAATGACGGGTATCACGGGGCGTATTCTCCATGACGAAGCCCGCCGCACGGCATTGCAAGCGGCCCGACAGGAGATGGAGTTTATCCAGAAGGGAAACATCGTACCTCTCTACTTTACCGACCCGACTTATCCTCACCGGCTGACCGAGTGTGTCGATGCACCTGTTCTGCTCTACTACCGGGGCACGGCCAATCTGAATGAGGCCAAGGTGATAAGTGTGGTGGGCACACGCCGGGCTACCGACTACGGCCGCAGTTTCTGTGAAGCGATGATTCGTGACTTGGCCGATTACTTTCCCCAACTTGTTATCGTGAGCGGACTGGCTTACGGCATTGACATCTGTACACACCGTGCAGCCTTGAAACAGGGACTCGACACGGTGGGTGTATTGGCTCACGGGCTCGACCACATTTACCCGTCGAGTCACCGCAACACCGCTATTGAGATGGTGACTCACGGAGGCTTGATTACCGAGTATCCAGGCTATCATGCCATGCATCCGGCCTTTTTCGTAGCCCGTAACCGCATAGTGGCGGGACTGGCCGACGCCGTAGTCATTGTCGAGTCGCGCGAAAAGGGTGGAGCCCTTATCACCGCAGGGATTGCCGAGAGCTATCACCGCGATGTCTTTGCCTTGCCGGGCGACATACAGCGCGAGAGTTCGGCAGGCTGCAACCACCTCATCCGTCGCAACCGGGCAGCCCTCATCACCTCGGCCGACGATCTCGTCGAGGCCATGTGCTGGAACGCGCCCCGGCGCGAGGCGGTGCAACGCTCGCTCTTCCCCGATCTTACCGACGAAGAACAGACCCTGGTGGACTATCTCAAGGCGAAGGGCGAAGGACAGATAAACCGCATGACCGTCGAGTTGGACCGACCCCTGTCGCAACTGCTGTCGGTACTGGTCGAACTGGAATTCAAGGGGGTGGTCAAGGCTCTTCCGGGCGGCATCTACAAACTGTAACTCGGTAGCCTCTCCCAATCTATCCTTCCACAAAAAAACGGGAGAAAAAGAGATGTTCTCTCCGTTTCTCCCGCCAAATATCTTTTCGACTTGCTATCCGTTACAAATAGGGTTGCGTGTCCTCATCGCAATCGGTATGCTCGTCACAACAATCGCAATGACCATCGCAATGCTCCTCCTGAAGCTCGAGTTCGAAGGTAGCGTGATCGATGCCCAACTCGTGCAAAGCCTGTTTCAATCGATGCTTCACCTCATGCATACGCGTGATATCCGATACTACCACATGAGCCGTGAGCGCTGTTTGCGTGGTACTGATAGCCCAAATGTGCAGGTGATGTACGTTGATGACATCGGGGTCGGACTGGAGCACCTGCTCTACCTTAGCCACATCGATACCCTCGGGCACACCGTCGAGCGCCAGGCGCAGACTCTCCTGCAACAGGTGCCAGGTGGAGTAGAGAATCACCAAGCCCACCACGATACCGATAATGGGGTCGATAATATCCCATCCCGTATATTTGATGACAACACCCGAAATCAAAACCCCTACCGACACCAACGTATCGGCCGCCATGTGCAGGTAGGCTCCCTTGACATTCAGGTCTTTCGACTTGTCGGCAAAGAAGAGGTAGGCCGTGAAGGCGTTGACCACAATGCCAATCGCAGCCACCCAGGCAATGGCACTACCGTCGAGCGGTGCAGGGTGACGCAGCTTGTCGATACTCTCATAGAGAATCACCGCTACAGCCAGGAACAGAATGGCCGCATTGAGTAACGACACCAGCACGGTACTCTTTTTGTAGCCATAGGTGTATTGCAACGAAGGTTTCGCCAGCGAAAGGCGCAAGGCAAAGAGGGCCAATACGAGACTCACCACGTCGCTCAGGTTGTGACCGGCGTCGGAAAGCAGAGCCAGCGAATCGTAGTAGAAACCGGCTCCAGCCTCGGCCAGGACGAAGAGCACGTTCAGCACGATGCCGATGATGAACGACCGGTTGAGTTTCTGCAAGTCGGGGGCCGGATGATGGTGGTGATGGTGTTCCATGACCAATGTGTGATTTTTTAGAACGGTTTGAATCCCATGATCTCACGCACATCGCGCAGGGTCTTTGAGGCCGTTGCACGAGCCTTTTCGGCACCCATCTTCACGACGCGGGCCAGATAGGCCTCATCGCTCTGAATCTCGAGAAAACGTTCCCGAATGGGGAGGGTGACTTTGAGAATATCCTCGGCCAATTGCTTTTTCAAATCGCCATAGCGAATCTCGCAGGTATTGTATTTCTCCTCGAAGTAGGCTACCGTGTCGGGCGACGAAACAATCTTGAGCAGCGTAAAGAGGTTTTCTACCGACTCGGCCTTGGGCGAATTGGGCACCTTGGGACCTTCGTCGGTCACGGCACGCATGATTTTCTTGCGCAAGGTCTTCTCGTCGTCAATCAAATAGACGCAGTTACCCTCCGACTTACCCATCTTGCCCGAACCGTCGAGCCCGGGCACCTTGATAGGTTCGCTGCCGAAGTTGAAATTCTGCGGTTCGGCAAAATATTCGACGCCATAGGTCGAGTTGAAGCGGCGAGCAAAACGACGGGTCAGCTCCAGGTGTTGTTCCTGGTCCTTGCCCACCGGCACATAGTTACCGTGCTGGATAAGAATATCGACCGCCATGAGTGTGGGGTATGTGAGCAAACCGGCATTCACCCGCTTGTTGGTGTTGTTGCCTATAATCTCGTGCTCGATATCTTCATCGCTATCGGCCTTGATGCCCAGTTGCTTGCGAGCCTTATCCTTGAACGAGGCGGTACGCATCAACTCACCGATACCCACGTGCATATTCATCAGCAGATACATCTCCGGGATTTCAGGCACATCGCTTTGTACAAAAAGGGTCGATTTCTCGGGGTCGAGTCCGGCAGCCAGATATTCACAAAGGATGTCGCGCACATTCTCGTGCAACATCTTGGGATCGGGGTGAGTCGTAAGGGCATGCCAATCGGCTATAAAGAAATAGCTGTTGTACTTATCCTCCTCCTGCATTTTTACAAAATTACGCAGAGCACCATAATAATTTCCCAAATGTAAATTTCCCGTGGAGCGTATTCCACTAACTACAACTTCTTTCATTATCGTACAAAATTTATACTTAACATTCATTCGCTGTGTGCCTTACCGGCACTTGTTCCAATGCTCTAAGCCCTCGCGGGGGACAAGCCCGGCAACACAATCCCGGCACACGACCGCAAAGGTACAAAAATAGCAATAAGTTGGGTACCTGCCTCACCGAAAAAAACGCCTTTTACACGCACAAATTTCCACGCCAAGGCTTGTCGGATAGGCAAGCCGTAAGCTGGGCAACCATCGACGAATTGCCCGCCACTATCGAGATGTTGCGATCGTCGCGAAACGAACGCACCTCTCCACCGGCCTCGGTCACGATAAGAATACCGGCGCAGACATCCCATTCGTGCAGATTGAGCTCCCAGTAGCCATCGAGAAATCCGGCGGCCACACTACACAAGTCGTAGGCCGCCGACCCCATGCGACGCACCCCACGCACACGAGGCAGTATGCGGGAGAGGTTGTCGAGGTTATTGTCGGGGTTACGATCTTTGTCGATGGGGAAACCGGTAGCCACAACCGATCGGGCCGTTTCGCTTTTGGTCGATACCCGAATAGGATGACCGTTAAGCGAGGCTCCTCGTCCCCGGCAGGCTTCGTACATCTCGTCGAGATAGGGTGCATAGACCACACCCAACAAGGTTTCACCCCGATATTGAAGGGCTATCGAAACCGTGAATACGGGTAAACCCTGGCTGTAATTGGTGGTGCCGTCGAGCGGATCGATCACCCAGCAATAGTCGCTGTGCCCCGCATGCATGCCACTCTCCTCGCCCAAAACGGCATGCTGGGGATAGGACTTGGCAATCGCGTCGATGAGATAACGCTCGCTCTCTTTGTCGGCCACAGTGACCACATCGTGCAAATTAAACTTGGTCTCGACATTCAAATGTGCCCCCCTGAAGTAGGCGAGCTGTATCTTCCCCGCCTCCCGAGCACACTGCCGGGCAAAAGCTAGCAATTGTTCCGTCTGTTCCATATCGGTACTAAAAAAACAGGGCCCGAGCTCTCTCCTCTTCCTGAAGGAATCGAGCCGGGCCAACTGATATCTCTTTAATCATTTGTGCATGGTTGTGATTCAATCCAAGTCTTCCACCTCTTCGATGGGGAGTTGACGTCTGAATATCTCGCGGAATGAAATCAACGTTTCGGTGCGTGATAGCCCGATGGGCTGCAACTTGGTGTGAATAATCTCGAGCAGATGTTGGTTGTTTCGGGCAAAGAGTTTGATAAACATATCGTATTGACCCGTCGTGAAATGACACTCGACCACCTCGGGAATCTTGTGCAACTCTTCAACCACATGCTCAAAGTCTCCCGGATTTTTCAGATAGAAACCCATATAGGCACAGGTCTCAAAACCAATCTTGTTTGAGTCGATGATATATTCCGATCCTTTGAGGATACCCAAATTGGTCAACTTTTGCACTCTCTGATGAATTGCGGCTCCCGAAACATTACACTCACGTGCGACCTCGAGGAAAGGAATACGAGCATTTGCAGCTATGAGTTTCAGAATTTTATAGTCTAATTCGTCTAATTGATGATGTCCCATGTTTCTCTTTTCGATTTTTTACAACTGTTTTATTATTCTGAGGACAAAGATAGTAATAAATTTACAGGATTCAGTTAACGATGATGTTAATTTTGCAGGAAACCGGCCTTAATAAAGATCTTCGCCCAATACTTGTGCATCAAAATAGTTTTAATTTGAAACTATTATGTGCATATACGACACAGCCAACACGCTCAATAAAGGGCTATTAGGTATTAAGAATGGCTCTTGTTTCCGATTCGTTACATCGCGACAACTCCCATTTATACGCCGGTTGACAGGTATAAAGAAAACTTTATGACCATACTTTTTAAAAATTCCTTTAAATCTATTATATTTGTATCAACTTATAACCAACCTCCCTATGATACAAATTTCACAAGTCTGCCCCGATGACGGTGCTGCGCTTAGTTTTATCGAGCGCGTCTATACCGACTCTTTCCCCCAGGACGAGCGAAGAGACTTCGACGAGGTAGTGCGTCTGCTTCGGGAAAACGACGATTTCACCATAGCCCTGCTGTCGAACGGAGAACAACCCGTGGGATTTATCTCGTATTGGCCGTGGAGCGACTTCACCTACATGGAGCATTTTGCCATCGACAACCGGTTCCGGGGAGCCGGATATGGGGCCGAAGCCATGACCGCTTTGCTGAAACTGCTGGACAAACCGGCGGTACTCGAGGTCGAGAAGCCCACCGACGACCTCAGCAAGCGACGCATCGCCTTTTACCAACGGTTGGGCTTTGTACTGAATACCCATCCCTATATTCAGCCCCCCTACTCGCCCGACCGCCAACCGCTCGAACTATACCTCATGTCGTATGGCAACTTTGACCTTGACCGGGTTTTCGACACGGTAGTAACCCGTATTCACAATCGAGTCTATGGGGTGGAATAGATGGGCCGGAACACAGCTCACACCCGAGGTCAATCGCACTGATTGGCAAAATGTTAAAAGCCAGATTTAACATATTAAATAGCCGTCAAGAGAAGGAATATTAATGATATTATACTATTTTTGTACAAAAATATGCCGTGAGGCAAAACGTTTGATTATGAAAAATCATTCTTTTCTGAAATATTGCACATGCATACTGCTCACACTCTTTGCAGTATCGTGCTCGACCGGGAACAAAGAACAAAAGATTGTCACCGTAACCATACAACCGCAAAAGTACTTTGCCGAAAAAATCGCCGGCGACCGTTTTGCCATTAACTGCATTGTACCGCCCGGCAGTAATCCCGAAGCCTATGACCCTTCGCCCTCGCACCTCGTGCACTTGGGCAAGAGTGTAGCCTACTTCAAGATAGGTCACATCGGGTTCGAGTTGGCCTGGATGGACAAACTGGAGCAGAACAACCCGCAAATGAAGATATTCGACAACTCCACAGGTATCAATATTCTCACGGGCACACACGAGCACAACGAGTCGGAGGTCGAGAACGACAATCATCACCACCATTTCGATGCCGATCCCCACACCTGGAGTTCGCCCAAAAACGTGCGCATCATCGCCAAGAACATGTACGATGCCTTTGTGAGTCTCGACCCCGCCGGCGAAAAGATATATCGCAAGAACTACGAGGAGCTGCTGGCCGAAGTGAATCAGGTCGATTCGATCATGACTCGCAAACTGGCACCGGTAAAAGGCACGATGTTTGCCATCTACCACCCGTCGCTCAGCTACCTGGCCAAAGACTATCACCTGCACCAGCTGAGCCTCGAATATAACGGCAAGGAACCCTCGGCCTTCTACTTGAAAAAAGCCATCGACGTAGCTCGGGAGAAGCACGTGAAAGTCATCTTTATCCAACAGGAATTCGATGCCAAACAGGCCGAATCGTTTGCCCAGGAAATCGATGGCAAAGTAGTATCCATCAACCCGCTCAGCTACAACTGGAAAGAAGAACTTTTACGCATTACCGATGCCATCGCTGGAGAATAAAATCATTGCTATCGAAGACTTGTGGCTCTCGTATGCCGACAAGACCGTACTCGAAGACATCAACCTCGACATCTTCGAGGGAGACTTTCTACTGGTATCGGGGCCCAACGGCGGGGGCAAGACCTCGCTGCTGCGCACCATACTGGGATTACAGAAACCGACTCAAGGGGCCGTCTATTTTTATAAGGATAGAGAGGAAGTCCCCTCGCTCGACATCGGGTACCTGCCTCAAAAGAGCAGTATCGACAGCCGGTTTCCCATTACGGTAGAAGATGTAGTAGCCTCGGGGCTCATGGGTAAAAGTGCCAAACAATCCAAAGCGATACAGAAGCAAGAGACCGACCGCATGCTCGACCTCATGGGCATAACGGCACTGCGCGAGAAACCCATCGGGGTACTCTCGGGCGGACAACTGCAACGCGCCCTCTTTGGCCGTGCCCTTATCTCACAACCCGAGATGCTCATTCTCGACGAACCCTCGTCGTATATCGACCGCCCGTTCGAAGGGCGTATGGTTGAAATTCTGCGCGACCTCTCGAGCCGTGGCACCACCATTATGATGGTCTCGCACGAGATAGAGCCCTTTATCACCCTGTCGAACCGCAACCTCTACATCAATCATACCTTGGGCGACCGATAGACCAGTTCCATACCCTCAAGACCTACAAAGGGCATTGATATATTCTCACAAAAGATTATCAATGCCCTTTGCCTTACCTATATTCTACGAACAAGAACCACTCCGTAAGAGGGGCATGAGACTCCCCTCCATCATCCTCCATCTGAGGTATGAATATAAAAAAGAGGAGCGATCCACTGCAGTGGATCGCTCCTCTCGATTATGTAGCATTTAGTTCTCTATCAATTGGAGAAATCGGTTACGTTCTTGCGATTGGCAAACACACGGTCGAACTCTTCTTTGGAGCCCACGATGAGTTTCTCGAACTCGCGTTGACCGGTACCGGCCGGGATGAGGTGACCGCAGATAACGTTCTCCTTCATACCCTCGAGTGTATCGACTTTGCCGTTGATGGCAGCTTCGTTGAGCACCTTGGTCGTCTCCTGGAACGAAGCGGCCGACATGAAGCTCGACGTTTGCAGAGCGGCACGGGTGATACCTTGCAGAATCTGCTCGGAGGTTGCGGGGATTGCGTCGCGCACCTGGATGAGCTTGAGATCTTTGCGTTTCAGAGCCGAGTTCTCGTCGCGCAGTTTGCGAGCCGTAACAATCTGTCCGGCTTTGAGCGTTTGCGAGTCACCCGGATCGGTAACCACTTTCTTGCCCCAGATACGGTCGTTCTCGTCCATAAAGTCGCGTTTATCGACAATCTGCTGTTCGAGGAAGCGGGTATCGCCCGGATCGAGAATCTGTACCTTGCGCATCATCTGACGAACGATTACCTCAAAGTGCTTGTCGTTGATCTTCACACCCTGCATGCGGTACACGTCTTGAACCTCGTTCACAATATACTCCTGTACAGCCGTGGGGCCTTTGATAGCCAGGATATCGGAAGGGGTAACGGCACCGTCGGAGAGCGGCGTACCGGCACGCACATAGTCGTTCTCCTGAACCAGAATCTGTTTCGACAGAGGTACCAGGTATTTCTTGGTCTCGCCGGTCTTCGAAACCACCGAGATTTCACGGTTACCACGTTTCACTTTACCGAAGATTACCTCGCCGTCGATTTCAGAAACAACGGCAGGGTTGGACGGGTTACGAGCCTCGAACAACTCCGTTACACGAGGCAGACCACCCGTGATATCACCGGCTTTACCTACGGCACGCGGTATCTTCACGAATACCTCACCGGTCTTGATCGTATCGCCATCCTCGATCATCAAGTGGGCTCCCACAGGCAGAGCATAAGTCTTGATCACCTGTCCGGCCTCGTCGAGAATCTGAGCCGACGGTACGCGGGTACGGTCTTTCGACTCGATGATAATCTTCTCTTTCAAACCCGACTGTTCGTCCGATTCTACACGATAGGTTACACCCTCTTCGACGGCATCGAATTTGACTTTACCGCCAACCTCCGAAACAATAACGGCATTGAAGGGGTCCCACTCGCAAATCATGTCGCCTTTCTTCACGGTATCGCCGTTGTTGAAATACAACTTCGAACCATAAGGAATATTGGCCGACATCAGCACCATTTTGGTGTGTGCGTCAATGATACGCATCTCGGCCAAACGACCTACGACAATCTGAACTTTAGCACCGCTGTCCGACACGCTGTCCACCGTACGCAGCTCCTCGATTTCGAGAATACCGTCGTAGCGCGAAACGACGCTCGACACGGCAGCGATGTTCGAGGCGATACCACCGACGTGGAACGTACGCAGTGTCAGCTGTGTACCCGGCTCGCCTATCGACTGTGCGGCAATCACACCCACAGCCTCGCCCTTCTGTACCATGCGGTTGTTGGCCAGGTTGCGGCCGTAGCACTTGGCGCAAACGCCTTTCTTCGATTCACAGGTAAGAACCGAACGGATCTCAACCTGCTCGATAGGCGACTCTTCTATCTTCTGAGCAATAGCCTCGGTAATCTCTTCGCCGGCGTGAACCAGAATCTCGTTGGTGAGCGGGTTCACTACATCGTGAACCGACACACGGCCCAAAATTCTCTCGCCCAGCGAGGCTACTACTTCTTCGTTGTTCTTGATTTCGGTGCAAACCAGTCCGCGCAAGGTTCCGCAGTCCTCTTCGTGAATAATCACGTCGTGAGCTACATCGACCAGACGACGGGTCAGATAACCGGCATCGGCTGTTTTCAAGGCGGTATCGGCAAGACCTTTACGGGCACCGTGCGTAGAGATGAAGTACTCCAGCACCGACAAGCCCTCCTTGAAGTTGGCCAAGATAGGGTTCTCAATGATTTGACCACCCTCGGCACCCGATTTCTGCGGCTTGGCCATCAGACCACGCATACCGGAGAGCTGACGAATCTGGTCTTTAGAACCACGGGCTCCCGAGTCGAGCATCATGAATACCGAGTTGAATCCCTGGTTGTCGGCCGAAAGTTGCTTCATCAGGATATCGGACAGACGCGAATTGACGTGTGTCCAAGTATCGATAATCTGGTTGTAACGCTCGTTGTAGGTGATGAAACCCATGTTGTAGTTGTTCATGATTTGCTCCACCTCGGCATTACCTTCGGCAACCAGAGTCTCTTTTTCAGGCGGAACGAGCACGTCGCCCAGGTTGAACGACAGACCGCCCTTGAAGGCCATGTAATAACCCAGGTTCTTGATATCGTCGAGGAACTGGGCCGAACGGGTTACACCGCAAACCTTGATTACCTTACCGATAATATCACGCAACGACTTCTTAGAAAGAATCTCGTTTACGTAGCCAATCTCCTGGGGTACGTACTGGTTCACCAGCACACGGCCTACCGATGTATTCTCGACCATATGCTCGATGATGTTGCCATCTTTATCAATATCTTTTACGACTACCGATACGGGGGCATGCAACGATACCTTGCCTTCGTTGTAGGCAATCTCGGCCTCTTCGGGGCCATAGAACTTGAGGCCCTCGCCCAGCGAACCGGGACGCAGCTTGGTGATGTAGTACAGACCCAGTACCATGTCTTGCGAAGGCACGGTGATAGGTGCGCCGTTGGCCGGGTTCAAGATATTGTGAGCACCCAGCATAAGCAACTGGGCTTCGAGAATAGCCTCGTTACCGAGGGGCAAGTGCACGGCCATCTGGTCACCATCGAAGTCGGCGTTGAATGCCGTACATGCCAGCGGGTGCAACTGAATGGCTTTACCCTCGATCATCTTGGGCTGGAAGGCCTGGATACCCAAACGGTGCAACGTCGGGGCACGGTTCAGCAGCACGGGGTGTCCCTTCATCACGTGTTCGAGGATATCCCATACAACGGGCTCCTTGCGATCCACGATTTTCTTGGCCGACTTCACGGTCTTGACAATACCGCGCTCGATGAGCTTGCGGATGATAAAGGGTTTATAGAGCTCGGCGGCCATGTTCTTGGGCAGACCGCACTCGTGCATCTTCAGTTCGGGACCTACAACGATAACCGACCGGGCCGAATAATCGACACGCTTACCGAGCAGGTTCTGACGGAAACGACCTTGTTTACCTTTCAAGCTGTCGGAGAGTGATTTCAACGGACGGTTGGCCTCGGTCTTCACGGCGCTCGACTTGCGAGAGTTGTCGAGCAGCGAGTCAACAGCCTCCTGCAACATACGTTTTTCGTTGCGCAGAATCACCTCGGGGGCTTTGATTTCCATCAATCGTTTCAAACGGTTGTTGCGGATGATTACCCGGCGATAGAGGTCGTTGAGGTCGCTGGTAGCGAAACGGCCACCATCGAGGGGAACCAACGGACGCAGTTCGGGGGGAATCACGGGAATCACCTTCAAGATCATCCACTCAGGACGGTTGCGGCCTTTCGAGGCACGGAACGACTCAACCACCTGCAGGCGCTTCAAGGCCTCGGTCTTGCGTTGTTGAGAACCGTCGGTGCTGGCCCGGTGACGCAACTCGTAGGAGAGCTCGTCGAGGTCGAGACGGCACAGCAGGTCATAAATGGCCTCGGCACCCATCTTAGCGATGAACTTGTTGGGATCGGTATCTTCGAGCATCTGGTTTTCGCGGGGAAGCGAGTCCATGATGTTGAGATACTCCTCTTCAGAGAGGAGATCGTAGGTAGCCAGGTCGGTTTGAGGACCCGGTTGTATTACGATATAACGCTCGTAGTAAATTACGGCGTCGAGTTTTTTGCTGGGCAATCCCAACAGATACCCTATCTTGTTGGGCAGCGAACGGAAGTACCAGATGTGGGCCACAGGAACCACAAGCTGGATGTGACCCATACGCTCGCGGCGCACCTTTTTCTCGGTCACCTCGACACCGCATCGGTCGCAGACAATACCTTTGTAACGGATACGTTTGTATTTTCCGCAATGACATTCATAGTCCTTTACAGGGCCGAAAATACGTTCGCAGAAAAGGCCGTCCCGCTCGGGTTTGTAGGTACGGTAGTTGATGGTTTCGGGTTTCAGCACCTCGCCGCTCGAGTTCTCCAAAATCTCCTCGGGCGAAGCCAAACCAATCGAAATCTTCGAAAAGTTACTCTTTATTTTGTTATCTTTTCTAAAAGCCATAAATGTTTAATGTATAAAGAGTTATTGGCCCGGCCGCCGCATGGGGCGGCGGCCCGACCGTTTGGATTTTATTTTATTCTAAGTTGACGCTAAGACCGAGGCCTCTCAATTCGTGCAAGAGCACGTTCAAAGACTCGGGAATACCGGGCGTAGGCATGGGCTCGCCTTTGACAATGGCCTCGTAGGCTTTCGAACGTCCTACCACGTCGTCCGACTTGATAGTCAGGATCTCTTGCAGTACGTGAGCAGCACCGAAGGCTTCGAGTGCCCAAACCTCCATCTCTCCGAAACGCTGACCTCCGAACTGGGCTTTACCACCCAACGGCTGTTGCGTAATGAGCGAGTACGGACCAATGGAACGGGCGTGCATCTTGTCTTCGACCATGTGACCCAGTTTAAGCATGTAGATCACACCTACCGTAGCCGGTTGGTCGAAACGCTCGCCGGTACCACCGTCGTAGAGGTAGGTCTTACCGTAGCGCGGCAGACCGGCCTTGTCGGTCCAGGCATTGAGGTCGTCGAGGCTGGCGCCATCGAAGATAGGTGTAGCGAATTTCTCGCCCAGCTCGGCTCCGGCCCAACCCAGAACGGTCTCGAAAATCTGACCCAGGTTCATACGCGAAGGCACACCCAGCGGGTTCAGCACGATATCGACGGGTGTTCCGTCGGCCAGGAACGGCATATCTTCTTGACGAACGATACGCGACACGATACCTTTGTTACCGTGACGACCGGCCATCTTGTCGCCCACGCTTATCTTACGTTTCTTGGCGATATATACCTTGGCCATTTGCACGATACCCGAGGGGAGCTCGTCGCCAATGGAGATATCGAATTTCTTACGACGCAACTCGGCATCATACTCCTTGTATTTCTTCAAGTAGTTGATGATGGTGGCGCGAATCAACTCGTTCTTGGCAGCATCGGTCGTCCATTTGCTCACCTGTACCGAGGTGTAGTCGATCTTGCTGAGGACAGCCTGGGTAAACTTGGTTCCCTTGGGAACGATGTCGGTGCCCATGAAGTCTTTCACCCCTTGCGAAACCTTGCCTTGTGTGAGGACGAGCAGCTTGTCGATGAGGATGGACTTCAAGCCGTTCATCTTCTCTTCATACTCTTCGTCGAGCTTGGGCAGGATGGCTTTATCGCTGAGTTTCGATTTTTTCTTCTTAATGGCACGCGAGAAGAGGTTGGTACCGATAACGACACCTTTCAACGACGGAGTAGCTTTCAACGAAGCATCCTTCACATCGCCGGCCTTGTCGCCAAAGATGGCACGCAACAGTTTCTCTTCGGGCGAAGGATCGGACTCGCCTTTAGGCGTAATCTTACCGATCATGATGTCGCCGGGGTTCACCTGAGCACCTACACGAATGATACCGCGCTCGTCGAGATCCTTGGTGGCATCTTCGCTCACGTTGGGGATATCGGAGGTGAGTTCCTCCATACCGCGCTTGGTCTCGCGTACCTCGAGCGAATATTCATCGACGTGTACCGAGGTGAGGATATCTTCACGAACCATACGCTCGTTGAGCACGATGGCATCCTCATAGTTGTAACCCTTCCAAGGCATGAAGGCCACCTTGAGGTTACGGCCTAAAGCCAACTCTCCATTTTCGGTGGAGTAACCCTCGGTGAGGATATCGCCGGCTTTCACACGGTCGCCTTTGTGGCAGATGGGTCGCAGGTCGATCGTGGTGCTTTGGTTGGTCTTGCGGAATTTGGGGAGCTTATATTCTTTAACGGCATCCTCGAAACTTACGAACTCTTCATCCTCGGTGCGATCGTAACGGATGCGGATGACGGTAGCATCGACAAACTCGACTACGCCTTCGCCTTCGGCCATAATCTGGGTGCGCGAGTCGCGAATCAACTGGCCTTCGATACCGGTTCCTACGATAGGAGCCTCGGGGCGCAGCAGAGGTACGGCCTGGCGCATCATGTTCGATCCCATCAACGCACGGTTGGCATCGTCGTGCTCGAGGAAGGGGATGAGCGATGCGGCAATCGAAGCGATTTGCGTAGGCGACACATCCATCAAGTTCACCTGGTCGGGCGATACGATGGGGAAGTCGGCATCCAAACGGGCCTTTACCTTATTGCGAATGAAGGTACCATCGTCGTTGAGCGGGGCATTACCCTGAGCAATGATCTGGCCCTCTTCTACTTCGGCGGTCAGATAAACCACACCCTCGGGCGACAAATCTACCTTGCCATCTTTCACTTTACGATAGGGAGTCTCGATGAAGCCTAAATCGTTAATCTTGGCATATACGCACAACGACGAGATAAGACCGATGTTAGGACCCTCGGGCGTCTCGATAGGACACAGACGGCCATAGTGGGTATAGTGCACGTCGCGCACCTCGAAGCCGGCACGCTCGCGCGACAGACCACCAGGACCGAGGGCCGACATACGGCGTTTGTGGGTAATCTCGGCCAACGGGTTGGTCTGGTCCATGAACTGCGACAGGGCGTTGGTACCGAAGAAGGTATTGATTACCGACGAAATCGTCTTGGCGTTAATCAGGTCGATAGGGGTAAATACCTCGTTGTCGCGCACATTCATACGCTCGCGAATGGTGCGGGCCATACGGGCCAACCCTACCCCGAACTGATTGTATAGTTGCTCTCCTACGGTGCGCACACGACGGTTGCTCAAGTGGTCGATATCATCGACATCGGTCTTCGAGTTGATGAGCTCGATGAGATATTTGATAATCTCGATGATATCCTCTTTGGTGAGCACCTTCACATCGGGCGAGGTGGAGAGGTTTAATTTCTTGTTTATTCTGTAACGGCCTACTTCGCCCAAGTCGTAACGTTTCTCCGAGAAGAAGAGGTTGGTAATCACCTCACGCGCGCTGGCTTCATCGGCCGGCTCGGCGTTACGCAACTGGCGGTAGATATAGAGCACAGCCTCCTTCTCCGAGTTACTGGAGTCTTTCTGGAGGGTGTTGAAGATAATCGAGTAGTCCGAAGTGTTTCCGCCCTCTTTGTGCAGGAGGATGTTTTGAACCCCCGACTCGAGAATGTCGGCGATGTGCGACTCTTCCAGGACGGTTTCACGGGGAATTACGATCTCGGTACGTTCGATCGAAACGACCTCGCCCGTATCCTCGTCAACAAAGTCTTCTACCCACGACTTCACCACATTACCGGCCAAACGGCGGCCGATGGCTTTCTTCAGGTTTGTCTTGGATACTTTCATGTCTTCTGCCAGGCCGAAGATTTCGAGAATGTCCTTATCGGTCTCGAAGCCGATGGCACGCAACAGCGTGGTCACGGGCAATTTCTTTTTCCGGTCGATATAGGCATACATCACGTTGTTGATGTCGGTGGCAAACTCGATCCACGAACCGCGGAACGGGATGATACGAGCCGAATACAATTTCGTACCGTTGGCGTGTGTGCTTTGGCCGAAGAATACACCGGGCGAACGGTGCAACTGCGACACGACTACCCGCTCGGCACCATTGATGACAAAGGTACCTTTGGCTGTCATGTAAGGGATGGGCCCCAGATAAACGTCTTGAATTACCGTAGCGAAATCCTCGTGATCGGGATCGGTACAGTATAATTTCAATTTGGCCTTTAAGGGTACGCTGTATGTCAACCCTCTCTCGAGACACTCTTCGATGGTATAGCGAGGCGGGTCGATATAATAGTCCAGGAACTCGAGGACAAAGTTGTTGCGCGTATCAGCAATGGGGAAGTTCTCGGCAAATACCTTGAAGAGACCTTCGTTCTTTCTCTTTTCAGGCGGAGTGTCAAGTTGCAAAAAGTCTTGAAACGACTTCAACTGAACTTCAAGGAAATCCGGATAAGGCAGCGGATTTTTAATTGAAGCGAAATTTACGCGTGGTTTACCTATTGTAGAAGACATTTATAAAATGGATTAAGTGAACTTAATTTAAAATATATACACAAAAAGGTTAAGAATCACCGACTAAGATGATTCTTAACCAACCTATCTGATTACCAGATATATTATTTAAGTTCAACTTCTGCTCCAGCGTCTTCGAGTTGTTTTTTCAGAGCTTCAGCATCAGCTTTAGCAAGACCTTCTTTGATGTTGTTAGGAGCACCATCTACGAGGTCTTTAGCCTCTTTCAGGCCAAGGCCGGTGAGTTCTTTCACCAATTTAACGATAGCCAGTTTGTTTGCACCAGCAGCTTTCAGAACAACATCGAACGATGTTTTTTCTTCAGCAGCAGCTCCGCCGGCAGCGGGAGCAGCAGCAACAGCAACAGCTGCAGCAGCAGGTTCAATACCATATTCGTCTTTCAAAATTTGAGCAAGTTCGTTTACTTCCTTTACGGTCAAGTTAACTAATTGTTCTGCAAAAGCTTTCAAATCTGCCATTTTTGTATGAATTAAATGTTATTATTCGTAATAATGTTTGTGTATAAAAAGTTATCTTTCTGATAGAGTCTGCAAAACTCCATGGATAGTCGAACCGCCTGACTGAAGAGCCGATACCACGTTCTTGGCAGGAGACTGCAAGAGGGCGATAACGTCAGCAATAAGTTCGTTTTTGCTCTTGATGGCAACCAGCGTATCCAATTGATCGGCACCGATGTAGAAACCTTCTTCTACATAAGCGGCTTTCAATACGAGGTCTTCAGAGGTTTTTCTGAACTCCTTGATCAATTTGGCCGGAGCATTACCAACATTCGAGAAGAACATCGTTGTAGAACCCTTCAACGAGCCGTACAGAGGCGAGTAGTCGGCTTCGAGACCCTCGAGTGCCTTGTGCAGCAAAGCGTTCTTTACAACCAACATTTTGATACCTTCTTTGAAACATGCGCGACGCAGATTGCTCGTTTTCTCGGCGTTCAACGTAGCGGTTTCGGCAAGGTAGAAGCAGCTGTACTCCTTTACAGTATCTGCTATTTGTGCAATAATAGTGCCTTTATCTTCCTTTCTCATAATTCCTAGTTTTAGTTCTCGTCAACTGATTTGGGATCAATCTTGATACCCGGGCTCATTGTACTCGAAAGATAAATACTCTTGATATAAGCACCCTTGGCAGCAGTCGGTTTCAGTTTGATCAGGGTCGAAACAAATTCTCTTGCGTTGTCGCGAATTTGCTCGGCAGCAAACGAAATCTTACCTATAGAGGCATGTACTATACCATTCTTATCGACTTTGAAGTCGATTTTTCCTTGTTTTACTTCTTTTACAGCTTTAGCCACATCGGTAGTTACCGTACCGCTCTTGGGGTTAGGCATCAAACCACGGGGGCCCAATACACGTCCCAGAGCACCGATTTTACCCATGATAGCAGGCATCGTAATGATTACGTCGATATCGGTCCAACCGCCTTTGATTTTCTCGATATACTCGTCCAATCCTACATAGTCGGCACCGGCTTCTTTGGCAGCAGCCTCGGCATCGGGCGTACAGAGCACCAATACACGCACTTGCTTTCCGGTTCCGTGGGGCAACGATACGACGCCCCGCACCATTTGATTGGCTTTACGAGGGTCAACACCCAAGCGTACATCAATATCAAGCGATGCGTCGAATTTGGTATAGGTGATGTCCTTTACCAATTGAGATGCCTCGCTGAGTGAGTAGGCCTTCCCTGCTTCAATCTTTGCTAAAGCTAACTTTTGATTTTTTGTCAGTTTACCCATTTCAATTGAAGTTTATTAGTTATTTACCGGGAATTCCCCTTTTACGGTGATACCCATACTTCTAGCTGTACCAGCAACCATTCGCATGGCCGATTCTACGGTAAAACAGTTCAAGTCAACCATTTTGTCCTCGGCGATTGCTTTTACCTGATCCCAAGTGATCTCGCCCACTTTCTTACGGTTGGGCTCGGCCGAACCACCTTTTACTTTGGCGGCTTCCAGTACCTGGATGGCAACGGGAGGCGTCTTTACGACAAAGTCGAACGACTTGTCGCTGTAGTAGGTGATGACAACCGGCAGAATTTTACCGGCTTTGTCTTGGGTACGGGCATTGAATTGCTTGCAAAACTCCATGATGTTTATACCCTTGGAACCCAGAGCAGGTCCTACGGGAGGAGAGGGGTTTGCTGCACCACCTTTAATCTGTAATTTGATTTGTCCAGCAATTTCTTTAGCCATTGTTTTTAATTTTGATATTATTAAAATACCGAGGATTCATACAAGCGCGTAACCTCTTGTATTACTCCCGCTCTACTTGCGAATTTTCCAATTCCAACGGGGTCTTGCGACCAAAGATCTTAACCATCACTTTCAGCTTCTTCTTCTCGTTGTTCACCTCTTCGATAATTCCGCTAAAGCCGTTGAAGGGGCCGTAGTTTACTTTTACCGTTTCGCCTACGTGATATACAACAGCGGGCTCGTCGCCTACTTCTTGCAACTCGTCCACAGCCCCCAGCATACGATTAACTTCCGAAGGCCGCAGGGGCTCCGGCTGATTGGATTTTCCACCCAGGAAATCGATGACGTTGGTTGTGTTGCGCAGATGGTGAATAACCTCACCTACTAAGATGGCTTCGACAAAAACATATCCCGAGTAAAGGTTTTTCTCCTTTACTACTTTTTTCCCATTACGTACGGTATAAACTTTTTCGGTAGGTATCAAGACCTGAAATACATAATTGCCAAGATCAGTATTCTTGATTTCGGCATCAAGAACTTCTTTGACCTTGCTCTCTTTTCCGCTTATGGCACGCAGTACGTACCAGCATTTTTTCTCTTCAGACATTGATTTACCTCCCTACTTAAAAACCTCCGTAAATGAGGTGCATGATTTTGTCAATACATTGATCCATTGCAAATATAACTATAGCGATAATAAGGGAAGCGAACATAACCACTACAGCGCTATTTGCCAACTCCGACTTGGTAGGCCAAGATACTTTATGAACCAGTTCATTGTAAGAATCCTGGATATCGGCAAGTATTTTTAATTTCTTCATTGTTCTATTGAGTTTTGCACGGGTCGAGAGACTCGAACTCCCGACACCTGGTTTTGGAGACCAGTGCTCTACCAACTGAGCTAGACCCGTATAAAATCAGCCCTGCATGAGGGCTGATTTTTGTATTTTATCTAAACTATTTCCCTAAGGGATTAGTCCAAGATTTCGGTGATTTGACCCGAACCTACCGTACGGCCACCTTCACGGATTGCGAAACGCAGACCTTTGTCGCAAGCAACCGGAGTGATGAGTTTCACGTTGATAGTTACGTGGTCACCAGGCATTACCATTTCTACACCTTCGGGGAGGGTGATTTCGCCCGTTACGTCAAGCGTACGGATGTAGAATTGAGGACGATAGTGGTTGTGGAACGGAGTGTGACGACCACCTTCTTCTTTCTTCAAGATATAAACTTGAGCTTTGAATTCCGAGTGGGGTTTTACTTGTCCCGGGTGGCAGATTACCATACCACGTTTGATTTCGTTCTTGTCGATACCACGGAGCAACAGACCTACGTTATCACCAGCTTCACCTTCGTCGAGGATCTTACGGAACATCTCAACACCGGTTACAACCGATTTCTTGTCGGCACCCAGACCCAGAATTTGTACCTCGTCGCCTACTTTCACACGACCGGCCTCGATACGACCCGTAGCAACAGTACCACGACCAGTGATCGAGAATACGTCCTCAACAGGCATCAAGAAGGGTTTATCAACATCACGCGGAGGCAGAGGAATCCAAGTATCTACGGCATCCATCAACTCCATGATTTTCTCTTCCCATTTGGGTTCACCGTTCAAGGCACCGAGGGCAGAACCACGGATGATAGGTGTGTTGTCACCATCATATTCATAGGCGTTGAGCAGCTCTCTCATCTCCATTTCAACGAGTTCGAGCATCTCTTCGTCGTCAACCATATCACATTTGTTCAGGAATACAACGATACGGGGAACGTTTACCTGACGAGCCAACAGGATGTGCTCACGAGTTTGAGGCATAGGACCATCAGTTGCTGCAACCACGATAATTGCACCATCCATCTGAGCAGCACCGGTTACCATGTTCTTTACATAGTCGGCGTGTCCCGGGCAGTCAACGTGTGCATAGTGGCGATTTGCAGTTTCATATTCTACGTGCGAAGTATTAATCGTAATACCACGCTCTTTTTCCTCAGGTGCGTTATCGATCGAGTCGAACGAGCGCATTTCAGAAAGACCTTTCTTTGCAAGTACCATCGTAATGGCGGCGGTCAAGGTCGTTTTACCGTGGTCTACGTGACCAATAGTACCAATGTTTACGTGGGGTTTGGTACGTTGAAACTGTTCTTTTGCCATAGTTTTGTATTTTTTATAAAATTGATTAGCGTTCTAAAAACTTGGAGCCGATGACGGGATTTGAACCCGTGACCTCTTCCTTACCAAGGAAGTGCTCTACCCCTGAGCTACATTGGCAATAATTTCTTTTCGAGCGGAAGACGAGGCTCAAACTCGCGACCCTCAGCTTGGAAGGCTGATGCTCTATCAACTGAGCTACTTCCGCGACTCACTCGTGGGCAAAGATGGATTCGAACCACCGAAGGCGTAAGCCAGCAGATTTACAGTCTGCCCCATTTGGCCACTCTGGTATTTGCCCTTGTTTTTTATCTGTCTCTCCTGCCGAGGCCGCCGCCTCTTGCATCTCCTGCCCGCCGATCTTTCCGGGACAATTTTGCACCCGTCCTTCACGCTGCGTGTCGGTGAGAAACGGGTGCAAATTTAGGCATTAATTTTAAACTACAAAAATATCGGCGCTTTTTTTTTATTTTTCTCTCATCTTTTCTTTGGATTTTACCAGCTGCTTGACGAGAGCTTCGACGGCTACATCGACTGCTTCTTCAAAAGAATCAGCGACTTTGCTCGAGAATATGGCTTCATTGCGGGGCACGAGTACTTTTATGCCGGCTTCTTTATTTTGCGAAGTTTCGGGCTTTACCACTTTGAGTGAAACTTCTACGGCAATGATGCCATCGTAATATTGTTCTAGTTTGGAAACTTTTTTCTGAATGAATTTTTCCAACTTCTCTGATGCGTCGAAATGAATAGCTTGAATACGGATTTCCATATTACCTCCTTTTTTTATGGCTCTCTTTTTGGGAAAGCCTGGTTATAACTTTGTTTCAGCTCTTCAAACGTAATATGTGTATATACTTCGGTTGAAGCCAATGAATGATGCCCGAGCAGTTCCTTGACACTGTTGAGCCCGGCTCCGTTGTTGAGCATGACCGAGGCAAAGGTGTGCCGCAACACGTGGGGGCTGCGCTTCTCGAGGGTGCTCACTTGCGAGAGGGCCCGTTTTACAACCCGATAGACCAGCTGCGGATAGAGAGGCTCGCCGTCTTTCTTTATAAAGAAGTATTCCGAATCGGGGTATCCGGCTTCGCTGCGCACCTTCCGATACTCGGCTATCATCCCGGCCAGTTCGGCGCCATAGGGAACCAGGCGCTGCTTGTTGCGTTTGCCGGTTACCTTTATCTCATCGGCCCGCACGTCGTCGTCTTTCAACCCTATCAATTCGGCCCGACGGATACCGGTATTATAGAACATCTCGATTATCAGTTTATCGCGCACACCTTCGAAGTCGTCGCCATACGATACATCGTCGAGAAGCTCGTCCATCGTGTCGCGCCGCAGATAGACCGGCAATTTCTTTCTCACCTTGGGCACGCGTACATCTTTTACCGGGCTACCCGTCACAATCGACTGAGCCATAAGATAGCGATAGAATGCCCGCAACGAGGAGACCTTGCGCGAGATGCTGCGAGCCGACAGCCCGCTCTCGGCCAAAGAGGCTATCCACTCCCTCACTTGCTCGGGGGTAACTTGCTGCAATTCGCACCCGGAAGCGAGGGTTTCAAGGAACGTTTTAAACTGAAACAAATCGTTTTTATATGACAATACGGTATGAGTAGAAAGATTCTTCTCATACCGAATATATCTTAAAAACGATTCGACCAGCATAACTCGTAGCTTTTATCTTACGCTACGAATATAAGGGAAATTATTGAAAAATCCAATACCTGCCGGCAATAAAAAAATTACTCTTCGTTCTGGTGGAGTTTCTGAATATAGATAGCTCGCATCATCTTTTTACGGTTCGTTACCGAGGGTTTTTCAAAAGCCTGACGGTTACGCAATTCTTTTATTACACCTGTTTTTTCAAATTTCCGTTTGAATTTCTTCAAAGCCTTTTCGATGTTTTCGCCTTCTTTTACTGGAACTATAATCATAATTATTTAGAGATTAGTTTATTTATTTCCTTTTTGAACAATTGCGGTGCAAAATTATAGATTGTTTTGTGATTAGCAAAACTTTCGACCGCTAAAATACGCCCCATCGATATTTTTTCTGCAAAACGACCTCTGGGAACCGTTCATCTTCGTTCCGATATTTTCACACCCTTTTATCGTCTTATTTTAACAAATATGACTACCTTTACGGGCAATTGGGATTTTCCCCTTTCGGGCTGTGAACAGGCCGCTTGAGGCTCGATGGCCGTCTTGCTTTTTGAGCCACGTCCATGACTTCGGCCCGACAGATAGGTACACACATCAAAAATATAGATATTATGAGCAAATCGACATTACCCCGACTGAAAGCCCTGCGCGAAGAGATGGGCAAAGCCGGTATTACCGCGTTTATCATACCGGGGACCGATCCGCACCAAAGTGAGTATTATGCCAGTCATTGGGCTTCACGCACTTGGATTTCGGGTTTCAACGGTTCGGCCGGAACCGCTGTCGTAACCACCAACCAGGCCGGTCTGTGGACCGACTCGCGCTACTTTCTGCAAGCGGCACAACAGCTCGAGGGCTCGGGCTTCGAACTCTTCAAAGAAGGTCTGCCCGATACTCCCACCATCGAACAATGGCTTTTGAATACTCTGCCCCAAGGCGCTACCGTCGCCATCGACGGCACCCTCTTCGGAGCCTCCAAGGCAGCCAAGATGAAAGAGGATTTCGAGCGCCACGGACTGCGTTTCGTCTCCGACTTCACCCCCTTCGATACCATTTGGAAGGAACGCCCGTCGATTCCCAAAAACGAGGTATTTATCCATGAAGAGAAATATAGTGGCGAGTCGGTAGCCGACAAGATGACCCGCATCATGGAGCAGGTTCACCAGGCTGGTGCCGAAGCGTTGCTGATGGCTGCCCTCGACGAGATTGCCTGGGCTTTCAACATTCGCGGCAACGATGTGGAATGTAACCCCGTAGTGGTTTGCTATGCCTATATCGACGACGACCGCCGCATCCTTTTCATCGACAAAGACAAGGTGGGCGACACGGTATGCCAGTATCTGAAGAACAATGCCGTCGAAATCATGCCCTACAAAGCCATCTTCGACTTTGTAGCCGCCCTGCCTATCGAGAAAAAGGTATTTATCGACACCGACAAGATCAACTACACCTTATTAAATAAGCTCAATGCCACCTCGGTTTCGGGCAAATCGCCCGTCGCCCTGCTCAAGAGCATCAAAAACGAAACCCAGTTGGCCGGCACCCGCGAGGCCATGATTCGCGACGGTGTGGCTCTGGTGCGCTTCTTCCGCTGGCTCGAACAGAATATCGACAGCGGCAAGGTGACCGAGATTACCGTGGCCGAGAAGTTGCGCGAATTCCGCTCGCAACAAAACCTCTACGTGGGTGAGAGCTTTGCCACCATCGCCGGATTCAACGAGCACGGCGCCATCGTTCACTACTCGGCTACCCCCGAGAGCAACGCCACGTTGTCGCGTCGCGGATTCCTGCTCATCGACTCGGGAGCCCAGTACCTCGACGGCACGACCGATATCACCCGCACCATTTCGCTGGGTAACCTCTCGCCCCGTCAGAAACGCGACTTCACGCTGGTGATGAAAGGACACATTGCCCTGGCTACCTGCCACTTCCCGCAAGGTACACGTGGCTCGCAACTCGATGCCTTGGCCCGTCACTTCCTGTGGGACGACCACCTCAACTACCTGCATGGTACAGGCCATGGCGTGGGCCACTTCCTCAACGTGCACGAAGGGCCGCAGAACATCCGTCTCGAAGAGAACCCCACCCCGCTTATGCCGGGCATGATTACCTCGAACGAACCTGGGCTCTACCGCACGGGCGAGTATGGTATCCGCTGCGAAAACCTCATTCTCACCGTCCCCGACTACCAGAATGAGTTTGGCATGTTCTACCGCTTCGAGACTCTCACCCTCTTTCCCTTCGACACCGAGGCTCTTGACCTCTCGATCATGACCGAGAAAGAGATCGAATGGCTCAACAACTATCACGAGATGGTTTACGACCGGCTCAGCCCCATGCTCAACGAAGAGGAGCAACAATGGCTGCACCGCAAGACAACCTCTATCTAAGTATCAAACAGAAAAAAATTAGATTCGATATGGCACTTATAAAATCTGTGCGGGGCTTCACGCCCCAAGTCGGCAAAAATTGCTTCCTGGCCGATACGGCCGTACTCATCGGCGACACCGTCATCGGCGACGAATGTAGCATCTGGTTCGGAGCCGTGCTGCGTGGCGATGTCAACTCGATACGCATTGGCAACCGGGTGAACATACAAGACGGCTCGGTGCTGCACACCCTCTACGAGAAATCGACCATCGAGATTGGCGACGACGTGTCGATAGGTCACAACGTGACCATACACGGAGCCACCATACACAACGGTGCTCTCGTGGGTATGGGGGCTGTCGTGCTCGACCACGCCGTGGTAGGCGAAGGCGCCATCGTTGCCGCCGGAGCTGTTGTACTGAGCAACACGGTTATCAAGCCTGGCGAACTCTGGGGCGGGACACCGGCCAAATTTATCAAGATGGTCGATCCCGAGCAGTCGAAAGAGATCAACCAGAAGATTGCCAGAAACTACCTCATGTACTCGACCTGGTACGAAGAGGAATAACCCTCCTCGTTCTCCCCTCTCATACAGCCGGGCTACCCTTTAACGGGTAGCCCGGCTTGCGTTTAAACGGCCCCGGGGTCGCAAAGGGTATAACGTGAGGTTATGGCTTATAACGACAAAGAAATCGCTTCTTTCGGAATATTCGCTTACCTTTGCAGCGCGAAACAAAAAAATACACTCTAATTATTCAACAGTCATGATCAACGAAAAACAAGGGAACGTACTCCACGGTATTCTTTTGATTGTACTCTTTTCGTTTTCGGCCTTCTACATTGCCGAAATCCAATTCATAAAAAACCTCTCACTCAGCCCGCTCATCGTGGGTATCATTCTGGGTATGCTCTATGCCAACAGCCTGCGCAACCGACTGCCCGATACGTGGGTGCCGGGTATTAAATTCTGCTCGAAACAGATTTTGCGGGCCGGTATCGTGCTCTACGGTTTCCGGCTGACGCTGACCGAAGTGGCCGCCGTAGGTCTCCCGGCCATCGCGATAGACAGCATCATCGTTTGCGGCACCATCTTCCTGGGCATCTTCCTGGGCAAACTGTTGAAGATAGACAAAGACACCGCCCTGATTACCTCTACCGGCAGTGCCATCTGTGGTGCAGCCGCCGTACTCGGTGCCGAGCCGGTTATCAAGTGCGAAGGCCACAAGACCGCCATCGCCGTATCGACGGTGGTTATCTTCGGGACCATTGCCATGTTCCTCTATCCCATCATGTACCGATCAGGGCTGCTCTCCAGTCTGTCCGATACCCAGGTGGCCATCTACACAGGAAGTACTCTGCACGAAGTGGCCCACGTTGCCGGTGCAGGCAATGCGATGGACCCCACCGATACGCTGGGCATTGCCGGCACAGCCACCATCACTAAGATGATCCGTGTCATGCTCCTGGCCCCCGTATTGGTCATCATGAGCTTCGCCCTTGCCAGACGTAAAAAAGTATCAGCCGACGGCACAGTGGCCAAGAGCAAGATTACCATTCCCTGGTTTGCCTTCGGATTCATCGGCATCATCTGCCTGAATTCCTTGCTCCAGTACCTCTTCGATGCCCCGACCGTGAAAGACATTCCCCTGAACGGAGCCATCGAATACATCGATACCTTTATGCTGACCATGGCCATGACGGCTCTGGGTACAGACACCAGCATTGACAAGTTCAAGCAGGCAGGAGCCAAACCTTTCATTTTGGCCTTCGGACTCTTCATCTGGTTGCTGGGTGGCGGATACCTGCTGGCCAAGTGGCTGGTCTAACCCTCTGATAAAAAACAGGAGATTTCAAAATAGGGTCAAAAAAACAGATCCCCTTACCGGTCCTAAAGGCCTGTAAGGGGATTTTTCGTATCGTATGGTTTTGCCGGGAGGGACAAGCTCTCTTGTGCGATTGTCGCGTTTCCGGATCGTGCGGCAAACATCAACCCCGACGACGTTTCTCGTCGGGACGAGCTTTAGAGGCCGCACCACGACCCCGCGAATGTTCGCTCGAGACACCTCGGTCTGTACCTCTCTTGTCGGGGTAAGCGGCCGTTGGATGCGACTTGCCCGACTGGGTTCCCCGGCGACCACCCTCGTGAGCAGCGGGTGCAGCATGCCGGGTGCGACGTCCGCCCTGGGGCTCCTCGTCACGCCCGGCGGCACGATTGCGCGAAGGTCGGTGAGCCGACTTCTCCTCGGCGGCTTCGGCCCCGAACGAGCTGTTTCGACGAGAAGCGGCGCCATATCGACGCAGCTTGTACTCGCGTTGCTCCATGGGAATGTAGTGCAGAGGCTCACCGTCGATCTTTACTTTGTCGCCCTCTTCTACCCGACTGCCCAACGTAGCCGGTTCGCCGTTGATGGTAACCCGCTCGTCGGTAATGAGCTTATCGGCTTCCCGACGAGAACAGAAGCCCGAGTCGCTAATGTATTTGTTGACCCGGATACCCGGTTGTGATTCTTTCTTTGCCATAGTCGAAAATTGTTTTTATCGTTATCCCAATACAATGTGTTCGGCCTCTACCGGCTCGTTAAGGAAGAGAGTGGCGGCCTCGGAGAATTTGCCGGGAGCCTCGGTGGTCAGATAGCGGCAATGGCCGCCCTTCGAGCAACGGGTCTCTATCTCGGGGTGACGGCGCAGGTAGTCGTCGAGACGGTCGGTAACCAGCGGACCCTGCATCACCACCGATACCGACGGGGGCAGATAGGCTCTGATTTTGTCGAGCAGCAGCGGATAGTGGGTACACCCCAATACCACCGTATCGATATCGGGCGACTGGGCCAGCAGTTCGTCGATATACTTCTTCACGAAATAGTCGGCTCCGGGACCTTGTGCCTCGTTGTTCTCGACCAGCGGCACCCACATGGGGCAGGCCTGTCCATAGACCTTGAAATGGGGATACATCTTTTTAATCTCCATCTCGTAGGAGTGCGACTGGATGGTTCCCGGCGTAGCCAGTACCCCTATGTGACCGGTATGCGACAACTCGGCCAATGCCTCGACCGTGGGGCGTATGACTCCCAACACCCGTCGGTCGGGGGCAATACGGGGCAGATCGTTCTGCTGGATACTGCGCAGAGCCTTGGCCGAAGCCGTGTTGCAGGCCAATATCACCAGCGAGCACCCTTCGTCGAAGAGGTGCAGCACCGCCTGCTTGGTAAACTCATACACTATCTCAAACGAGCGGGTACCATAGGGAGCCCGCGCATTGTCGCCCAGGTAGAGGTAGTCGTACTGCGGCAACCCCTTGCGCACCTGCTCGAGAATGGTGAGACCGCCGTAACCCGAATCGAACACGCCGATGGGGCCCATAGCCATGTGCTCTTTGTTCACGTTTATCATTGTTCGCTTAGATATGGAAAAAGGATGATAAGTTGCGTTATCACCCTTTTATGAAATTCCTCGATGAGGGAGAATTATTTCAATCCCAATTTGGCCTTTACCAACGGAGTCACATCTTCACTGGGAGCTCCCTGATAAATTACAATAGGATAAGCCAGATCGAAGATATAGGTAAACTTACCCTCGGCACCTACCGATTTGATGGCATCCATCAACTTCTGTTGAATGGGAGCGAAGAGAGCCTCTTGTTGTTTTTGAATATCTTGAGTGGCCATTTCGCGGAAGCTCTCGATACGCGATTGCGAGTCTTGAACCTCTTGTGCACGACGGGCACGTATTGTCTCGGGAATGGTATCACCCAAAGCCATGTACTCTTTGTATTTCTTGGTGAACTCTTCCTGAATCTTCATGAACTCATCTTCATATTTCTTATTGATATCTTGAAGAGTTTTCTCGGCAGTTGCTTTCTCGGGCATCAGCATGAAAATCTCCTGAGAATTTACGGTACCGAATTTAAGGGCCTGTTGCGCCTGTGCCATGAAGCTCAGCGAGCAGAAGCACACAGCAGCAAAAAGAAGTTTTTTGATCATACTATAATTTTGTTTTTATTGTTAGTTACGAATAACAGTGCAAAAGTACGCATTTATTTTGAATATCCTAACTTTGAGAGCACTTCATTACTTATATCTATCTTGGGCGAAGCAAAAATGATGTTGGGCGACGAGGCTCGGTCGATGACCATCGAATAGCCTTTCTCCTCCGAAATCTTCTTGACGGCATTGTAGATATCGTCTTGTATAGGCTTCATGAGGCTCTCGCGTTTCTTGAACAACTCGCCTTCGGGGCCGAAGTATTTACGGCGCAACTCCACCACCTCGGTCTCCTTGGCACGAATCTCTTCCTCGCGTTTCACCTTCATATCTTCGGTGAGGAACACCAGGTCCGACTGGTAGTTCTGATACATCGTCTTGGCCTCGGCAGCCTTGTCGTCGCACTCCTTCTGCCAGCGTTGCGACACCTGGTTCAACTGCTCGTTGGCCATCTCGTAGGAGGGTATATTCTTGAGGATATACTCCATATCGATCAAAGCATACTTTTGGGCTACCGACGACGCGGCAAAAGCTACAACCGCTATCGCCAAAAGGACAATTCGTTTCATATTGCTTTACAGGGTTTAGTTATACATTTCTACGTTCTCGGGGAGAGAGCGAACCAATCACCACAGTCTCCAAAAAATAAAGATAGCGCGATTCTATTAAACCGCGCTATCCTTTTAAAGCATTTAACACAAAATGTATCTCTTTTTTCACAAATTAAAATTCCTGACCCAGGATGAAGTGGAAGTGGCCTCCACCGCGTTCGCCCTGTACCTTGTCGAAACCGTAGGCCCAGTCGATACCCATCAGACCAATCATCGGCAGGAAGATGCGCACACCCACACCGGCCGAACGTTTCAGCGAGAAGGGGTTGAAATTCTCGAGCTGGGTCCAGGCATTACCGCCCTCGACAAAGGCCAAACCGTAGATGGTCGATGAGGGTTGCAACAGGAACGGGAAGTGCAACTCCATCGAGAAGCGGGTATAGGCACGACCGTCATAATAAGGCGTGAGCGAGTTGTTGTCATAACCTCTCAAACCGATGGTCTCGGTAGCATAGGTATAGGAACCGGTCATACCGTCACCTCCCACACAGAAGGTCTCGAAGGGGGTCTGTTTGTATTTGTTGTACGAGCCCAGCAAACCGAAGTCGGCACGGCCCATGAGCACCAGCGTATATTTCTCCGAGTTGTTCAGCGGCGTATAGACGCGGCTCTTGAACTTAATCTTGTAATACTCGATCCAGCGGTAGAGTTTCTCGCGGTCGGCTCGCGACGAGCTTTCGTAGAGGCTCTTGTAGTCGGTCTTGGAGAAGAGCGAATAGGGCGGCGTGAACTGGGCCGAGAGGGTGAACTGCGAACCGCGGCGGGTGTAGATGGGGTTGTCGATAGAGCTACGTCCCAAGGTCAGGCCCAGCGTGAAGCTGTGCGAGGTACCGTTCTGCATGTAATAGAGATACTCCCAGTTCTTGAGGATATAGGCCTGATAACCAAGCTCGGCCATGAAGGTGAAGTAGTCGTCGGGCCACTCCAACCGTTTACCGAAACCGAACGACACGCCCACCATCTGCAACGACTTGTTGGGGTCGAGCGCATTCTCGTAGGCATTTTGGTAATAGTCGTTGTAGTAGTTGTTGTAATAGCTGCCATAACCACCATAGTAGCCCCCATACAACGCATTGTTGTAGATGCTGTTGTAGGCATTGCTCAGGAACGAGCTCTCGATACCGGTCTGACGGCTGTAATAGGCCGAGAACTGGAACGAGTTAGGTCGCTTGCCGCCGAACCAGGGATCGTAGAACGAAATGCTGTATTGCTGGTAGTAGCGGGCATTGGTCTGCGCACTGATGGTGAAAGTCTGTCCGTCGCCCTGCGGTATGATACCCTTGAACGATTTGGGATTCAGCAAGTTCTTAATGGAGAAGTTGGTAAATTTAAGACTGAGTTTACCAATCACACCCGTCTGGCCCCAACCGGCCGAGAACTCGATTTGGTCGTTGGCCTTCGACTCGAGGTTGTAAATGAGGTCCACCGTACCGTTCTCTTCGTTGGGCTCGGGCCTGATATCCATCGTCTCGGGGTCGAAGTGGCCGGTCTGCGCAATCTCACGAGCCGAACGCATGAGGTCCGACTTGCTGAAGAGTTCGCCCGGCTTGGTACGCAACTCACGCCGTATTACATGCTCATACAAGCGGTCGTTACCGTTGATAACCACTTTGTTGATACGCGCCTGCGGACCCTCGAAGAGTCTAATCTCCAGATCGATGGAGTCGTTCTGCACATTCCCCTCGATGGGTACCAACTGGAAGAAGAGGTAACCACGGTCCATGTAAAGGTTGGCTACGGCATCTTCGTCTTCCATCGTACGCTTGTTCAGCATCTTCTGGTTATAGACATCGCCCGGCTTCATACCCAGCACGGCCGAGAGGTAGTCCGACGGATAAATCGTGTTGCCCACCCACTCGATGTTGCGAATGTAGTATTTGTCGCCCTCGTCGATGGTGAGATAGACATCGACTGTCTTGTCGTTGAAGCGCACCACGCTGTCGCTCACGATGGCAGCATCGCGGTAGCCCAGCTCGTTGTACTTCTCGATAACGAGGTTCTTATCGTTTTTGTAGTTCTCCTCGACAAATTTCTTGGTGCGGAAGAGGTGGAGCAGGTTGCCCTTCTCGTTGGTCTTCTTCATGGCCCACTTGATCTTGCGATCCGAGAGAACCTTGTTGCCCTCGATGTATATCTTGTGGACTTTGATTTTCTCTTTCTTGTCGATATAGATATCGACGATTACCTCGTTTTCGTGGGTAAGGTCGTCGGTCTGCTTGATATTGACTTCGGCATTTTTGAAGCCCTTCTCCTCGAAGTGCTTCTTGATGATGGTAGTGGCACGGTCCACAATGTTGGGGGTTATCTGGTTACCCTTCACCAGACCCAGTCGCATCTCCAGGTCTTCGCGTTCGCTCTTCTTGAGGCCGTGATAGTTGATTTGCGAAATACGCGGCTGCTGCTTGAGCTGAATCTCAATCCACGCTTTGTCGCCATAGACCTTGGCCAACTTGATAATCACGTCGGAAAAGAGGCCTTGCCGCCAGAATTTTTTGGCCGCGTCGGTAATGGCGTTGCCGGGAATCTCGATTACCTGTCCCACCTCGAGACCCGAGTAGCCAATGAGCACATAGTCCTCGTAGTTGGGCGCCCCGGTCACGGTAATACCGGCAATCTCATACTTTTGCGGGATAGCCGAATACACCACCTTGGGGTTGTATATCGTGTCGAGCTTTTCTTCGTTCTGTGCGGTTGCCGCCAATGAACACAAAGACAATGTCAAAAGGACGGCCAAATACCTGAAAGGCATAGTATGTTGCATTTTCAAATTCAAATTCTTCATTTATAGTTGTTCACTCGTTTTCCCGAACCGGCGCTCTCTCGACTGGTACTCGACAATGGCTTTGTAGAGACTCTCGTCGGTGAAATCGGGCCAATACTCATGGGTAAAATAGAACTCGGCATAGGACAACTGCCACAGCAGGAAGTTGCTGAGACGTATCTCGCCACCTGTTCTGATGAGCAAATCGGGGTTGGGCATATCGGCCGTTGTCATATAGCGGTCGAGGGTCGTCTCGTCAATGTCATCGACCGACAGGCGACCGTCCAGCACTTCCCGGGCAATGCAGCGAGTGGCCCGGGCAATCTCCCAACGCGACGAATAGCTGAGCGCCAGGTTCAGCACGATGCGTTTGCCGCCCGAGGTATCGCTGATACATTTCAGCAAACGGGCTTTCACATCGGCCGGCAGACGGTCTATGTCGCCAATCACCGACAGACGCACCCCCTTCTCGATCATGCCGGGAGTCTCGCGCTCGATTCCAAAAACTACCAATGCCATGAGGGCATCGACCTCGGCTTGCGGGCGATTCCAGTTCTCGGTCGAGAAAGCATATAGCGTAAGGTATTGCACCCCCACTTCGGCGGCGGCATCGGTAATTTCGTGAACCACATCGAGGCCCTTGCGATGGCCCTCCGAACGGTCCAATCCCCGCTCCTTGGCCCAACGGCCGTTACCGTCCATAATGATGGCGATGTGCTTAGGCACACGAGTACGATTTATCTGCTCTGCGTAAGTCATTCTCTTCAACGATTATCGTTGTTGTTACAAATCTCTTTTTTGCGGCCAAATTCATACGTGATCGAAAACAACGTTGTTGAAAACCAATCGGTATTCTTCAGCACGCTACTTTTTATGTTGTAGGGATCGCCCAATGCCTTCCCGTCGAAGCTATCGCCCAACGTCTTGTGCATGGCAAACTCCAAACTTATGTTCCATCGCGGGGCTATCTTGTATTTTACACCAAGGCCCAACGAGCCATCTACACTCACATATCCGCCATCGACCGTTGAGTAGCCTACCCCGGCGCCGGCCAACAGATAGGGCGAGATGCGCTTCGTGTTCAAATAAGAGTACCCCATCCCGTAATTGAAGAAGTTGAACTCTATCTGTCCGCCCAACCGGTATTGCCAACTCTCAAACGAATATGCACCCCCGTTGGGGAACTGGTTGTCGAAGTCGCGCGTATCGCCCGAGAACTGCATGGCCGAGATGTCGGTCTTGACAGCCCACCGGTAATTGAGCAAAAAGCGGAATACCCCGCTTATCGCAGCACCCGGCCGATGCCACGGCGAAACCTGGTTGGCATCGCCCATATAGCAGCTTATACCGCCCGCCAGACCCGCATCGAAACGGTAGTCTTGCGCCGATACGGCTGCCGTGCAACTCATCAATATGACTATAATCGGAATTATCTTTTTCATGTGCGCACCATTTTTACATGCCTACATACATAAAACGAAATATTCCGACGAAAAGTATATCGATTGCCCTTTCCCCCATCGCACAATTACGGTATAGGCGGGTACCTCAGGCGTCCTATCGCGCCTCGCCATATCTGGTTATAGGTTGTACCGGCGTCGCTCTCTCCGCCAAAGATATAGATGTAGGGAATCTTGTAATCGTCGTTGGTAGCCCGCGTAACAGCCATGGCCGGCATCGGGCGCACGGGCATGAACCGCCACAGAGGCGAGGACTTCTGCGAAGCGGCAAAATCGGCCTCGACAACCAGCACCGAGGCAAATGCCCGGGGAGCAATATAAGAGGGCATGGCCAACAAGTCGGGGGCCTTGCTCCAGGTATTGCCGTTGTTGATCGAGACATAAACCGAGTCGGATACGCCTCCTGACTCGCGTCCGCCGATTGCAATCCACGAGGTATATCGGGTTGTTATCCAATATGCGCTGGTCGTGAAAGTGAAATAGGGAAAGAGCAGAGCTCCCTCACAGGGGGTAATGGCTCCTCCCAGCTGCGCCCAGGCTTCACCGTCGTAACCCCAGGTAGCGCCCGTGAGTTTGTTGCTGGCTGTGCGACCACCTATCATAATCGACTGGGGCGAATCCAAATCATACTCCGAGACGAAAGTCACCATTTGACTGCTGCCGGTGATGGGGAAATTGGCCGGTACAGGATAGGGTGTGAACCCTTCGGGCCGCGGATAACAGTCGTGTTTGTAGGTGCCGTTGTCCAGTACAACACCCAGCAGCCGTGACTTCCACGAACCTACGAGCGAATAGAACGACTGGCCTGTCGAGGTCCAGTTCGTCCCGTCTTCCGAGCGATAAAGTTCACCGGTTTGCGAGAGCATGTACAAGGCATCGGTCGTAGCCTGCACCGACTTCACATTGGGCGTAAAGGGCAGGTTCAACTCCTGTGTCGTCCAGTTGTCGGCATAAGGGTTGTCGGTTGTATATACGGTATAAGTCGAGTTAACCTCGATAAACGAATAGACTTTTTCCTTGAAATAGACCGCTTTTTGAGCCGTCACCGTCGTACCTGGGCCACAAGGCAACGTTCTCATTCCAAAGGGGGTGTTCCAATAGAGCGAATCGGGATCGATTTGGTGCACGTTCACCTTCACCGAGTACCACTTTTCGGTCACTCCATTTTGGGCAGTCACCACCAGCGACACTTTGGAAGTAAAGTCGATCGAGTCGGTGGGAGTAGCCAGGTAATCGATAGTATCGTTTTTGGTAGCATCGCCACGGTCCATGATTATTTTGGCCTGGGCCACATTGTCAAACGAGATGTTGGCAATAAGAGCCGACACGTCGGTACCCTTGGGCAGAGAATCGGCATTGTAGATTTGCCCCCCGTTCAAGTCGATGGTAAAGAAGATGGTATCGAGGTGGGCCAACACCGAATCGTTGGCGGCCAAAGAGAAACTGGTAACCCGCACACTCTCCGACAGGGTATAGGTTATCTCCTCCTCGTCGGTCGAATTACACGAAATTCCAGATAAAAACAGAGCTGCGATACACAGGAAAAAATATATTTTTTGCGTCTTCATCAACAGATATGTGTTACAAGTTTGCAGTTACAACCGGCAAATTTAGCAACATTTTTTTCTTTGCACACTACAAACTTCGATAATTATAATTATTTATGGATAAGCTTCTGTTCACGGCTTTTGCATTTGCACAGTCCGAATAGCAGAGGCGCGCACATAGACCAATAAAAACTCCCGGTTTTCAATTTGACCGTGCCGAGCCCTATCCTATTTTCCACAAAAATAGAGAAAATCTCAAAGCTACACGCACAAATTTAGACAAACCGCAAGATTAGCCGGGCAAACGGTGCCTTTTTACCTATTTTCATACCAGTCGATGCGCGAGCGGCCACACCATTCGGTCTGCCGGGGCAACCGGTCTATCGTCGGAGCGGCAACCCCATCGACCAAGGCAAGAGGCCCCGTCTCGACACGCGCCTCATCCCACATGCCCGAATCGATAAACGACCGAAGCAGAGCGGCACCGCCCTCGACCACAAGGTGTTGCAAGCGACGGCGGTAGAGCTCGTCGAGCAAAGCCGGTATCAAGGCCTGTCCAAATGGCAACCGCAGCAACTCGACCGACGGGGGCAACTCCCGGTAGTCGGTCTGCTCGCCGGTCACCAACAGAGTGGGGAGGCCATCGGTAAAGAGACGACGATCGGCCGGCACGCGGGCATGCTCGTCGAGGACAATACGCAGGGGTTGGCGCCCGGGCCACAGCCGGGCCGTCAGCGACGGGTTATCGGCAATGGCCGTTTGCGTGCCTACCAGGATGGCATCGGCTTCGGCCCGCAGACGATGCACCCACACCGACGATACGTCGTCCGAGATGCGGGCTGCCGGTTCGTCCGGTTCGCGTCTGCGATCAATGTAGCCGTCGCGGCTCTGCGCCCACTTGAGCGTCACGAATGGCCGGTGGTGCGTCTGGAAAGTCATAAAGGTGCGATTCAACTCACGGCACTCGTCCTCGAGTACCCCGGTAATGACCTCGACTCCCGCCTCTCGCAGCCGGGCGATGCCCCGTCCCGAGACAGCCGGGAAGGGATCGAGACACCCCACGACCACCCGGGGAATCTGCTTGTTCACAATCAGCTCGGCACAGGGCGGCGTCTTGCCATAGTGCGAGCAGGGCTCGAGCGAGACATAGAGCGTCGATTGGGGCAACAGCGACTCATCGGCAACCGAGGCAATGGCATTCACCTCGGCATGAGGCTTGCCATAACAGCGGTGATACCCCTCGCCAATAATACGACCCTCGTGCACGACCACCGCCCCCACCATGGGATTGGGCGACACATGACCGCAACCCAACGCGGCCAGTTGCAGACAACGACGCATAAATGCGGCATCGACATTTCTATCTCTATCCATATCTTGAACTTTTTTATTTACCTTTGCCACACGCCGAGACCCAAATATCCCGACCCGACAGCTGCGAAGGGGAAACGCGGGACACTTCGTTTCGACACACCAAACACGCTACTGCTCATGCAACAAAGTATCGACCTGCTACGACACAAGCTGGAGGGAGTCTATCCTCCCGGCGAAATCACCGGTTTCATCCGGCTGATTTTCGAAGCGTTGTGCAACTATACCCCTACCGACATACTGCTCCGCAAAGATACGATTTTATCTGAGGATATGCACCGAAAAATCGAGGAGATAGCCGAGCGACTCTCCCGGCAGGAGCCCATCCAGTACATTTTGGGGTATGCCTGGTTTTGTGATTGCCGCTTCGACATTGCTCCCGGCGCACTCATTCCCCGCCCCGAAACCGAGGAGCTGGTACGCCTCATCATCGCCGAGAATCACGACCGCCCGCTGCGCATCGCCGACCTGGGAACAGGAAGCGGCTGCATTGCCGTGACTCTGGCCCGGGAGCTCCCCCGCAGCCGGGTCGAGGCCTGGGACCTCTCGCCGGCAGCTCTCGCCATCGCCCGGCGCAATGCCCTCAAGCAGCAAGTCGCAATCGACTTTCACGAGCGCGACATTCTCCACTACGATCTTTCGCAGATACCGGCCGGCTCTCTCAACCTCATCGTGAGCAACCCTCCCTATGTGTTGCAAAGCGAGAGCAAGGCGATGAGCGGGAATGTGCTCGACTACGAGCCGCACGAAGCCCTCTTCGTCCCCGACGAGACTCCGCTCCTCTTCTACGACAAGATAGCCCGCGACAGCCTCACCCTGCTCTCTCCCGGCGGTCGGCTCTACTTCGAAATCAACGAGACCCAAGGCGAGAACTGCGCCCGCATGCTGCAAGGCTACGGATATGAACAGACGAGAATCGTCAAAGACCTCTACAACAAAGACCGATTTGCATCGGCCGTAAAACCGTTTGCCCATGGCTAAGATTTTGACTCCCCCCGAAGCCCTGCACCGGGCTGCCGCCCTCTGCTCCTCGGCCGAACACTGCCTGGCCGACATTCGCGAGAAACTTGCCCGATGGGGCGTGACCGAGGCCGACAGCCGCACGATAATCGAGCGGCTCGTTCAAGAGCGCTTCATCGACGAGCAACGCTATGCCACGGCGTTTGTCAAAGACAAATTCCGATTCTCGGGCTGGGGGCGCATCAAGATGCGTTACGCCCTCCAACAGAAGCACATCGGCAACGGCGACATCGAAGGGGCACTTGCCACTCTCGACGAGGAACAATATGCCCAACGGCTGCTCGAGTTGATGCAAGCCAAAGCCCGCACCATCGCCGACGACAATCCCGAGACACGACGAGCCAAGCTCTTTCGCTTCGCTACCTCCCGAGGATTTGAAAGCAACCTCATTTTCAACGTCTTGAAACAGATTGAACCATGACCCTATTCAGCCCGCTCGACGAACTGCTCGACCTCTTCTTTCCCCGCCTCTGTCCCGTATGCCACCGGGCGATGAACCGCGACGAACGAGAGATCTGCATCGGCTGTCTGCATCGGTTGCCCCGCACCCACTACCACCTCGACCCGCTCAGCCCCATGGCCCAGCTCTTCCTCGGCAAGACCCCCATCGAGCGATGCGCCGCCTTTTTTCACTACACCACCCCGGGCGATGCCCGAGACCTCATCCACCACATCAAGTACCACGGAGGTAAACGGTGCGGACTCGTACTGGGCGAACTCTTTGCGCGTGAGCTCCTGCCCAGCCGCTTTTTCGACGGAATCGACACACTGGTGCCCGTCCCCTTGCACCCCGCCAAACTGCGGCAGCGGGGCTACAACCAAAGCGAATGGATAGCCCGCGGTGTGGCCCGTGCTACCGGCATAGATCTCTCGCCACACTGGTTGAGCCATACCCGCCACACCCGTTCGCAAACCCGCAAAGGGGTCTATGACCGCTGGCTCGATACCCACTCGGCCTACGACGCCCACTCGGCTCCCGACCTCGCTGGCCGCCACCTCCTGCTTATCGACGACGTAGTGACCACCGGCGCCACCCTGCTGGCCTGCGCCCAAGCCCTCCAGGCACACGGCAACCCCCGCGTCAGCTGCCTCACCCTGGCTGCCACGCAGTAAATATTTTTATATTTTTAGTTCCGCGCGCGATAGTTTATCTGCTATTTTTCTTACCTTTGTCTTTCGATTATCCTAAATATTATTCAGTATGAAAACGGTAGAACGATTACTGGCCGAGAAACTCTTAAAAATCAGAGCCATCAAACTGCAACCCGAGAATCCTTTTGTATGGGCATCGGGCTGGAATTCACCCATATACACCGATAACCGCCGCACCCTTTCCTACCCCGAGGTGAGAAGTTTCATCAAGGTAGAACTTTGCCGGGTCATCATGGAAAACTTCGGCTCGGCCGATGCCATTGCCGGCGTAGCCACCGGAGCCATTGCACAAGGCGCCCTGGTAGCCGACACGCTGGGCCTGCCCTATGTGTATGTGCGTTCGGCACCGAAAGACCACGGTCTCGAAAACCTCATCGAGGGTAACCTGGTTCCCGGGCAAAAGGTAGTCGTTATCGAAGACCTCATCTCTACCGGTGGCAGCAGTCTGAAAGCTGTCGAAGCCATCCGCAACGCCGGTTGCGAAGTCATCGGCATGGTAGCCATCTTCACTTACGGATTCCCCGTAGCCACCCGTAAATTCAAGGCTGCACAAGTCGAACTGATTACGCTGAGCAACTACAACACCATGCTCGAGACCGCTCTCGAGACCAACTATATCAAACCCGAAGACCTCGAGACCCTGCAAGAGTGGCGTAAAGACCCCTCGAGCTGGCAAGGTCCCAACAACACGCCCGCCGTATGACAAGCAGTTTCGAAAGCAAAACGGTGCGGATCGCCCACGCCGTAGAGAAGGTGTATGCCCTGCTCTCCGACCTCTCGAACCTCGACCGATTCCAAAGCGTGTTGAACGCTCCCGAGAACAAGAACAAACTCAAAATCACGGGATACGACAGCGACAGCCTCTCGATCGAGGTGAGCCCCATAGGCTCGGTCACCTTCCGCATCGTGAACCGGGAGCCCAACAAGACCATCAAGTTCGAGGCCGAAAACTCGCCGCTGCCCCTCAACCTGTGGATACAGTTCGTCCCCACCGGCGAAAGCGAGACCGCCTCGCGCGTCTCCGTCAAGGCCGACCTGAACCCCTTCATCAAGCCCATGGTGTCGAAACCTCTGCAAGAGGGCGTCGATAAAATGGCCGACATGCTGGTCGTTCTCCCCTACGAACAATAAGCGGGGTCGAGAACGGACCAGACACTTTTTCATGACATCCAAAATGTAACTCGTATGGCACAGAAACTTTGGGAAAAATCGGTACAAGTTGATCACGATGTAGAACGCTTTACCGTGGGCCGAGACCGGGAGATGGATCTCTACCTGGCCCCCTACGACATTCTGGGTTCGCTGGCTCACATCAACATGCTGCAGTCGATCGGGCTGCTCACTGCCGATGAGCTGGAGACATTGACCACCGAGTTGCGACATATCTACGCCGACACCCAGTCGGGGAAATTTGTCATCGAAGAGGGCGTCGAGGATGTACACTCGCAAGTCGAGCTGCTGCTCACCCGACGCCTGGGCGACATGGGCAAGAAGATACACAGCGGACGCTCGCGCAACGACCAGGTGCTGGTCGATCTCAAACTCTTCACCCGGGCCCGCCTGCGACATACCGTCGAGGGGGTAACCCGCCTGTTCGATACCCTCATCGACCAGAGCGAACGCTACAAACAGGTACTCATGCCGGGATACACCCACCTGCAAGTGGCCATGCCCTCGTCGTTCGGTCTGTGGTTTGCCGCCTATGCCGAGAGTCTGGTCGATGACCTCATGGTCATGCAGGCCGCCTACCGGGTATGCAACCGCAATCCGCTGGGATCGGCAGCCGGATACGGCTCGTCGTTTCCCCTCGACCGCACCCGCACAACCGATCTGCTGGGGTTCGAATCGATGGACTACAACGTGGTATATGCCCAAATGGGGCGCGGCAAGACCGAACGCATCGTCGCCTCGGCCATCGCCTCGATAGCTGCCACGCTGGCCAAGCTGGCCTTCGACGCCTGTCTATACAACTCGCAAAACTTTGCCTTCATCAAGCTGCCCGATGCCTTCACCACAGGCTCGAGCATCATGCCGCACAAGAAGAACCCCGACGTCTTTGAACTCACCCGGGCCAAGTGCAACAAACTGCAGGCGCTGCCCTACCAGATTACACTCATCGCCAACAACCTGCCGTCGGGCTACTTCCGCGACCTGCAAATTATCAAAGAACTCTTCCTGCCCGCTTTCGACGAGTTGGACGACTGCCTGCACATGGTCGAGCTCATGATGGCGCAAATCGAGGTCAATGCCCACATACTCGACGACCCGCGCTACAACTACATGTTCAGCGTCGAGGAGGTGAACCGCCGTGTACAGGCCGGCACCCCCTTCCGCGATGCCTACAAACAGGTGGGCCTCGAAATCGAAGCCGGCCAGTTCACCCCCGACAAGCACATTGCCCACACCCACGAAGGCAGCATAGGCAACTTGTGCAACGACCGCATTACGGCACTCATGCAAAAGACGGTCGCCAGTTTCGATTTCGCCCGCGCCGAAGAGGCCGAAGCCCGGCTCCTCGGTCGCCAAAACGCATAAGACTATGGACAACTACCAACCCAAACAAGACCGCTATACCAACGGGATGTGCTATCGCCGCTGCGGCAACAGCGGCATACAACTACCCGTCATCTCGCTCGGTTTCTGGCACAACTTCGGCCACATAGGCTCCTATGCCAGCCAACTCGAGATGGTCAAGTATGCCTTCGACCACGGCATCTGCCACTTCGACCTGGCCAACAACTACGGCCCGCCCGCCGGTAGCGCCGAAGAAAACTTCGGCCGCATGATGAAACAGAGCTTCGCCGCACACCGCGACGAGATGTTCATCACCTCAAAAGCCGGTCACGAAATGTGGGCCGGCCCCTACGGAGGCAACAGCTCGCGCAAGAACCTCATGGCCAGCTTCGACCAGAGCCTGCGGCGCATGGGTCTCGACTATGTCGATCTCTTTTACAGCCACCGTTACGACGGCGTTACCCCCATCGACGAGACCATGCAGGCCCTTGTCGATATCGTCCATCAGGGCAAAGCACTCTACATAGGTCTGTCTAAATACCCCATCGACAAACTGCTCTATGCCCTCAACTACCTGCACACGGCCGGAGTACCCTGCCTCGCCTACCAAGACCGCTACAACATGTTCGCCCGCCACGTCGAGGAGCACCACCTGCAACTCTGCTCCTCCAAAGGCATAGGTGTGGTAGCCTTCTCGCCCCTGGCACAAGGTATCCTCAGCGACAAATACCTGCACGGAATACCGGCCGACTCGCGTGCCGCCCGTCCCGACGGATATCTGAAAACAACCGATATCACCCCCGAAAAGATAGCCCGGGTAACTCAACTGAAAGCAATCGCCGACCAACGGGGCCAATCGATATCGCAACTGGCACTCGCCTGGGTATTGCGCCAAAGCGAAGTGAGCACCGTAATCGTGGGGGCGCGCACCCTCGACCAGTTGAAAGACAGCCTCCACGCCACCACGGCCCTGGAACTCACCCCGGCCGAAATCGAAAATATAGAAGAGATACTGAAATGAAAAAGCTGCAACAACTCATCCTGCTCCTGCTCATCCTTGCAATCGCCGGGTGCGATGCCGGCGACCGCGACCGCATACCCGCCGCAGCCGTGCGGGTAGAGTTTGCCAGCCAAGCCATGTGGAACCAGTATGGCGTAAGCGGCAGTTTCATACACCGCCGCTTTATCCTCAGCCAGAAACTCCCCGCAGGATTTCCCTACACCCTCTCTTCGGCCACCGGCTACGGAGGCCTCATGCTCGTGACCAACGAACATGCCGTACCCTTTGTCTATGACCTGTGCTGCCCCGTAGAGATCAATGCCAACATCCGCATCGAGTTCGACGAAGACAACTTCTGCCTGCGCTGCCCCAAGTGCGGCTCGACCTACGACATCTCGACAGGAGGCCCCATGAGCGGAGCCGCCAAAGAGGGTCGCTACTTCCTGCAAAGTTACAGCATAGCCCCCTACGGCACGGCCGGCGGACAGCTCATCTATCGTTGACACACTCGCCCCGTAGGCATCAGCCCCTACACCACAGCCCCCGACCAATCGGGCCGGGGGAAAATAGATTTTCGAGTCGTAATTTTGCAGAACCAAAAAAGGATTTTATCTTTGCAATCGCATTTGCGAAAATAGCTCAGTTGGTAGAGCACAACCTTGCCAAGGTTGGGGTCGCGGGTTCGAGTCCCGTTTTTCGCTCCAAGGCTGCCCGAATGGTGGAATGGTAGACACGAAGGACTTAAAATCCTTTGGCCATTGCGGCTGTGGGGGTTCAAGTCCCCCTTCGGGTACAAAAAAACGCTATCCTTCAGTGTTGAAGAATAGCGTTTTTTGTATAGTAGATTTCAATATATTTTGGCCTAGTCGACAAAATTCAGGATTAAACCTCAGTAAAGCATTGATTTTAATATCTTTGTGAAGATTATTATAAATATGGCACAAAAAATGCTTTTTCTGTGGGTCTTCACATG
>NZ_NFHZ01000014.1 GCF_002161555.1 Barnesiella sp. An55 | reverse complement strand
TTTCGGTGATCATAGCGATTATTGTTTGTAATTCTTTGTAATTCAGTACTATAAAGATACAACAATTTTCGCTAATCACCAAATTTACAAACACTTACAATTCGTCGAACTCACGTTAATTAAATAAAAGTGTCTTATGTATTTATATGTTTTTCATTTTTTATTTGCCCCATAAAAATATGTGTTACAAATAACCTTTGCAACAAAAATTATCCTACTTATATAATATATAACCCTTATGCGATAAATTTCCCTAGTGAAAAAATAAATTTATTTTGCGATTTTTTTTTTTGTAAAAAATGGGGGGTAATTACTTAATAGATTTTATTGCAATGTAGAATCATTTATTTTATAAATGAAAGATGTTTTAGTGATAAAAAATATAAATTAATTTATATTTTGTTTATATCTTTGGCTTTTGCAAGTGAGGTTGAACCATTAATCTGATCTATATTATGGTAACTGATTTAATTAAGAGTGTAGCCGATAGGATGGAGTTTATTCGTTCATCTGACGACTTCTATTATGCCAAGGCTCAAGAAGAGTGGATGGCTTGGAAATCAACAAATATTTCACCTGATTTACTCAATAATCTTTTGGAATTGGCATCGAACTATGATTCGTTTTGTGCAAGTACTGATAGCCAAGTTGTAGCAATTCGGAATCAAATATTTCGTATGGTGGCTTATTGTGATTCTAAGGCAAAGGATAAAAATGAGTTGAATCAATATCCCGACAAGAGAACAATTGCGCGTTCGGGTATTCGTCAAAATTTATGGATTAGACTCTTGTTGGAGTATAAGAAGAAGGGAGAGGCCTCGATGACAGAGGGCTTTGGAAACTTTGTTAAGTACATGGAAGACCCTTATGATAATTTCCCTATTTTGAAAGAGGAGCATAAGCGATTGGCTTTTTGTTTCTTCGTTGGAAAGCCATATAGTCCTCAGATGTTTACGTCTGAGATGAAACGGGTGTTTAGACCTTTTTCTCTGTGTAAAAATCCGATTAACGAAACCGTGTGTATAATGGCGATGATTTATGCTTTGGAAGAAGAGTGGAATAAACAGGAGATTCAAGGCATTTTTGTTCATGATAATACCGGCTGGCAGGATAATGCTGTAGTCGATTCTGCAGGAAGGGGTATTTGCTTGTGGTGGCATAAATTACCGAAGAGAAAAGAGATAATGGCATCGCTGCGAAGTATAGTGGATGATCAGCGTACGTTTGATTTCTATTTTGTACAAAACAATCAGGCAGTCTATAAAGCTACGATTGTCGATTTTTCTATGCGAGAAGAGTATGATTCTAAATATCCCGATTGGGCCAAACAAAATCCTGCATGGATTAAAGAGCGATTTGACGATTATGAAGATAATGATGGAGCTAGAAAAGCCTCGGTTGTGTTTTTGGCCTCGAAATTCGAGCGATTGACGCATCAAATACCCATAAAGAATTTTGTCTTGTTTCAAAACATGAATTATTTGGTGCGTGGCGGTGTTGCAGCCTATACGAATATTTTGACCAATACTGAGTTAAAACAACAAGATATGATAGATGAATATTGCCAGTTAATTGAAAAGAATAAAAATTTGATATTGACGGGTGCTCCGGGCACTGGCAAAACTTATTTGGCTAAACAGATAGCCAAGCGATTGATTGGTGTAGAATCGGATGAGGAGCTTATAAGTAGTGGACAGTATGAGTTTGTACAGTTCCATCCCTCTTATGATTATACCGATTTTGTAGAGGGGTTACGCCCCACCGCTCCCGATGAGCACGGTAATGTAGGATTTGAGTTGCGCGATGGAATATTTAAGCAATTCTGTCAGCGGGCAGCCAAAAATTGTATTGATAGCGAAAAGAGTCGGGGTGATATTTCATTTGAGAGATTGTTTGAACAGAAATACAATAGTCTCATAGAAGCCATTCAAAACGAAGAGGTTGATAGGCTGCCGATTAAGACTCCCAACAAATATGCCGAAATTGGTGATGTTTCGGATAATGGTAATATTTTGTTTAAGACTACTACTGGGCTTTTGAGCCAGAATAGAGTGTCATTCAATCGATTACGGATGTTAGCCGATCGATATAAAACCTTAGGCGAATTGAATGATATGGCCAATATAAATCAAAGCATCAGAGAAGTGATAGGCGGTTGTAACTCTACGTGGTATTGGGCCGTGTTGCATTATATATATAGTGTGTATGGAGATATGTCGGTCAATGATATGGATGAAGAGCCGGTAACTCTTAAAAATTATGTGTTTGTAATCGATGAAATCAATCGGGGAGAAGTATCTAAAATCTTTGGAGAACTGTTTTTCTCGATTGAGGTAGGGTATCGAGGTAAGAAAGGCGGTGTAAATACCCAGTATGCCAATATGCATGAAACCGATGAAAAATTCTATGTTCCCCAGAATGTCTATATAATTGGAACCATGAACGATATAGACCGCAGCGTGGAGAGTTTCGATTTTGCCATGCGCAGGCGCTTTATATGGCGAGAGGTTACGGCCGAGGAGAGTGCCAGGAATATGAATCTGCCTCAAGAAGTGGTGGATAGGATGGAAAGACTGAATGCTGCGATTTCGGAAATCGAAGGGCTGAACTCGTCGTATCATGTTGGCGGAGCTTATTTCCTGTCCCTTCAGGATAATTGTAATTTAGGTTTTGTCGAAATATGGAATTATCGATTGGAACCTTTGCTGAAAGAGTATATGCGGGGTATGCCTAATATACAGGAGAATTTGGCCCAATTGAAACTTGCATATGAATCTGAATCCAACAACAGATAATAATCAGGGTAATTATTTGGTACCCGAATGCGATGAGCATCTTGAAAATCTTCGGGCGATAGGGAATTGTAGTGTGGCGGAATTGTGTAAGCACAATCCCGATTTCCTTGTATTTCCACAATCGTTTAGTATATATCATGATGATATAGAGAATAACTCTATATTCTCGTTGCAGGATGGGGTTTTGACCACTCGTAATATGATGGGGTTTGTGGGGCGGAATGAAACGCAGTTGACCATATCGTCTCGCTTTTCCAAGGAGGAAAAGAACGACTACTTTTTGCACTATATGTTGCAACGTGTATTTTCGATTAACATATTCAAGTTTGACCAGACTCCCGAGAAAGAAAATATTTGGGATTTCCTGTTGTATCTGTTTCCATTCTTTCTTAAGAAGGCATACTCGCAGGGAATTTATAAAACCTATTTGAGAAATAGATATAACGATTCCCATCTGAAGGGAAGTCTCGATGTAAATCGTCATCTTCGATTGAATATCCCTTTTTGCGGGCGTGTAGCCTATTCAGTGAGGGAATACAGTTATGATAATCCGGTTACACAGTTAATCAGGCATACTATTGAGCATATAAAATCACACCCTTTTGGTAGCGGCATCTTATCGTCGGATAGTGAAATACGGGATATTGTTGAGAAGATATATTCAATAACTCAAGCTACATATAACAGGAATAATCGTCGGCGGGTTATTGTCGATAACTTGAAGACTGTATCTCATCCCTATTTTACCGAATATCGATCGTTACAAAAAATCTGTTTGAGAATTTTGAATCGAGAGAAACTTACATTTGGAATGCAATCCGATCTGGTCTATGGGTTATTATTTGATGGAGCCTGGCTTTGGGAAGAGTATTTGAATACAATTCTTGCACGTGATTTTATCCATCCAGAAAATAAGACAGGAAAACATCGAGAGTATCTATTTGAGAATTCTCAATCGATATTTCCCGATTTTATAAGTAAACATCCTCCCATGATTGTGGGTGATGCCAAATATATACCTTTGGAAAGAACTTCATGTACGGAGAACTCGGAGCGGGCCTTGAATCTCTATTATAAGACGATTACCTATATGTATCGTTTTAGTTCGAACTGCGGACTGTTGCTGTTCCCGCATCCCGATACGTTATTTGAAAAAGAACTGAAGATAAAGAATACGAAGGGAGTCTTGAAAGAAGTAGGTTTGGCTATACCCCAGCATGCCAATAGCTTTAAGGAGTTTCAGTCTTGTATGTGCCGGAACGAAGAAGAGTTTCGCAGAAGCATTACGAATTGGAACCCCGACAAGTGAATAAAAAGAATAAAGGCCCGCTTCGATGAAGCGGGCCTTCGCAGCGTTGGCGGAAGGAGGGGGATTCGAACCCCCGGTACCCATTCGAGTACGTCAGTTTAGCAAACTGGTGGTTTCAGCCACTCACCCATCCTTCCAAGATGGTGCCGTGTTGAACGGCGTTTTTCCAAACGCAGCGCAAAGATAAGTCGAATATTTGAAACCGCAAATTTTTTCGCACTATTTTATTTCGTGAATATTCTGTATTTTTGTCGTCCCTATGGATTTTATTCACGTAGTATGACCTGTTGTTTATGGCAAATGTAAAGAAAAAGAGAAGGATAGGAATATGGATTGGGGCTTTGGCCATTGTGGCCGTGTTGGCGGTGATAACTTTGTTCATGACTCATCGATATGTATATGACACGGTGGTGGAGAAACAGTCGATGGTGTATGTGCACCGGCAATGGAATTCGGCTCAGCTCGACAGTGCCTTGCTGGAGGTATTGGGCGATAAACAGGTGGTGAATCGGGTAGAGCGGCTGCTCTCGTATTTCGATTTCGATGCGACCGCTCGCGAGGGGGTCTATCGGCTGGAGCCTGGGATGAGTGTATGGCGGGTGGCCTTGAAGTTGGCCCGGGGTAGTCAGACTCCGGTGCGGGTTACCTTTAACAATGTGCGCACCATCGACCAAATGGCCGAACGTATTGCCGAGCAGTTGTGTTTCTCGAAAGCCGATTTGTTGACTGCCTTGCAAAACGATAGTGCCTGTGCGGCCATGGGTTTTACACAGGCCACGTTGCCGGCGTTGTTCCTGCCCGATACGTATGAGTTTTATTGGACGGTGACTCCTCAAGCTTTTGTGCAAAAGATGGAGCGGGAGTATCGTCGCTACTGGCAGGACAAGCGTGAACAGCAGGCCGAGGCGTTGGGGTTGACCCCGATCGAGGTGGCTACACTGGCGTCGATTGTGGAGGAGGAGACCAACAAGCCCGATGAGATGGGCATGGTGGCCGGGCTCTATATGAATAGGTTGCGCAAGGGGATGCCTTTGCAGGCCGACCCTACGGTGAAGTTTGCCTGTGGCGATTTTGCGTTGCAGCGCATCCTCAAGAAACACCTTGCCGTCGAGTCACCCTACAATACCTATCGAGTGACGGGGTTGCCCCCGGGTCCTATACGCATTGCGTCGAAGCAGGTCATCGATGCGGTGCTGAATCATCGGCCCAACGATTACCTCTATATGTGTGCCCGCGAGGATTTCTCGGGCTATCACAACTTTGCCGTTACGCTGGCCGAACACCAGCGCAATGCCGCGCGTTACCAGCGGGAGTTGAACCGGCGGGGAATACGCTGAACGTTTGACAAGCGTTGGTTACTCGAATGGTCTAAAATAATAAAGCCTCGTCTCACGACGGGGCTTTATTACTTGAAATATATCAAAAACAAGAAAGAGGATAATGTTTATTACAGAAAATAAACAAAGGATAATATAATACCAATGAAACACACAAAAAACAAGAATATTATCGTATAAATCAAACTCTTTTGAATTTGGTTCCCAACCTTTCTCCATCGGGTAGCGACGCTTCGCTTTCCCGGGGTGGAGGGGCTCTTTGGGGGCCGCTTTCGATAATAAAACAATGCTGGGGGGAGAAATGTTTCGGCTGTCGCCTGTTTTAACTCTCATTAACTATTTACGCTTTGTTCGGTAGTGGGCAGGGCCGAGGCTTCGGGCTCGTCGTCGATCCAGATAGCCAGTGTAAGCCAATACAATAGCAGGACGATAGCAATGGCCACGCCTATTGTCGTCCAGATTTTTTGTCGTTTTTGTCGTTTGTTTTCCATACGTAGCTGTTACTCGGTTGGTTTTGGTAGAGTAACAGTCGCAGAGGGATAAAGTTCGCTGCCTCAGAAGGGTAAATTTTCGTTCTTGCCGGAGGTGAGGAAGTCGGTATTGCCGGGCAGAGGAGCGGCAGAAGCCTCTCCTGCGGGGGCGGCATTGAACTTCGAGGTGACCGGTGCGCTGAGGTCGGAGAGTCGGGTATCCTCGTCGTAGTTCTGGAAGCGAGCCAGGTAGGAGACGAACTTGAGGTTGATTGTATCGGTGGCACCGTTACGGTGCTTGGCGATGATAAATTCGGCCAGGCCCTCGATGCTGTTTCCGTTGGCATCTTCTTTGGAACGGGTGTAGTACTCGGGGCGGTGAATGAAGCAGACCATATCGGCATCCTGCTCGATGGCTCCCGATTCACGCAGGTCGGAGAGTTGCGGCCGCTTGCTCTCTTTGCTGTCCTTGTCGTTGCCTCGCGACTCGACGCTACGGTTCAACTGCGACAGGGCGATGATGGGTATCTGTAACTCTTTGGCCAACTGCTTGAGCGACCGTGATATGGTGCTCACCTCTTGCTCTCGGCTGCCGAATGACATGCCGCTGGCGTTCATCAACTGCAGGTAGTCGATGATGATGATTTTGATGCCGTGCTCGCGTACCAGCCGGCGGGCTTTGGTTCGCAGCTCGAATACCGACAGGCTGGGGGTATCGTCGATATAGATGGGGGCATTTTGCAGGATCTCGATACGCGACATGAGGCGCTCCCACTCGATGGGGCTCAACTGTCCGCTCTTGATTTTGTCGCCCGGGATATCGCAGGTGTTGATGATAAGACGGTTTACGAGCTGGACATTCGACATCTCGAGCGAGAAGATGGCTACCGGGGTGTTGTAGTTGACGGCCATGTTTTTGGCCATGGAGAGAACGAAGGCCGTCTTACCCATGGCCGGTCGGGCAGCGATGATAATCAGGTCGGAGTTCTGCCAACCCGAGGTGATTTTGTCGATGCCGTGGAATCCGGTTTGCAGACCGCTCAAACCGTCGGTACGGTTGGCGGCTACCTGTATCTGTTTGATGGCCTCGCTGATGACAGGGGCAATTTGCACCACATCTTTCTTGAGGTTGCGTTGTGAAATCTCAAAGAGTTTCCCCTCGGCCTCCTGCATGAGGTCGTCCACATCGTTGGTCTCGTCGAAGGCCTTGTTGAGGATTTCGCTCGAGAACTCAATCAGTTCGCGGGCCAGGTATTTCTGGGCCACGATGCGGGCGTGATACTCGATGTGAGCGGCCGAAGCCACACGCCCCGTCAGCTCCGAGATACGCAGGGCACCACCCACCTCGTCGAGTTTGCCGTCGAGGCGCAGCTGCTCGGTGACGGTGAGCATGTCGATAGGGCGTTGCTGGGCACCCAGTTTGGCTATGGCACTGTAAATCGTTTGGTTGTTGGGCTCGTAGAAACATTCGGGTTTCAGGATATCGCACACGGTAGTGTAGGCATCCTTCTCGAGCATGAGGGCCCCCAGTACGGCCTCTTCGAGCTCGGTGTCCTGAGGTTGCAACTTGCCTTGTTCCGAAACTTTCGGGGCATAGGTTTTCTTTTGTCGGCTTGTATAATTTCTGCGAGGTTCCATATTATCTCCTTTGGGGGTACAAAGATAGCGAAAGGTGAGAGCAGAGACAAACGGAAAACGAAGTTTTCGACGTTTGACTATGCCGAACCGCCTCCTTTCTTCTGGAAAGATAGCGAAAGGTGAGAGCAGAGACAAACGGAAAACGAAGTTTTCGACGTTTGACTATGCCGAACCGCCTCCTTTCTTCTGGAAAGACAGTGAAAGGAGAGAGCAGAGACAAACGGAAAACGAAGGACTTTTCCCCTTGCCCCGCCGGGAGACAAGGTTTCGCCTTGCCTCGGGCATTCCCCTGTTGGCTTTTGTAATTTGTAAGCGGTGAAAATTTTTATTCTTTGGGGGTAGTAGGGTTGGCTATGTGGAGGAGAATGGTTAATTTCGCCAAGAATCTCGAAAAACAGACAAGACCATGATACGGTTTCCCAATGCCAAAATCAACCTGGGGTTGCGCATCGTTTCGCGTCGCCCCGACGGGTATCACAATCTCGAAACGGTCTTTTATCCCATACAGCTGCAAGATGCGCTGGAGTTGGTGCCGACGTCCGACCAGGCTACGAGTCTCACGCTGTCGGGAATTGTCATCGACGGCGACAGCCGCGACAACCTGGTGATGAAGGCGTGGCGTCGGTTGAGCGAGCGATTCGACTTGCCGCCGGTGTCGATACACCTGCACAAGGCGATACCCTTCGGGGCCGGACTGGGCGGTGGGTCGGCCGATGCCGCCTTTCTGCTCTCGATGGTGCGCGACTATTTCCACCTGCCGCTGAGCGACGAGGAGCTCGACCGCGAGGCGGCCGCTTTGGGAGCCGACTGTCCCTTCTTTCTTCACAACAAGCCGTTGCTGGCCAAGGGAATAGGCGACGAGTTCGAGCCGGTAGCTCTCTCTCTGAAGGGGTACCGGCTGGTGCTGGTGAAGCCGGCCGTGGCGGTGCCTACGGCGGTGGCCTATTCGCTGGTGACTCCCGCCGAGCCCGATGAGCCGGTGAGCGTGACCATCGCGCGGCCGGTAACCGAGTGGCGAGACCGTTTGGTGAACGATTTCGAAAAGAGTGTCTTTGCCCGATTCCCCGAGGTGAAGGCTATCAAAGAGGGACTCTATGAGGCGGGGGCTGTCTATGCCTCCATGTCGGGGTCGGGGTCGTCGGTTTTCGGACTCTTCGACCAGGATGTCGATGTAGCCGACCGCTATCGCGACTGTTTCGTGTGGAGCGGCGAGTGCGAGGTGTGACGAGCAACCGAGGAGGAGCCCGATAGAATTCAATGCTTATGATGGATGTAGTAATAGCGAAAATCAATGCGTCGTATCCGCTTTCGGCCGAGACGGAGCAACTCCTAAGGGAGAGTGTGACCGAGTGCCGGTTTCCCAAGCGGTACCAATTGGTGCGGGCCGGTGTTTATTGCAAATATGCCTATTTTATCGAGCAGGGTATGACCCGTTCGTTCTGGCTGGTCAACGGCGAAGAGATTACCACCTCGTTTTCGTGCGAGGGAGGCATCGTCTTCAGCATGGACGAACTCTACTACGACAAGGTGAGCGAGGAGTATGTCGAGACTCTCGAGGAGGTGTTGGCCTATCGCATTGCCTTGTCGAGGTTGCGCGAGCTGTTTCAGACCAATATCGAGCTGGCCAACTGGGGGCGCATCATTCACCAGGACGAGTACCGTCGGCTGCACCGCTCGCACAAGGAGCGGCTCACGCTGTCGGCCCGTGAGCGTTACGAAGCCTTCCAGCAACAGTTTCCGCAGGTGTGCCAGCGGGCTCAGTTGGGCTATATAGCCTCCTATCTGGGTATTACCCTCTCGACCCTCAGCCGGTTGCGCCGGGTAAAAAAGTAGGACGTCGCGTCGCGTTTTTGATGTAGGACAAATTTCGCCTTGGCCAAGTGCTGTACCTTTGTCGTTGCCGTGCACGGGTTACAGGAAACAACACATTTATTTATCGTAAAATCATTATCATGCAAAATATCTCTTCATCGGCCTTCTCCGATACCAAGCCTCACTATGAGTTGCTCGACGGGTTGCGGGGAGTGGCGGCCCTCCTGGTCGTGTGGTATCACGTGTTCGAGGGGTATGCCTTTGCCGGAGGCACGCTCATCGAGAGTATCAACCATGGCTATCTGGCAGTCGATTTCTTTTTCATTCTCTCGGGGTTTGTTATCGGTTATGCCTATGACGACCGCTGGGGCAGGAGCCTGACGATGAAAAACTTTTTCAAGCGCCGGCTCATTCGCCTTCATCCCATGGTGGTAATGGGGGCGGTACTGGGAGCCATCACCTTTTGCCTGCAGGGACAGGTGCAGTGGGACGGTACTCATGTGGCCACCTCGATGGTGATGCTGGCTCTGTTGTGCGCCCTGTTTTTTATACCGGCTGTTCCCGGTGCCGGTTACGAGGTGCGGGGCAATGGCGAGATGTTCCCCTTGAACGGGCCCAGTTGGTCGCTCTTTTTTGAATACATAGGCAACCTGCTCTATGCGCTGGCCTTGCGCCGACTCTCGACGCGACTCCTTACCGTAGTCGTGGTGCTGCTGGGGGTGGCTCTGGCCGGTTTTGCCCTGTTCGATGTGTCGAGCTATGGCAATATCGGGGTGGGGTGGACGCTCGACCCGGTCAACTTCGTGGGCGGTCTGTTGCGTATGCTCTTCCCCTTCTCGATGGGGCTGTTGATTTCCCGCCGCTTCAAACCGGTGCGGGTGAGAGGTGCCTTTTGGATTTGCTCGCTCGTGTTGCTGGTGCTGTTTCATGTGCCCTATCTGCCCGGTAACGAGACCATTTGTTTGAACGGTCTGTTCGAGGCTATCTGCATCGTCATGATATTTCCCGGGCTTATCGTGCTGGGAGCTTCGGGCTCTACTACCGACACTTTTTCTACCCGGGTATGCAAGTTCCTGGGCGATATCTCTTATCCGCTCTACATTACCCACTACGCTTTCATGTATCTGTTTTATGCTTGGCTCATCGAGAAGGGCTACTTTACATTCGGCGAAACCTGGCAGGTGGTCCTGTGCGTGTATGTGTGGAATGTGGTAGTGGCCTACCTCTGCTTGAAACTCTATGACGAGCCGGTGCGCCGCTGGCTGAGTCGCCGTTTTTTGAACAAACGCAAATAATGCTTATCTTTGGCTGGAAATAGGGCTCGTTCCGACCCGTGAAAAACATTAGAAACCCAAAAATATGATAAAGTGTAGCAAAGTATTGACCGCATGGGCTGTCGCAATGTTGGCCTGCGGTAGTGTGTGGGCTCAGGAGGCCGAGTTCGATTTGTCGAGCCAGCGTTCCGAGTCGCAAGATGTGTTGGCCGTCCCCGGTAAGAAACTCGATCACGGCGGTATCGTGGTGAATCCCACGCCGCAACAGATGACCCTCGACCGGGCTCACACGCTCGACCTCTCGAAGGGGGTCAACCTGAAGGACTTGCAAGGCAAGTTTTCGGCCGATGTGCCGTTCCTTACTCTGAATAAGAAGGGGGTGAAACTCTCGGTCGATTTTGGAGAGAAACCGGCGGCCCGGCATGGTGTGAAACAGGTGGCAGGTGCCTACCGGTTGGAGGTCAACAAAAAGGGTATCACCATTGTGGGGTATGACGAGCGGGGAGCCTTCTATGGCTTGCAGACCCTGCGTCAGCTGGTCGAGAGCCCGGCTGTGACCAACGGCCATCTGCCCTATGTCGAGATTGACGATTATCCCGACCTGAAATACCGTGGTGTGGTCGAGGGCTTCTATGGTACTCCCTGGTCGCACGAGGTGCGCATGTCGCTGATCGATTTCTATGGTAAGTTCAAGATGAACAGTTACCTCTATGGCCCCAAAGACGATCCCTATCACAGTTGCCCCAATTGGCGCTTGCCCTATCCCGAGAAGGAGGCCGAACAGATTAAGGCGCTCATCGAGGCGTGCCGCCGCAACCGGGTCGATTTCGTTTGGGCCATTCACCCGGGGCAGGATATCAAATGGAACGAAGAAGACTACCAGAATCTGGTGAATAAATTCAACTGGATGTACGATTTGGGCGTGCGTGCCTTTGCCCTCTTCTTCGACGATATATCGGGCGAGGGTACCAATCCCGTGAAGCAGACCGAGTTGCTCAATCGCTTGACGACCGATTTCGTCAAGGCCAAAGGCGATGTGGCCTACCTCACGGTTTGTCCTACCGACTATTCCAAACTGTGGGCCAACCCCACACCGCAGGGTCCCCTGGCTATTTATGGCCAAACGCTCGACCCCTCGGTCGAGGTCTTCTGGACCGGCGACGTAGTGTGCAGCGACCTCACACCCGAGACGATGGAGTGGGTCAACAGCCGCATTAAACGGCCGGCCTACTTCTGGTGGAACTATCCTGTGAACGACTATGTGCGTCACGTCATTCTGCAAGGTCCCGTTTATGGTCTTGACACTACTCTCACGGCCAATGACCTTTGCGGTATTGCCAGCAACCCCATGGAGCATGGCGAGGCCTCGAAACTGGCCCTCTATGGCGTGGCCGACTATACCTGGAACGTGGCCGATTATAACCCCATCGACAACTGGGAGCGTGGCTTGGGCGTGATGATGCCCGAAGCTCGCGAGGCCTACCGTACTTTTGCCATTCACTCGTGCGACACCGAGAACGGTTACCGTCGCGACGAGTCGTGGGAGACCCGCACCTTCCATCTGGCCGACTGGGACGATGCGGCAGCCGATGCCCTGTGGCAAGAGTTTGACCGGGTAGAGAAGGCTCCCGCTACCATAGAGAGCAACTGTGCCAACCGGGGGCTGGTCAAGGAGCTGACCCCCTGGCTCAAGGAGTTTGAGAAGTTGGGCGCGCGGGGTAAACGGGCCATTGAGTTGGCTCGTCTCTACCGCACCGGCAACGACGACGAGACATTCTGGAATAGTTATGTAGAGAACCTCATGAGCCGCGACGACCGCGCTGCCTACGAAGCTCACAAGAGCGGCACCATGAAACTGCAACCTTTCTATGAGAATATCATGGACGATATGGCCCACGGTTTCCTGGCTCGGATATGGGGCGAGATACCGATCTATTACAAAGGCATCGGGACCTTCAGCACGATTAAGACACCCCAGGCCAAGCTCATGCTCGACCACGATACTGCCACCTATTATACCTCGGGGATTGCTCAGAAAGCGGGCGACTGGATAGGTCTCGACCTGGGTAAAGTCGAGGCGGTGACCGAGGTCTCTATTCTGCAAGGCCGCAACTCGGTCGATGATGTCGATTACTTCGATCATGCCGTAGTGGAATATTCGGCCGATGGTAAAACCTGGACACCCCTCACCGGAGAGCTGAAGCAACAGTATGTCATTGATTGGCAGGGCGAGCCGGTACAGGCCCGGTACATTCGGTTGAAACGGCTCGAGTCGGCTCGTACCAACTATGCATCGGTGCGCTCGTTCGAGGTGAATCCGCCCCGTGCCGAACGGTTGGGCTTCGCCCTGGAGGCCGATAATCTGCAACAGGCCCTCTATCTCTTCGACGGACAACTGGCAACGAGCTATCACAACACGGCTACAATCTCCTTTGGAGCGAAACCCGGGGTGAGCGAATATATCGTGTTGATGAATAAACAGAAGGATAACAAGCCCCTGGCTATGAAGGTGACGCAGCTGGATGCCAAAGGTTCCATTGTCGATAGTCGTGAGGTGACGGGCCCCTTCGGTAAGATAGAGGTGAAGCCCAATGTCACCCGGATAAGCCTTGCTGGCGACGCCGAAATCTTCGAAATCGTACCGGTTGCGAAATAGAAAACAGGCAGAGGATTAAAGATAGTGGAGGGGCGGCCTTGTTAAGGTCGCCCCTTTGTCTTGTCGAAGCACGACTCCCGAGGTGACAACAGCCGGGGACGATAGTGACAAAAATACAGTCATCCCTGGTTTGGCAGTGTTTTTGATACTATATAAATGCTTGTTGAAGATCATTCTTCGAGGAGGCAGAATATGAATCGTAAAAAAAGAAAAACTAAAGATATGGCTGAAGAAAAAGAACGCGAGAAATCGCAAGTAATTGAGGACGAGGCTCCTGAAAAAGACGAGAAGGAGGCCTGTGAGCAACAGCCCCAAGATGCGGAGACGGGCGAACCCGCAGCCGAAGGGGGTGAAGCCGATGAGGCTGCCAAATTGTCAGCCGAGCTGGATACGTTGAAAGCGACCATCGAGAAGATGCAGAAAGATTATCTGCTGCTCATGGCCGAGTTTGATAACTTCCGTAAACGGACATTGCGCGAGAAAGCCGATTTGATTAAAAACGGCAATGAAAATTGCATGAAGGCGATTCTGCCGGTAATCGACGATTTCGAACGAGGATTGGCCGCTGTGGAAGAGAGTAACGACTTGAACGGCGTGAAAGAGGGTATGAACTTGATATACAATAAATTCAAATCATTCCTCGAGCAGAACGGCGTGAAAGAGATTCCTACGAAAGATGCCGATTTCGATACCGAGTATCACGAGGCCGTGACCACATTCCCGGCTCCCGACCCTGCCCAGAAAGGCAAGGTAATCGATACCGTTCAAAAGGGCTATACACTTAACGACAAGGTTATCCGATTCGCCAAAGTAGTCGTGGGAGAATAAAACAGAGAGGGATAGAGAGCAATGGAAAAGAGAGATTATTATGAAGTGCTGGGCGTCGCCAAAAATGCGACACCCGAAGAGATAAAGAAGGCATACCGTAAAAAGGCTATTCAATATCACCCCGATAAGAATCCCGGTAATAAAGAGGCCGAAGAGAAATTCAAAGAGGCAGCCGAGGCCTACGAGGTGCTGAGCGATCCCGACAAACGGGCTCGTTACGACCAGTTCGGGCATCAAGGTTTGGGCGGTTCTGCCGGCGGCGGTTTCAGCGGTGGCGGTATGTCCATGGAAGATATTTTCTCGCATTTCGGCGATATCTTCGGAGGCAGTTTCGGTGGCTTCGAAGGCTTTGGCGGAGGCAGCAGCAGTTCGCGTGGCGGCCGTCGTCATGTCAACAAGGGCTCCGATTTGCGTGTGAAAGTAAAACTCTCCCTTAAGGAGATTGCTACCGGAGTCGAGAAGAAAATCAAGGTGCCCAAATATGTAAGCTGTTCCTACTGTAAAGGAACGGGTGCCGAGAACGGTACGGCCTATACCACTTGTTCGAAGTGTAACGGTTCGGGCGTGGTGACTCGGGTTCAACAGACATTCCTCGGGGCCATGCAATCGACCACCACTTGCCCCGATTGTGGAGGCGAGGGGCGCATCATTACCAAGAAATGTCCGCACTGTGCAGGCGAAGGTATCGTGCGCGAAGAGGAGGTAATCACCATCAACATCCCGGCCGGTGTATCGGAGGGCATGCAGCTCTCAATGGCCGGTAAGGGTAATGCCGCCCGTCACGGTGGTGTGAACGGCGACCTGCTCATCCTCATCGAAGAGGAGCCGCATCCCGACTTGGTTCGTGATGAGAACGACTTGATTTATAATCTGTTGCTCGACTTGCCTACGGCTGTGCTGGGTGGCTCGGTCGAAGTTCCCACGCTCGACGGAAAAGCTCGTATCAAGGTAGAACCGGGAACCCAACCCGGCAAGATTTTCCGCTTGCGGGGTAAAGGATTGCCCTCGGTCAACCGTTATGGTGTGGGCGACTTGATTGTGAACGTGTCGGTCTATATCCCCGAGAACCTCAATGCTGCCGAGAAGAAACACTTCGAGGAGTTGAAGACTTCGCCCAACATGCAGCCTACGCTCACGACCAAGCAGCGTATATTCAGCAAATTGCGTCACATGTTTGAGTAATAACAGAGTTAACACATAGGATATAATCAAAAGGAACCGTCTGGTGCATCGTCAAGGATGTAGCGGACGGTTTTTTTGTACTCGGTCAATTCGTTCTCGATACGGGGATGGCTTACCCTTGAAAAGATCACGGCCGTTTATCGGCAGGGTTGGGTGATGGCTCGATAGATGATGCGGGTAATCTGGGCAATGAGGTCGGCATTGGTGGCGTCGCTCTCGCGGGAGTCTTTGACAAAGACAGTCAGGTAGCATACTCGGCCATCGGGCAGAACGATAAAGCCGGCGTCGTTGTCGGCAATCGTCACTCCGTCGGTCACCTTTCCCGAGCTGCCGGTCTTGTGTCCCAGCGTGATATCAGAAGGTAGTCCGGCCCGTATCTTATTGGTGCCGGTCGAGATCTCGACAAGGGTCGAGCAGATGAAACGGGTATGCTCCTCGTTCAGCAAAGCGCCATCGTGAATCTTTTGCAACAACTGCACGACCGACGAGGGGTGGCCCCAGTTGCGATAACAGGCCGGTATATTGGCATGCATCGAGGCCTCGGTTTCGGTGAGGTCGTAGCCGGTGATACCCGCCCGGTCGATACAACTTTTTACTGCATCGATGCCGCCGGCACGGGCGATGAGCAGGTCGCAGGCGTTGTTGTCGCTCAAGGCGAGGGCGTAGTGTAGCAGTTGGGCATAGGAGATGTCGAAACACCCCGAAGGGTAGCGGTCGAGTAGCGGGCTGTAGGTATCGCGGCGCATCTGAGTAGAGTCGATGTGCAGTATCTCGTCGAGTCGGGTACCGTCGGCTTCCATGCGTTGCAGGACTGCCACGGCTACATGCAGTTTGAACACACTCATGAGCGGGTAGCGCACCGTGTCGTTGAAGGCAAAGTTTTGTCCGTTGATCGAGCAGGCTACCCCCACGGTTGCCGACTTGTCTTGCAAGAGCTGTTCGATGCGATGCGAGACGGTAGCCGACGCCTCGGGCAAGAGGGCGTGTGCCGGCAATATGGAGGAAAAGAGGAGTAGGAGAGTTGCCGAAAGAATTTGACGAGTAAGCATGATGTTAGGAGGTTTGTTTCTTTTATATCTCAAAGGTAGATATAAAAAGCGAGAGCAGAGTTCGAAAGGCTTCAATTTTAAACGGTCGTTCAATAAAAAGTGCGAGTAAGTTTGGTTCCCTCCCCCCGATTGTATTACTTTTGTTTCCATGTCACTACCCGTCTATTTTGCACCGTTGCAAGGTTATACCGATGCGGTTTACCGTGCTGCCCATGCCTCGCTCTTCGGTGGGGTCGAGGCCTATTACATGCCATTCGTACGACTCGAAAAGGAGGAGCTCCGGCGTAAAGATTTGCGCGATATCGAGCCCGAAGCCAATCGGGGTGTGGCGGTTGTGCCGCAGTTGATTGCCTCGCTTCCCGATGAATTGTGTCGTCTGGTCGATGGCATAGCGGCCTGCGGTTATCGACGCATCGATATCAATTTGGGATGTCCGTTCCCGCTGTTGGCTCGCCGACACAAAGGGTCGGGCATATTGCCTTATCCCGATGAGGTAGAGCGGTTGTTGTGTCCGCTCGAGCGATACGGAGATATTGATTTCTCGGTAAAGATGCGGTTGGGGTGGGAGTGCCCCGACGAATCGCTGCGGCTGTTGCCCATCCTTGAGGGTGGACCTGTGCGGCAGATTACCCTCCACGCCCGGCTGGGAAGGCAGCAATACAAGGGCAATCCCGATATTGATTCCTTTGCCCGGTTTTACGAGGCGTGTCACCTCCCATTGGTCTATAATGGCGATCTTGTTGCGGTGGAAGAGATGGTGGCAATCGAAGCGCGTTTCCCCCGGTTGGCCGGTTTGATGGTGGGGCGCGGGTTGTTGGCCCGTCCCTGGCTGGCCGAGGCTTATGCTTATGGGGGCGACCCCGGGCCTCTACGCTACGAGCGGGTGGCTCGGCTGCACGAGCAGGTATTCACCGGCTATGCCCGGGTGCTGCAGGGGGCTCACCAGTTGCTTGCGCGCATGGCTGCGTTTTGGGAATACTTGTTGCCCGATGTCGATAAGCGCATGAAGAAACGGGTGTTGAAGGCTCGTTCGCCCGAGGCTTATACCGAGGCTGTGCGGGCGCTCTTTTTTTCTTTGCAAGAAAAGGGGTAGGGGTGTAGGGGTGTAGGGATTTTCCCTGTTAAACGCGTTATGATAATAGCGTGTGGTGAGATTCGTCCGGCAGAGTCTGAAACTTCTGTGATTCTATTTGCTTTTTTGGTGAATTTTACCTATATTTGGATTATGGGATGCGGCTGGCAGTGCCAAACTGGAAAACCACGTTTTCATTTGCCTCTGCTCTCGCCTTTCGCTATGTTTGGATAACTACCTAAAATACCCCTATTATGGAAAAAGAGATTGTGTTGTATCGTACGTTCGACTCGTCGGTCGAAGCGAATATCGTGAAAGACGTGTTGGAGACCAACGGAGTTCCCTGTTTCTTGTCGAACGAAATCTTCTCCAGCGTATTGCCGTTGACCAACTCGGAGGTAGGAGCCATTCGGCTGAATGTCTTTGCCGACGATGTGGCCAAAGCCGATACCATCTTGAGTAACACGACGACTCTCTCCGAAGAGAAGGAGTGAGAGGAGAGACTGACCTCGGTCATTGCTCTCGAGCCTTGTGTGCGATGAGGGTCGAGGGTGCTATCTCTATTTTTTGAGTGCTGCGAAGTTACCCGACGAGAATACGGGCGGAGCATTGTGCGTGCCTTGCGTGGTCTCGCTTCCTTGAGTTGTGAATGGAGCGAGGCTTTGTTTTATCTTGAACCCGGTGAACACGACGAGTATCGACATGAGGGGACTCAGCAGATTGAAGAAGCAGTAGGGTAGATAGGTGAGTGTTCCCACTCCCAACACGGTGGCCTGAGTCATGCCGCAGGAGTTCCAGGGAATAAGTACCGAGGTGACCGTGACCGAATCTTCTACGGTGCGGCTGAGCAGTCGGCTCTCCATCCCGCGGTTGTGATACAACTCCTTGAACAGATTTCCCGTGAGTATAATCGACAGATACTGGTCGGCGGTGCAGGCGTTGAAAAAGAGCCCAGCCCCTACGGTCGAACACACGGCGCTTTTGGGTTTTTTGACAAACCGAACGAAGAGGTTGGTGATGCTGCGTATCATGTGACTGGCCGACATCACTCCACCGAAACACATGGCGCAGATGATGAGCCAGATGGTATCCATCATGCCCCGCATGCCTCGGGTGGCTACCAGGGCATCGATTTCGGGGTGCCCCGTCGATAGAGCGGTACTGCCGAATACCGAGGTCATCAGCCCCTTAAAACCGGTGGCGAAGTCGAGGCTCTCGCTTGAGGCGATTTGCAGCAGAATGTGGGGCTGGAATATCAGAATACAGATACCTGCTATCACCGACGAAATGAAAAGGGTGATGATAGTGGGGAGCTTGGCCAGAATAAGAACTCCCGTGATGAGGGGAACCAGCAGCAACCAGGGCGAGAGATTGAATTTCTGAGCCAGCGTGTCGGCAAAGAGGGCACTTTGCGCACTGTCGGTATGGCTCATCGAGAGCCCGGCCACGGTAAAGATAATGAGAGTGATGACCATCGAAGGTACGGTGGTAATCAGCATGTAGCGTATGTGGGTAAACAGCTTGGTGCCTGTGGTGGACGAGGCGAGTACCGTGGTGTCGGAGAGGGGTGAGATTTTGTCGCCGAAGTAGGCCCCCGAAATGATGGCTCCGGCAATCCATCCGGCATCGAATCCCATGGCTTTGCCTATTCCCAGCAGAGCAACTCCTATGGTGGCGATGGTCGTCCACGAACTACCCGTTATAATCGAGACAATGGCGCAGATGATGCAGCACGAGGCCAGGAAGAATCGGGGCGACAGAATGTTCAACCCGTAGGAGATAAGCGTGGGGACCACCCCGCTGAGCATCCAGGTACCCGAGATGGCACCGATGAGCAGCAGGATGATGATGGCCGGTGTTACCTTCTTGATGTTTTTGGCCATACCTTCCTCGAGTACACTCCACTTGTAGTTGTAGCCTCCCATGGCAATGGCCACACACACGGCCGAGGCGACAAGCAGCGACACCTGGCTGCCGCCCAGCAGGGCGTCGCTCCCAAAGGTGGGGATGACCATGGCCAGTAGCCCTACGAGTACGACCAAGGGAATGAGTGCAATAAGTGGAGCAGGTATTTTGGTTTTTTCGTCCATGATGATTCTGTTGTAATTTGACCCTGCAAATGTAATAATAATGCAGATATACCCCCACTAAATTCCGCTAAATTTGAATAAATAAACGCATTTTATCGAATTATAGAATAAATATTCATATTTAAGATGCATAAAGAAGCCGGATAGAAATCGAATGTTTCTATCCGGCTGAGTCGTATGAACAGGTATTTTAGAAGTGGAGCATTACCCCGGCCGAGAAGCTGCGCATTTGGGGTGCCCGGCTCTGTTGCATGATGTTGAAGGGCGACAGTTTCACATAGAAACCAAACGTGCCATATCCGCCTTGAGCCATAATATCGAGGTTGATGGGGTTGGGCTTGATGTTTTTCTCGAATAGTTTTACCTTGTTGCCGTCTGTTTTATAGATAGTCTTTGTGCTGCTGTAGGTTTTGATGCCGATAACCGGGCCCAGCGAGAAGAATATCGGGCCGTGCAGGAACTTATGAGTTTGCCATTCGACGAGCAGAGGCACGGTGAGATCGACGGTCTTCAGGCGAGAGAAGTCGAGGTCGGCACCTTCGGGGCAAGGCACGATGCTGATCTTTCCGTCTTGTTTGACGAAGTAGCGGTTTTCGTTCATGACATAGTTGCGCCAGTCGATACCCAGTCCGGTAACAAAACCCCAGTTATTACTGTGGATTGGGGTGTAAATCGTGATGAAGTTCCAGAATATCTCGAACGACCCCGAGAAGTCGAGCGAAATGCCGTTGGGGTTGTTGAGGAATCGCAAGCCGTTGCCCATGCCGTTGCAGAATCCGAACCCGACTCCCGACCAGTGCGGGTCGAAGCGTTTGCGTTTCTCTTTTTTCTTCCCGGTGATGAGGTCCGAGAAGGGGAACGATACCGATTCGGATAGCTCCCACGAGGTTTGTCGCTTGCCGTCGATAAAGCGCGACTCGTAGAATTTAGTGTAGGGCTTCTCTCCCTCATATACCGAGACCGAGACGATATCGGCCGAGTCTTTGATGAGAATCTCTTTTTGGTTAAAGATGACTGTCGTGTCGCACTCGGCAGCCCCAAGGGGCAGGGCGAGTAACATGGTGGGCAAAAGTGCAAGGATAGGTTTCATATAGTTGTTTGTTTTTATTGTTTCTTGTTGATAAACAGGTTGATAAGCCGGTCGAGCTGGGTGCGACCTTCGAGATAGATGAGCGTGGCGTCGCCGGGCGACAGCTTGCGGAAGAGGATAAAGCGGTTTTCACCCCCCGGCGAGGCTGGTGGCAGTTGGTAATACCCGGCTATGGTATTGTCGCCCGATTTTACCGTTTCGCTGTTTTCGGCTTTGGAACTATCGACGCGCACGGCCGCTTCGAACAGGGCCACATCGTCGGGGCGGTCGGTGATGGTGAGGCTGTGGAAGAGCAAAAGGTTATAGGGTTTCAGCTTCTTGCCTTTGATAAGTACGACCACTGCCTGCTTATCGTGGTTGTACTGCCCCGAAAAGAGGGGAGCGACGGCCAGCCCCTTTTGAGCCATAGACACAGGTATATACCCGAGGAGCAGGCAACCGATGAGAAGTATTCTGTAAAACGGTTTCATCATGACAAACGTTTTAAGGTTGGTTTTCAAGAGGTGAGAATATGGCATCGAGCTGGCTCTCTACGGTCACGTCGTCGGTCGAGGCAAATTGCGATACCGATTGTCGCATCTGCTCGATTACCACCTCGGGGTCGGTCTGTTTTTCGCCATAGACATAGGCGACACAGGTGTTTCGGGGGACAGTCATATAGGCGATGCTCCCACCCAGTACAAGGGCGATACAGGCGGCTGCACTCATCCAGGTGTGCAGTGCGACACGACGACTCTTGTGCATCGGTGGGCGTGGCGTGGCGATGCGTCGGCCGGTCTCGGTAAACGAAAGCACGGCCCGGGTGTCGTTGTAGCGGTCGCCCGACTCTTTCGAAAAGAGGTAGCGGCGCAGTTCCTCCTCTTCGCGCAGCGAAGTCTCACCGGCGTAGTATCGCTCGATAAGTTGCTCCCAGTCGTGGGGGGTGCGAGGGTGGAGTTTCGATGGTTTACCGGTCATGGTTATTCAGTTTTTTTATATTGTTCACGAATGGTTTTCCGAGCTCTCGACAGGTTCATGCGCACGGCTGTCGGTTGCATGTGCAGTTGCGAGGCAATCTCGTCGATTTCGAGTCCGCGAAAGTCGCGCATCTCGAGAATGGTCCGTTGGTTCTCGGTGAGTTCCTGGTCGATGAGCCGTTTCACCGCAGCGAATCGTTCGCTCACGGCATCGCTTTCGACCGTCGTTTCTTCGTCGCAGAGATCGTAACTTTCGGGGTCATACTCGGTAAATCGCGATTTCTGCCGCACCCGGTCGATACAGAGGTTTCGGGTGGTAGTGACGGTCAGAGCCGACGCCTCCCTCTCGTCCTTGATTTTACCCCGCAGGGGCCACAGGCGGCAAAAGGCGTCCTGGACGGCATCGGTGGCGTCGTCTTCGTCTTGAAGAATCCGACGCGACATTGAGAGCAGATTGTCTCGCAGACGGGTAAAGGCCGATAGCAGCGGTTCCTGTTTCATGAGCGGGTCGTAGGACGGGGTTCGTTTCTCTTTCTATTTCTGTAAAAGTAACGAACGACTATCGGCTTTGTAACAAAAAAAGTGGGAAATATTTTTGACCTTCGGGTAAGCCGTTTGACTTGCAGTTCGTTAGAAGTCGAATCGTAAACCGCCTTGCAGGTTGATGTTGAAGGGCTTTTCTTTGCGGATGGTCGATACTTGCGATCCGTCGTCGAAATAATAGACAATGCCCGGCTCGGCATAGAGGTTGACGTGGGGTGCCAGTTTGAGGGTGATTCCCACTGCAGCCGATACCGACCATTGCAGCGGGTCGATGCTCAGGGTTTCGTCTTGCGAGAGTGCCGCCTGGGGGGCTACATCGTAGCGGGCCGACAACTCGCCATACACGCACTTTTCGACCATGCCCCCCCCGGCCAGGTAGAGGTTGAAGTAGCGCTTACGCAGGAAATTCCAGTTGAGCTTCAGGGGGATACCCAAGTAATGCAGTTGTTGTTTCTGCGTATAGTAGGTGGCGTCGCCGGCCGTGAGGTCAGAGGCCAGGTAGGTATATACCACCCCCGTTTCGAGGGCGAGTACCGGGTTGAGCGACTTCTGTACCGTAATACCCACCGATACGGGGAAATGGTGTTTCACATCGGTGGTAGGCTGGGCATTGAGGTTTTGCAGCATCACGTGCTGGTAGGGCGAGGCCTCCTTCTCGTTTACCGGGTTGCTGCCGGCACTTGCGGGGAGACTGGCCATATCGGCTGCAGCATAGGGTGCCAGATTGCCGAATCCGTTGCGGTTGTCGGCTGCGGTAATCAAGCTGTTGCCCAGCGAAAGGCCCACGGTCCAACCCTCTTGGGCACGATGGCTCGATTCTCTGCGAGGGTAAGTCGTTGTGCCGGTCTCGTTGGCCGACAGGCTGTATCGTTGCTCCCGTTCTCGGGTGCGGGGCGCGGTGGGGTGTGGCTGAGATTCCTCGGTTGGGTTGACCGACTTGGGGGCTTCATCCTTTGAGGGAACCTTTTCCGACGAGTCGGTTGGCTCATCCACGAGAGCTGCCTCGCTGGGTTTGCTGGTCGGGATATTGACTTGAGTGGGAGCATATTCGGGGCTGTCGTCAGAGTCGGCAACGGGGGTGGTGTGGTGTTCGGTTTGAGCATATAACGGTTGCTCTGTGGAGGCAAGAGCCGGCTTGTCGTCGGCTGCCGGTTGTGGGGCAACCGTCGGCTGGCTGGTGTGAGCGGTCTGGAGCCGGACTTCGTGCGAAGGGACTCCCGGCGACAGGTATTGCAACCCTACAAAAGTGCCCACCAGAACGGCAATGCAGGCGGCAGCAGCCCACAAAACGGCTCTTCGCCCCACCCGCATACGGGGGGCGAGCTCTTCGTTCAGCTTCTCCCACACTTGGGGTGGGGGTGTGACCGAATAGTCGTCGAGCTGTTTCTGCCAGCTTTCTCTCCAGTCTTTGTTTTTATTCGTCTCCATGTTTCGACAAATACTCCTTTATTCTGTTCATCAGCAAGGTTCGGGCCCGAAATAGTTGCGACGAAGAGCTCTTCTCGTTGATGTGCAGCAGTCGGGCTATCTCCTTATGCGATTTGTTCTCAAAGGTGAAGAGGTTGAAAACCGTGCGATACCCGTCGGGCAGCTCCGAGATGAAACGGAGCAGAACCTCGGGCGCAATCTCCTGTACGAGGCTGTCGTCGAGCGAGTCGGGGTCGGCCACTTCGGGAGCCTCGTCGAGATCGAGGTCGATGTGTTGCGCCTGTTTTCTCGCCTCTTCCAATGCCGTGTTTACCATGATGCGGCACAACCAGGCCTTTAAAGAACCCTCACCCCGGTAGTCGAACTTGTCGAACGAGGTGAATACCTTGAGGAATCCATCGTGAAGCAGGTCTTCGGCCGCCTCGCGATTGCCGGCATAGCGAATACAGAGGGCAAACAGCTGTCCGGCATATCGCCGGTAGAGTTCGGCTTGCGCCGCAGGCTCTTTCTGCTTGCACCCTCTTACCAGCTCTGCTTCGTTCATGGTGTGAATTCCTATCATATAATAAATGCAACGATGTAAAAATACTGCATGGAAGGTGATAGAAAAATTGTTTTTCACTCTTTAACAATCGCCGATGCAGTATTTACCCTCAAGGCCCGTTTATCTCATAAAAACAGATAAATCTAAAAACCGAAAGATATGAAGATGAAACACATTTTATGGGCCGGATTGCTGGGCGCGTTGCTGTCGTGCGGCCTGGCATCGTGTAACAACGATGAGGATTACTATTATGTTCCCTACTCCTATGCGATAGGCGATATGGTGGTCGAAGAGGGTTCCGATCCCTATATCCAGATGGACGACAAAAAGACGCTCTTCCCCTCGAATGGCGACCGTCTGCCGAGTTATCTGAAAAAGAACGGACAGCGGGTGATTGTCAACTTTACCTTCCTCGACGAGCACCGCGAAGGGTATGACTACTATATTCTTGTCAACGATATCGACTCGGTGCTGGTCAAGAATATTATACCCATCACTCCCGAGACAACCGACAGTATAGGCAACGATCCCATCAACGTGATGGGCATGTGGTCGAGCGACAAGTATCTGACCCTGCAGTTCGAGATGCGTGGCGCCGGGCAGGAGAAGCACATGATTAATCTCGTGCGCGACTATTCGCTGGCATCGGCTCCCGACAGTGAGGGGTATCTTCATTTGAAATTCCGTCATAACCGCATGAACGATCTCGACGTGGATCGTTATTTGTGGGGGGTAGCCTCTTTCCGGTTGGACGATATCTATGCCGAGTTTCCCGACCTGAAGGGGTTGAAGATTGATGTGCGCACCTCGCATGGTAACGAGACTTACACCTGTGATTTCGACGACAGTTCCAGTGACGGCAATGCCGGGCGATCATCGTCCCAGACCCATGAGCAGAACGTGGCTGCTATGTATGTAAAGTGATTTAATGCTAAGTAAATAATTGCCGGGGGCAGGACTTAAGGTCCTGCTCCCGGTTTTTTATGCGACGATATCGGTTTGTCGTTTGCAATCACGCTGAGGCTTGGCGGATAGGCCAATCGGGCCGACGTCTATTTCATGTGGAGGGCCTTCATGAAGCGGTCGATTACCTCTACATTCCCGGTGTGTTTCCCGTCGTCTTCGCTTATCTTGCAAGTGTCGTTATAGAACGACCACGACTCGGTAATCTTTGCGGCAATGAGCTTGATTACGATATTCATGGGCTTCACCCCGTCGAAGTCGTTGGTGAAGTGAGTGCCTATGCCGAATGAGGGTTGGCAGTAATCCCGGGCATATTGCTGTATCTTGATGGCCTGCTGGGTATTCAAGGCGTTGCTGAAGATAATCTGTTTGCTCTTGGGGTCGATACCCAGCGAGCGATATTTCTCTACAATCTTCATCAGTTGCTCGTAGTTGTCGCCGCTGTCGATGCGCAACCCCTTGAAGAGGTTGGCAAAGTCTTCCGAGAAGTTGAGGCTGAAGATGTCCCACCCGAAGCTGTCGTAGAGGAACGTACCCAAGGCTCCCCTGAAGGTGTTGCGCCAGTAGTTCATGGCAATGTGGTTGGCCATTTGCGGGCCATACATGCCGCCAATGGCACAGATAAACTCGTGGGCCATGGTGCCTATCGGCAGCAAATCGTGCTTCATGGCCAGATAGACGTTGCTGGTGCCCACGAAGCGTCCCGGCCATTCTTGGCTGTGGTCGCACTCTTTCATGGCGCGTACCACGGTATCTTCGCTTTCGAACGAGGCCCGGCGACGGGTACCGAAATCGCTGAATACACAACCGGCTTCCAGCAGTTGCTTGCCCTTGGCGTAGGTCTTTTGGTAGTATGCCGGGTAGTCGAAACAGGAGTCTTGCCCGGTCATGGTGTAATAGAGTTCCGAGATGATGGCCAGCAGTTTCACTTCCAGCAGGATGGTGTTGGCCCACGACCCTTCGATATCGACATGCAGGTGACCTTCGTCGTCCTGGTGTACCTTCACCCATTTGTGATTATAGCGAAACCCTTTCAGATAGGTATAGAACCAGGTGGGTATGTAGCGGCACTGACGTTTCATGAAATCGATCTCGTCGTCGGTGATGGTGACCGAGTCCAGCATCTCTATCTGTTCGCTCAAGGCTTGGGCAAAACCGGTGGGGTAGATGGTATTGTCACGGTCGGTGAAGGTATATTTTACCTGTGCCCTCGGGAAGTTGTCGATTACGGCGCAGCACATGGTAAACTTGTACAGGTCATCGTCTGTAAAATGGGTGATGATTTGTTTCATGTCGAAATGGTTTTAGGGCTACAATCGAATGTCCAATATACAGATAGCGAAGGGTCGGGCAGAGACAAACGGGGAATTGGGTTCTTCGGGTTTGGTCATACCGAACCGCTTTCTATCTTTTACAAAGATGTAAAAAAAATGTCTAATATGGGCAATGTGCGGGAGGATATTTGCCGGATTGTCCCGATATCGGGGGGTGAACAGGATACAAAAAAGCCATCTTCTCTACATGTGAAGATGGCTTTTTGTTGTCCGGGAAGGATTCGAACCCTCACAGGCGGAACCAGAATCCGAAGTGCTACCATTACACCACCGGACAAGCTTTGTTTTGCGACTGCAAAGTTGCAATTTTATTTTTATATGACCATCGTTTGGCCGGTAATTTTTCCAGGGATTAAGATTTTTTTACACTCTGGTATTTCAGAGGCAGGGCCGATTCTATGGCTTGGTACGACTCCTGCATCAGACGTTCGAGGTCATGCCCCTCATTTGCATCGGGATAGATGGGCGGGTGTATGGTGAGAACGATTTTGCCGGGCTTGAAGTTGTAGGTGGTGCGAGGCATCACGGCGAAGGCGCCATCGATGGTAAGGGGCACTACGGGAAGCGAAAATTCTACGGCAAGCTGGTAGGCTCCCCGTTTGAAGGGCCGCATGGCACCTGTCCAGGTGCGGGCTCCCTCGGGGAACACGACGAGCGACATGCCGCCCTGCAAGGTGGCTTCGGCCTTTTGCAGGGTCTCTTTGACCCCGCTGGGGGTGGATTTATCGACAAAGATGTGGCCGGCGGCGGCGCAGGCGCTTCCCACGAAGGGGATGTGGCGCAGGCTCTTTTTCATCATCCATTTGAAGTTGTGGTTGAGGTATCCGTAGATGAGGAATATGTCGTAGGCTCCCTGGTGGTTGGCCACGAACACATAGGAGGTGTTGGGGTCGATGTTTTCGCGGCCGTGCACCTCGATGCGCACGAGCGAGAAAATGCACACCAGCCGCGACCAGATGTGGGCCGGGTAGTATCCCCACACGTTGCCGTTACCCAGCCGGCAGCCTATGAGGGTGATGAGTGCGGTGAGCAGGGTGAGTATGAACAGGATGGGGATGGCGATGAGCCACTGGTATAGGAATGTAAGGATGCGTAACATGTTTGTCTCTTTTGGTTTGATTGCAAAGATAATGTTCCCTGGTGGAGAAACAAATTTTAAGATGAATTCTTTATGGAAGAGCCGTCTTTTTGTGGTTGTCGAGGAAGGGTATATAGATGAGGAAAGGCGGCTTTTGGGGGCCGCCTTTCCAGGGATGAGTATCGTATTATTTCGTTTTGGCTTCTACGTCGGGAGCGATGAGCTTGTAACCCTTGCCGTGGATATTGATGATCTCGATCGAGGGATCGTCTTTGAGGTGTTTACGCAGTTTGGTAATGTAAACATCCATGCTTCGTGCGTTGAAGTAATTGTCGTCGATCCAGATGGTCTTGAGGGCAAAGTTACGCTCGAGTATCTCGTTGACGTGGGCGCACAGGAGGCTGAGCAACTCCGACTCTTTGGTGGTGAGTTTGGTGCTCTTGTCGTCGATGGCGAGAACCTGTTTCTGGGTGTCGAAGGTGAAGCGGCCAATCTTGTACATGGTCACCTCTTTGCCCTTCTTGCCTTTTACGCGACGCAGGATGGCTTCGATACGGAACACGAGCTCCTCCATGCTGAAGGGTTTGGTAATGTAGTCGTCGGCTCCGATCTTGAATCCTTCGAGAATATCTTCCTTGAGCGATTTTGCAGTCAAGAATATGATGGGGACTTCTCCGTTTACGGTACGAATTTCTTGAGCCAGCGTGAATCCGTCTTTTTTAGGCATCATCACGTCGAGTACGCACAGGTCGTATTTGCCTTTGAGGAAAGCCTTGTAACCGCTCTCTCCGTCGGAGAAGAGGTCGGCGGCATAGCCTTTGGCTTGCAAATACTCTCTTAACAACATGCCAAGATTTTCATCATCTTCGCATAGTAGAATACGCAATCTTTCTTCCATAGTCATTTGTTTTTTATTAGTGGTAGTGTAATTATAAATGTCGAACCCTGGTTGATTTCGCTCTCTACGCGGATGTCGCCCTTGAGGTCGGTGATGATTTTGTGGACGTAGGCGAGGCCCAGTCCGAATCCTTTCACGTCGTGGCGGTTGCCGGTAGATACGCGATAGAACTTGTCGAATATCTTTTTCAGATCTTCCCGTTTGATACCTATACCATTGTCGCGAATCGATATCTCTACCTTGTCGCCGATGGTGCGGGTGCGGATGAAGAGCGAGAGGGGCTCCTCTTCGCGGCGGTACTTCACGGCGTTGTCGAGCAGGTTGAATATGACGTTGGTAAAGTGCATCTCATCGACCGATACAATGGCGTCTTCGGCCTCGAGATCGGCGTCGATTACACCGCCATACTTCTCGACCTTGAGTTTAAAGGTACTCATCACGCTTGTGACAATGTCGTTGACATCGACGTTATGCAGTTTCATGAGTGTCTTTTGCCGGTCAAACATCGACATCTGCAACACCTTCTCGACCTGGAACCGCAGGCGCTTGGTCTCGTCGTTGATCACGCCCGATATGTGTTGGAACAGGGCCGGGCTCTTCGAGACCGAGGGGTCGTTGAGCATTTGTGCGGCCAGCGATATGGTCGATATGGGGGTCTTGAACTCGTGGGTCATGTTGTTGATAAAGTCGTTCTTCATCTCGGTGAGCTTCTTTTGACGGAAGGCAGTGATGATGGTGAAGAGGAAGGTTACCAACAGAATGAGGGTGAAGGCAAACGAGGGGATCATGAACTTGACCGAACTCGATATGTAGTTCCGTTTGGTGGGGAAATAGACCTTCAGGTAGTTGATACGGGCCGGCGGATCGTTGGGGAAGATGGCCTGTGTGAAGAGGTTCCCCTCGATCTTGGGATCGTATTGGTTGGAGCTGTACAGAATCTTTTCGTTCTTGTTGTAGATGGCAAACTGGAACGGCAGGTTGAGGCCGTTGTTCTCAAACTCCGACTTCAGGTAGGTTTCCAGTTTGTTGATATCGATGCGCTCCAGCACGGGCCGTGTGCTGGCTTTGCTGAGCATGTTGAGTATCACTTCGTTCAACAGCCCCTTCTGGTAGAGGTATTGTCCCTTGCGAGCCTCCTGCATGTTGCGATAGGTGCTGATGAGGGTATTGTGGTCTTGGGGACGGGGTGTAGCCGGGGTAATGATGGTACTCGTCTGCTCCCGGAATGAGAAGTTGGCTACCGTCCCGTCGGGCGATACGATGGAAAACTGGTGATGCGAAGTGATGTCTTGCTGGTCGGTTTGCCGGCTGTAGGACGAGAGCATCTTCTTCTCCTCCTCTTCCAGATATTCGTCCAGATAACGTTGGGTCTCGTCCAGTTCGAGGCTTGTCGATACGGCATACAGGCTCCTCTTTACGGCTTCGGTAAATTGCTCGTTTCTCATTTTTATCATATTCTCCATATACATGATTTGTATGTAGAGCAAACCGATAAACGTGAGAGCCATGATGATGGCCAGTAGCCAGATTGTTGACTTTTTCATTGTGGTTGCCTCTCTATCTTTTTCCTGTTGAGCGAGTGTGAGTGTCTATTTTTTTTACATCGTTTGTAAAATTTATTACATAAACACTCAATCCGCTATTTTTGTTTTATTTTATGAAAACCTATAACTGTTTATTGTTAACAATTTCTGCAAATTTAACAAATAAATGTTTATATGCAAAAAAGCCACTGGGAAAAACCAGTGGCTTTTTGATTATTTAACAGAGTGGGGCTTATTCGTCGGTTTGTTCGGCTTCGTAAGCCTTGAGCAGTTTCTCTTGAACGTCAGAGGGTACGAGCTCGTAAGAGGCAAATTTCATCGAGAAAGAGGAGCGCCCGCCGGTAATTGAACTGAGGGCGGTCGAGTAGGATGACATCTCTTTCAAAGGAACTTTGGCTGTAATCTTTTCGAAACCCTTTTCGCTCGACATACCCATGATGATGGCCCGGCGTCCTTGTAGGTCGCTCATCACGTCGCCCATGACATCCGACGGGGTGAGTACCTCCACGTCATAAACCGGTTCGAGAATCTTGGGCCCGGCGTTGCGGAAGGCTTCGCTGAAAGCGTTGCGGCCGGCCAGGCGGAAGGAGATTTCGTTCGAGTCAACCGGGTGCATCTTACCGTCGTAAATGCATACTCTCACGTCGCGGGCATATGAACCGGTGAGGGGGCCTTGCTCCATGCGGTCCATCAGACCTTTGACGATGGCCGGGATAAAGCGGGCATCGATGGCACCACCCACGATACAGTTGCAAACGACCAGCTTGCCGCCCCATTCGAGGTCGATGGTTTGGGTGTCGCGCACGTTCATGCGGTACTCCTGGTTGTTGAACTTGTAGGTGTCGGGGGCAGGCATCCCTTCGTAGTAGGGCTCGACGATGAGGTGTACCTCGCCAAACTGTCCGGCACCGCCCGACTGTTTCTTGTGGCGGTAGTCGGCCCGGGCAGCCTTGGTAATGGTCTCGCGGTAGGGGATGCGGGGCTCGATGAACTCGACGGGGAGTTTGTCGTTGTTTTCGATACGCCATTTGAGGGTGCGCAGGTGGAATTCGCCCTGTCCCGATACGATGGTTTGTTTCAACTCTTTCGACTGTTCGATTTGCCAGGTGGGATCCTCCTCGTGCATGCGGGTGAGAATTTCGCTCAGCTTCTCGGCATCCGATTCATTGACGGGTTTGATGGCACGTTGGTACTTGGGTGCCGGGTATTTGATGAAGTCGAAGTGATACTCGCAGCCTTTGGCATCGAGAGTGTTTCCGGTGCGTACATCCTTGAGCTTGACCGATGCGCCTATATCGCCGGCTACCAGCTCCTCGACCGGGGTGCGTATCTGGCCGCACACGCAGAAGAGTTGGGCCAATCGCTCGCGGCCGTCGCCACGATCTACATTCACAAGGTCGTCGCCCTGATGCACGGTACCCGACATGACTTTGAAGTAGGATACCTCGCCAATGTGAGGCTCGACCGTGGTCTTGAAGCAGAAGAGGCTTGTGGGGCCGTTGGCGTCGGGAGCAACCTCTTCGCCTGCGGTGTTGACGGGTTTGGGCATCTCCGATACGAAGGGAACCACGTTGCCGAGGAACTCCATCATGCGGCGCACACCCATGTCGCGCAGGGCGCTCACGCAGAATACCGGGTAGATGCTGCGGGTTACCAATCCCTTGCGGATACCTTCGCGCATCTCGTCTTCGGTCAAGGAGCCTTGCTCGAAGAATTTCTCCATCAGAGTCTCGTCGTTTTCGGCGGCGGCCTCTACCAGTTTTTGGTTCAGCTCCCGGGCTTTTTCCATTTCGCTCTCGGGAATTTCAGATATAGTGGGCTTGCCGCCTTCGGGCGACCAGCTGTACATTTTCATGAGCAGTACGTCGATCATGGCGTTGAACGACGGCCCGCAACTGAGCGGGTATTGCACTTGAACGATTCGGTTGCCGAATGTCTCGCGCATCTGGTGGATTACGTTTTCGTAATCGGCTTTTTCGCCGTCGAGTTGGTTCATGGCGAAAAGAATGGGTTTGTTCAGGCTTTCGGCGGTACGGAAGATGTTTTGAGTTCCTACCTCGACTCCATACTGCGAGTCGATGACGATAACTCCCGTATCCGTTACATTGAGGGCGGTGATAGCGCTACCCACGAAGTCGTCGGCTCCCGGGCAATCTATTACGTTGAGTTTCTTTCCTAAAAATTCGGCATAAAAAACTGTGGAAAATACCGAGTAGCCATACTCTTTTTCCACAGGGAAATAGTCCGATACGGTGTTCTTTCCTTCGACAGTCCCGCGGCGTTTTATTACGCCACACTCGTAGAGCATAGCTTCTGCGAGGGTGGTCTTACCCGAGCCTTTACTACCCAAGAGGGCAATGTTTTTGATTTCGTGAGATTGGTAAACTTTCATGATATTAAAGTTTTTAATAAAACAAGAACGCTTGTGGCGTTTGAAACAAAGCGTTCGCAAATTAGAAATTATATTTCGAAAAAGCAACGACGAGAACTATGTTACAAAACATTGTTTGTGAATCGAAGTTTTGTATTTTTGTATCCCGATGGCTGGCATCTATATCCATATTCCGTTTTGTGCGAGTCGCTGTGTCTATTGCGATTTCTTCTCTTCGACCGATTCGTCGTGGCGCGGGCGCTATGTCGAGGCGGTGTGTCGCGAGCTGGAACTGCGCCGGGCCGAGTTGGGGAGTGAGCCGGTATCGACTGTCTATCTGGGCGGTGGCACTCCCTCGACACTCTCGACGGCCGAGCGCGCCCGGTTGTTCGCCGCTCTCTCGACGGTGGTCGATTGGGGGGCGTGCAGCGAGGTGACCCTCGAGGCAAACCCCGACGATGTGACTCCGCAGTTTATTGCCTCGTTGAAAGAGACACCGGTCAACCGCCTGAGTATGGGGGTACAGAGTTTCTCCGATGCCGACTTGGCTTTCCTGCGTCGGCGGCATACGGCCCGGGGGGCTGTCGAGGCCGTGGAGCGTTGCCAGGCCGCCGGTTACGACAATATCAGTATTGACCTTATTTATGGATTGCCGGGCCAGACTCTTGAGGCCTGGCAGGCCAATCTGCAACAGGCCGTGGCACTGGGTGTGCCTCACCTCTCGGCCTACAATCTCATCTACGAAGAGGGCACCCCTTTGTGGCGCATGCGTGAGCGGGGTGAGGTGAGGGAGTGCGACGAGGAGTTGTCGTTGCAGATGTTCGATTGCTTGATCGATCGGTTGGCTGCTGCCCGATATGAACACTACGAAATCTCCAATTTTGCCCGTGACGGCCGCTATGCCCGGCACAATACCTCATATTGGACCGGGGTGCCCTATCTGGGGCTGGGAGCCGCGGCTCACAGTTACGACGGTCGGGTGCGGCGCATCAATCCCGCTTCGCTGTCTCGCTATGTGATGGCTATCGAGGCAGGGCGTGTGGCCTTTGACGAGGAGCTTGAGAGTAGCGACAGTCTGTACAACGAGCGCATACTCACCTCGTTGCGCACCTGCTGGGGGCTCGACTTGAATCGGTTGCGGGCCGACTTTGGTGAGGCTCGCCTGCGCTACTGTCTCGAACAGGCACAGCCACACTTGCGTGCCGGCCGGCTTTCGCTCGACAATGGCGTGCTGCGCATCACGCGTGCGGGGCTCTTTACTTCCGACGATGTGATGAGCGACCTCTTCTGGGTCGATTAGCTCTTGTCCGACAGTGCTTACAGTTTCAGTTTATAGGCCAGCGAGAACAGGGTGTTGAGCTGCTGGGGAGCCGTGCTGATGAGATGTTCTTCCCGAATTTTACACTCAATCGAATTTTTGTTGTCGATGCGATATTCGACCCCGGCGTCGTACCATACCCGGTCGAACTCACCGGCTTTGTTGCCGTTGAGCATGAGGAATATGTCGGCATGGAAGAAAGGAGTCCATCGGCTGTTTGGAATGGCATAGCTGAAGAGCAGCTTGTTGCGCCACTTGTTCACCGGCTTGTCGCTCCCGATGGTATAGGTCGATTCGAAGCGCGAGTTGAGCGACAGTGACCATCGGTCGATGGGGTAGGAGAAGGTCGCCCCCAGGTGGTACCGATGGCGGTTCTTGTAGGTGCCCGGGGGAGTCTGTTGGTTCATATAATAGTAGAGCACGTTCAGCTTCAGGTACTTCGGGATAGCCGTGTAGGATACCGTGAAGATGGGCATATACCGCTCGTAGTATTTGCCCAAAGTCCATACGTTTTGTTGCAGTTGCAGGTTCACCCGGTCGATCTGTTTCGACACGGTGAAGTTCCACATCGTACCCACTTCGCTGCTGTATTCCCGGGCGTGAGCCGCCGGGATAGCGCAGGCCAGGAGCAGGGCCGAGGCGATGAGTGATTTGTAGGAAAACCGTTTCATGCTTATTCGTGATGATAAGGTTCGTTGTTGAGAATGGTCATGGCACGATAGAGCTGCTCGGTGAAGATGAGTCGTATCATCTGGTGCGAATAGGTCATCTTCGATAACGATATCTTTTCGTGGGCTGCCTGGTAAACGCGGTTGGAGAATCCGTAGGGCCCCCCGATGACGAAGACCAGCCGTTTGGCCACGTTGGCCATCTTCTTTTCGAGATACGAGGCAAACTGCATCGAGGTGAACTCCTTGCCGTGCTCGTCGAGCAACACGATATAATCGCCGGGCAGGAGCGACTTCAAGATGAGGTCGGCCTCCCGCTCCTTCTGCTGGTCGGTACTGAGGCTTTTGGTATTGCGCAGTTCGGGGATGACAATCATCTCGAACGGCACGTAATGAGCGAGCCGTTTGCTGTACTCCTCGATACCTTGAACGAAGTACGGTTCCACCGTTTTCCCCACGACCAGTAGCGATATTTTCATGCCGTTTTATAAATTTTCTGCAAAATTAGTATAAACAAAGAGTAAAATCAAACTTGTTTTGCTCTTTCCCTTGTGTTATCTTTGCGGTTGTTTAAAAAATATAAAAACAGAAAGATATGAAAACTACCGAGCAGTTGGTCGATGAGTTGATCGACCTGGCGTTTGCCGAGGATATAGGCGACGGCGACCACACGACCTTGTGTTGTATTCCCGCAACGGCCATGGGAAAATCGAAATTGCTGATTAAGGAACCCGGTGTATTGGCCGGTGTAGAGGTAGCCCGCGAGATATTCCACCGCTTCGACCCCGAGTTGAAGATGACCGTCTATATCGAGGACGGAGCCGAGGTGAAACCCGGCGATGTCGCCTTTGTCGTCGAGGGCCGTGTGCAATCGCTTTTGCAAACCGAGCGCCTCATGCTCAACGTGATGCAGCGCATGAGCGGTATCGCTACCATGACCCGCCGTTATGTGAAACGGCTCGAGGGGCTGCACACCCGCATACTCGACACCCGCAAGACCACGCCGGGCATGCGCATGCTCGAGAAGGCGGCCGTGAAGATTGGCGGCGGGGTAAACCACCGCATCGGCCTCTTCGACATGATTCTGCTCAAAGACAACCACGTCGATTTTGCCGGTGGTATCGAGAACGCCATCACCCGTTGTCACGAGTATCTGAAGGAGAAAGGCAAAGACCTGAAAATCGAAATCGAGGTGCGCAACCTCGACGAACTGCGCGAGGTAATGCGCGTGGGTGGTGTCGATCGCATCATGCTCGACAACTTTTCGCCCGAGCTCACCCGCGAGGCTGTGAAGATTGTCGATGGCAAATACGAGACCGAGTCGTCGGGCGGTATCACCTACGACACCATTCGCGACTATGCTGAGTGTGGCGTCGATTTCATCTCGGTGGGAGCACTCACCCACTCGGTCAAGGGGCTCGACATGAGCTTCAAGGCTTGTTGACGAATCATTATATTAATAAATAAAGAGCGCCCCGAAAGTTTAACCAGACCTTCGGGGCGTTGCTGTTTTTGCCTGGGGCTACCACACTTGATGCGGTTTCCAGGTCGGCCTGGTTTTGTAAAAAAAAATTGTACTCTTTTTCCTCTCTCTACTCCGCGTACCGGCGTGGAACGACAATTCTCATGCGCGACGAGGTGCCGGCAAGTCCTTTTGACGGTGACAGGAACCACGGAAATGTTACTATGTATTTGGTTCTTTATATGTCTGATTATTAAATATTTATATTCATAAAATCCGACTCTCTGTGAAATGCTATATTAAAAACTAGGCCCAAAAAGGGCTATGGCCTTTCGGGTGGAATTACAGATATTTGCAGCAGAAATAAACACTTATTAGTAATAATATTATTAATCTTAAACTCTAAACGTTATGTATTGTAAAAAATGTGGAGCTGCAATTGACGATGATGCGGTTGCTTGTCCGAAATGTGGAAGCCTTACGGGTGTTAATGGTGGCGCCCAGCCGGGTGCCAGTGAGAAGAGTCGTTTGGTAGCTTTTCTCCTGTGCTTCTTTTTTGGTGGCTTGGGTGTTCATCGGTTCTATGTAGGAAAAATAGGAACGGCCGTGGCCATGTTGTTCACGCTCGGTGGATTGGGCATCTGGACCTTCATCGACTGGATTATGATATTGGCCGGTAAGTTCACCGACAAAGAGGGCCGGATTTTGGCAAACTGGTAAAACTTTGTGATTGCATCCGGAAATATATATGAAATTCGGGTGGTGTTTCAATCCATCCCTAAAAAGAACATAAAGAACAAAAATATAAATAACCATTTAAATTAAACGCAACTATTATGAAAAAGAGTCTTTTTGTATTTGGACTTGCCGCTATTGTGGCTGTGATGGCATCCTGTTCGGGATCTGATGGTTCCAAAATTAAACCCACAGATACTAAATTCCTTTCGGGAACCGTGTCAAAATGTTTGGTTGTAGCAGATCAACCTGCCGAGCTGAGCATCGTAGAAGATGAAGATAGTACTAAGTACATCCGCCTCAAGGTTACCTTGCAGATGGTAAGAAGTGGTCTTAAGAATGTGGACCCCAATGATATTGACTTTGAGGATGTTTATAGAGGAGCTGAGATTAATCTTTTAGATGAAAATGAAACAGCTCTTTTCAACTTGGGTGTAAGAGACGACAATAGGCTAAAACTGAAGAACCTCCTTACAGGAGATGAGGGGAGTACAGCCGATATAATTTTTGAATGTTTATATGACGAAGCTGAGGACGCTAAAGACTTTGAAAAAGTTACTCAGTTTACTCCTTATGAAGCTGCCAATATAGTTATAGAAAACGAAGATGGCGAGGAGATTGAATGGGATGGCAGTTCTGACTTTTCCAGCGACGCAGCAGTTTCCAGCGATAGCGGTTCAGAAGACTGGGATGCTCTGTTGGATTCCTATGAAGAGTATGTCGATTCGTATGTTTCGATGTTGCAGAAAGCAAGTGCCGGTGATATGTCGGCCATGACCGAGTCTGCCAGCTTCTTACAGAAGTCGCAAGAACTTACCAAAAAGTTGTCGAGTGCAACCAGTGGAATGTCTGTATCTCAGGTAAACCGCTACAATCAGATTAACCAGAAGATGCTTCAGGCCGCACAAAATATGCACTAATCTTTTTGTCCTTCATTAGAGCAGCTAACTTCAACATACAATAACAGCTATTCTTATTCAGGGGGCTGTTGTTCCATGGGTGATATAATTCATGTCACACAAGTCAAGGCGAACTCCAAACTCGGGTTTGGGGTTCGTTTTGTTTGTATATCAGGGTTTCAACTGATTGATGACTCGTATAATCGAGTCGCGTTGTGCGGGAGGTAAGGTGTTGATGGAAGGCAGCGAGGAGTGCAGCGAATCGATGGTGTTGTGTTGGCGCAAATAGACTGCGAATGCCGCATCGGTCTCTTCGGCGACCGACCCGTCGGGCAAGGGTGGATATTTGCGGGTGATGGATTTCAGGTAGGGGGTCATGAAGTAGTAATATGCCCCGGCATAGACAATAGCCAACTCTTTGTATTTCTGCTTTTTCATTCGGGTGATGGCCCGTTCATAGGGCGGATTCATCTCTTTTTCGAATTGCTCGATCAGTTTTTTCCGGCGTTGCAGCTTTTGGGCCAGTTTGGTTTGTTCGGTTTCCTGAGTGTAGGATACGACTTTTTCCTCGATGCGTTGGTCGGTTTGCAGGGAATCCCGTTGGGTTTGTGCTTCAATCTTATCGGTCGTTTTTTGATATACCGAGTCCATGCTTTGTGCTATGCGTCGTTCCATTTGCACGGTTTCGTTGTGGCGATAGACAATCGATGCGGCGATGAACAAGGCAACGACAATCGATGCGGCAACCGATGCCACCAGGAGGGGGCGGCGATTCCGGCGCTTGATAAGTACACGCAGGGCCTGTATGTTTTGTGGGCGTTCCGAGGGGTTTTGTCGGCTGCATCTGCGTGCAACTTCCCCATATTTGCGGCCTCCGAAAATGAGGTTTATCAGACGGCCCAGCGTGAAAATGTCGGATGTGGTTCCGGCCGATCCCGAGCCGTTGAGAATTTCGGGGGCGGTATATCCGTCGGAGCCCCCGATATAACCTTTGTAGGCGCTGTCGGTGCTGGCCGAGAAACCGAAGTCGATGATGCGTGCCGCCTTGTTGCTGTTGACGATGATGTTGTCGGGCTTGAGGTCGTTGTGTATGATGCCTCGATGGTGCAGATAGTCCAACCCGTCGAGTATGTCGTTGAGCACGGCCTTGCGCTCTTCGAGGGTGGGGTTGGAGGCGACAAACTCGTCGAGTGTCAGTCCGTCGATATATTCCATGACCAGGGCCGGCCCCACGGGGGTGTGGGGGTTGAACTCCAAGGTGCTGACAACACAGGGATGGTTGAGGTTGCAGGCCAGTTCATACTCCCGGCGGAGGATTTCGATCAGCATCGAATCGTTGGTGACCGGGGTTTTGAGGATGATGTATTTTGACCCTTTCTGCGCCTGGTAAATGCGGAACATGCGTCCCTCGCTGATAATTCCGAGGACTGTTATGGAACTGTTGGATGGTGCCGTTTCTATGGATGTAGGTGCGGAATATATTCTCATGATACTCTACTTTCAGAGCAAATATAATAGTAAAAGACGAGTGGAGAATAAAATATTGGAACTTGTTGCCGATATTTTTTTCTTCCGCACGGTATTCTATCCAATATAACGAGGGGGAGATCCGGACGCCGCCGCACACGATGCGGTATCTGGCAAATGGGATCATGAGTGTCTGAAAGGGGCGGCAATATTCCAGCCTGCGACTCTGCGATTAGAGTTTTTCGAGAATGGTGAGTCCGTTGTCGAGTCCCATGGCGTATCGCTGGCACAGCTCTCCGCCATGTACAAGATTATCGACAAACAGGGGGTAATGTTTCAGCAGGATGCTACATTCGAAGCTGTCGCCGTTTTGCAGGGTAGAGTTCTTGCAATCGATGGCCTTGAAGGTGCGTCCGCCTTGAAATTCGATGATGCACACGCGGTCGGGCAGCCATCCAATGCGTAGCCTGTTGCCGGGAACAAGTTCCTCGACCCGGATGGCGTGATGACTCTTTATGATGTCCGATTCGGGCCCGGAGAGTTGTTTTAAATGGCTGCAGAATGCCTCCCAATGATTGAAGCCGATGTAGCGGCAGAGTACGTCGAGAGTGCGGGTATAGGTGGTACTATATCCTTTGATACTACCCCAAAGGCGGCGCAGGGTATTGTCGGCCAAATGTTCGTTGGTGACACGTTCAATTTCCGCACCGAAAAGGGTAAAGTCGGAGCGGCTTTCTATCTTGTGACCGAAACGCTTTTCTGCAGCTATCTTCAAGGCTGCTATCTGTGGTAAATCTGTTTGTACTGCCATAGTAATTACGAAGATATACAATAATCTTGACAGACACTAATAAAGAACCAAAAAGAGCCGGTGAATTTTAACTTCTCAACGTGTAACCCTGTGAGATAATAGATTGATTGCGTGTATATTGCGATTCTATTTATTACTATTTCATTTTATTAAGTATCCCTTAAAAAACATTTATTCCAGTCTCTCCTGAATATCGCTTCATACGAGTAATATCCCTGATTTGACTGGCCGGAATCGCGGCAGAAAAGGTGGCTCCCGAACAGGTATTGGCTCTATACACTCGAGGCTGTACTCTCATGACGAGTACAGCCTCGGGCGATTTTATTTGTCTTTTGGTTTACAGGTTTCAATTGTTGAGCACCACGCGGAATGTCATGTCGCTGGGTTGCTGTTGGGCAAAGTCGCTGTATTGCACATAGAAAGCTACGCTGCCCGGCATGTAGTCGTAGGTGTAGGTCTCGGTCCAGAGCATCTCCTGGCCGCTTTGGGCATCGGTGCTGCCCCGGTGTACGGTGTAGGGCAGGGGGGTGATGACCTCGTCGTTGGTGCCCGGCGACTGTACCAGATAGCCCAGCACATAGCCGTTGAGGTAGAGGTCGTCGGTGATATCGGCATTTTGGAATATATACATGTAGTAGGTGTTGAGACCGTCTTCCGAGGTCACAAGCTCCCAGTCGCTCGACTTCACGGTGTAGGTGTAGTATTTCCAATACATGCCTTCGCCGGGGACGCCTTGCGGCCCTTGCGGCCCCATGGGACCTTCGCAGGAGAATAGAGTCAAGCTTATGATAAGCAGCAATAAAAGTTTTTTCATCTCTTACTCGAATTAACTGTTTGTGTAATGGGAGAAACGGAGACTGCGACACCCCTTGTCATCGGGGGCTGCACGAGTCGCAACTTCCTGTTTCTTGTACAAATATAACAAGGAGTTGTAAAAAACGGTTCTGTTTTGGTATAATTTTATTTTTTTAATGAACCGGCTTGTGGTTTTGCGCGTTTGTCGTGAATGTTTTAAGGTGTTGGTATCATGAAGTTTAATTTGAAATTTGGATAGCCTTGCCGAATGTGAGTTTTATTAAAAATACCGATTTGTTATAAAATGCTTATGTTCATGCCACAGGTGTCGAATAATTTGTACCTTTGTCGCGGAGAGACAAAGATAGCACGTCCCCCACAGGGCGTTGCTTCATCGGGTTCTGTTTTATGCAGGAGTTAATTGCGAAATTAGAATAGACTATGACAGATCGTACTTCCCCATTGATTCTCGGTTCCGAGCCTATCGGCAAGCTGTTGGTACAGTATTCGGTGCCGGCCATTATCGCGATGACCGTCACATCGCTCTACAATATCATCGACAGTATCTTTATCGGGCATGGGGTAGGAGCGCTGGCCATTGCCGGTTTGGCCATTACCTTCCCGCTGATGAACCTGGTGGTTGCCTTCTGTACGCTGGTGGGTATTGGCGGGGCCACCATCAGTTCGATATTCCTGGGACAGGGCGACCGGGTGCGGGCGACCGAGGTGGTGCACAACGTGCTGTTCATGTGCATTGTCAATGCGATTTGTTTCGGCGGGCTGACCTTCCTGTTTCTCGATCCCATCCTGCTCTTCTTCGGGGCCAGTCACGACACGCTGCCCTATGCCCGTGACTTCATGCAGGTGATTCTGCTGGGCACCCCCATTACCTATGTGTTCATTGGATTGAACAATGTGATGCGAGCCACGGGATATCCGCGCAAGGCGATGCTCTCGTCGTTGCTTACGGTGGGTTGCAACGTGATATTGGCGCCTATCTTTATCTTCACGTTGGGATGGGGCATACGGGGTGCGGCATTGGCTACGTTAGCCTCACAGACGGTGGCCATGGTGTGGGTACTTGCCCACTTTTCCAATAAGAACAGTTTTGTACACTTCGACCGGCGCTATGCTCGGCTGAAGGCTCATGTGGTAGGCAAGATTTTCTCGATAGGCATGTCGCCTTTCCTCATGAACGTGTGTGCTTGTGTGGTGGTAATCTTTATCAACAATGCCTTGCAGCGCACGGGTGGCGACTTGGCTATCGGTGCCTATGGTATCGTGAACCGCACGCTCATGCTCTTTGTGATGATTGTAATGGGTATTACCCAGGGTATGCAGCCTATTGTGGGCTACAACTTCGGTGCCCGGCAGTATGACCGGGTGCGCAAGACGTTGCGCTACGGTATCACGGCCGGGGTGTCGATAATGACTGTGGGTTTTGTCTTGAGCGAGCTCTTTCCCCATGCCATTGTGGCACTCTTTACCACCAGCGAAGAGCTGGTCGATTTGTCGGTGGTGGGGTTGCGCATCAGTTGTGCCATGTTCCCCTTTGTGGGTTGCCAGATTGTTATCTCCAACTTTTTCCAGTCGATAGGTCGGGCTCCGGTATCGATATTCCTTTCGTTGTCGCGGCAGCTGCTGTTCCTGTTGCCGTTGTTGCTGATTCTGCCCAATTACTGGTCTACCAGCGGGGTGTGGTGGAGCATGCCGATATCCGATTTCATCGCATTCGTGATTGCTGTTGTGGCGCTGTTGATTCATCAGCGTTCGATTCGCAGAAAGTATCAAAGTGTTCAATCTTAAAAATATGGAGCTATGAAAAAGAGATTAACCATTGCGCTGGTTGCGCACGATAATCGCAAGGCCGATATGGTGGAGTGGGTAAAACACAATGCCGAACTGTTGTCGCACCATCATCTGGTATGTACGGGTACGACGGGCCGTTTGGTCAAGGAGGCTTTCGAAGAACTGCATATCCCGGCCGATGTGACCTGCATGAATTCGGGTCCGTTGGGTGGCGATGCCGAGATTGCCGCATTGGTGGTGCGCCATCAAATCGACCTGGCCATCTTCCTCATCGACGACCTCAATCCGCAGCCGCACGAGGCCGATATACAGATGCTGCTGCGTCAGTGCCGGGTACACAATGTGCCTATTGCCTGCAACCGGTACAGTGCCGACCTGATGATTACGAGCACGTTGTGGGACGATGATACCTATGTACCCACCGAGCCGAAATATATCTATTTCAAACGTTGATGTTTGCCCCGTCGCTCCCCCGCGGGGAGAGGCGGACGTGTAGTAGCGCGGTCTGTACCGAGGGTGTACGGGCCGCGCTCGCGGCGTTGTAGAATGCGGGGCGTGCTGAATTAACGTGAGTTCGAAATAATTTAGAAGAGCACCAACTATCCGTCATCAACAAAATCGATATCCACCGATGGCTTTTTAGGGAAGAAACAGTAAGCAGCGATAGCCGAGAGAATGTTGACAATGAAGTTGTTGAAAGAGCGGAGCCTGGAATGCTCTATCATTTTATATAGAGCGAAATTATTATGAAGCATACAATTGGTTAATCATAATATGTTATCTTTGCTACAAGCCAAAAGAACCTGTCATGAAGCTGGATAGAGTAAAGCAAGCACCACCAACCCGCACTTGGATAATCGTACAATATATATCTGTCATTATAGTATCGGCAGCAATTATCTTATTGTGGGTTGACAAATTAGTAGGAATTCTGATTGTTGCATTTGCTTTCCTACTTGTCATACCGGCATTTGTTATCTCTGTTATATCCGTTTTCACATCATTGAGGTTCAATACCAGGCACAAAAGAATATTCCTGGCATGGCATGTCGCCAATATTCTGGCAATATTGCTATGGATTTTTAACCCCAACGACCGATGCGATGCCCATATAATGGAAAGGCACTATGTCAAATACCATGCACAAATGGAAGACCTCTATCACAAAATCCGTCAACAACTGGAACCGGGACGCAGCATCTATATCGAATTTGAGAAAGGAAAAGTATCTGCTTTCAGTGTATTTACTGATGACAAACAGGGCTGCAACAACTGGGACCCGAGCGAAGAAAAGATTGATTCTTTACTCATGATATCGGGTCTTGACAGAACGGATCTGAATGATATAAAGAACACCTTGGATGACATTCATAGCATTTCAATAGCAGTTTCAACATCTTCTGACGAGCCCTACGAAATCGGCTTCCGGCGCATCCTTCTGGATAAATACGATTTCATTATCTATCCCTATGCCCTGTCACAAGAAGAGCAGGAACGTGTAGAGGCAGATCCGGGTAACATTCGGTACTCTCCGCGCGTTGTATTTAGATACAACACAGGCGCTATCGGCAATTGGAACTTTCCGGGTAAGGAAGAATATTTGCAGTCAAGAAAAATCAGGTAAGTTGAAAAGCAATCTTTGAAAGTCATTAAAAGAGTAAAATGGATAAGTCTCAATAGTGGGAGCAATCTCATTTGCTTTGCAAATTGTTTTTGACCATAACACTTATATTATCAAGATAATATATATTAGGCAGGACTTTCTTTAATAATAAGATAAATATATTGATTCTGATTTCGAACTCACGTTGAATTACCCCTCGATTTCGCTCAGTTCGAGCCAGCGCAGGGTCTTCTCGTCGAGCAGGTCGTTGACCTCGGGCAGCCGTTTCGATTTTTCGGTAAGCTCGTCTACCCCGAGGGTGCCGCTGCACAGGGCGGTTTCGATGCTCTTCTTCTCCTCTTCGAGTGCGGCAATCTCCGTTTCGAGTTGCTCGAGCTCCTTTTTCTCCTTGAACGAGAGGCGCCGGCGGCTGTTCTCGGCCGTGGATCGTTTTTCGGGGGCCGCCTTTTTGCTTTCCTGGCGGGCGCGTTCGGCCTGTTCGTTGCGGGCCTTCTGCTCCTGAGCCTCGCGCCATTCGCGATAGTCGGTATAGTTGCCGGGAAAGTCTTTTATCTCGCCGTTTCCCTTGAACACCAGCAGGTGGTCAACCACCTTGTCCATGAAGTAGCGGTCGTGCGAGACGACAATGACACACCCTTTGAAATTGCGCAGGTACTCCTCGAGCACATTGAGGGTGACGATATCGAGGTCGTTGGTGGGCTCGTCGAGCACCAGGAAATTGGGGTTGCTGATGAGCACCGTGCACAGGTAGAGCCGGCGACGCTCGCCCCCGCTCAGTTTATAGATGTAGTTGTGCTGGGTCTCGGGGGTGAAGAGAAAGTGCTGCAGGAATTGCGAGGCCGACAGCTTGCGTCCGTCGCCCAGCGAAATCTCTTCGGCGATGTCGCGCACGGCGTCGATTACCTTCATCTGGTCGTTGAACTGCATGCCCTCCTGGCTGTAATAGCCGAATTTGACGGTCTCGCCTATGTCGAAATGTCCGCGGTCGGGTTTCACCTGCCCGATGAGCATCTTGATGAAGGTCGATTTCCCCGTACCGTTGTTGCCCACGATACCCATCTTTTCGTAGCGAGCAAAGGTGTAGTCGAAGTTCTCGAGAATCTTCAGGTCGCCAAAGCTCTTGGAGATGCCCTTGGCCTCGAAAATCTTGGACCCGATATACGACGATTTCACCTCGAGACGCACTTGCCCCACGGCCTTCTCGCGACGGGCCTTCTCCTGCAGGTCGGCAAAGGCATCGATGCGGTATTTGGCTTTGGTGCCCCGAGCCTGCGGCTGGCGACGAATCCACTCCAGTTCGGTGCGCATGAGGTTGCGGGCGCGGTCTATCTCGGCATTGTGTATCTCGATGCGCTCCTCGCGTTTCTCGAGGTAGTAGCTGTAATTGCCCTTGTAGCTGTAGAGGGTGCGGTCGTCTATCTCGACAATCTGGTTGCACACCCGGTCGAGGAAATAGCGGTCGTGGGTGATCATGAGCAGCGTTGTGTTGGAGCGGCGCAGAAACTCTTCGAGCCACTCGGTCATATCGATGTCGAGGTGGTTGGTAGGCTCGTCGAGGATGAGGAGATCGGGCTCGGTAATGAGCACATTGGCCAAGGCCAGCCGCTTCAGTTGGCCTCCCGAGAGTTCTCGCACCGGTTGCTCGAAATTGTTGATTTTGAGTTGCGAGAGTATCTGCTTGGCTCGCTGTTCATAGTCCCAGGCTTTGGCATGTTCCATGCGGTCGAGCAGTTCTTGCAGTCGGGTAGGGTCGTTGGCTTGCAAAGCCCGTTCATACTCGGCGATGAGGCGCACCGTCTCATTGTCGGATTGGAAACAGGCCTCGATGACCGAGAGATGCGGCTCATACGACGGCGACTGTTCCAGGTATCCCACCCGCAGCCCGTTGCGGTAGGTAATCTGCCCGTTGTCATAGTCTTCCTTGCCGGCCAGGATATTGAGCAATGTCGTTTTGCCGGCCCCGTTTTTGGCGATGAGCCCTATGCGGTCGCCCTCGCCTATACCCAGCGAAATGTTTTCAAACAGGATGCGGTCGCCAAACGACTTGGTGAGGTTCTCTATCTGTAAGTAACTGATCATAGACTCGTGTTAAGTAGCCATCAAATTTACGACAAAAGTATAGATTGGGCAAGTAGAGGGCTGAGTTGAGGTGAAAAGATTATTCCTTTTCTTTCGCTTTTAATACGTTAGGGCATCGTCTGTCCCTCTCTTGGACCGTTGGTAAGAGACGGGTTGAGTGTCGAGACTGAAATCGATTTCGAATGAAAAAACGATTTTATGCAAAAAAATAATGATAAAAAAGAGTTGTATTTAAGAATAAAGTTTTATCTTTGCAAAGTTTGATTGTGCTCAGAGACGCAATCGTCATGAGCGCTACCAATCTTGTTATCCTATCTATCTACCTGAAACACAAAAAAACACACAACGCCGACATTATCCGTTATTGCAAGACCGTGAAGCATTTGGTCGGAAATGCAGAGTCTTGCGGGAAAAATGCTCCTCCTTTTTTATTTATCATATATGAGTACCTTGCCATTGCTGTGGCATGGTTGTAAATGCTGTTGCCTTCGCCGGGCTGCTGACTCCTTTTGCTCTTGTAGCCACATGGCAAGTGGGAATTGACAGGGCGAGATAAGCCAATCCATATTCAAATGCCGCTGAAAGGTTTTCCCTATTAAACAACTTCGTCTGTCATAATGTTAGCTTTTGAGATAAATTTTAAGCCTAATAATCATTTTTGACTCAAAAATGATAAAATATTGTTTTATTTTTCTACATTTGTAGTGGGACTTTGATGAATTTTCGATAATCATTATAAAAATAGTCAGTATGAGAAAAACTTTACTTTTTTGAAACGGATAGCGGCTACGCTGGTTGTGGGACTGTTGTGCCTGCCTCTACAAGCACAAGAGATGGAGCTCCTTTATGAGGAGTCTTTCGATGATGCTACCCATTATACCGATAGTGTCATATCTGGTTTGCCCAACGGTTGGGCTGCAGTTGGAGCCACTTCTTTCTCGGCACAACCGGCCATCGACTATGGAAAAGTTGCCGATACGGGCGATAAGGTTATCGTCTCGGGATATCCCCAGACGAGCAATCGCCAGGATGTAGCCTTCTCGCCCATGTTTGAGATGAAGGCCAATACCGATTACCGGATACGGGTAAAATACATGATGCCCGGTCTGTCGTCCCGCACTTCGGAGATGAAGATCACCGTGGGCATGGGGCAGGATTATGAGAATCACCTCTCCTACGTGTATGGCGATCGCGATAAGGCCATAGACCAATGGACCTTGGCCGAGGTTATCTATACCCCGTCGCAGGACGGTCAGTATTGTGTAGGATTGTGGAACAGTTCCACCTTGTCGTCGTCGGGCGATGTCTATTACGATACCTTCTCGATCGAAGAGATTGCCTCCGAACCCGAGCCCGCCTGGGAAGCCACGCTGCCCTACAAGGAGACCTTCGACGACTCTACCCACTATGCCGTCGATGCCGTGCTGCCCAACGGATGGGTGTCGAACACCGATAACGCTTTCCAAACCGTCAATGCTAACGAGTGGGGGTATGTGCCCAACTCGGGCGAAAATCTGCTCGTGGCAAATCCCAGTTATTCGTCGGGTCGCCAGGATGTCACCTTCACCCCGATGCTGGAGATGGAAGCCGGCATTACCTACAACGTGTCGTTCTATCTCAACCTGATGGAGCTGTCGCGCAAGCCCAGTTTCAAGTTCACGGTAGGGAACGGTCAGACGGTAGAGGCTCAAACCACCGTATTGAAGAGCTATGAAGATACCTCCACTTCGGGATGGGAAAAGGTAGAGGTGGCCTTCACGCCCACCGAAACGGGCGAATACTGTTTTGCCTTCTGGGCCTGCTCGGCTCTCTCGATGGACGGCTTTATGCTGATTGACGACTTTGAAATCGCGTCGGACGAAATCGTGGAACCCGGATGGACCCCCTCGATTCCCTATATAGAGACCTTCGATGGCGACCATTACGATGGGGTGTCATATCTGCCTATTGGTTGGTTGGCTACTGGTGACGAACCGTTTATCACGGCCTCGTTGAGGTCGAAGCCTGCCCTTTCGGGGTCGTATTATTTGGTAGCTCCGTCATCGGCATTGGGTGAGCGCCATGACATAGCCTATACCCCGATGATGGAGATGGAGGCCGGTGTCGAATATACGGCTTCGTTCTACCTCTATCTGCCGGGCGGTGACAATCCCGCCACCTTCAGATTTACGGTCGGGCGCGAACAGGCCTACGATATGCAAGACGAGTTGTATAGCGTAACCGACCGTTTCATGACCGACTGGGAATTGGTAACAGTAACTTATACGCCCGAGACTACCGGCGAATACTGTTTCGCGTTCTGGGCCAACTCCGAACTGGCCAGCGACGGCTATTACTGCATTGAGGACTTCTCGTTGAGGAAATCGAGCGATGTGCTTCCTCCCACGGGAACCATCTATATGTCAACTACGTTGAACTCGCTTATCGACGGGCGTCCGCTGTTGTTCCCCGGTATGCCTTACAAGATGATAAACCAGGTCGATGGCGCCGACAGTTACGAATGGTCGGTAACGGGTACGGCCCAAGTTGCCGATCCCACTGCTCGCGAGCCCTATGTATCGTTCACACAGTCGGGTAGCTATACCATTAAGCTGGTAGCCACCAACAAGGGCGGAAGCAGCGAGTTCACTTGCTCGCTCTCCTGCACTGTAATTGACGAGGGCGGTTTCCCCACAGGGGCTGTATCGACCGTCAATGATGCACTTGATAAGGTCTATCAACAGGCCGACCTCCCGGCTTATCGCGAGGATGGGTCGGTGCAGACTCAAGATACCTATGAGGTATTGTTCCACTATGTAGCCGGTGTCAACCGCTACTATCGGGCAATAGCCGAGCGCTTCGAGATGCCAATCGACCAAAAGGTCGAAGTCTCGTCGGTAACCTTCAACCTCATGGCTTATGGCATCTATATCAACACGGGGCAAGAGGACGACTCCGATAAGAATGTCAAGCTGGTGTTCTACCCCGAAAAAGATGGGAAGCCCGATCTGGAGCATCCCTTCTACGAAGAGACAGCCAATATTGTCGATAAATTCGGCGACATGGGCATCTATCTTTCGAAGAGAATCGGTTGGACCCTGGCTACCCCGGCCGAGTTGACGGGAACTTTCTATGTGGCACTGGAGTTTGATGAGCTGATGATGGATCTCGACAAGGAGTGGACCGTAGGGTCGTTCTTCGGAGGCGATACCCGGGTTCATGCCAATGGCCAAACAACTCTCTATGTGAAACCCGATGTGGCTATCGAGGGTAGCGACTTTGTGCCCGACGGCGAGTATTGTCGTGCCGATCTCTTCTCGCCCGAGTTGAAAGGGTACAGTTTCGCCGTCATGCCGTGGATCGAGATGAAAGAGATTTCGGCCGTTTCGGCCACCGAGTCGTCTGTTCGTTTCTACGCTTCGGTCGATGGTTCTACCCTCAAGGTCGATGGGTTGAACGCCGGTGATGTAGTGAACATCTACTCGATGTCGGGGACGTTGATGGCCTCGGTCAAAGCCGACGATACCACCATGTACCTGCCGATAGCCGATTGGGCCAAGGGAGTTTATATCATCGCAACCAACAGCCGAAGTGTGAAATTCGTAAAATAAATTGATCTGAGATGAATATGCGTATAAAGCTATTATGCGTAGTTTGTCTGATGAATATCTTTTGGAATATGCCGGTATCTTCGATGCCGGCATTTCCGGGAGATATTTCCTATGTTCAGCCAGACGGTACGATTGTGAAGTATAAGTTGAAGGGTGATGAGCATCATCACTGGATGGAGTCGATTGACGGTCACATCCTGAAAAAAGCCGATAACGGGTTCCTGGTCTATGCACAAGAGGCCGATGAACAGATTGTGGCCTCGTCGGTTCCCTATACCGGCAACGATGCCCAGGCGGCCCGCAAGGTAAACTTGCTCAATAGGCAAGCCTTGATGCGAATCGAGCGGGCCGAGGTCGCTCCTACGTTGCAGCTGGAGGGTACATTCCCTTTGACCGGGCAACGCAAGCTGCTGATGCTGCTCGTGAATTTTGCCGACACCCAGGTTACCTTCAGTCGCGACGATTTCGATGCCATGATGAATAGCGCGAATTATCGGAGCACAGGAAGTTTCAGAGATTTTTATCTCGAGAACTCCTACGGTCAACTCGATGTGGAGACAACGGTCGTGGGCTGGATTCAACTGTCGAAGAACAAAAACATGTATAGCACCGAGAATATGACCGAACTCATCAGAGAGGCGTTGTCGAAGGTGCAGGACGAAATCGATTTCTCTCAGTTCGACAACGACGGCGATGGCGAACTCGACGGACTTTCCATTATCCACCAGGGTACCGGCCAGGAGGTGACCGGCAGTACTGGCGACATCTGGTCGCATAGCAGTGAGGTGTACGATACGTGGGTCGATAACATACGGGTGCGCACCTATACCATTCAGCCCGAGTTGCTCTTCGATGTCCCCATGCTTTCGATGATGACCGTCGGGGTCTTTTGCCATGAGTTTGGACACAACCTGGGGGCTCCCGATTATTATGATGTAGATTACGAGCAGAACGGCTCGTACGAGGGTACCGGCGAGTGGGATTTGATGGCCGGCGGTGCTTGGGGAACTTATGGACAAAGAGGCGATTCGCCCTGCCATTACAACATGTGGCAGAAGATACAGTTTGGTTGGGTGACCCCGACCGTACTCAGCGAGACGCAGGATATCACGAACATGCCGGCCGCTACCGATGAGCCGGTAGCCTATGTCGTCAATACCTTGAGAGAGGGCGATTACTATGTGCTTGAGAACCGTCAGCAAACCAGTTTCGACCGGGCTTTGCCGGGGCATGGACTCATTATCTATCATGCCGACGAGAGCCGCATTTCCCCGCGGGTAAATTCAAATAAGGTGAACTCCAGCAGCCAGCAAGGACTATATACCGTGTGTGCGTCGGCCAATTGCCAGCCGGCCGACACCCCCGAGTCGTATGGCAATATCAACTCGCAGGGAGCCCCGTTCCCGGGAGCGTCGGGTGTGACCTCCTTCTCCGATGCCACTCTGCCCGCCATTCACTCCAACGACGGCAAATACTCCTATGCAGCCCTGAACCATATAGCCGAGAGTAACGGCCTTATATCCTTCTCGTTTGTCAAGGGCGAGGAGCCCGAGCGTGTGAAGAATTTTGTAGCCGTGGCCAAGCGGGGTGTTGTCACCTTGACTTGGGAACGGCCCGAGACCGGCAGTGTGAAAAACTATCGGGTTTTCCGCGACGATAAGCTGATGGCCCAACCTACTACCGAGGGCTATATCGATGAGGCGTTGACCGCAACCCAGGCCGTGTATAAAATCGATGTCGCCTATACCGACGGGCTGTATTCACCCTTTGTAACCGAGACGGTGCGTGTGCCCGAGAATCGGGTCGAGACCCTCTCGGGCAGCTCGCCCTATGGAGGTATGTTCCTGCAGTGGAATTTGGACCCTGTCTTGACCCGCACCAGCGTCACGCTCTCCAATGAAAATATTTCGTACCAGACTTTGGACGGCGCCGAAATCGATGTCGCACAACGTTTCAATGCGTCGGATCTGAAGTCCTACGTAGGCTATCGTTTCGACAAGTTGGGATTCTTGCCGTTTACCAGTTATAAACAGACGGTCTATGAGTTGCGCGTATGGCGTGCCGTGGCCGGTACCGACGACTTTGAGGTGGTGGCTACCCGCGAAGCTTCGGAGTATGCCACCGGTTCGTGGCGCGATATGCTTCTCAAAGATCAGGTCGAGATTGAGGCCGGTTATGACTATCTGATAGGCTTCCATGCTTCGTCGAATATCAATTCGCTTCAAGTTATTTGCGATGGCGAGTCGGTCGATAAGGGCTTGGGCAATCTGGTCCTGGTCGATGGGGTGTGGCGCGACGACCTTTTGTCGGCCAATATCTTCTTGCGGGCCACACTGGCCGAGCCGGCTCCGAGTACCGATTTCGTAGCCGATGAAAAACCCGTGTTCAACGACAACTATGACCCGCTGCGCGATACCCGCTATCCCATAGGTTTCAATATCTATCGCGACGATGAGTTTATCGGTTATACTTCGACCCGCTGTTTCTTCGATAATACGGCATCCGCAGGATATCACACCTATGGTATTGCCTGCCTGTACGAGGGCAATAACGAGTCGCGCATCATCGAGAAGTCGTTCATGGCCTCGAGTGTGACCGATGTTGCGCTCGGTCATGGAGCCGATGTGGTGGTGACCGGCCATGTGGTAACGGTGACCCTCGAGGCACCTGCCCGCATGAATCTATATACAACCGATGGCCGTCACATTCTCGCGCGGCAGCTGCCCGCCGGGCAGTCGCAGATTTGGGTCGAGGCTCAAGGCATATATCTGCTGCATGTGGAAAATGATCAATTAATGGAAACAGAAAAAATAGTAATTCGATGAAAACAAATTTATTAAGGGGACTTCTCCCAGGCCTTATGGGCTTGTTGAGTTTGACGGTGGCCGCTTCGCCCACGGTCGATACAAGCTGGAGCAATAGGGCGGTGATTAAGAAAGATAGCAAAGAGTTGCGTGGTGTGTCTCCGGCTCAAAATATGATGCGTTATCCTGCAATCGGGGTGCAGTTGATCCCGTCGGTCAATCGTTTGGCCGCACCTGCCGCGCAGGCCGAAGATACCGAGTGGTCAACCGTTGTGGAGGAAGATTTCAGCCTGTTTACGGCCGGCTCCGAAGATGAACCCGATATGACCAATATCCTCTCGTCTGAGGGGTATATACTCTATGATTATGTACACACCTATGGCTGGGTGGGAGTCTCGGTCTATCAGGCCGGTGGTTGCGCCTATGTTGTGGGCGACGGCATTTCGGTGCTGATGACCCCGGTGCTTAACCTGTCGGGCGATAATGGCCATTTCAAAATCACCTTCTCGTATCGCACCAACACAGAGTCAACCTCGGTTTATGTGATGTGGGGCTCGGGTTCGTCACTGATCGACGGCCGCAAGGCTACGGCCACGACCACCTGGAAAACCGGTACCATCGAGACCGATGGTGGTGTAGCGAACATGGCCATCCAGTTTTATGCCGATGCCGACATCTTCCTCGACGATATTAAAATCGAACAGATGGGCACTGTCGAGCCTGTTGAGCCGGTAGAGCCTACGTTGGATTCGCCTTCGGCCCTGGCTGCAACCGATATTACGGCCACCGGCTTCGTGGCCAACTGGGAGGTGACCGAGGGGGCAACGGGCTATTTGCTCGATGTCTATTACTACGACAACAACGAGCCGCAATATCTGTTGAAAGATGAGCCCGTGACCGAGACCAGCTATACCGTGACCGGTACGCTCGAGGGTAAAGTCTATTACTACACGGTGCGAGCTACCGATGGCACGTTGGTTTCCGAACCCTCCAACGAGGTGCTGGCCAAGGCTGCCTCGACGTCGATAGGTTCGGTAACGGCACTGCCGGCAACCGAGGTGAGCGATGCCGGTTTCCGGGCCAACTGGACGGCTGCCGAAAATGCAGCCTACTATGAGTTGACCACGCTTTCGCTATACACCATCCCCACCGCTGGAAACTTCACGCTCGACGACGAAACATTCGACCGCGTGACCGAAGGTACCGAGGCGTCGCCCGTCTATGGCGCCATCCAGGGATACCTGAACGATTATACCGAGTATGCCGACTGGTCGGCCATTACACCGGTCTTTGCCAACGGCATGGTGGGTTTGAAAAACTACTATAAGGTGATGGGGTATTACAGCATGCTCTATACCCCCATATACTACATCAGTTCCAATACGGCATCGACCGTGACGATTCAACTCGATGTGAAGCGGGTGGACTGTTCGGCCGCTACCGAGGTGGGAGTTTGCCTGGTAAATGCCGAGACCAACGAGTCCGGTGAATGGCAGTTTGCCACCTTGACCGATGCCGAGATGTCGCTCTCTTTCGATTTCGAACCCCTCGAGGGCTACTACCTGGCCATTGGCTTCGACGATCCCAATAATACCGATTACGGTACGACCGGTGTTGTATATATCGATCGGGTGAAAATATCGCAGGCCAATATGTCGGCCGGCGATCAGGTGTTGCGCGTCTATGCCTACGATATGGTATATAACGAGTCGTATTATGTGGATACGCCCAACAAACGGGCTACGGAGCAAATGTCGTATTATGTGATGGCTGTGACCAACGGGGAGTCGGAGTATCTCTATTCCGACCCGTCGAACGAAATCGTGGTGGGGGCAACCGGTTCGGTCGATGAACTTGAGTCCAGTTCTGCCCGGGTGTATGGCGCCGAGGGCATGCTCTATGTAGAGACCGATACCGACGGTATGGTCGAGGTCTATGATGCAGCCGGTATGGAGGTGGCCCGACAGGAGGTCTCCGCCGGAACCACAGGCATTACGTTGCCTCGCGGGCTCTATGTGGTCCGTCTCGATGGAGCGGTTACCAAAGTATTGGTGAAGTAGAAGCTGTATATATTTCTTATATACCTCTGTAATCGAATAGAAAACGGGAGCTCTTGCGAGAGCTCCCGTTTTTTGCATGGAATCGGGGCCGATTGTACGATTGTCCAGGAGAGTAGGGGAGCGGGATCGGTTCGCTACGGAGCGCTTTAATCTTTTTTAGTTTTTTAAATGTCGTGTTTGCTTGTCTAAATGTAAAATATACTTTACATTTGTAGCATGAGAGAAATCAATTTATCTACGAACCGAAATCAGTCATGCTTATGAAAAAGATTTTTCTGTTGCCCCACAGCTTTAAGAAAGTCGGTTGGGCTATTCTCATTCCCACCTTTATTATTGGGCTTATGATGTTCATAGACGGTTGCAACGGTTTTCCCCGATATTTACTCAAGGGGATAGACCCCGCCAGCGGGTTGTATCGGGCATTGGTATCGTATGTGATGACCGGTCTCCTCAACAACATAGCTATCATAGGTATCAGCGTGGGCAGTCTGTTTGTGGTCTGTTCGCGTGAGCCGATTGAAGATGAGCTCATCACCCAGGTGCGGCTCAACTCGTTGCTGATAGCGCTTTATTTGAATACAGCCTTTGTTGTCGTGTCGGCCCTCTGTTTCTATGAACTCGACTATCTGTATGTAATGATCGGGAATATATTCACGGTCTTGCTGGTCTTTTTGATCGTGTATGAGGTAAAGTTGTGGCGGCTGAAAAAATCGATGGAGTATGAAGAATAGGATACGGGCCGAACGGGCCGAGCTTCGCATGACCCAGCAGGCATTGGCCGAAGCGACCGGTGTGAGCCGGCAAACCATCAATGCCATCGAGACGGGGCGGTTTGTCCTCTCGACCATCCTGGCGCTGAAGATAGCCCAGGTATTCCAGAAGTCGGTCGAGCAGATTTTCCAGCTGGAACCGGGCGACTGAATTCCGTAATTATATACTCATTTGAAATTTGCAAATCAGTATAATAGTATCTTACTAAAAATAGTTATATTTGTAATTGAATTTGTGCGCTTGCACTCTTTTCGAACATACAGCCTAATGTCGTCGAACTACCACAACAAGACTATAAAGGCTGATAATCAACTTACCCAATGGGTGAAGTGTGTTCAGCGTCATAGACGTAGAATTGTTCCTATGGGTAAGTTGGCTGTGGTAGGCCACGACGATGTTAGGCAGTGGCTTTACGTTTTCGTTTATCCATTTCGTTCTGCTGTTGCTGTTTTATAGATTGTTGTCGAACAAAATAAAATGTGGAATGAAAACAAAAAAACAAAAAAAGTTTCTGTTGGTGATTCTATTCGCCTTTATCGGTCAATTCAGTTTTGCACAAAACGAAGAGGTAATCACTCCTGAAGAAAAACGGGTGGCATTCCTTACCCCCGAGTACTATACAAACTGGTTAGGAGCTTCGTTTTTCACAATTCCGACAATAGAAAAGGAATTTGATGTTACTCCTGTTCAAATTTTAGATCTGACTTTCTTTTACGATTTCGGTAGTTGTTTTGTAGGTATGGAATCCAACAAGAATGGTGTAGTGGTGCAAATGACCCTTAGACTTTTTGGAGACCAAGCCACAGACTTCATACAAAAAGCCGTTGATTACGGCTATGAATATATCACCAAAGGAGAGAATGTAAACGTGCGCTCAAACACTGGTAAATTGCTTCCCGACATATATGACACGGAAGTGAAACAGTACCGAAAGACTACAAAAAACGGAAACGTCTATATGGAAATAGCGAAGAGTAAAAAATACGCGAACGAATACGATATTGCTATTTATCGGGCGAAATAATTACTATTCCAAAGTTGCATCTGATCAATTGATTTTATGTGCCTACTATGTTTATAGCTGATACGGATTAAAGATTTTATCTATTATTGGGTTGAATTTTGTCAATGGTGTTTTTTATAGCAATAAAGACAAAGAAACCAACTATAAATACCTTTTTGAGCCGTTTTTTTTATTTATAATTCTTGTTATGTTACTTTTCTGTTTTGTTGTCCGCAGAAGAAATACCCTTTACTCTCCAAGAAGTTTCGAGTAATACTACACAGGATTTTTCTGTACTAGTTAGAGGTTTATCTAAACCCCAATAATAGAAATAAGTAGTAGAGCCATCTTTGTTTATAGTACTACGCTTTTCTCCTTTTTTAGTATATAAAACCACCAAATCACCAATTTTTAATTCTTGATCAGGTAACCAATATATATTTTTAATATTCGAAGAGAATGTGGTGCTTGATGTTTCTACACTTTGAGAAACAAGGTATAATCCAAGATTAGTAGGTTGAGTAACTTTAAAAACTGTTCTTTCTTTTTCAAGATTCCCACTATCCTTTATGTATGCAATTTCTAATTTCATTTTTTCTTCAATAACCTTGTTAAAATACCACTAACTAATATAATGAATCCAATCACTCCTATAACAAAACTCATATAGTAAACATTACCTTCTTTATTTTGTATAGACGGAACCATCCCCATAAGAGCGGAACCCAAAGATAACATTACACTATATAATATGTCAAAGTTATTACTTGCCTTTAATTTTGTTTCTAATACTGCATTGTCCTTGTCTTTTTCATGAAACTTGTTTTTATAGTTATCAAGTTGTGATTTACAATCTTCATAATTGTCTAAATCACGAAGAATAAGACGTAATGTCCCAGGCGATTGCAAATCTTCATCTGTTAATTCTCTTTTAAGATTTGAAAATGCGTTCCTACGTTTGTTAGTATCTGGACTAATATATTGTTCAGGATGCTCATCTACTTGTAAAGAAATCTTAGACGGTTCTTCGTCAAACTTTTGTGATTCACGGGATGTCATATAATCGCAATTTTCTCGACAAATATACGCAGATTTCTCTATTCTCAGTTATCTTTATTAGAATAACAATTATATGGCAATTTGTTTCTTGTTTTGGTCAAGATTGTGTATAATCACGATAAGTTATATTTGAATAAACGCAAAAGGCTGCTGCCTCATAAAGGGCAACAGCCTTTTTTATGCGAGTGGGGCAGAGTGTGGAGCCCCGGGTGTTATCGCTTTTTACAGCGGGTCGTATCCGGCCTCGGCAATCAGGGCCTTGTCGTCGTTGACACCCGACCCCAGGGTGGTGAGCATATCGCCCATGAGCAGACCGTTGAGCCCGGCCAGCAGTGCCTGTTTCTGAGTGTCGCGTGAGAGTCGGGCCCGGCCGCCGGCAAAGCGGATGAAGGCGTGGGGCAACACGAAGCGGAAGACGGCTATGGTCACCAGTATATCCTCGTCGCCTATGGGAGCTGTGTGCTCCAGCGGAGTTCCCGGTATGGGGCTGAGGATATTCATGGGTACGGAGCAGACGCCCAGTTCCTTCAGTTCGAAGGCCAGTTCGATGCGTTGTTCCATCGATTCACCCATGCCGATGATACCACCCGAGCAAATTTCGAGTCCCACCTCTTGGGCCGCACGGATGGTCTCCTTCTTTTGAGCCGAAGTATGGGTCGTACACAGTTCGGGGAAGTAGGACGAAGCCGTCTCGAGGTTGCAGTGGTAGCGCTTCACGCCGGCATCTTTCAACTTTTGAAGCTCCTCCCGCTTGAGCAGACCCATTGAGGCGCACAGCCGCAAGTGGGTTTCGCGGCCCATGCGGCGGTACAGGTTGCAGAAGTAGTCGAGATCGTCGCCCCGCACACTGCGGCCGCTGGTTACCAGCGACAGTCGCTTGATACCCTGCGACTCGTGGAGCCGGGCCATCGTCATGGCCTCCTCTTCGGGAATAGCGTCGTAGGTCTCAATATGGGTGTTGTAGTGGGCCGATTGTGCACACCATTTGCAATTCTCGGGGCAGTGCCCCGAGCGGGCATTGATAATCGAGCAACTGTCGAGAGTGTGGTTGCAGAACTTGCGGCGAATCTCGTCGGCCGCGGCGTAGAGCTCGGCGCGGTTGGCGTGTCGTGCCAGTTCGATAGCCTCGTCGGGAGTAATCTCCCCGCCGGCCAATATGCGGTTTTTAATCTCTTGTAGCATGGCTTTCTATGTTTGATCGAAACACATGTCGCGTTTCGGAGGTACAAATGTAGATTTTTTTACCGAACAATCGAAGGTGAAAGAGCCTATAAAAATTCTCACACGAAATATGCAATTCTGAAGCCACCGATGTAAACTATTTGTTCTTAGGAGGATAAGAAAAAATGCACATTTTTTTTGTCCAAACTATTGCTATGTGCGAAAAAATATCTACTTTTGTGCCCGGGTAAGTCCTATACGGCCAGCTCCTTGTGAATCCCCCAGGGCTTGACCGCAGCAAGGGTAGCCGGTTGTAGCGGCGCGATGTAGATAGCTTACCCACCTGCCTCTTTAGCTCAGTTGGCCAGAGCACGTGATTTGTAATCTCGGGGTCGTTGGTTCGAATCCGACAAGAGGCTCAAGAAAAGGCAACCACAATTTCGTGGTTGCCTTTTTCTTTTATCATCTCATTAAAAATAAAGGCCTTTTATTTGTTCGATTCGCAAAGAAGTGCTACCTTTGCGCCGCTAATGCAAATACTAACCAATTAAAAAATTTCAAATGGCAACAAAAATCAGATTACAACGTTTTGGTCACAAAGACTATGCGTTCTACCAAATTGTAATCGCCGATAGCAGGGCACCACGTGATGGTAAGTTTATTGAAAGGATAGGTTCTTATAATCCGAACACTAATCCTGCTACAATAAATTTGAATTTCGAAAGGGCTTTGTATTGGCTGACGACGGGTGCACAACCCACCGATACCGTTCGCAACATCCTCTCTCGTGAAGGTGTGCTGTTGAAAAAACACTTGCTGGGCGGTGTAAAGAAAGGCGCTTTCACCGAAGAAGTTGCCGAGCAACGCTTCGAAGCCTGGTTGAAGAACAAGAAATCGGTTACCGATGCCGAAAAGGCTAAGATCTCTGCCGCCAAAGACGCTGCTGCAAAGAAACGTCTCGAAGAGGAAGTAGAGAAAAACAAAGTGAAAGCCGAAGCTGTTGCAGCTAAGAAAGCTGCCGAAGCTGCCGCCAAGGCCGAGGCCGAAGCCGCTGCCAAAGCAGAAGCCGAAGCTGCCGCTGCTGCCGAAGCTCCCGCCGAAGAAGCAGCTCCTGCTGCCGAGAGTGCTGAATAATTACCCTTATACAGCATATCGAAAACGGAGTAGCCCTCGTGGGCTACTCCGTTATTTTTTATCAATCATGCATGGGGCAATTGTCGGGGATGGGGGACTATCGCGAAAGCCCGCTCAAAGCCTCCTCCCACTGCTGGGCATTGAATCCTACCAGCACCCTATTGTCGGTCACAAGCAGCGGCCGCTTTATCAGCATCCCGTCGGAAGCCAGCAGTGCCACCAGCTCCTCGGGCGAGTCGGTCGAGAAACGCGCCTTCACATTCAGTTCTCGATAACGCTGTCCGCTGGTATTGAAAAACTTCTGCAACGGCAATCCGCTGCGGGCAATCCATTCTGTGAGTTCCTCAACCGAAGGTGGCGCCTCGACGATATGTCGGGTAGTCACCTCGATATGGCGGTCGCGCAACCATTGAGCCGCTTTGCGGCAAGTGCTGCATGGCGGGTATTGAAAAAACAAGATTTCCATACTTCTTTTCTGTTTGATAATTTCCAGATAAAAGTAACCAAAAAAATCGAACGACAATAGTAAGGATTGTTAATACTTTGGGCGGTAGAGTTTTTGCAGAAAATTTTTATCTTCACCGCCAAATCGTGAACTATGACTTCATACTCCAGAAAAGCGACCCGCAATAAAGCGTTGTGGGGATATCTGCTGCTCGTGGCCGTTCTGCTTGCCTCCTCGTGGTTTGTCTATCACGAGATAAGCCTGTTGGTTGCGATACGCGATGTCGAGCAGGATATGGGTGCGAAGCGGCATCGGGTTTCCGACGCATTGTCGTCGCTCTATCGTACCGAGACGTTGGGGCAGTCGCTGGTGTGGGGCCGATATTCTGACTATCCGACGTACAGAGAGAAGATGAACGAGGTGGTGACCGAGGTCGATTCGTTGCGCAGCATTACCACCGACTCGGTGCAGTTGTCGCGTATCGACAGCATCGTCTATCTGTTGAACCGGAAGAATACGGTAATCAGGAGGTTGATGAGTACTTCGATCGATGTGGCCGAGGAGCAGAACCGTAAAATCGAGAATATGATGCGGCAACAGGACTCTTTGCTGCTTATTCATAAATATCAGCAGGCTTTGGCTCAGCAGAGCGACTCGCTGGTCGAGAAACACAGGAAGCGCAATGTGTTTGGTCGCATTGCCGATGCTATCTCGGGCAAGTCGCCGGTGAGTCTCGACAGTATTCGGGTGGAGTCGAAGCGAATAGGTGCATTGAGTGATTCGCTGGCGTCGGACTTGAAGGCGATGGAGAGCGGCTACCACGAGAGTAGAGAGCTGTCGAAGCAGGCCCTCGAGCGGGAGCGCTGGCGATTGCGGAACGACAACCAGCGGTTGAGCGGTCAGATAAGTCGCTTGATGAATAGTTTTGAGCAGGAGCAACTGCTGGTCTCGGAGCGTATTCTCGACCGTAACGAGGCTATACGTCAAGAGTCGATGAATACGCTGCTGGGGGTGACCTCGGGGGCGATTGTGCTGGCTGTAATTTTCGGGATAATGGTTTGGCGTGGGTGGATGCGAGACGATAGGTGGCGCCGCGAACTGGAAGAGGCTCGTCGTCGGGCCGAGGAGCTGCTGGAGGCTCGCGAGAAGTTGATGCTGACGATTACGCACGACTTCAAGGCTCCGTTGAGTTCGATTATCGGCTATGTCGAGTTGATGATGCGACTCGACAACAGCGAACGGCAACGCTTCTACTTGCAGAATATGAAGGCCTCGTCGGATCATCTGTTGGCCCTGGTGAGCGACCTGCTCGACTTTTTCCGTCTGGAGTCGCACAAGCTCGATGTGAATCACATGACATTTAACCCGAAAGCTCTTTTTGAGAAGATTGTTTCGGCCATGCAGCCGGTAGCCGAGAAGAAACAGTTGAAGCTGATCCTGAAGGCCGAGCCTTCGGCCAATGCCTCCTTCTCGGGCGACCCGTTGCGAATCCAGCAGATTGTCGATAACCTACTGTCCAATGCCTTGAAGTTTACCACCCGTGGCACGGTCACCGTGCATGTGTTTGTGCGGGTGCGGTTCCTTGTGTTCTCGGTGAGCGACACGGGGCGGGGAATTGCCCGCGACGACCTCGAGCAGATATTCCAGGCCTTTACCCGACTGTCGTCGGCGCAGGGTGTCGAGGGATTCGGGTTGGGATTGACGATTACCCGGCAGCTGGTCGATTTGATGCACGGTCGTCTCGATGTGCGTAGCCGGGAGGGGGTGGGAAGTACCTTTACGGTAGAAATTCCGCTCGACAAGGTGGCCGAAGAGGTGGCTCCGCCGGCTTTCTCGGGGCGTCGCTGCCTGTTGCTCGACGATGATAAGATACAATTGACTCTTTTTGAGAATCAATTGAAACAGTTGGGCGTAGAGGCTGTTGCCTGTATGCGGGCCGAGGAGGTACTCGGTTATCTGGAGCATGAACCGTTTGACGTCGTGTTTACCGATATGCAGATGCCCGAGATGAACGGGGTGCAGTTCTTGAAGTTTTTGCGGGCCTCTGCGGTATCGCAGGCTCGGAGTATTCCGGTGGTAGTGGTTACGGCACGCAGCGATTCGGACAGGTTGCAGGCCGAAGGCTTTGCGCGTGTGTTGCGCAAACCTTTTTCGTTGGCTCAGCTCGCCGAATGTCTGTCGGCCATTGGCTACAAACCACAAGAGCGGCTGGTGCAGCCGATATTGGAGGCCGACACGGCGGACTCGTCGGGCCGTTATGATTTTTCGCCGCTCACCGCATTTGCGGGTGACGATCGGGCGGCTCGCCATAACATATTGACAACCTTTTTGCAGGAACTTACGGTTCAAATCGATGAGCTGAAGATGGCTTGCGAGAAGCACGACGGGATAGTCGTGACCCGTATCGCCCACAAGTGGCAGCCTATTTTTGCCATGCTGAAACTCTCGGACATGCTCCCGCTGCTCTCGCGGGTCGAAGAAGAGGGGGCCGAGGTCTGGACCGATGCCCTTGCGGGACATTTGACCCGATTGCTCGCTTGTGCCGGGCAGATTCGGGACGAACTTCAATCCATATTAGAGAAGGAGGAACAACGATGAAACATATTCTTATCGTCGAGGACGATACAACGTTTGCCTTGATGTTGCAGACGTGGCTCACCAAGAAAGGCTTTGCCATTACCTCGGCAGCCAGTATTGCCGCGGCTCGCAAGGCGTTGCACGACGGGGCGGTCGATTTGGTGTTGTGCGATTTGCGTTTGCCCGACGGCGAGGGTATCGATTTGCTGGAGTGGCTCAGGAGCTGTCGCCGTTTGGTTCCGGTAATCGTGATGACAAGTTATGCGGCTATCTCTTCGGCCGTTCAAGCCATGAAACTGGGGGCGAAAGACTATGTGGCCAAACCGGTCAATCCCGAGGACCTGTTGCAGAAAATCAACGAGGCGCTTGGGGCTGCGGTTTCTGCTCCCGAGCCGGAGCAGTCGATTGAGAAGGTCCCGGGCGAGTCTGAGGCGGTGGGCTATCTCGAGGGACAGAGCGAAGCGGCTCGGCAACTCTACTCCTATGTGCGCCTGGTTGCACCCACCAACATGTCGGTATTGATAAATGGGGCAAGCGGTACCGGCAAGGAGTATGTGGCCAAGCGCATACACCAGTTGAGCAAGCGGGCCGACAAGCCTTTTGTGGCAATCGATTGCGGAGCTATACCCAAGGAGTTGGCTGCCTCGGAGTTTTTCGGGCACAAGAAAGGTTCGTTTACCGGGGCTATCGAAGATAAGGTGGGTGCCTTTTTCGAGGCCAACGGGGGTACGATATTTCTTGACGAAATAGGCAACCTCAGTTACGATGTACAGATACAGCTGTTGCGGGTATTACAAGAGCGGAGGGTCAAACCGATAGGCACAACGGCCGATATCAAGGTCGATGTACGCTTGATTGCCGCAACCAACGAGGACCTGAAGGCTGCCATAGCCGCAGCTACCTTCCGCGAAGATTTGTATCATCGCATCAACGAGTTTACAATCCATATGCCGCTTTTGTGCGAGCGAGGTGAAGACATCCTGCTTTTTGCCAACTTCTTCCTCGACCAGGCCAATCGGGAATTGGAGAAGCCCGTGCCGGGATTTTTGCCCGATGCCATGGCGCAAATTTGCCGCTACCGCTGGCCGGGCAATCTGCGCGAGATGCGCAACACCGTGATGCGGGCAGCTTTGCTATCGCAGGGTGCTCCCATCGGGGTAGAGCATCTGGGGCTGGATGTCGAAGTCGGGAATCGGGTTGCCACCTTGCACGACCCCGAGAGCGAGCGGGCCAAGATCGTATCGGCTTTGCAACGTTGCGCAGGCAACAAGAGCAAGGCGGCCGAGATGTTGGGTATCGATCGCAAGACGCTGTACAACAAACTCAAATTGTACCAAATCGAGTAGAGATATCTTTTTTGTGAGAGCGCGTTGACCGCTGGTGGGCATTGCGTTCTATACCGACGATAAACTTTTTTGTGGAGCAGTGTGGAATTTTTCCACACTGCTCCACACTTTTTTCTACAAGATTCCACACTCCCCAATATCTGGAGGTTGTCTATAGATAGCTGTTATACAGCATGTTATATTCTGTTTGTGTCGCTTGGCACGACGATTGTATTTTTATTGGGCGAAGAATGGAATAATAGAGTGTATAATTAAAAATGTAAGAATTATGAAAAAGTTAATGTTATCAGTAGCGGTATTTATGATGACGGTTAGCGTTTCGTCTTTTGTTTCGTATGCACAAAGTCCGAGCGAGGAACCGGCACAAACCGATAGTGTCCCCACACAAGAACCCAAGAGTGAAGTGTCTTTGTTTTGTCTGACAGAGGAGCCGGCTCCCACCGACAGTGTCCCCTCTCAAGAACCCAAGAGTGAGATCTCTGCGTTCTTTTTGGCTGAGGAGCCGGCTCCTTCCGACACAGTACCTTCACAGGAACCCAACAGTGAACTCTCGCTGCTTTGCCTGACTGAAGAGCCTACCGACAGTGTTCCCACCCAAGATCCGCAGAAGGATGAGCCCCAGGCAAATATCTCGCTGCTCTGCCTGAGCGAGGAGCCTACCGACAGTGTTCCCACCCAAGATCCGCAGAAAGATGAACCCCAGGTAAATATCTCTATCGCATAACTTTTGTATTAGATAAGTGAGTTAATCTTTAGATACGTTCTTATTTTTTATCTGTTTTAGTGAAGATGATGGGTCTCGTCACTCTCCTTGGGAAAAGGGGGGGTGGCGAGATTTTTTTTGCAGAGGGGGAGAGAGTGGGTAAAATGCAATCGTTTTTTATTTCGATGATGAGGGATAATGGGGCTATTAATATTAAAGAATAACTATTTCTTTCTATATTTGCAGTATTAAATTGTGTTTATAACTCTGTTTAAGAGATAGAAATGCAAGAGATAGCAGGAGAGCCTGATTTTGTCGAGGACGACGTTTTGTTGCCTGGAAGCTTAGGCTTTGTCAAAACCGAACCGAATATGCCGGAGATCGAAGAAGAAGGGTGGTACGTGGCGAAAACCTATCGCCAGGAGCGCAAGATCAAAGAGCTGCTTACCCGCATGGGGGTGAAGCACTTTGTCCCTTTTCACGAGACGGTTAAAGAAATCGGCGGGAAACGCAAAAAAGTCGAAGTTCCCTTTATTAGCGGGTTGATATTCGTGCATGGTCGTAAAAAAGAGTGCATTTCGCTCATCAACGACTATGGTTACCCCATGCGGTATGTGCGCGACTTTTCCAGCCGTTCGCTGCTGCGGGTACCCGGCAAGCAGATGGAAGATTTCATCTATCTGGTCGAACAGCACGAGAACGAGATAGAGATATTGCCTCACGACCTGCGGAGGGGCGATCGTGTGCGGGTAGTTGCCGGCAGCTTTGCCGGCATTGAGGGTGAGTTGGTACGTATTGCCGGTCATCGTCGCGTAGTCGTGCGGCTCGACAACCTGTTTACTATAGCCACGGTCTATATCCCGGGCAGTTATTTAGAGAAGATATGCGATTGACAGTTCTACTGCTCTTGTTTTCTATAGCAGTTGTATAAACCCATATGATAGACTATAATATCATAAGACAAAAATATATAGGTAACCGCAATCTGGTCGATAACGTGTTGGGGGCTTTTGCTGTGCGAGGATTGGGCTTTCTCATATCGTTTGTATTGTTCCCTCTCTATCTGCGCTATTTCAACAACAATGCCATTTTGGGTTGTTGGTTTACCATGTATTCGGTCCTGACATGGATTAATATGTTCGATTTGGGCATTGGTCATGGCTTGCGCAACCACTTGACCGCCGATTTGAGTCTGAAAAACTATGAGAGTGCCCGTAGTCATATCTCTTCGGCTTATATTTTAATGGGGGGTATTACCCTGTTGGTTACTTTGATCGCACTCGTTGTGAGCCGATATATCGACTGGAACCGTATTTTCAATATCTCTACCGATGAGCTGTCGTCTGCAGAACTTTATCAAGGGGTGATTGTAACGCTTTGCGGTGTATTCTCCTTTTTCTTTTTCAAGCTTATTCTATCGGTGCTGTATGCGTTGCAGAAGTCAGCATGGCCCAATCTGCTCAATCTGATTTCGACGGTGCTGATGTTGCTCTTTTTGTGGGTATATACCCCTACGGGCAAGATAGGCAGAGATTTTGTAACTCTGTCGTGGGTGCAAGCCATTTCTGGGACTTTGCCTTTGTTGGTGGTGACGGCTATTGTTTTCGGTAAAGAATTGAAAAGTTGTTTGCCCTCTTTTCACTGTTTTAAATGGAACAAGGCGAATGATGTCTTGTCGCTCGGTTTCCTCTTTTTGCTGGTGCAGATGGTCTATATGGCGATTACGGTGACCAATGAATTTATCATTTCTTACTTTTTTGGCCCTGCGTTTGTAGTCGAGTATCAAATCTATTTCAAGCTCTTTTCTATTGTAAGTTCGTTGGTCGCTTTGGCTTTGATACCGGTGTGGTCGGCTGTCACAAAAGCCTTTGTCGAGAAGCGATATGGTTGGATACTCAAATTGATACGTTTCCTGTATGGCATAGCTGCGCTTTCGGTGCTGTTGCAGTTGGCCATTATTCCCTTTCTCGACCCGATATTGAAACTCTGGTTGGGTAGTAAGGCTATTGAGATCGATTTGCCTGTCGCTTTGCTGTTTGCCTTGATGAGTTGCGAGATGATATGGGTATCGGTGTTGACCAGTATTTCCAACGGTCTGGGCAAGCTTAAATGTCAGTTGTATGGATTCCTGTTTGCGTCAGTCTTTAAGATAGGAGCCATTGTCGCTTTGGCGTCGCACACATCGTGGACGATTGTGATTATTGTGACAATTATTGGCTTGTTACCCTATTGTATTGTCCAACCTGTATTGATGCATAGACAATTGCAGGCTTTAAATAAAAAAGAGGAGGTGCAACATGGCTAAGAAATTGCTTATCGTAAATACTTATGGGAATATGTGGTCAACCGGTCGCATTGCCGCCGAGATAGGTGATATAGCCGAGAAGCACGGCTGGCAATATCGTTTTGCTTATGCCCGTGAGGCCAATCTCGAGGAGTCGCGGGGGATAAAGATAACTCGCAGCACATTGTCAGGGTTGCTGCATACCTATCTGTTTTCACGCATTCTCAATTTGAAAGGATTCGGTTCGATAATCGATACTTGGCTTTTTATCAGGGAGATCAAGAAGTTCTCTCCCGATCTGATACACCTGCACAATATCCATCAGAATTTTTTGAATTTCCCGTTGCTCTTCTCTTTTTTGCACAAAGCCAATATCCCGGTCGTGTGGACGTTGCACGACTGTTGGGTAGTTACGGGCGGTTGCACTCACTTTGCCTATTACGGATGTGAGCAGTGGCGCAATGGCTGTCACCGGTGTCCCCGCTGTGGAAATAGCGATACCGGCGGCGAGTTGAAAGGGATTTATCGCACGATGCCTTGGGTATTGAAGCGGAAGGTATCGAGTTTCTCGTCGGTGCCTCGGTTGACATTTGTCACCGTGTCGCAGTGGTTGGCTTCGGTAGTGCGCAGTTCGGCCCTTGGTGCAATACCCGTGCAGGTGATATCGAACGGCATAGATACCTCGGTGTTTTATCCGCGGGGTGGGGGCGACTCGCTTAGACGCCAATATGGTTGGGGCGACCGTTTCGTGGTCGTAGGAGTAGCCTCGCACTGGAGTGCTGCCAAAGGGTTGTATGACTATTATAAATTGAGAAACGTGTTGTCCGCCGACCGTTTTGCAATTGGATTGGTAGGTCTCACTCCGCAGCAGGTGGCTGAGTTGCCCGAGGGCATTACCGGGATAGAACGCACAGGAAGTCCCGATGAGTTGGCCCAGATTTATTCGACAGCCGATGTAGTAGTAAGTCTATCGTATCAGGAATCGTTTGGAACTACCCCACTTGAGAGTTTTGCCTGTGGAACTCCTGTCGTGGCGTATGACAATACGAGTCACCCTGAACAGATAACTCCCGCCACGGGACGGATGGTTGAATCGGGTAATATTACTTGCCTGGCCGAAGCCGTTATCGAGGTTTGTAAGAAGGGTAAATTGTCCTATACGCAAGCCTGTAGGGATGAGGCGATTACTCGATATGATAAGAACCAGCAGTATGAAAAATATGTCGAACTGTATGAGCAAATGCTTGGCACATTATAGCAGAGAGAAGGTATGGTAGCGACAATTATTATAGGAATTATTTGTGTAATATTGGCATATTTTGCCCGTTTCAAGCAATTTCCGTGGGCTCTTCCCGCAGTTATGCTGATTTTGTTTGTCTTTCTAGCCATACGTTATGAGTGGGGCAATGACTACCAGCAATATATCGACAAGTTTACGATTTATAATTCGATAAATCGTTTTGACTATTCCGACCCAGAGGAGCGTTGGGAGGTAGGATGGATATTGCTGTACAGGCTTTTCAAGCCCTTGGGCTTTTTCTCGCTGGTGATTGTACTCACGGCTTTTGAGATAGGAGTCTATTACTGGTTTATCAAGAAGTATGTGCCTCGGGAGTGGTACTGGTTTACCATATTCCTGTATGTATTCAATCCCAATTTCATGATTACGCAAGCCTCGATGATGCGTCAGACACTGGCCATGTGTATCGTATTGCTGTCGATTCCCTACATCTTCAGGAAACGATTTATCGTAGCGGCGCTGATTATCTTTTTCTCCTCGTTATTTCATAGTAGTGCCAAGATATTGCTGCCTCTTGCATTCCTGGGATATGTCAACTTGCGATTAGGCAAGCGGGGGGTAATCATCGGGATATCTTTGTTCTTGGCGGTGCTTCTTTTCAGGAGTATAGCCATGCGCATGATTGAGGATACGCTTTCTTCGGTAGGATTGAGTAAATATGCCTACTATTTCGAAGAGGGCAAAGGGGCCCCGAAATTAGGCTCGGGCATAGGTATTGTTTACCAGATAATCATCATGTGTATGATTCTTTATTATGAGAAGAGGCAAGATAGAGAAATGGGGCTGTTGTATAAGATTACGGCTATCTCGTTTTTGATCACGCCGTTAAGTATTGTAAATCAGTTGTTTGCTCGATTAGCTTATTATTTGCAGTTACCGATGTTGGCTTCTTATCCATCGTTGGTACGTAGCATCGACAACAAGATAGTGAGTGTTGGAATCCTGTTGTTGATTATGGCTTTTACGCTATATGATTTTCAGGTGTTTTTTTACTCCAGTATATATCACGATTCATTCTTTACATACCACACCATTTTTGAATCGTTTGTTTGGCGATAGAGATGAAATTATTGTTTGTTGCAGCGGTATCGCATGAGAAGTTATTGGCCGATTTGTTGAAGGAGCAACCCCGGTATTATGGCATACAGGGGCAATACTTTATGCGGTTGATACTGTTGGGGTTGAGAGAGAACGGGGTGGATGTTCGCGTCTTGTCCAATTTCCTGGGAGCGAGCTATCTACCGGCTGGAAACGCCTGTGAGCAGACCATTCGTGAAAACGGGATTGAATATAACTATTTGCCCCGAAAACGTCGGGGTGGGTATATAGGTACATGGAGAAAGGCCATACGGTTTATCAAACAGTGGAAGAAAGATGCCGGCTATGAGAAGGCTGTCGTGTTGTGCGACGGATTGAACTTTACCTTGTTGATGGCTTGCCACTTGTGCAAATGGCTATACCGTATTGAGACGGTCGTTTTCCTGACCGATATGCCTCGCTATCTGGCAAAAGGATTGCCTGCACGGGTGAGAGCCTGGATGCAGGAGTGCATCATACACCGGATGAGTGGTTTCATGACGTTGACTCGGTATATGGATGAAGATTTGAATCGGCATCATAGACCCGGTATCGTGATCGAAGGTATGGTCGATGCCTCGGTGCAAAGAGCCTCGGCCGGTACCATGCCGCGTGAGAAGGTATGCTTGTATTCGGGGTCGATACATAAAATCTATGGCATAAAGAGACTGGTCGATAGCTTTTTGCTGATGAACAGACCCGGTTGGGTGCTCGAGATTTATGGTGATGGCGATTATCGGGAAGAGCTTGTCGAGATTGCCTCGCATCATGCCTGTATAGTCTATGGTGGATTGCTTTCGCGCGAGCAAATCGTGGAACGGCAGAAACAGGTGTCGCTGTTGATTAATCCGAGACCGAGCGAATATGAATATACCCGGTACTCATTTCCCTCGAAGACCATGGAATATATGTTGTCGGGGACTCCGGTCTTGACTACGAAATTGCCCGGGATACCGGCCGAATATGACCAGTATCTCTATTACTTCGAGGGAGAGTCGGTAGAGGCCATGGCCGGGAAGTTGACCGAAATATTGTCGATGGATTATGCCTGCTGTTTATCGCGGGCAAAGGCAGCACAACAGTTTGTGATGAGCCAAAAGAACAATGTGACCCAAATGCAAAAGCTGATATCCATACTATGAGCGATAACCGGGTGAAGATAGGATTTTATTTTGGCGATGAGGGGCTGAGGGGTATCGACTGTTCCCGTCCCGACCGGGGGAATCCCGGGGTAGGGGGGACGCAGTACTGTTTCTTGCTCGTGATCTATTATATGCTTCGATTCAAACCCGATACCTATCGGGTAACTATCTATTGTACCTCCGACTGCACATTCCCCGAGGGGGTCAATGTGGTGCGGGTGAACGATATCCTGGAAGGGTTGCTTGAGTCGAAAAAGAATAACGACAGTTTCATCGTCATCAAAGACAATAAGGATAGCCGGGTGACCCGTTACATCGATGAACTGAAGCACAGGATTGTCGTGTGGGGACACAATTTCTATTTCAACGATTATGCCGACTGGGTGGCTGCGAGTCCTTGTGTAATAGCCAATGTCTTTGTTGGTCGGCAACAGTACGACCGATACATCGATCATCCTATTTGTCGCAAATCGTTGTTTATCTATAACATAGTGCCCGATGCGGTGGGCTCCAGACCGCGGACGAACGACCGGAAAACCGTTGTTTATGTGGGGTCGTTGACTCCCGAGAAGGGATTCCTTGTCGTCGCCAAGATGTGGAAATATATTTTGAGTCGGGTCCCCGAAGCCCGTTTACAGGTCGTGGGAGCCGGTAATCTGTATTCGAGAGATTGCCGATTGGGTCCATTGGGTGTGGCCGATGAGGCTTTTGAAAAAGAGTTCTTCCCCTATCTTTCAGAGGGAGGGAAGCTGTTGCCGTCGGTCCTGTTCCGCGGTATATTGGGTGCCGAGAAATATGAGCTCTTTTTGCAGTCGTCGGTGGGCATTGTCAATCCAACGGCTCGCACCGAGACTTTTGGCATGGGAGTTATCGAGATGAATTGTGCCGGCATGCCGGTCGTTACCTTAAACAAAAACGGTTATCCCGATACGGTCGAAAACGGGACTACCGGCTATTTGTGTCACTCCTACAAGTCGATAGCCGATCACGTTGTGTTTCTGCTCACTCATGCCGAGGTCAATGAACGATTGGGCCAGACAGCCAAAAGCGAGGTGTCTCGATTTGCACCCGAGTGCATTATGCCCTGTTGGTTCGACTTGTTTGACCAGTTGGCTCAAGGTTCCCCACGAATCAGTTACAGCAGACCGATAAACCACTATTTCAACAACCTGAAGTTTGTGCGGCTCTTTATACGGTTCCTGCGCAAGAGTTGTCGGCTGACTGTCATCCCGCCCTTGATAAAGATAGAATCGACAGTATATCGATGGATTAAAAGGTAACCCCGACTAAAGTATTGAAGAGGATAATGAGAGTTGCGTTAATCTTGGCTACGAGTATAGAAAAGTCGCCATATGTTCAATATTATATAGACATATATGAGCGTATGGGTGCCGATATCGAGATTATCTTGCTGAACAGAGACAAAAAGGTGATTAAGCGAGAGACTCTCCATCGCATTTATTCTTGTGATATTGTGGCCCGAGAGACAGCTCCCGGCTATCGCAAAGTGTATGATTATATTCGCTACTCCCGGTTTGTGCAAGAGGTATTGGGCAAGTCGAGCTACGACCAAGTGGTGGTCTTCACCATTGCCAATGCCTTGTTCCTGTCGCCTTATCTGCTGAAGTATTATCGGGGTAGGTATATTTTTGATATTCGGGATTACTCGCCGTTGGTGGGTTACTCGGGTCCAGTACTCCGCCGGTTGCTAAAAAATTCGTCATTGAATGTATTGTCGTCGCCGGGTTTCAGAGCCTGGTTGCCCAAGTGCGAGAGTGTGATCTGTCACAACGTGAGGCCCTCTTTCCTGGCCGACTCTGTGGGGCAGGCTCGCGACATCGATTGTAGAAATATCGTTGTGCTGACTATCGGGCAATTGCGCGACTATGAGACCAACCGGTGGGTGATGGAAAGTCTGGGCGACAAGCCCGCAGTGCGGTTGCAATTCTCGGGCAAAGGCATTGCCTGTGAATCGCTTGAACAGTATAAGGTCGAGCAAGGGTACAACAATGTGTCGTTCACGGGCTATTACCACAAGAGCGACGAGTTGTCGATTGTCGATGGCTGCGATTTCATGAATATCATATTGCCCGATGATAAATTGAGCCGGCATTTGATAAGCAATCGTTTTTATCTGGCTTTGTTGAGGCGGAAGCCCATGCTCGTTTCTGAAGGAAGCATTCAGGCCGAGTATGTAAAAAAATTCGGTTTGGGAATTGTTATTTCGGCAGAAGATAATATCTTTGATAAAATAATCGCTTATGCCCGTTTGTTCGACCCGCATGCGTTTGAACAGAATTGTAACCGGCTGTTACAGCAAGTAAAGTTTGATACAGAGGATTTTAGTAAAAGAATTTTAGATAGCTCAATCGTATAACATTATGTCGATTTTTAAAGATAAAATATTGCTCATTACCGGAGGAACCGGTTCGTTTGGCAATGCCGTTTTGCGGCGCTTTCTGGATAGCGACGTGCGCGAGATTCGCATATTCAGTCGCGATGAGAAGAAGCAGGACGATATGCGCCATCGACTGCAAAATCCCAAGGTGAAATTCTATATTGGCGATGTGCGCGACAAACGCAGTATCGATGGGGCCATGACCGGGGTCGATTATGTATTTTCGGCTGCGGCCTTGAAACAGGTTCCCTCGTGCGAGTTCTTCCCTATGCAGGCTGTGCGCACCAATGTGCTGGGCACCGAAAATGTGCTCGATTCGGCTATCGAGCATGGGGTGAAGAATGTCGTGGTACTCTCGACCGACAAGGCGGCCTATCCCATCAATGCCATGGGAATAAGCAAGGCCATGATGGAGAAGGTGGCCATTGCCAAAGGCCGCCAGTTGGGCGACTCGGCCACAACCACGATTTGTTGTACGCGCTACGGTAACGTGATGGCGAGCCGTGGCTCGGTCATCCCCTTGTGGATAGACCAGATGAAAAACGATGCCGTGATAACGATTACCGATCCCCACATGACGCGCTTCATGATGACGCTCGACGATGCGGTTGATCTGGTACTCTATGCTTTTGAGCATGGCCAAAACGGCGATTTGTTTGTGCAGAAAGCGCCGGCTGCAACGCTGGAGACTTTGGCTACTGCCTTGAAACAACTCTATGGCAAGGATACCCCGGTGAAGGTTATCGGGACTCGCCATGGCGAGAAATTGTACGAGACGCTGGTTACCCGCGAGGAGATGGCGCGCGCGGTGGATATGGGCAATTACTTCCGTATTCCCTGCGACAGTCGTGACCTCAACTACGATAAATATTTTATCGAGGGAAATGAAACGATTTCGCAGATCGAAGACTACCATTCGCACAATACACATCGGCTCGATGTCGAGGAGATGAAACAGCTGTTGCTCAAACTCGACATGGTACGCGAGGATTTGAATCTGAAGTAAAGCGAGGGGGAGATGATACGAATAGGAGTTACCGGCCAGTCCGGATTCGTAGGTACACACTTGTACAACACGTTGGGCCTTTATCCCGATGAGTTTGAGCGGGTGCCGTTTGAAGACTCTTTTTTTGCTGACCGTGAACGACTGGAGTCGTTTGTGCAGTCGTGCGATGCGATTGTACATTTGGCTGCCGTCAACCGTCACCCCGATGCTCAGGTGCTCTATGAGACCAACGTTGGGCTGGTGCGCCAACTTGTGGAGGCCATGGAAGCGACAGGAGCACGTCCCTATGTGCTTTTTTCGTCGAGCACACAGGAGGAACGCGACAACGAGTATGGCCGCAGCAAGCGCGATGGCCGACAGATGTTCGAGGAGTGGGCTCGTCGCAGCGGAGCCTCGTTCACCGGCATGGTGGTGCCCAATGTCTTTGGTCCCTTTGGCCGTCCCAACTACAATTCGTTTATTGCCACCTTTGCCCATAAACTCACCCATGGCGAAGAGCCTGTGGTGATGCAGGACAGTGCAGTGCACCTTATCTATGTAGGTAGTCTTTGTGAGCATATCGTTAAGCAGATACGTCGTCATGCCGTAGCCCTTGAGCCGCAGGTCGAGCGCGACGAGGTACCGTTCGACTTTGTCATGAAGGTGAGCGAAGTGCTCGAGCGTTTCGGGCAATACAAGAGCCTCTATCTCGAGCAGGGCATTGTTCCATCGTTGTCCAGTCGTCACGAGTGGAATTTGTTCAATACTTTCCGCAGTTACATCGATATGGCACATCACTTCCCGGTACAACTGGTGCAACACACCGATGCCCGAGGCAGTTTTGTCGAGACGGTGAAGATGGGCGTCGGAGGACAGGTGAGCTTCTCGACCACGGTACCCGGTGTGACTCGGGGCAACCATTACCACACTCGCAAGATGGAGCGTTTTGTCGTCATTAAAGGGAAAGCCCGCATCCAGCTTCGCAAGGTAGGTACCGACGAAATACTCAACTATTATCTCGACGGTGACCATCCGGCATATGTCGATATGCCGGTATGGTACACACACAACATATCGAATATCGGCAACGAAATTCTGTACGCTCAGTTTTGGATCAACGAATGGTACGACCCCAACGATGGCGATACTTACTTCGAACCGGTTGAATAAGAACCATGAAATAACTCAAGAACAAGATCATGAAACTTTTGAAAGTCCTTACTGTGGTGGGCACACGACCCGAAATCATTCGGCTTGCGTGTGTGTTGCAGAAACTCGATGCCAGTCCTGCCATAGAACATGTGCTGGTGCATACCGGTCAGAATTACGACTACGAACTCAACGAAATATTTTTCCAGGATCTGGGGTTGCGCAAACCCGACTACTTCCTCCATGCCGCAGGCAACAACGCCACCTCGACAGCGGGGCAGATCTTGATCAATATCGACCCCGTGCTCGAGCAGGAGCGTCCCGATGCCTTCCTGGTATTGGGCGATACCAATTCGTGCCTGTGTGCCATTGCCGCCAAGAAACGTCATATCCCCATCTTCCACATGGAGGCCGGCAACCGTTGTTTCGACCAGCGGGTCCCCGAGGAGAGCAATCGCAAGATTGTCGATCACATCTCCGACATCAATATGACTTACAGCAGTATAGCTCGTGAGTATCTGTTGCACGAGGGCATCCCTGCCGATCGTGTGATCAAAACCGGGAGTCCCATGTATGAGGTGCTCAACCAGTATCGGCCCAAAATCGAGGCATCGACCATACTCGATACCCTGGGTTTGGAGCGCGACCGCTATTTTGTGGTGTCGGCTCATCGCGAAGAGAATATATCGAGCGAGCGGAACTTCGGCAATTTGGTCGCCATACTGAATGGCATTGCCCGGGAATATGGCTATCCCGTTATCGTTTCGACCCATCCCCGTACCCGCAAGAAAATCGAGGAGACGGGAGTCGAGTTCGACCCCCTCATCCGGTTGATGAAACCCATGGGATTGAGCGACTATAACAAGCTGCAGCTCAATGCACGAGCCGTTATCTCCGACAGCGGAACCATCAGCGAGGAGTCGTCGATACTCAACTTCAGAGCCTTGAACATACGCGAGGCCCACGAGCGTCCCGAAGCCATGGAAGAGGCCGCGGTCATGATGGTCGGTCTCAACCCCGATCGGGTGATGCAGGGATTGGCCGAGTTGCAGAATCAGAATCTCGAGCAACGCAATTTCCGTCCGGTAGCCGATTATTCAATACCCAATGTGAGCGATAAAGTAGTACGAATTATTCTATCCTATACCGATTATGTCAAACGAGTTGTCTGGGGCGAATAATTCAGTGAAAAACACGATGAAGGTCTCCATTGTTACAGTGACTTATAACAGTGGGGCGACCTTGCGCGATGCAATCGAAAGCGTGCTGTCGCAAGACTACGACAACATAGAGTATATAATAGTCGATGGGCAGAGTACCGATGCCACGCTGGCCATTATCGATGAGTACCGAGATCGCATCTCGGTAGTCGTTTCCGAACCCGACCAAGGCATATACGATGCCATGAACAAAGGAATCGAGCGGGCTACCGGCGATATTGTAGGCATACTTAACTCCGACGATTATTTCCCCGATAATCACATTGTCTCGATGATTGCCGGCGAGTTCGATGGCACTATCGATGCCGTTTATGGCGATGTGGCCTTTATCTCGCCCTCCAATCCCCAGAAAATTATCAGGTACTACTCGTCAAAAATATTTAAGCCGTCGCGTATGATAATGGGGCTTTCGCCGGCGCACCCCAGCTTTTATGTCAAGAGAGCGTTTTATGAGCAATACGGTAAGTACAACGTCTCCTATCAGATAGCTTCCGATTTTGACCTGTTTGTGCGCTTCTTTTCGTCGCCCATGCGCTATCGGTACATCGAAAAGGTATTTGTGAAGATGCGTACGGGAGGGATAAGTACGAGAGGATTGAAATCGAAATATATCCTGAATAAGGAGATTTTGAGAATCTGCAAGCAAAACGGTATTCGCACCAATCTGTTTATCGTATTGTCGCGATACTTTTTTAAGTTGTTTGAAATAAAAGTATAAAAAGATGTTGATTGACGAAAAACTGCTCGACCGGGTGACGGCCGAGGCTCAAGCCAGCCCTCGGCTGCGCATGAATTATAATTTTCACGAGACGCTCGATGCCCCTTCGCAGCGGTTGCTCAACGCGCTCGAGCCGGGTACCGTGCTACCCATACATCGCCACACCCACACAGCCGAGACTTACATCGTGCTGCGCGGTCGGCTCAATGTCGATTTTTACAATGCCGACCGCCAGGTGACGGCTCACTATGAACTCGATCCCACGAAGGGTGCCTATGGCGTGAATATTCCCCGTGGACAGTGGCACACCATCGAGGTGCTGTGCAGCGGTACTGTCATATTCGAGGTGAAAGACGGTCCCTATACCCCGCTTGCTCCCGGCGATATATTGGAGTAGGTAACAGGAGGGCTAATTCCCAAGGCCCCCACACGCAAAAAAGAAGAGGCTATCTCATTGAAGTAGCCTCTTCTTTTTTCGGTGATCCGCCTGGGGCTCGAACCCAGGACCCCAACATTAAAAGTGTTGTGCTCTACCAGCTGAGCTAGCGAATCTAACCTTGGTGCTTTTTGTTAAAAGCGTTGCAAAGATATGTGTTTTTATCGTAATATACAAGGGCTGGGCCCAAAATTATTGTATTTAATTTTGTCTCAGGAGCCCAGGTTTATCTCTCGGGAGATTCGGTCGTTAACGCATGATGCTCTCGCATAAAGGGATAAGCAGCGAGGTGATGACCCCCATCAGGCCGATAGCCAGGCCACTGATGGCTCCTTCGACAGCACCCAGTTCGATGGCACGGGCGGTACCCAGTCCGTGAGCTGCCGAACCCAAAGCGAGTCCGCGGGCTACCCGGCTGTTGACGTGACAGCGGTCGAGTACGGCCGGGCCGATGATTCCGCCCAGTAATCCGCAGCCGAACACGATGACGGCCGTGAGCGAGGGGATGCCGTGCGAGTGCTCCGAGAGGGAGATGGCGATGGGTATCGTCACCGATTTGGGTTGCAGCGACGAGGTGATGGCCTCATCGACTCCCATGATGCGGCAGATGGCGATGACGCTCACGATACCCACGATGCCACCGGCAAAGACGGCGGTGAGCACGGGTATCTCTTTGCCTCGTATCTGCTCAATCTGTTCATAGAGGGCATAGCCCAGTGCTACGACCGAGGGCCCCAGCAGGAAGCTGATGAAACTGCTGCCGGCACAGAAGGTGTCGTAGTCGATATCGAGCAGGGTGAGGAGCCCGATGATAAGCACCATGGCTACCAGCAGCGGGTGGAAGATGGCGATGTGTTTCTTCTGTTGCAGTTTGCATCCGGCCAGGTAGCTGCCCAGGACCAGCAGGAGGATGAAGGGGGTGGAGGAGAAGATGGTATTCATTGTTCAACTCCTCCTTTCCTGCGCGATAGTTTGCGGTCGAGGTGCTCTTCGGTAAGTCCCACAACAACGATAACCAGCAGCGTGGTGACTACCGACACGGTGAGCAGTACAACCCAGTTGCTCATGAGTATCTTGTATTCGTGCATGAGTCCGATACTGGCCGGGACAAAAAAGAGAGCCATGTTGCGGGTGAGTGCCGAGGCGGCCTTATCGACGTCGCGCGGACGTATCCATCTGAGGGTGAGTGCCAGGAACAGCAGTATCATGCCGCACACGCTGCCGGGGATGAGTTTCCCGATGAGCAGGCTTACCATCTCTCCCAATACATAGAAGAGCATGATGTAGCAAAAACCTTTAATCATTTTCTTAATACCTTACTTTGTTAATACCTAAATACCTATAAAATCTTTTTCCTTATCTTTTTATGTTTTGTTCGTATAGTGGATATCGTCTTCGCTGACGACGAAACCTTCATCGCGCAAGAAGCGCAGGGCTTCGATTACCTCGTCCTCGGGATAGGGGAGCGAGGCAGTAATCTGGTTGCGGCTCACGATGCCGTTGCCGATGAATTGCTGTATGGCCCGGGCTATTTGGGCCGGGTCTTGTGCGGTCGCCTGTTCGCGTTTTTTGCGTTCGATGCAGTTGTCGCAACAGCCGCAGGTGTAGTCGTCGCTTTTTTCGCCGAAGTATTCGAGCAGCATCTGTTGGCGGCAGCGGGTCGAGGTGGCATAGGTAATCATGCTCTCGATGCGGTCGGCCATGCGTTGGCGTCGCTCTTCGTAGGCTTCGTGGGTAATTTGCACATAACGGGGCTCCATCCGTTCACGGGTATATACGATGTAGGGGGTACGCCGCCGGGGGATGTAGTGGAGTACATGCATCCGGTTCAGTTTGAGCAGGGCCTCATAGACTTCTTGTTGAGTCATCCCCGACCGTTGGGCGAGCAGCTCTTCGTGGATGTGGGTATAGTCGGCAAAGAGTCCGGTGTAGGAACGCAGCAGAGATTGCAGCACGCAATCGGTCTGCGGGTCGCAGTCGCGCAGGTTGTAGAGCTCCTCCTTGTGTACCAGTATCATGACCCGTGATAGTGAATCGGTCTCTTCGATAAATTCGATGTAGCCCGATATGGTGAGAATCTTCAACGCACTCAATACCGGGGTAGCCGTGTAGTTGAAGGTCGCGCAGAAGCGCTTCAGGTTGAACTCAAAGATCGAGTCCATGCCGCAGCCGAGGGCTATCTCGAGGAAGTTGCTCACCCGTTCATAGACTTTCAATACAAACTCTTTGTCGGGGAATTCTTCGGTGAGCCGCTTGTGCAGATTGGCTTTGTCGCGGCGGGCATAGAGCAGCACGGCATAGGCGCGGGCCCCGTCACGACCGGCACGGCCGGCCTCTTGAAAGTACTCCTCGGGAGCGTTGGGCATATCGAGGTGCACGACAACCCGCACATCGGGTTTGTCGATACCCATCCCAAAGGCGTTTGTCGATACCATTACCCGGATTTCGTCCTCCTTCCACCGGCGTTGTTTTTCGTTTTTATCCTCCTGTCCCAGTCCGGCGTGGTAGTAGTCGGCCGAAAGTCCGGCACGACTCAACATCTCAGCTACCTCTTTGGTGCGTTTGCGGTTGCGCACATAGACGATGGCGCTACCGGGTACCCGGTTGAGGATGCGTAGCAGTTGCTGCATCTTGTCTTCGCCTTGTCGTACGACATACGAGAGGTTGGGGCGGGTGAAGGGGGTGCGGAATACTCGCCCGTCGTGGAAGTTGAGTTTTTGCTGTATATCTTCGGCGACCCGGGGTGTTGCCGTGGCGGTGAGGGCCAGCACGGGAACGTGAGGCAGAATGTGCCGTATCTGGGCGATTTTCAGATAGGCCGGCCGGAAGTCATATCCCCATTGCGAGATACAGTGGGCTTCATCGACAACGATAAACGAGACCGACAGGCCTTGGATGCGGGCGGTGAATAGTTCGGTATCGATGCGCTCGGGCGAGATGTAGAGAAACTTGAATCGTCCGTAGAGGCAGTTGTCAAAGGTAACAACCATCTCGCGGCGCGACATGCCGGCATGGATATAGGCGGCTCGTATGCCCCGGGCACGCAGGTTGTCCACCTGGTCTTTCATGAGGGCTACGAGGGGGGTAATAACCAGGCAAAGCCCTTCGCGGCAGAGTGTGGGTACCTGGAAGGTGAGCGACTTGCCTCCGCCGGTAGGCATGAGCCCGAGTGTGTCGTGGCCGTCGAGCAGCGAGGTGATGATCTCTTCTTGCATGGGGCGAAATTTGTCGTATCCCCAGTACTCGTGCAATATTTCGTAGATAATCTCGTGCATGCCTTATCCGAAAAATCGGCTGCAAAAATACAATTTTATCTTTTATCCCATGATACGAACGCCTCGAAAATATAGAGGGGGAGGCTATAAAAGATAGTGCTGGTCTTGTGGCGATTTTGGATTGCCGTCTCGAAACGGAGTGGCACAAATCATTTACCCACACCTTGGGTGTGGGTAAATGTGATGGGTTTTGGATAGCTTATTGATTATTCCGAAGGACGTATATCCTTGATAAACAACTGGATCGATCCGCTGTTGTGGGTGTTCTCCTCGATGGTGTAGCAGATGTCAAACGGTTTGCCCGCCTTGATGTGATCGAAATGGCGGCTCATGTTGAAGGCGATGCCGTTCATGATGTTCTTCGACTTGCTATCGACCAGTTCCAGTTTCACATGCTCGTTTTTCTTGCCTACGAGCCGGCTTGTACCATAGTCGGTCACATGTCGTGTGCTGAATATGGGCTTTTGGTTGCCGGGCCCGAAGGGGTTGAACTGCTTGAGCAGGGCAAAGAATTCGGGGGTGATTTCGTTGAAGGCGATTTCGGTGTCGATATCGATTTGGGGCTCCATCTGTTCGGGCAGAATGTGTTTGGCCACATGCTCTTCGAACCGGGCGGTAAACTCCTTGATGTGCTCCTCTTTCATCGAGAGGCCCACGGCATAGGTGTGGCCTCCGAAGTTCTCGAGCAGGTCGCGGCACGACTCTACTGCCTTGTAGATATCGAATCCCTGTACCGAGCGGGCCGAGCCAGTGGCCAGTCCGTCGGAGAGGGTGAGTACCACGGCCGGGCGGTAGTAAAGTTCGGTGAGACGCGAAGCCACGATACCGATGATGCCTTTGTGCCAATCCTTGTTATAGATGACAATCGATTTGCGGTGGTTGATGTCGATATGTTCCTCGAGTATCTTGCTGGCCTCCTCGGTAATACGCTTGTCGAGTTCCTTGCGGTTCTCGTTGTACTGGTCGATGTTTTGGCTCTTTTCGAGCGCACCAGCCATATCCTTGGCTACCAGCAGATCGACTGCCTCTTTGCCCGATTGCATACGCCCCGAGGCATTGATGCGGGGGCCTATTTTGAATACGATGTCGCTGATGGTGATGTTTTTGTTGTTGAGACCACATACCTTCAGGATACCCCGTAACCCCATGCTGGGGTTGGAGTTGAGCCGTTTGAGCCCGTGATAGGCCAGAATGCGGTTCTCGCCGGTGATGGGCACGATGTCCGAGGCGATGCTCACGGCTACCAGGTCGAGCAGTGGTTCCAGGTCGGCCGCAATATCGATGCCGTTGTTGAGGGCAAAACCTTGCATGAACTTGTAGCCCACGCCGCACCCCGACAGGTGTTTGTAGGGATAGGTCTCTCCCTCGAGTTTGGGGTTGAGAATAGCCACAGCTTCGGGCAGTTGGTCGTCGGGCATGTGGTGGTCGCAGATGATGAAATCGATGCCCTTGCTCTTGGCATAGGCAATTTTCTCTACGGCCTTGATACCGCAGTCGAGGGCGATGATGAGCGTGATGCCGTTCTCGGCAGCATAGTCGATGCTCTTGTCCGATATGCCGTAACCCTCGTCGTAGCGATCGGGGATGTAATAGTCGAGCCCCGAGTAGAAATTCTGTAAGAACTTGTAAACCAGCGATACGGCAGTCGTTCCGTCCACGTCGTAATCGCCATAAATCATAATCTTTTCTTTACTCCCTAATGCGCGATTCAGCCTCACTACCGCTTTTTCCATATCTCGCATGAGGAACGGATCATGGAGATCGGAAAGCTGGGGTTTGAAAAACTTCTCCGCTTCGGCGACAGAAGTTACCCCTCGTTGAGCGAGTAGTTTACAGAGCGCGGGGACCCGCGGGTATCGGGCCTCTAATCTCCGGGCTATTTGCTGTTCGTCTGATGTAAGGGGTAAGTAATTCCATTTACTTATCATTTATATTGTTTTTATTTTTTATCGCTCTCGGTTCCCGCTGCAACCGGTCGGGAAATTGCATCTTTGCCCCGACAGAACCGACGGGAAAAACGGGGCTCTTGCCAAGCTATGTGGCTTGCCCTCATTTATATAGCAATGAGTAGGAGATGTAATTGCTTACAGGCAGTCCTTTTTCACCTCATTATTGCCGTAAAGTTATAAAAAGACATTCAATGTTGAACCGTTTTTGCACATTAAAATTGCAATTCTTCAAAATTTTAACGTCGCCGATTCGCTACGGTCGAGAGAGGTTTGTGCGGTCAACAGCAATTCGTAATCGACTACGTCGAGCCACTGCCCCAATTTGTAGCCTACCTCCTTGAATAGCGATACCTGGGAGAATCCGAGTCGCTCGTGAAATGTGCGGCTGGCCTCGTTGTTGCCGGTGATACAGGCTATCAATGCCCGATAGCCCCGGGCCCGGCACTCGCCGATGAGCTTCAGCATGAGCTGTTTGCCAATGCCTCGGCTTTGGCTCTCGGGCGACAGATATACGGTGGTTTCGAGGGTGTGCCCGTAGGCGGCCCGCTCTTTCCAGGGGTGGGCGTAGCAATAGCCAACGATGACGCCTCCCTCCTCGGCCACGAAGTAGGGATATTGGTTGGCAATGTGAGCGATGCGGTCGTGCATGGCTTCGACCGTGAGTGGCTGGGTCTCGAATGAGATGGTGCTGTGTAGAATATATTCGTTGTAGATGCCCGTAATGGCAGCGGCATCGGTCTGTGGATTTACCTCTCGTATCATTGTATCGTCTCTTTTTGCGCACGAATATACAAAGAAACCGCAAACTTCTCGTGCAGGCGCGGCAGCTTTCCCCTGGAAAAATGCGGGAGGCATACTCGTTTGCGAGTATGCCTCCCGGTAATCAGTGAATAGGTTGATGTCGTTTATTGATCGACCATGTGTACATCGACTTGCGGATAGGGGAAGTGCAGGTTGTACTTCTCGAACTGTTTGTAAACCTGTTCGTTGAAGTCGAAATAGACACCCCAGTAATCTTCGGCTGCAGCCCAGGCGCGCACGGTAATCTCGATGGCACTGTCGGCCAGGCTGCTCAGAGCTACAAACGGAGCCGGCTCGGTCAATACGCGCTTGTCGGCGGCCAGCAGTTGCAGAATCACCATGCGGGCCGTGTCGAAGTCGTCGCCATAGGCGATGCCAATCGTCCAGTCCACCCGGCGGCGTCCCTCTTTCGAGTAGTTGTTGAGGCTGCCGGTCGAGAGCCCTCCGTTGGGGATGATGATGGTTTTGTTGTCGGGGGTATTGAGGATGGTGTTGAATATCTGAATCTCTTTCACCGTGCCCGAGTAGCCTTGGGCCTCGATGAAGTCGCCTACCTTGTAGGGCTTGAAGAGGAGTATCATCACTCCGCCGGCAAAGTTTTGCAATGTGCCGCTCAAGGCCATACCTATGGCGAGACCGGCCGAAGCAAAGATGGCCAGGAACGAACTGGTGTTGATACCCAGCACCCCAATGACGATGACGATGAGGATGAGCATGAGGATGATGCGGATGAGGCTCAGCAGGAAGGTGCGCAGCGAGAGTTCGACGTTGCGGCGGACGAAGGCTTTGGCCACGAAGTTGTGGATGCGGTTGATAATCCATTTACCAATGAAGAAGATAGCCAGGGCGATGGCAATCTTGACCAGGCCGTGCAGGATGGCGTCGATAGCTTGTTCGACGAATTGTTCGAGCGAGAGCGACGAGAGCGACGAGAGTTTCTGCTGCCAGGTCTGCGCCACTTCTTCAGGAGCTGGCATTTCGGGCGTTTGAGCCCACAGCGTCAATAGGGAATTAAGAATAGACATAATTGAATGATAGGGTTAAATGATTTTTCAATAGTTGGTTGGATAGACTTGCTGGTACCAGTCGAGGGTGGTGTAGTAGCTGTCGAGGGTGGCATCGCCGCTCCCCAAAGCGTAGCAACTGAGCCCGCAGTGATGATATATGGGAAGTGACCCCAATATCGATGGGGTGGCCGCCTGGTATAGCACACACTCGGCGAGAGCCTGGTCGAGGCGGGCCATCTCGTCGTCTGTGGCTATTTGCGACAGGTAGTCGCGCAAGTCGAAAAATATGTAGGGACGTTGCCGATCGAAGTGCTGAACCCCCGAGAGGTCGGGAGCCGCTTCGTTGCTGTGTGCCTCGAAAATCGGGCGGACAGCGTCGGCTAGTACCTCAAGCTTGCCGCAATCAATCAGGCTTGTCGTAGCGGTGCGATAGACTCCCGACATGCCGTTGTAATAGTCGTAGATCGATTGGCACACATTCCCCAGATTGAGGGTGTAGTCAAACAGCAGGGGGATGTTGAGGGTGTAGGGCATACCGGCGCCCATTACTTCGGCTACCGAGCCTATGTAATAGTCGGTTTTGTTGCGCAGCTGGTAGGCACACTCGACCCCACCCATGAAACAGACGTCGGTGAGGATGAACCGGAACCGATGGTCGGGCAGAGCATCGGCCAGTTCGTCGAGTTCCATATAATACGAGCCGTCTTGTCCGAACGAGCGGGTAGGGGGGCCTTGCAATCGCCTCCGCGAAAGGGCCAGCGACGAGTTGCCCGGGACCCATCCCGTGCTGTGCGACCACAGAATCAATCCATATTCGGCTGCCGGGAACAGTTGCATCGTTTCGTCAATGACCGACCGCATGACCTCGCCCGAAGCCGAGTTGCGGTCGGGGTATTCCTTGACTACTACCTGTTGGGCCTGCCCCGACAAGTTTCGCTTGATCTGAATCAGTTGCGGGTTGGTGTCGTAGCCGTCGCGATAGATGACAAGGTTGCCTCCGTTCAATTTACCGGCTGCTGCAACCTGCATCATCTCGTCGATATTGTGCGAGTCGAAGCCGTAGCTCGACCCCAGGTTGTTGTTGGCCAGCATATAAACCAGCACCGTGCGATTCACGGCTGCAGGTTCGGGGTCGTCCTTGCAACATCCGGCGAAAAGAGTGGCGATTCCTATCCATAGCAACAAGGCCCATCGGCCCGTGCGGGTAAGAAATATCGAGCGGTAATGTTTCATATTTCGCAAAAATAACAGAATTTTTTTCAAGGACTGTTTTTTTTGAGTACTTTTTAGAATCTCGATAGGTGTATGTAATGCTTAAAGACCTACCTTTGTTAGGTAAAATTTTGACGATGAAAAAGATTGGGATTATAGTGCTTATCCTGTGTCTGCCTCTGGGACTGTGGGCACAGAGCTATTATCAGTGGGTCGAGAAGGCCGACAGTTGCATCAAGGCCAAAGACTGGCTTGGGGCCGAGCATGCCTTGTTGAGTGCGTTGCGCACCGAGCCGGCCAACGGGCAGAACTCGCTGCTCATGTCCAATCTGGGCACCGTGCAGCGCTATGCCGGCAAATATAACGAGGCTCTCAAGAGTTACTCCAACGGCCTGTTGATGACCCCCAACTCGGTTACGCTGTTGCGCAATCGGGCGGCTCTTTACTCCGAAATCGACAGCATCGATCTGGCCTACAACGATTACAGTCAAATCCTGATGATCGACGATACCGACGAGGATGCCCTCTACCAGCGAGGCCTTATCGAACTGGGGCGAGGCGACACGGTTTCGAGTCGGGCCGACTTTGAGCGCCTGCTCAAACTGAATCCTGCCAGTGCCAACGGCCGCATCGGTTTCGCCTCGTTGCTGAAGGTGATGGGCTATTACCCCGAGGCCATCGAGGTCTATTCGCAGGTTATCAAGTTCAACCCCGAGAAAGAGATTCTCTATGTGGGTAGGGCCGAAGCCTATCTTTTTGCCGGACAGTATGCCAAGGCCGACAAGGATATCGAGAAGGCCATGGAGCTTGACCCCGACGACCCGGTGGTGTATGTGCTGCGGGCCCTGGGCAAGTTGGCTCGGTATGAGCGGGAGTCGGCCAAGGCCGATTTGAAACGGGCTGTCGAGTTGGGCTATGACCGGCAGGCCGCCGAGCGACTGCTGCAGGAAGACGATGAAAAATAGTTCTTGCGGCATGGACGCTTGAGCCCGTTGCCGGTCGAAAAAATAAAGATTTTTTTTCTCTTCTGTTGTGCCGACGAAAGAAAATTCATACCTTTGTTGTATGATTGGATTGGCGCGTCATATTGAATACTTGTTGTTGCATAACGACCGGGTTTCTCTCCCGGGCGTGGGTATGTTTGCGGTTCTCTATCGTCAGGCACAGTTGATGCCCGACGGGAGTTCGTTTCTGCCCCCGATGCGTCATATCGAGTTTCGTCCCGGTGAGACCGGCGACGATGAACTCTTGCTCCGCTCGGTCATGCGGGCCGAGTTTATGACTCGCGACGAAGCCTGCGAGGCAATTGCCGTTGAGGTCGATGCCATCCGTCGGGCCGTCGAGGCTGGCGAAGCGTATCGATTGGGGCGGCTGGGCTGTTTTGTACAGGCCGACGGGCAGTTGAGTTTCCGTGTCGATGGAACCAACTTTATCGAATATCCCCGGTTGGGATTTGCCCCTGTCGAGGTAACTCTGCTGGAAGAGCCCGAAGCCGAGAATGAATCGCCGACCGTCGAGGAGACCAAGGCCCCCGATCGCATCTATATCTCGTTCCCCCGTCGCGCTTTGCGGGCTGCGGCTGTGGCAGCTGCGGTCATCGTCTTTTTGCTGATGCTGTCGAAGCCTGTCAATACCCCCGACACCACGGTCAACTATGCCGGCGTGCTTTCGGCCGAACTTTTCAGCACCGCAGGCGATACGGCCCAATTGCTCGAAATCGATGAGGCCGACGAGTCTGTTGCCGATGCAGCGATTCCGGGCGATAGCGCCGAGGCACCGGTCGAATCGGTTGCCCCCGAAGCTGCGGTAACTCCTGCAAACTCCACTGCCGATACCTATTATATCATAGTCTCGTCACTTCCCTCCAAACGTTTGGCCGAGAAACAGATCGAATGTTTCCGTCAGCAAGGTGTCTCGTGCGACCTGCACATCTATGAAACCCCGCGCAAAGCCCGGCTTTATGTAGCCTCGTTCGGCGACTTCGAGGGGGCTCGTCAATACCTTGCAAGGCTGGTCAAGGAGCAACCCGTTTTTGCAAACGCCTGGATTATGAATACCGGCCATTGAGTGCCGTAGCGTGGGGCCGTTGAGGGAGCCTCACGAGTTTATCGAATTATCGGATAAGCAATGCTTAGTAAAAATCAAATCAAACGCATACAGTCGCTCGCCCGCAAGAAGGGACGGCGCGACGAAGGCTGCTTTATTGCCGAGGGTAATAAACTGGTCGAAGATACATGGGAGGCCTTTGAGTGCGACCTGTTGCTGGCCACCCGCCGGTGGATTGAGTCGCATCCCCAGGCCTGCTACCGGCAGGTGCAGGAGGTAACCGACCAGGAGATGGCCAAGGTGTCGCAACTTACTACCCCGGCCGATGTGATGGCCATATACCGCATACCCCGTTATCGGCTCGATGTCGAGGCTCTGCGGCACGAACTGGTGTTGGCGCTCGACACGGTACAGGACCCCGGCAACCTGGGCACGATTGTGCGTCTGGCCGACTGGTTCGGTATCCGACACATCGTCTGCTCGCCCGAGACGGCCGATCTCTACAATCCCAAGGTGGTGCAGGCCACCATGGGGGCTTTGGCGCGTGTGCGGCTCTACTATACGCCGTTGGCTCAGTTTCTTGAGGCAATGGATAGGAATACCGTCTATGGCACCTTCCTCGACGGTACCGACATCTATCGGTCGGCCTTGTCGTCTCACGGTGTCATTGTGATGGGCAATGAGGGCAACGGCATATCGCCCGAGCTCGAACCCTACATAGGCAGCCGTCTCTATATCCCCAGCTATCCGGCCGGGCAACCCACCTCCGAGTCGCTCAACGTGGCCGTGGCAGCGGCCATTACCTGTGCCGAGTTCCGTAGGAGGCAAATCGTATCGTAAAATATGGCAAAGACAAAATCGGTTTATTTTTGTAACAATTGCGGGGCCGAGTCGCCCAAGTGGATAGGCCGTTGCCCGGTGTGCGGCGAGTGGAATACCTATGTCGAGGAGGTGGTGAGCACGAAGCCCGCCTCGTCGGGGAGTAGCGGATATGGTTTGTCGGGCGAGAGCAAGGTGCGCCCGCAGCGTATCGACGACATTCAGGTGACCGAGGAGTCGCGCATCGACCTGGGAAACGGAGAACTCAACCGGGTGTTGGGCGGAGGACTCGTGCGCGGGTCGCTGGTGCTGATAGGCGGCGAGCCGGGTATAGGCAAGTCAACCCTTATCCTTCAGACCGTTTTGGGGCTCAAGGGATATAAGATATTATATGTGTCGGGCGAGGAGAGTGCCCGGCAGTTGAAGTTGAGGGCCGAGCGCATTGGCGGCAGTGCCCCCGACTGCTATATCGTGTGCGAGACTTCGCTCGAAGATATTTTCGTGCACATACGCAATGTGAATCCCGATATCGTGGTTATTGACTCGATACAGACCATTGCCACTACGGCCATGGAGTCGTCGCCCGGCAGTGTGGGGCAGGTGCGCGAGTGTGCCGCCTCGTTGCTGAAGTTTGCCAAGCAGACCAATACCCCCGTGCTGCTTGTGGGTCATATCAACAAGGAGGGGAGCATTGCGGGTCCCAAAGTGCTCGAGCATATCGTCGATACCGTGTTGCAGTTTGAGGGCGACCGTCACTATATGTACCGTATTCTGCGTTCGATTAAGAACCGTTTCGGCAGCACGTCGGAGCTGGGCATTTACGAGATGCGGCAGAATGGTCTGCGTGAGGTCTCGAATCCCTCGGAGATGCTGCTCTCGCAAGACCACGAGGGGTTGAGCGGCGTAGCCATCGTCGTTACCATCGAGGGGGTACGCCCCTTCCTCATCGAGACTCAGGCGCTGGTAAGTACGGCGGCCTATGGAACTCCGCAGCGTTCGGCCACGGGGTTTGACTTGAGGCGCATGAACATGTTGCTGGCCGTGCTCGAGAAGCGGGTGGGGTTCAAACTGGCCCAGAAGGATGTCTTTCTCAACATTGCGGGAGGCATCAAGGTCAACGACCCGGCGATGGACCTGGGGGTAATCAGTGCTATTCTTTCGTCGAACATGGATATGGCCATCGAAACCGGTACCTGCATGACCGGCGAGGTGGGACTCTCGGGCGAGATACGTCCCGTAAACCGCATCGAGCAGCGCATCCTCGAGGCCGAGAAACTGGGCTTCAAGCGTATGCTCATCCCGCAGAACAATCTCAAGGGGTTCGACACGTCGCGGCTCTCTATCGAGCTGCTTCCGGTGCGCAAGGTCGAGGAGGCCTTCCGCCAACTTTTCGGATAAACAGAATTATGGAATTATGATTCAGGAATTGCAATTGAGAATTTTGCCCGAGCAGGCCGCCTCGGAACAGAGCATAGCGGCGTATGTGGCTCGTGAGCAAGGTATGGATATACGCACGATAAAGAGTGTGAGGGTGCTCAAGCGATCGATCGACGCTCGCCAGCGCACGGTGATGGTCAATGTGAAGGTGCGGCTGTATGTCAACGAGTTCCCGCAGGACGACGAGTTCCCTCGCATCGAGTATGGCGATGTGTCGGGCAAGCCTCGGGCCATTGTGGTGGGAGCCGGCCCGGCCGGATTGTTTGCCGCCCTGCGCCTCATCGAACTGGGGGTGCGACCCGTGGTGGTCGAGCGGGGAAAGAATGTGCACGACCGCCGCAAAGATATAGCCCGCATCAGTCGCGAGCAGCGCATCGACCCCGAGTCGAACTACAGTTTTGGCGAGGGTGGTGCCGGGGCTTTCTCCGACGGGAAGCTCTATACCCGCAGCAAGAAGCGGGGAAATGTCGATCGCATTCTCCAGATCTTTTGTCAACACGGGGCTTCGGTATCGATTCTCTCCGATGCCCATCCGCATATCGGGACCGACAAGTTGCCGGCCGTCATTGAGCGCATGCGTAACCGCATCATCGAGTCGGGCGGTGAGGCCCATTTCGAGACCCGCATGGAGAGTCTCATCGTCGAGGGCGACGAGGTGCGGGGCATTGTCACGGCCGACGGTCGAGAGTTCACGGGCCCTGTCATTCTGGCCACCGGCCACTCGGCCCGCGACGTCTATTACATGTTGCACGACAAGGGGGTAGAACTCGAGGCCAAAGGCATTGCCGTGGGGGTGCGTCTGGAGCATCCCCAGCAATTGATCGACACGATACAGTATCACAATCCTCACGGTCGGGGCAAATACCTGCCGGCTGCCGAGTATAGCTTTGTGACCCAGGTCAACGGACGGGGCGTCTATTCGTTCTGCATGTGTCCCGGCGGATTTGTGGTGCCGGCTGCCAGCGGGCCCGAGCAGATTGTGGTCAACGGCATGTCGCCGTCGAACCGGGGGTCGGCCTGGGCCAATTCGGGAATGGTGGTCGAGTTGCAGCCCGAAGATTTTGCCGATCGCTTCTCGGCCTACGGGGTGCTGGCCGGTATCAAGTTCCAGGAAGATCTTGAGCGCCAGTGCTACCTCAACGGCAATTGCAAGCAGACGGCTCCCGCCCAGCGCATGACCGATTTCGTCAACCGGCGCAACTCCTACGACCTGCCTCGGTCGTCCTATTCGCCGGGACTTATCGCTTCGCCATTGCACTTTTGGATGCCCCCCTTTATCGTGACTCGTTTACAAGAGGGATTCAAGCACTTCGGAAAGGTGTCGCACGGCTTTCTCACCCGCGAGGCGGTGATGATTGGGGTAGAGACCCGAACCTCGTCGCCGGTGCGGATACCCCGCGACAGGGAGACCATGACGCATATTCGTCTGCGGGGACTCTATCCTTGCGGCGAAGGTGCCGGTTACGCCGGTGGCATCGTGTCGGCCGCTATCGACGGCGAACGTTGTGCCGAGGCGTTGGCTATGCAACTCACCGGCAAACAATCGTGACCCGCAACCTGTTTTTATAAGCGGTTTTTATATGGATGAAAGAATGAAACTGACTTATCTTTTTCACAGCGGATTTTTGCTCGAGGCCGATGGCTTTGCCATCGTGTTTGACTATTACCGTGGGGGTGAGGCAATACTCGACGAGGTGTTACGCCGGCAGCAACCCCTCTATGTGCTGGTGTCGCATGAGCATCGCGACCACTACAATCCCGAGATATTGACTTGGAGCCGGTCGCATGGCCGCATCTGTTATCTGTTCCCGCGAGAGATGGCCGGTCGCAAAGAGTTGGCGACTTTGTCCAATGCCGTGTTTTTGAGTCGGGGTGAGTCGTATGCCGACGAACGTCTGCAGGTAACCGCCTTTGGCTCGACCGACCTGGGGGCTTCGTATGAGGTTGAGACCGGCGGGCGCACCATCTTTCATGCCGGCGACCTGAACAACTGGCACTGGATAGACGAATCGACCGAGGCCGAGGTACACGAGGCCGAGGAGGCCTATCGGGCCGAACTCGACTATCTGGCCCGGGAGGTCGAGCGTTTCGATGTGGCAATGTTTCCTGTCGATGCCCGGTTGGGTAGCGACTATATGCGGGGTGCCCGGCAGTTTGTCGAGCGCTTCGAGGTGGGACTGTTCGTGCCCATGCACTTCTATCCCGCTACGGCCAAGGCCGAAGCCTTTGCCCCTATTGCCCGGCAGCACGGTGCCGAATTTGTGCTGCTGAGTCATACTGGAGATTCTGTAACTATAAAATGAGACAATATGGAGATAAAATCAAAATTCGACCACTTCAATGTAAACGTGACCGATCTCGACCGTAGCATTGCCTTCTATCACAAGGCTCTGGGATTTACCGAGGCTCAGCGAAAAGAGGCTGCCGACGGCTCTTTCATTCTGGTCTATCTTACCGACGGCGTGTCGCCTTTCCTGATCGAGCTTACCTGGTTGCGCGACCATACTCAGCCCTATGAACTGGGCGAGAACGAGAGCCACCTGTGTGTGCGGGTCGAGGGCGACTACGATCAGGTGCGAGCCTTCCACAAAGAGATGGGCTGCGTTTGTTTCGAAAACGAAGCGATGGGGCTTTACTTTATCCACGATCCCGACGATTACTGGATAGAGATACTCCCCGCCAAATAGGGTATGTCGCTGTAAACAGCGAGAAGAAAAGCCGCCGCTCCAGCAAAGGAGAGCGGCTTTTTTTCTGGTGGAAAACCCTCTGCCGAATCATAAAAAAATTATACCTTTGTAACACTCCATCAGAGGGAGGATAACGAATCGATTCGATTTGGATAAATAGCTGCATCTGTGCACGAACCTTTTTTCGTGCGAGTGACTTTGTCTGAACCATGATTTACAGAACTGAATAAATATGATCACATTTTGTATTGCCCTGTTGTTGCTGATTGTCGGCTATTTCGTGTATGGTGCCTGGGTCGAGAAAGTATTTGGAGTAGAGCCCGATAGAGCCACTCCCGCTTATACCTCGACCGACGGGATCGACTATATTCCCATGCCCACATGGAAAGTTTTTCTCATACAGTTCTTGAATATTGCCGGGCTGGGGCCCATCTTCGGAGCCATTATGGGTATCCTCTACGGGCCGGCCGCCTATCTGTGGATTGTCTTTGGAACCATCTTTGGCGGGGCCGTTCACGACTATATGTCGGGGATGCTCTCGGTGCGACGCAACGGTGCCAGTCTGCCCGAGCTTGTAGGCGATGAACTGGGAACCGGCATCAAGCAGGTGATGCGGGGATTCTCGCTGCTCCTGATGATACTCATCGGAGCCGTGTTTGTAGTCAATCCGGCCAATCTGCTCGATCTGCTCACGGGCGAGGGTACCACCACGACCATGTGGATTGCCATCATCTTCGGGTACTACATACTGGCTACGCTGTTACCCATCGACAAGCTCATCGGGCAGCTTTATCCCCTGTTTGGTTTCGCGCTCCTGTTTATGGCCATAGGCATCATGGTGGCCCTCTTCATGCGGCCCGACAGTCTGCCCGAGTTTACCGAGGCGATAGGTTACACCCGGCCCGACTCCGATATCAATCCCATATTCCCCATGATGTTCATCTCGATTGCCTGCGGAGCCATATCGGGATTTCATGCCACCCAGTCGCCCATGATGGCCCGTTGCCTCAAAAACGAGAAGATGGGCCGCCGGGTATTCTATGGCGCCATGGTGGTCGAGGGCATTGTCGCCCTCATCTGGGCTGCTGCCGCAATTGCCTTCTTCGACGGCTCGTTCGATTCGCTTTTCGAGTATCTGAAAGGAAAAACCCCAGCGGTGCTGGTCAACGACATATCGGTAGGATGGTTGGGAACCTTCGGGGGTATCTTGGCTATGCTCGGTGTGATAGCCGCACCCATCACTTCGGGCGATACCGCTTTGCGGTCGGCCCGGTTGATTGCGGCCGATTTTCTGCATATATCCCAAAAGAAAGTTCTCAACCGAGTACTCATCTCGCTGCCCATCTTTGCCTTGACCTGGGTGGTGATGATGATCGACTTTGAGGTGCTGTGGCGCTATTTCGCCTGGTGCAACCAAACGCTGGCCACCTTCACGCTGTGGGCTATCACCGTGTGGCTCACCCGGGAGCATAAATGCTATTGGATTTCTCTCATCCCGGCTCTGTTTATGACCGTGGTCACGGTTACCTATATCTTCTTTGCCCAGGAGGGATTCAGGTTGTCCTATGGCATTTCGTTGGGTATAGCCTTTGTGGTTACGCTATTGGTAACCGTTTTGTTCGTTCGGTTCAAACGCTCGTTGCCGGGCCGTGAACCCTTAAAGAGATGATATGAATTTACTGACTAATTACCACTCGCATTGCGAGTTCTGCGACGGGCACGCCCCCATGGAGGAGTTTGTGAAGGAGGCCATTGCCGAGGGCTTCTCGGCCTATGGCATATCGTCGCACGCTCCGTTTCCCGTGCCCAATAACTGCAACATGCACCGGGAGCGGATGAGTGCCTACCTCGATGAGTTCCATCGGCTCAAGGCCCTCTATTCGTCTCAAATCGAATTGTATGTAGGGCTCGAGATCGATTTTCTCGACGACAGTTTCAACCCCTCGATATCCTATTTCAGAGAGTTGCCTCTCGATTATCGCATCGGGTCGGTACACTATATCGTTACGCCCGACGGTACTCCCATCGATACTGACGGCTCTCCCGACCGCTTCAAGACCTATATCGACACCTATTTCGAAGGCGATGTCGATGAGGCGGTGCACCGATTCTATCGCAGTTCGTTCCGGTTGATCGAGTTGGGTGGCTTCGACTTTCTGGGACACCTCGACAAGATAGGGCTCAATGCGTCGCTCTATCGTCCCGGGCTCGACCACGAGGCCTGGTACCGGCGGCTGGTTGCCGACTATCTCGAGGCGATAGCCGCACGCCACCTGATGGTCGAGGTCAATACCAAGGCCTGGGCAACCCGAGGCCGTTTCTTTCCCAACGAAGATTACTTCGAGCAGATGCACCGGTTGGGCATACGGGTGGTGGTCAACTCCGACGCACATATCCCGACCAAAATCAATGCCGGCCGCCCCGAAGCCCTGCAAGCACTGGCCCGGGCCGGCTATACCGCCGTGTGGCAGTTGAGCCGGGGCGAGTGGGTAGAGGTTCCGCTGGAGGGGTAGGAGGGCTGCCTTAAATCTTTCGGTCAAATATTATAAAGCTGTTTCTTTCATGGTTACAGCTTTTTTTGTATCTTCGTGCCGATTTTTTAGTAAATACTATTTCAAGAAATATATGGGTAAGAAATTCACCGAATATTCTCATTTCGACCTCTCTGAAATCAATAAAGAGGTTTTGGAACAATGGGATAAGCAAGATCTTTTTCATCAGAGTTTGGAAACCCGCGAAGGTTGTCCTTCGTTCGTATTCTACGAAGGTCCCCCCTCGGCAAACGGTATGCCGGGTATTCACCACGTAATGGCACGCTCTATCAAGGATATTTTCTGCCGTTACAAGACCATGAAGGGATTCCATGTGAAGCGTAAAGCCGGGTGGGATACCCACGGTCTGCCCGTCGAGTTGGGTGTGGAAAAGGCTTTGGGTATTACCAAGGAGGATATCGGTAAAACCATTTCGGTGGCCGACTACAACGCCACGTGCCGCAAGGATGTGATGAAGTTTACCCGCGAGTGGGAAGACCTCACGCACCGCATGGGCTACTGGGTCGATATGAAGAACCCCTACATTACCTACGACAACCGGTATATCGAGACGCTGTGGTGGCTGCTCAAGCAACTCTACAACAACCACTACCTCTACAAGGGATATACCATCCAGCCCTATTCGCCTGCTGCCGGTACCGGCCTCAGCTCGCACGAGCTCAACCAGCCCGGTTGCTACCGCGATGTGAAGGATACGACCTGTATCGCACAATTCAAGATTCGCAATCCGCGTCCCGAGATGGCGGCTTTCGGTGAGCCCTATTTCCTGGCATGGACCACGACGCCTTGGACTTTGCCCTCCAATACGGCGCTTTGTGTAGGCCCCAATATCGATTACAACCTCGTGCAGACCTACAATCCCTATACGGGAGCGCCCATCAGCGTGATTGTAGCCAAGGTGCTTGTGCCTACGCTCTTCAATGCCAAGGCCGCCGATTTGGCTCTCGATGCCTACAAGCCGGGCGACAAGCTCATTCCCTGGAAAGTCGTAGCCGAGTACAAGGGCAGCGACCTGGCCGGTATGGAGTATGAGCAACTGTTGCCGTGGGTAAATCCCGGCGAAGGAGCTTTCCGGGTGATTACCGGCGACTTTGTGACAACCGAGGATGGTACCGGTATCGTGCACATTGCACCTACCTTTGGTGCCGACGACGATCGGGTGGCCAAGGCCAGCGGTGTACCCCCGTTGATGATGCTCGACAAGGACGGTAACCGTCGCCCCATGGTCGATATGACCGGTAAGTTCTACCTGCTCGAAGACCTCGACCCCGAGTTTGTGAAACAGAATGTCAATGTCGAGGCCTATCGCGAGTATGCCGGCCGGTATGTCAAGAATGCCTACGACGCTAACCTTACCGACGATGATGCCACGCTCGATATCGATATCTGTGTGATGCTGAAGCAGGCCAACAAGGTGTTCAAAATCGAGAAGCATGTGCACAGCTATCCCCACTGCTGGCGCACCGACAAACCGGTGCTCTACTATCCCCTCGACAGCTGGTTCATCCGCACCACGGCTTGTCGCGATCGCATGATTGAGCTCAACAACACTATCAACTGGAAACCCCAATCGACCGGCACCGGCCGATTTGGTAAATGGCTCGAGAATCTGCAGGACTGGAACCTCTCGCGCAGCCGTTATTGGGGAACCCCGTTGCCCATCTGGCGCACCGAGGATGGCAGCGAAGAGATTTGCATCGGCTCGGTCGAGGAGCTCTACAACGAAATCGAAAAATCGATAGCTGCCGGACTGATGACCGAGAACCCCTACAAGAAACAGGGATTCGTGCCCGGTGAATATACGGCCGAGAACTATAACAAGATAGATTTGCACCGTCCCTATGTCGATGATATCGTGCTCGTTTCGCCCTCGGGCAAACCCATGAAGCGCGAGAGCGACCTCATCGACGTGTGGTTCGACTCGGGCGCCATGCCGTATGCCCAGATACACTATCCGTTTGAGAACAAAGAGGCCTTCGACAAACGCGAGGTATATCCTGCCGACTTCATTGCCGAGGGTGTGGACCAGACGCGTGGATGGTTCTTCACGCTGCACGCCATCGCTGCGATGGTATTTGACAGTGTGGCCTACAAAGCCGTAGTCTCCAATGGTCTCGTGCTCGACAAGAACGGCAACAAGATGTCCAAGCGCTTGGGCAATGCCGTCGATCCCTTCAGCACGATCGAGAAATATGGTTCCGACCCGCTGCGTTGGTACATGATAACCAACTCGTCGCCTTGGGACAACCTCAAGTTCGATGTCGATGGTATCGAGGAGGTGCGCCGCAAATTCTTCGGCACCCTCTACAACACCTATTCGTTCTTTGCCCTCTATGCCAATGTCGATGGCTTCACCTTTGCCGAGCCCGAAATTCCCGTGGAGAAACGCCCCGAGATAGACCGCTGGATTATCTCGCTGCTCAACTCGCTCGTCAAGGAAGTCGATGAACAACTGGCCGCCTATGAGCCCACGCGTGCCGGCCGTGCCATTGCCGACTTTGTCAACGACAACCTCAGTAACTGGTATGTGCGCCTGAACCGTAAACGTTTCTGGGGCGGCTCCATGACCGACGACAAGCTGTCGGCCTACCAGACGCTTTATACCTGCCTCGAAACGGTTGCCAAACTCATGGCTCCCATTGCGCCATTCTATGCCGACCGCCTCTATACCGACCTCACCACGGCTACCGGCCGCGACAACCGTTCGGTACACCTGGCCGACTTCCCCGTGAGCTGCGATAAATACATCGACTCGGCTCTCGAGGAGCGTATGCAGATTGCCCAAACCATGACTTCGATGGTGCTGGCTCTGCGTCGTAAAGTCAACATCAAGGTGCGCCAGCCGCTCACAACCCTCATGGTACCGGTGCTCAACCAAGACCAGCAGGCTCATATCGAGGCTGTGAAGGACCTGATTCTGAACGAGGTGAACGTGAAGGAGATGAAGTTTGTCGATAATGCTGCCGGCATCTTGGTAAAACGCGTGAAACCCGACTTCAAGAAACTGGGCCCGCGCTATGGCAAGATTATGAAACAACTGGCTGCTACCATTGCCGCCATGTCGCAACCCGATATTGCCGAGTTTGAGAAGAACGGCACCTTCACCTTCGATATCGACGGGCAGCAAGCCACCATCGAGAAGGGCGACGTGGAGGTTATTTCGGAAGATATTCCCGGGTGGCTTGTGGCCAACGAGGGTAACCTCACCGTAGCACTCGATATTACCGTGACCGACGAACTGCATCGCGAGGGCGTGGCCCGCGAACTGGTGAACCGTATCCAGAATATCCGCAAGACCTCGGGCTTTGATATCACCGACAAAATCGATGTATTCATTGCCTCTAATGCCGAGACCGACCAGGCTGTGAAGGAGTATCGCGATTACATGTCGCGCCAGGTACTGGCCAACACGTTTGAGATAGTCGATAACCTCTCGGGCGAGAATGTCAACGAATTGGATTTCGACACCTTCAAGGTAAATATCAAAATTGTTAAATCAGTAAAATAATAGAGAACCATAGTAATATTTCTGTTATATTTGACCTGAGGTAAGGACCCCCGATGTGGGGGCGTGAGCCAATGAAAATGTATAACTTTAACCAAGAATAATTATGAGTGAAAAAACACGCTATTCCGATGCTGAGTTGGAAGAGTTCAGACAGATTATCAATGAGAAGCTCGAGAAAGCTTATCGTGATTACGATTTGCTCAAAGCCTCTATTATGAATACCGATGGTAACGATGTAACCGATACATCACCCACGTTCAAGGTGCTGGAAGAAGGTGCAAGCACCCTCTCCAAAGAAGAGGCCGGGCAGCTGGCTCAACGTCAGATGAAATTTATCCAGCACTTGCAGGCCGCTCTTGTGCGTATAGAGAACAAGACCTACGGCATTTGCCGCGAAACGGGTAAGTTGATTCCCAAGGAGAGACTCCGTGCCGTTCCTCACGCCACGCTGGGCATAGATGCGAAGGTAGATGGACGCAGAAAATAAGTGGGCCGCACTCCTGCCTGTCGGCTCCCTGCGGGAAGCCGCAGGAGGTTACGCCGGTTTTGTAAAACTTATCGAAGCGATATGCTGAATACAATTCGACCTTCGGTTGCTCTTCTCGACAGGAAAAGCACGAAGGTCGAATCTGTTTTTGAATAAAGAGAAAAATGATGAAGAAATTGACCAAAGGCCAAATCGCCCTCGCGGTGATCGTGCTTGTACTCATTATCGACCAGGTCGTGAAGATATGGGTGAAAACCCACATGTATATCGGCCAGGCCATTCATGTGACCGACTGGTTCTACATTGCCTTTATCGAGAACAACGGCATGGCATTCGGCATGGAGGTGGGGAGTAAGCTTTTCCTGACACTCTTCCGCGTTGTAGCCGTCGTCCTGCTGGTGTGGATACTGAATCGGGTGAAGAAGAACCCCCAAATGCCCACGGGGTTCATCGTCTGTCTGGCACTGATTATTGCCGGGGCAGCAGGCAACATCATCGACTGCCTGTTCTATGGACTGATATTCGACAACCCCATGCCCCCGTTGGTCGCCTCGTTTGTACCGGGCGATGGATACGCCGGGCTCTTCTACGGCCGGGTAGTCGATATGCTCTACTTCCCGCTCTTCAGTTTCTACTGGCCCGACTGGATGCCTTGGGTAGGAGGGGAGCTGTTCGAATTCTTCCGTCCCGTATTCAACATAGCCGATTCGGCCATCTCGGTGGGAGTCATATGTCTCATCTTGTTTTATCACCGATATCTCTCTACCGACCACAAGAAAGAGTCGAAGTCCGAGTAATGCGATATGAGAAACCTGGTATATGTCATAATAGCTCTGTTTGCGGTGGCTGCCTGTAGCCACGACCCCGACTATGTCTTGAGCGAAAAGAAGATGGTCGATCTGCTGGTCGATGTCCATAAAGCCGAGGCGGTAATCGAGTCGAACTACAACATCTACAACAACGATGCCGACAAGAAGAAATTGCGGGAAGCCGTATTCTTGAAACACGGTATCACGCAAGAGCAGTTCGACACCAATCTGGTGTGGTATGGCCATCATATCGAGGAGTATATGACGATATACGAGCAGGTGATAGAGCGCCTCAAGGCCGAGAATGAGGAGGCCAAGAAACTCCTGGCCGAGGACAACTCGCAAACCATGTCGCAACCCGGCGACAGTGTGGATGTGTGGAAACAGACTCGGGCTCATGTCTTCGATACCCGGCAGGCCACCAATCTGCTCACCTTCGATATTGCTCCCGACGAAAACTTCCACACCCGCGACTATTTCGAATTGCGCTTCAAGGTGTTGCTGTTGCCCAAGCTGGCCGTCAAGCCTCAGGTGTATATGGCCATACGTCATAGCAACAACGATGTGGTCTATAACCAGGTCGATGTCACTCGGGAGGGCTGGTGCACACTGCCGCTGCAGTCCGATTCGGTTTCGTCGCTACTGCGCCTCTATGGGTATGTCGTGCTGCCTGTGCAGCCGGTTCAGGGAAAGTTGTATATCGACAGTATCTCGCTTGTTCGCCGGCACTATAACGACCGCTTCCCGCAGGTGAGCACGCAGAAGTCGTTGCCCGAAAGCCCCGACCACGAACAGCATCGGAATTGGCAAGGAGCACTCAAAAGAATAAAAATAGATTCATAAATAGCCAATAGGATGAAAAAAGGATTCTTCTCACATCAGTTATGTTATAGACGCTCGTTGTTGAACAAGCATATTCTCTACCTGACCCAAGAGAATCTGGTGGACAATATATTGCCTTTTCAGCGCGAGGTTTCCCTGACTACCTTTTGTGAGGGCGTATTGTTTGTCGTTTCGCCCAGTTTTGAATCCGAGAAGGAGGAGTTCTGTCGCACCATACGCGAGCAATTGGACAAGAACCATCTGCTTACCGTGGGTGAGGCTATCATTCAAAATCCCGTGTATCTGCGTCACATGGCCGACGATACGGCTCCTTGCAGCCTCTATACCATTACCTCGATCAACTGGGCTACTGCCCGGTTGCGCGACGACCGTCTCGATTTGGTCAAGGTGTTGTAATACCTTTGCGGCGTTTGTAGAGGAGATTCAAAATAGTATATATGAACAAGAAAGAGGGCGACCCCGCAATGCGCGGTCGCCCTCTTCGTTATTTATCGGTAGGTTGTTTTATCTTTTTTATATCCGCCGATTTAGATGACACCTTGAGCCATCATGGCTTTGGCTACTTTCATGAAGCCGGCGATGTTGGCGCCCTTCATGTAGTTGATGTAACCGTCGGGTTCGGTACCATATTTCACACATTGAGCGTGGATGTCGCTCATGATGGTGTGCAGGCGTTGGTCAACCTCTTCGGCCGTCCACGAGATGTGCATGGCGTTTTGAGTCATTTCCAATCCCGAGGTAGCTACACCACCGGCGTTAACAGCTTTGCCCGGACCGTACATGATGCGGTGTTGGATAAAGAGGTCAATCGCTTCGGGACGGCAACCCATGTTGGAAATCTCGCCTACGCAGATTACGCCGTTCTCGATCAGTTTCTTGGCATCCTCTTCGTCGAGCTCGTTTTGGGTAGCGCAAGGCAGAGCGATATCGACTTTCTGTTCCCAAGGACGTTTGCCGGGGAAGAATTGTACACCATATTTCTCGGCATAGGGTGCTACGATATCTTCGCCCGAAGCACGCAACTCGAGCATGTAGTCGATCTTCTCGCCCGAAATACCGTCGGGGTCATATACATAACCATCGGGACCCGATATGGTTACCACCTTGGCACCCAGTTGGGTTGCTTTCGAGGCGGCACCCCAGGCTACGTTGCCGAAACCACTGATGGCGATGCGTTTGCCGGCGATGTCGATACCCTTGGTAGCCAACATCTGTTTTACGAAGTAGAGACCTCCGTAACCGGTTGCCTCGGGACGAATGAGCGAGCCACCAAATTCGAGACCTTTGCCCGTAAACGTACCGGTGTGTTCGTGAGTGAGTTTCTTGTACATGCCAAACATGTAGCCTACCTCGCGGCCGCCTACGCCTATATCGCCGGCAGGCACGTCGGTGTCGGGGCCCAGATGGCGCCACAACTCCAGCATGAAGGATTGGCAGAAACGCATGATTTCGGCGTCTGATTTGCCGCGCGGGCTGAAGTCCGAACCTCCTTTGGCGCCGCCCATAGGCAATGTGGTGAGGGCGTTTTTGAAGGTCTGTTCAAATCCCAGGAATTTCAATATGGAAAGGTTTACCGAAGCGTGGAAACGGATACCGCCTTTGTACGGGCCAATGGCGTTGTTGAATTGCACACGGTAACCCAGGTTTATCTGTATTTCACCATTGTCATCAACCCAGGGTACTTTGAAGGTGATGATTCTGTCGGGCTCGACAAGCCGCTCAATCAGCTTGGCTTTTTCGAATTCGGGGTGTTGGTTATAGACCTCCTCGATAGAGAGTAACACCTCGTGTACCGCTTGTAAATACTCCGACTCACCGGGGTGCTTTGCCTCCAATGATGTCATGATGTGCTCAATGTTCATAGTCGCGATGTTGTTAAGTTAAATTCATGGTTGGGTACCTCCTGGGGGAGATACTCGTTTCTCTTATCGCAAATGTACATAATTCTATGGATAAAAAAATTTTTTTTACTACTTTTGAACAATTAAACTGCAAAAAAGTGAAATAGCATTTTGTAAGGCTAAATCGACAATAGAACAATGAATCGACCAAATATAAATCAATTGTACTTGAAAGATACCTCTTTTGCTAACTTAATGCAAAAAAGGGTCTTCAATGTCTTACTTGTTGCGAGTCGCTACGATGCCTTTATCATGGAGGAAGACGGGCGGGTCGAAGAGCAAATTTATTTTGAGTATGTGTCGTTGAACCTGAGTTCGCCTCCGCGGGTGAAGCAGGTAACGACCAACGAAGAGGCCTTCGAAGAGTTGGCCATGAAGCGCTACGACCTTATCATTACCATGCCGGGTGTCGATTGCTCCGAGACCTTTACCCAGGCCAAAGCCATGAAGCGTCTCTATCCCTATATACCTATTGTGGTGCTCACTCCCTTCTCTCACGAGGTGTCGAGGCGCATCGCCAAGGAAGACTTGAGCGGGGTCGATTACGTCTTCAGTTGGTTGGGCAATGTCGATTTGCTGGTGGCTATCATCAAGCTCATCGAGGACAAGATGAATGCCGAGGTCGATATCACCTCGGTGGGTGTACAGCTCATTCTGCTGGTCGAAGATTCCATTCGTTTCTATTCGTCTATTCTGCCGCATCTGTATAATTTCGTATTAAAGCAGTCGCAAATCTTCTCGACCGAGGCACTGAACGAGCATGAGCGTATGCTGCGCATGCGGGGGCGCCCCAAGGTCATGTTGGCCCGCACCTATGAGGAGGCGATGCAGATCTACGAGAAATACTCGGGGAATATGTTGGGCATCATCTCCGATGTCTCGTTCATTCGAGCCGGAGAGAAAGACAAGAAGGCAGGCATCAAGTTCTGCTCCTATGTGCGTTCGTGCGATCCCTATTTGCCGCTCATCATCGAGTCGTCCGAGTGGGAGAATCACAAGGAGGCCATCCGACTGAATGCTTCGTTTCTGGACAAGAACTCCAAGAAACTGCCTGTCGATTTGCGCAAAACGATTCTGAAGAACTTCGGTTTCGGTGACTTTACCTTTATCAATCCCCATACGGGAGAGCCCATTGTCACCATCAAGAACCTCAAGGATTTGCAGGACAATATCGACATCATCCCCGACGAGTCGCTATATTACCATGCTACGCGCAACCACATATCGCGATGGCTCTATTCGCGGGCCATATTCCCCATGGCCGAAGCGTTGCAGCCGCGTCGCATTACCGACTTGAGCGAGATTTCCGAAATCAGGCAACTCATTTTTGATGCCATCGTGCAGTATCGGAAGATGAAGAACCGGGGAGTAGTGGCCATCTTCAAGCGCGACCGCTTCGACAAATACTCCAATTTTGCCCGCATCGGCGATGGCTCGTTGGGGGGTAAAGGCCGCGGTTTGGCCTTTATCGACGCCATGATCAAGCGAAACCCCATCTTCGACGATATCGAAGGGGTGAATGTGACGGTGCCCAAGACGGTGGTACTCTGTACCGATATTTTCGACACCTTCATGGAGAGCAACAACCTCTATCAGGTAGCGCTCTCCGATATATCCGACGAGGAGATTCTCGACCATTTTCTCAAGGCAAAACTCCCCGAAGAGTTGAACCCTGACCTTTTGGCCTTCTTCGATGTCGTGGGCAAGCCCATTGCCGTGCGTTCGTCGAGCCTGCTGGAAGACTCGCACTACCAGCCCTTTGCCGGCATCTATTCGACCTACATGATACCGGCGCTCGACGACAAGGAAGAGATGCTGCGCTTGTTGCTCGATGCGGTGAAAGCCGTCTATGCCTCGGTATTCTATGCCGACAGCAAGGCCTATATGACCGCTACTTCCAATGTCATCGACCAGGAGAAGATGGCTATCATCCTGCAAGAAGTCGTGGGCACACAGTATGGCGACCGCTACTATCCCTCTTTTGCCGGAGTAGGGCGATCGATCAACTATTACCCCATTAACGACGAGAAGGCCGAAGATGGCGTGGTCGATTTGGCCGTCGGGCTGGGCAAATACATTGTCGATGGTGGACGCAGCTTGCGTTTCTCGCCTCGGCATCCCAACAAGATACTGCAAACCAGCACGCTCGATCTGGCTCTGCGCGATACCCAAACTCGCTTTTACGCCTTGGACATGAAGCGTAGCAATAAAAACTTTTCGATTGACGATGGTTTCAATCTGCTTAAACTCTCGGTGCGTGATGCCGAAAAAGACAACTCCCTGCGGCTGATGGTATCGACCTACGATCCCATGGATCAGATTATACGCGACGGCTATTACGAGGGAGGACGCAAGGTGGTTACCTTTGCCAATATCTTGAAGCACAATGCCTTCCCCCTGGCTACGATTCTCGACTCGATGCTCACGGTAGGCAGTCGCGAGATGGGGCGTCCCGTCGAAATCGAGTTTGCCGGAAACCTCAATGGTACAGGCGGCAATCCCGGTACGGTCTATTGGTTGCAGATACGACCCATTGTCGATATGAAAGAGATGCTCAACGACGAGGTGATGGATATACCCGACGAGAAGACTATTTTGAAGAGCAATACCGCTCTGGGGCATGGTATCATGGACAACGTGCGTCATATCGTGTATGTCAAGTCGCAAAACTTCAAGGCATCAAATAATGTCACGATTGCAAGAGAAATAGAAAAAATAAATCGTACCTTTACCGAGCGGGACGAGTACTATATCCTCATAGGCCCCGGACGGTGGGGCTCGAGCGACTCTTCGTTGGGAATACCGGTCAAGTGGCCGCACATCTCTTCGGCTCGACTCATTGTCGAATCGGCGCTCGACAACTACCGCATAGAGCCGAGTCAGGGTACACACTTTTTCCAAAACCTGACCTCGTTTGGTGTCGGCTATTTCACGGTCAACTCGTTTGCTGGCGATGGCTACTACGACGAAGCCTATCTCAACAGTTTGCCGGCGGTTTACGAGTCTGAATTTTTGAGAATAGTTAAATTCGACCATCCCGTGTTGATCGAGATTAACGGACGCAAGGGCAAGGGACTGGTCACCAAACCGGGCTTAGACCTGAATGAAAACAAAAAAGTAGAATAAGCTATGTCTATATTAAAAAAAGTAGGGAGAGCATTGGGCTTTTCTGGCGAAGACGACGAATTGGAATCACAGCCTTATACGGCCGAAAATATAACGAATGCTTGTGTGCGTGACAAAGGACCGCAAGTCGAGACAGTAGAGAAGGCAACTCCTGCCGGAGCGGAGCAAGGCGCAAAACTTTCTCAGGAGGAGGCGAGTGAGATACAGCTTCCCGATACATTACTCGATGTCTTGGTCGAGATGCTTAATCGCTCGCTGCCCGAGTATGTATTGGCAGCTCTCGACAAGGATACCGAAAAGAAATACCTCTTCGAGCAACTCGACGAGCCCTTCAAGAAGTTTATTGCCGATGTCAATGTGCGTTCTCGTGAGTGGGTCGCCCGCAAGTGGGAGACAAAGCATCAGGCTTTGACTCGCGAAGTCGAGGAGGCTCGGGTCAAGGTGAAAGAGCTCGAAGAGCAGCGCAACACCATGCAGAGTGCCCAGTTGAGTGCCGAGCGTCAGAAACGGGCCGTCACCGAGAAGGTACACGAGTTGGAAGCTCGCATTGCCACGCTCGAGGCCGAGAAAGAACAGTTTGAACTCGAGAACAAAAGCCTGGTCAATAAACTCAAAGTCTCGAACGTGCATCAGGAAGAGCTCGATTCGGCCTTTGCCGAAATAACCCAATTGAAAAGCGAGTTGAAAAAACAGACCGAGAACTCGGCCGAGGTTGATCAGCTCCGCACCGAGTTGCAGCAAGCCCGTGCCGATTTGTCTCAAGCCCGCGAGGCCGAACAGGCTGCGGCAACACAGGCAGAGACGGCCCAAAAAGAGTTGGCCCGACAAGAGGAGAAAGTGGCACAACTCTCTACACAAATACAAACTCTCGAAGCCGAACTCGCCGAAGCTCAAAGTGGGCTGAAAGTTATGGATGAGGTCGAGGCCAAGCTTCATCAGTTCGAGCAGGTAAAAGCCTCCAAGGACGAGAAAATTGCGCAACTCAACAAAGAACTGCAAACCCTTGGCGAAGCCAATTCCCGGTTGCAGACACGACTGAGCGAAATGGCACAGCGCAACGAGCGGCTCGAAAGCCAGACTGAAGAAAGCGCATCACATCTCGAGGCGCTTAATGCCTTGAAGGCCGATTTGGAAAGTGCCAATGCGCTGGTGGCTGCATTGCGCAGTCAGCGGCAGGAACTGCTTTCGCAGATAGAGACTCTCCAGGCTGCCAAACCGGTCGAGGTCGAGAAGTCCGATCCCGTTGTCGCTCCCTCGGCCCCTGTCGAAGAGAAGCCCGAGCCGGCCGTGATAAGTTTCGATGCCGAGTCTGGTGGTCAGCCTGCTGCCGCTTCCGAACTTGCTGTCGAAGTCGAACCGGTAGCCGCACCCGAAAAGCCCGAACAACCCGTCGAGCAATCGGTCGAAACACCAAAGCCCGAAAAGAAACACCGCCGCAAAGCCAAATCACCCGAGAAGGTCGAAGAGGTAGCCGACGACGATTTCCCGGGCCTCGATACCTTTGGCGACAATTGGCTGATTCCTACCCGGCCCGATACCCCCGAGATGATAGCCAAGCGCAAGGAAGAAGAGAAAAAGAAACGCGAAGCCGAGGAACAGGCCGCTCTGGAGCAGAAGAAAGCGCACCAGATCGACCCTTCGCAAATGTCTCTGTGGTAATCCCTGTCATTCATGATATTCGACAATTCAACCGTGCGGCGGCAAGACCGTCTGCTCGACGAGTCCCGTGCGCTGCATCTCCTGCGTGAGGGCGAGTATGGAGTGCTCTCCCTGGTCGATTCCGAAGGTAACCCCTACGGAATCCCCGTCAACTACGTGTGGGATGGACACGACCACCTCTATCTGCATGGCGCTCCTGTCGGGAAGAAACTCGACTGTATCCGTCAACATCCCGAGGCTTCCTTTTGTGTAGTGGGGCATACCCACCTCCTGCCCGATAAATTTACCACCGGCTATGAGAGCATCGTCTTGAAATGTCGGGCACAAATAGGCCTGTCGGCCGATGAGCGGCATCACGCCTTGCAACTCCTGTTGGAGAAATATTCTCCCGACGATATAACCATCGGTTTGAAATATGCCGAGAAGTCGTTTCATCGTACCGAAATCATACGTTTGGATATAAAAGAATTCAGCGGCAAACAAAAGAAAGTCGATTAATGCACCTCGCTATCTCTGTTGGCACGAAAAAACATGGTGGGCAGGGATGGAATACTCGAGAAAGGATAGAGCATCTTCGAAAAAAAATGAGGTTGTAAAACACAGAGGACTAAAGGCTTTGTGTCGAGGCTGAAAATTTTTTGAAAAAAAGTTGGTAAAAAATTTGGAGCGAAAGGGGAAAAGGGTGTACCTTTGCATCACTTTCGCCGCTGGAAAGGGGTCGCGAAGCCCCGGAAAAGCGAGGAAGATAAAGTTCATTGACAAGACTGAAAAGAAGCAAGTGTAGTACAAGAGAGAAAAGAGAACGAAGTCAATTCGGCCGGGAGATCTTCGAAGGTATGAAAATAAATAAACAAGATATACA
>NZ_NFHZ01000013.1 GCF_002161555.1 Barnesiella sp. An55 | reverse complement strand
CCTCTTGATGGCTACCGCAAAGTTACTGATGTTCTAATCGAAAAATTTTCTAATGCTTATAACTTATTGATGTTTAATAATTAAACCCTTGTCGGAGAATTTTTCTCCGGACACTAGTGCGTCGATACAAATATTGTTGTGGCCGATAAATAGAAACCATTTATCGCAGTCTCCGTTAAATTTCCATTATTTCTTTTCCATATTCGGCCGAAATCTCTAACTTTGCAACCTGATAAAGTAACGAATAATGCGAAAACTCATCTGTTTTATCGTTTGTGCTTTGCTCCTGGTATCGTGCGGCGAGTATAATAAGATACTGAAAAGTACTGATTATGAGCTCAAATACGACTATGCCAAGAAGGCATTCGAGCGCAAGAAGTATATGCAGGCAGCCACCTTGCTCGAGGAGTTGGTGGCCATCTTCAAGGGTACCGACCGGGCAGAAGAGTCGCTCTATCTGTTGGCCCGCAGCTACTATCTCAATAAGGACTATGTAACGTCGGGCGAATATTTCCAGGCCTATTACAAGAATTATCCCAAAGGCGAATATACCGAGCTGGCCCGCTTCTACTGCGGCTATGGCTATTACCTCGATTCGCCCGAGGCCAAGCTCGACCAGACGGGTACCTACAAGGCTATCGACGAAATGCAACGTTTCCTCGACTACTTCCCCAACAGCGAGCGGGCCAAACAGGCACAAGATATCATCTTTGAACTGCAAGATAAGCTGGTTTACAAAGAGTTGCTCAATGCCCAGCTCTATTACAACCTGGGCAACTATATGGGCAACAACTACCAGTCGGCTATCATCACGGCGCAAAACGCATTGAAAGAGTATCCCTATACCCGCTATAAAGAGACCCTCTCGATGCTTATCCTGAAGTCGAAGTATCAGGAGGCCGTGCAAAGTATCGAAGAGAAGAAACCCGAGCGATTTCGCGATGTGATCGACGAGTACTATTCGTTTATCAACGATTATCCCTCGGGTCAATATACCAAGGAGGCCGAGAATATATTTAAGGTGGCTAACAAATACGTAAAAGATTAATCTTTAATAATAATGGATTACAAGAAAACAAATGCACCGACAAACACCGTAACACGCGATATGGTGGCTTTGTCTTCCGACACGGGAAACATTTATGAGACTGTATGTATTATTGCCAAAAGAGCCAACCAGATTGCCGTTGAAATGAAAGCCGACCTGGAAAAGAAACTCCAGGAGTTCGCTTCGTGCAACGATAATCTCGAGGAGGTCTTTGAGAACCGCGAGCAGATTGAGATTTCGCGCTACTACGAGAAGCTGCCCAAACCCGTCCTCATCGCTACGCAAGAATATATAGAAGGTAAGATCTATTACAAAAACCCCGAAAAGGAAAAATCGGCTATCGAATAATAGCCTGCCAGGTATAAATGCAAGCCGCACTATCGAGATGGAATAGTGCGGCTTGCAGATTTTTCTCGCCCTGTCGCATCGATACAGGCGAGGGTAGAGAGTGACCGAAAAAAATAAAACGCACAATTAGTTCATTAAAATATGATCAATAGAATACTAATCCGTTCCAAAGTCATACAAATAGCCTATTCCTATTTTTTGACCAAAGACAAGACGGTGATGGATGCCGAGAAGGAGCTCTTTTTCAGTTTCGAGAAATCCTATGAGTTGTATCATCTGTTGCTCACGCTGATGGTCGAGCTCACCGACACGCAGGCTGCCCGGGTCGAAGCTGCCCGCATGAAGTTCCTGGCGACTCCCGAGGAGAAGAATCCCAACATGCGTTTCGTCAAAAACCGTTTCATCGAGCAGTTGCGAAATTGCAACGACTACAAGGATTATCACGAGAAGAAGCCCATCACCTGGACCAACGATCCCGAGTTCTTGAGAGATTTTTCGGAGCGGATTGTCAAGAGCGACATCTACAAAGAGTATATGGAGGCTCCCGAAGACTCGTATGAAAACGATTGCGAGTTCTGGAAAAAGGTGGTAAAGAACATGTTCTGCACCGACGAGGAGTTGCTCGACCTGCTCGAACAGAAATCGCTCTACTGGAACGACGACCTGGAAATTATCGCCACCTTTGTATTGAAAACCATCAAACAGTTCAGCGAGCAAAACGGTGAGTCGCAGTCGCTTCTGCCCATGTTCAAGGACGACGATGATGCCGAGTTTGCCAAAGAGCTCTTCCGCAACACCTTGTTGCATGGCGACGAGTATCGCAGCTATATCGAGAATTTCATTCGCAACTGGGAGATCGAGCGGGTCGCATTCATGGATATCGTCATCATGATGGTAGCCTTGAGCGAATTCTACAAATTCCCGTCGATACCTACCCGTGTAACCCTCAATGAATACATCGAGCTGGCCAAATCGTACAGCACCTCCAAGAGCGGGCAGTTTGTCAACGGTGTGCTCAATGCCATTGCCGACAATCTTAAAAAAGAGGGCGTTCTGACAAAAGAGTAAAAAAATTGTTATATATTTGTGGACCCTCATTTTCGAGGGGGACACCTATAAATTATTAAAAACTAAATTATGACAACATTATCTATTCTTTTACAATCGGGAACCGGGACCGGAATGTCGGGCGGCATGTCGAGCATCATCATGATGGTAGCCTTGATTGCAATCTTCTATTTCTTCATGATCCGTCCGCAGACCAAGCGTCAGAAAGAGATCCGCAAATTCCGCGAGTCACTCACGGCAGGCGATAAAGTCGTTACGGCCGGTGGCCTGTTTGGTAAAATCAAAGAGGTGAAAAATGATTCCTTCATTGTCGAGATTGCCGAGAATACTCGTGTGCGCATTGCCAAGGATTCGGTCTATCCGTCGGTAGCCGATGCCAAAGACAATACTGCCCAACAAGGCAAGTAAGCCTCCTTTGCGATAGCGTATTTTACGCCGAGAAGATAAAAAGATAAAGTTTTTTATCGGTAGAGACCATCGGTCACGATAAAAAACTTTATCTTTGTTGTATATAGCCATTGCGAGATTGTATGAAAAAGAACATTTCGGCCCGCATAGTCACCCGATTCAAGGCAATTGTCCGTAAGATAGGCGCTACATTCCGTCAGGAACGCACGCGGGAGTTGTTTACATTCCTGGGTTTCGTGCTTCTGTCGCTGGTATTCTGGTTCATGCAGGGATTGAACGAAGAGGTAGAAACCTCGTTTGAAATCCCGGTCGAGTTACAAGACCTCCCCGAGAGGACGACCCTTATCAACGATTTGCCCACCCATATGGAGGTGCGCATACGCGACAAAGGTCCCGTGATGCTGGGCTATGCCATTGAAGGTCTGTCGCCCATGCGCATCAACTTTCAGGAGTATGACCGGGGTGGAAGTTCGTTCATATTAACTCTCCCGCAACTCGAAACCCTTCTGCGCAAGTCGTTGCGGCCCACAACCACCATCCTGTCGATTATGCCCGATACGTTGAAAGTGCAATATACCCACAGTGCCGGCAAGCAGGTGAAACTGGTGGTGAATGGGCATGTCTCGACCACCCCGCAGTGTGTTGTGAGCGGCCCCATGACGGCCGATGTCGATTCGGTAATGGTCTATGGCGAACCTGCTTTCCTGAACCGGATAAAGGAGGTCTCGACCGTCGAGTTTTCTACCTCCCGGCTCAGCGATACGTTGCGCACGACTGTGCAGGTAGCACGGATTCCCAATGTGCGCGTTGTTCCCAGCGAAGTGACGGTGACCATTCCTGTCGAAGAGATGACCTCCAAACTGCTCAACATACCCATAGAACCTCAAGGCGTGCCGTCAAACTGGTCGCTCATCACCTTCCCCTCGTCGGTACAACTCTCGTGCATGATGCCCTTCAGCCGCTTTGCAGCAGTCAGCGAAGAAAACTTCCTGGTGGGTGTCGATTATGCCGATTTGACGAAACGCCCGGCTCCCGGAAAACTGTGCATCAGGGTATTGAAGTATCCCGAGTTTGTGCGTAACATCATACTCTCACAAGATAGTGTCGATTATATTCTGGAACAAAAGAGACCGGTCTTTGACTATGTAAACGACTCGGTCGTAGTCTCGATTCCCGATACCATATGAAACGAATAGGAATTACTGGGGGCATAGGCAGCGGCAAGTCGGTCGTGTCGAACCTGTTGCGGGTGATGGGTTACCCCGTCTATGATACCGACTCCGAGGCCCGGCGCCTCATGAATACCTCGACTGAGTTGAAACGTCAAATTGTCGAGGCCTTCGGTCCCGATGTATATGCCGGTGGGGTGCTCGACCGTCCTCGATTGGCCTCGCTGGTCTTTGGCAATCCCGAGCAGATAGCCCGGCTCAATGCCATCGTACATCCCGCCGTGCGGCACGACTTTGATCGTTGGAGTCGCAGTTGCCGGGCCGATATCTGTTTTGTCGAGTCGGCCATCCTGTATGAGTCGCATCTCGACCGCCTGGTCGATGAAGTGTGGCTGGTCACCGCCCCCGAGGCCTTGCGCATCGAGCGGGTGCAGCAGCGCAGCGGGCTCACGCCCGACGAGGTGCGTCGCCGCATCGCCTCGCAAATGAGCGACGAGGAGCGGGGCCGACGGGCAACCCGTCTCATCTGTAACGACGGTCGGGAGTCGCTCATTGCTACCGTGCTGTCGCTGTTGGGAGCCGTGCGGTAAGAAAAAATTTTCTCCCGATAAATCGATTAAACCCGACAAGTATATTATTTTTGCAATTCAAATTGATTAAGTCATTAAATATAAAACACCAATTTTTATGTTGAAAACGATCTTATCTATCTCTGGGAAACCCGGTTTGTACAAGTTGGTATCTCAAGCTAAGAATATGTTGATTGTCGAGTCGTTGCAGACCGGTAAGCGTCAACCTGCCTATGCACATGAAAAAATCATTTCGCTGGGCGATATTGCCATCTTTACCGATGAGGACGATGTGCCTCTGGGCGAAGTGTTGGAATCGATTAAGAAGAAGGAAAACGGTGCCAAGGCATCGATCGATATCAAGAAGGCCGACTCCGAGGCTTTGCGAGCCTATCTGGCCGAGGTGCTTCCCAACTTCGACCGCGAGAGAGTATATGTGACCGATATCAAGAAACTCATCAGCTGGTACAACCTGCTGGTCGAGACCGGAAATACCGACTTCGTTGAGGAGAAGAAGGCCGATGCCGAACCCGAAGAGGTGGAGCCGGCTGCCGAGAATACCGAGAGCAAATAAAGTCTGTCAAAACCGTGGGGGCAGGAAGCCTCCGTTGCGTAACAATAGTACAAAGGGCTGTGAATCGCATGAGCGATCACGGCCCTTTTCTGTAATCTCTTTTCTCATGAATCGCCGGTTTTTCCCTTGGGGTCTGCCACGCTTCAGGGAGTATATACCCAGGCCCCTTGCGAGCGCACGTCGTGGCAGGGTATTCCCCGTTTGTAGCAATCGTTCATCCACGAGCGGGCGCGGGCGGGATGCACGTTGGCACCGATGATGACGTGGCCTACCTCGAAGAGTCGTATAGCGTCGGCAAGCCGTCCGTCGAACCGTCGGTCGATGATGGCATAGTCCACCCGTAACGGTTTGTGGACCGAGTGTTGCTGCCACAGGCAAGAGTCGAGCAAGAGCAGCCGTTTGCCATAAAACTCGACAAAGGGGTAAGCGATGAAGATCTCCTCGTTCTGGAATACTCCCGATTTGGGCCCGAAGAGTTTGTGGGTCTTATGCCCGTTTTGTTGGCGATAAGCCTCGCCCGCCAACTCTTCCGACCGGGGTAGTGAGTCGGGCAAAAGCAGGTAGCACCCGGTTGGATCGCTCAATTGGACTACGGTCGATGGCTCACTCTCGTAAACCACCATCTCGGGGCGGGGTGGGTGATAGGTCGCCAGGTCGGCCGTCAGGAAAACGATTCCCGCTCCCAGCGTGGCCCAGAGAAGACGTTTCGAGCGACGCTTCACGGTCAGATAGGCCAGCACCCCGCCTGCCAGGTAGAGCCACAGATAGCGCGGGGCCAGCCACACCCCTTCGATGTGGCTCCCCGGCAACTGCTCGATATGGTTGCTCAACCACTCGATCGACTGTAACAGCCAGTCGGTAGCTGTCGCAATCCATACATAGGGGAAGTGCAGTGACGTGAGTAAAAGCATGAGCAGAGCCAAGCCGAAGATGAGAGGCAGCAGGGGTAATACCACGAGGTTGCCTATCAAGAAGAGCAGGGGGATGGTATGGAAATAATAGATGGCGATGGGAAGGGCTCCGATTTGGGCCGCCAGCGAAACGGCTATGCAGGAGCTGGCCCAGCGTACGACAACGTGCGGCGACTTGCCCCCTATATTTAGCCGTCGATAGAAAAGCAGGATGGCGGCTACGGCAGTAAAACTCATCTGGAATCCCACGTCGAAGAGTAGATGGGTATCGTAGAGCAGCATGAAGAAAGCGGCAGCAAACAGTGCGTTGAGCGAACTGTTGCGCCGTTCGAGCAGTTCGGCCGTCAAGAGGAAGGAGGCCATGATGCAGGCACGCACAGCCGAGGGCGACAACCCCGTTATGCAGGCATACAGCCATAGTGCGAAAAGCGTGAGCAGAGGGCGCAGCCGGCGCCCCCATTCGCTCCAGGCGAGAGGGAAGAGCAGCAGATAGACCAGCGAAGCCACCACGCCCATGTGGAGTCCGCTCACGGCCAGGATATGCGACAGCCCCGCCGCCGAAAAGGCTTGCCGCAGCTCTTGTGGAAACCCTTGCCGGTCGCCCAGCATAAGGGCCTTTAGCAGCAGGGCACTGTGCGGTGACAGGCGGCAGGTGTCGATTTGGTGTGCGAGTTGGCTTTGCCTGGTGGTGACCCACTTCCAGAATCCCGACCGGGGCTGGTGGCCGATACATCGCCATTTCGAGTCGGTGATATATTGGCTTTGGACGATTCCTTGGTGTCGCATGAATGAGGCAAAGTCGAAATCGCCGGGGTTACCCCCGACGTCGATGGGTTGCAGATCGAATTCAAAAGCCACCTGGTCGCCGTAGTCGAGGCGTCGGGCTTGGAGACTTTTCTCGAAATAAAGAGCTACTTTCTCGCGATAGGGTATGGCCTGTCCCGTCGTATCGATTAGAGCCGTGAGGGTAGCCGGGCAGTAGTAGGCGTTGTTTTTCTCGGCGGCTCGTTGGTCGATGTGAGCCACGGCTACGGGATAGAACTCCTCGGGTAGCGGGTCTCGTTGGTGCTGCGTGGCATGCAGGATGGCCCCCAGGGAAAAGACGATGAGGAAGAGGCCCCAGCCAAAGAATCGGCGCCGGCGATATTGCTCCTCGATGCGGCTGCGACCGGAGGCCGCAATCCACAACGTCATACCGGCCAGGGCAGGCAGGGTACAACTCCACACGGGGAGGTGGAGCAGATGCTCCCCCACAATGCCCGCCAGCAGCGGGACAAGCAGTCGTATGAAAGGGGTGCGCGCGGCCGACAGAGGACTCCGGGTCATGACTATGTTTCTCGAGTATTAGACAAAAGGTGAAGCAAGGGGCGATCGGCGGTCAGAATCTGCGGGTCATGTAGCGCATGAAGTCCGAGGCCAAGCCTCCGGTTTGCCCGGCATTCTGCACAAAGCAGAACTCTCGTTCGCAAGCGAAGTCGGTCACCTCGATAACTTTCAGTCGGCCGTCGGCAATCTCGGTCGATACGGCTTGTATCGACATCATGCCCACGCTGTCGGTGTTGTAGAGGAACCGTTTGATGCCCTCGGTCGTACCCAGCTGCATGACGACATTGAATTGCGACAGCTTCAGCTGCTTTTGAGCCAGTGCTTTTTCGAAAACCTCGAGGCTGCCCGAGCCGCTTTCGCGAATGACCAGAGGCAGTTGCCGCAACTCGTCGAGCGAAATCTCTTCGAGCCGGGCCAGTTTACTGCGGGTGCTGGCGATACACACCAGTTCGTCGCGCATGAAAGGGGTGTAGTGCAGGTGATTCTGCCGGCTCACCCCCTCGATGAGTCCCAGGTCGATGCGGCTCTCTTCGACAGCTCGCTCGATGTCGCGGGTGTTCCCGTTGATAAGCGATAGCTTTATCTGTCTGAATTTCTGACTGAACGTGGCCAGGTAGGGCGGCAATACATATTGGGCAATGGTGGTGCTGGCTCCCAGCCGCAACTCCCCGATGTGCCGCTGGGTGAGCAGATTCATCTCAAAGTCGAGCTGCTTGTAGTGCGAGAGGATCTTTTCGGCATGAGTCAGAAGCAGTTCGCCCTCGGGCGTGAGGGTAATGTGGGTGCCCATGCGCTCAAAGAGTCGGGTGCTGTATTCGGCCTCGAGTTCCTGTATGTGTTTGCTGATGGCAGGCTGGCTCACATACAGCTCTTTCGATGCTTTGGTAAAGCTGAGGTTGTGGGCTACGCTGCAAAATACTTTTAATCTGAAATCTATCATAATGCGGGGAGACTTGTGGGTGATTCGTTCCAAATGTCCCAGGCCGCCAATGCCTGGAGATGCAGCATCTCGGTGCCGTTTTTGGTGGTGCATCCCTGTCGGGCCGACAGGTCGAGAAAGCGGGTTACCTCGGGGTTGTAGATGAGGTCGTAGCAGAGGTGCCCGGGGGTGAGTGCCTCGTAGGGAATACGGGGGCACTCGTCGGTATGGGGATACATGCCCAGCGGAGTGGTGTTGACGACGATGCGGTGGCTGGCCATCAGGTGGGGGGTGAGGTCGTCGTAGGCGATGATGTCGCCGCGCCGTTTGCGCGAGACAAAGGTAGCATCGATATGCAGCGACTTCAGCCCGGCATAGACCGCTTTTGAGGCACCGCCGGTGCCCAGGATAAGGGCTTGTCGCATGTCGTCGTCGATGAGCGGGGCGATTGACCGGGTGAACCCGATGATGTCGCTGTTGTACCCTTTGAGCCACACTTGACCGCCGGGGCGTCGTGTAATCTGAATCACATTCACGGCACCAATCTCGCGGGCTTGGTCGTCCAGTTCGTCGAGCAGGGCGATAACCTCGGTCTTGTAGGGTATCGTCACATTCAATCCGCACAACTCCTCACGCTCGGCGATGAGTTGGCGCAGGCCGTCGAGGGAGGCCATTTCGAAATTTTCGTATGAGGCGTCTATCCCTTCACGCTCAAACTTCTCCTGGAAAAATGCGCGGGAAAAGGAGTGCCCCAGGGGATATCCCACCAATCCGTATAGTCTTTTCATAAGTTCTCAAAAAGAGGTTATCCGTTGTACTTCGATTCGGTCAATATCTCACCGGCGTTGTCGGGGGTAGCCAGCAGTTCGGCCGCGCTCATCTTCTTGGCCCGGGCATATCGCTCGACAATCTGGTAGCCTATCCATCGGCCCAGCCGTCCGGGAGAGTCCTGGTTCAAGTCGGCAACAAACGGGGCCGGTTCTATGTATTTGTGGATGAGCATCGACTCGGTGTTGAACAGGTGTTTGCGGGCTATGATTTGCCGCCATATCTCGGCCTCGTTGGTCTGGCACCATTGAGCCTGCTCGTCGGTATAGCCCAGGAGCCGATACACGTCGGCCTGTGAAAATATCGAGGTGAGGGCATAAAGAATTTTTCCCTCATATACCATGCGGTCGAGCAGTGCATTCCGTTTCGACTGGTAGGGATAGCAGGTGCGCAGCCACACTTCCAGGGCGTCGTAGGCGATGCGATTGCTCTCGTGCAGGGGCCTCTCATATATATAATAGCGTTGCTCATAGAGGGGATAGCCGGCACCCAGGTAGCAGTCGAGCGAGATGGAGAGCAGTGAGTCGATGGTGATGATCGACTGGTTCAGTCCCGATACATGCGTGAGCAGGCGGGGCAGGGTACCTTGAGGAAATTGCTGGCTGTAGCGGGCGAAGGCCTGTTGCAGGTCGGTAGTCCAGGTCGTGTCGTTGGCAAATTGCGATTCGGTGTCGGCATAGAGTTTGGCAATGGCCTCGTGTGTGAGGAACATATGCAGCCCCTCCTTGAACGCCGGAGCATCGCCCAGTCCTAGTATTTGCCGGCAGTAGATGGGGAAAAACGGGTCGTATTTCTCTCGAAAAACGGCGGCCGCTGCCGTGTCGGACTCCTGTGCATAGGCAGGTAATTCGCGGTCGAATCGCTCGATAGTCACGGTGCAGCTGTCGATGACCGATGTCTGGGCCGTCGAAGCCCTTCCGTTGCAGGCGACAACGAGCGCGCAGAGCAGGCATATCGCCATCGCATAGCTGTTCAGTTTGTGGAAACGCATCATGATAAAAGTTTTTTTATCGTCTCATTTTTGCAAAAATACTTTTTTCTTTCGAGAAACCCAGCAGGAAGAAACCAGTTTTACAATTTGAGTATAAGGGAATAAATCTCTTTGAATTTGACACTTTTTTCACTCATTATTTATACCTTTGCATTTGGTAAAATGCGAGAATAGGCGAAACCTTGGCCGGGTTTCGTGCCTGCAACTTCCAGGACCCCGGTCGGCCCAATCTTCGCAAGGGACGAAGAGCCCGACTTGTCGGGATTCTTTTAATGACAGTTTATAAATTTATGAAACATTCATATGGCTTGAGGAGGATGCTCTCCCTCTTTTTTGCTCTTTTGCTCGGACTCTCGGTAGCCTCGGCGAAGGACTTTGTGCTGGTAATCGATGCCGGTCACGGGGGGCGTGATGCCGGAGCTCTTGGCAACAAGGCCAAGGAGAAGGATATCAACCTGGGCGTCGCTTTGAAACTGGGGCGCATGGTCTCCAACAATGTGCCGGGTGTGAAGGTGGTTTATACCCGCGATAAAGATGTTTACCTCACTTTGCAGGAGCGGGCCAACAAGGCCAACCGTGTGGAAGGCGACCTGTTTATCTCGATTCATACCAACTCGATCGACAAGAAATCGCCCAATCGCAAGACGGTAGCCGGCGCCTCTACCTGGACCCTGGGTCTGCACCGCAGCAAAGAGAACCTCGAGGTGGCCAAGCGTGAGAACTCGGTAATCTATCTCGAGAGCGACTTTTCGACCCGTTACGAAGGTTTCGATCCCAACTCGACCGAGTCGTATATCATCTTTGAGTTCATGCAATACAAGCACATGGAGCAGAGTATCAACTTTGCCTCAGACATACAGCATGAGTTTGTGTCGGTAGCCAATCGGGTCGATCGCGGTGTGCGGCAGGCCGGGTTCTGGGTATTGGCCAAGACCAGCATGCCGGCCGTACTGGTCGAGCTCGATTTTATCTGTAACCCCACGCAAGAGCGTTTCCTTACCTCAGATAGCGGGCAGACCAAAATGGCCCAGGCCATCTATAATGCCTTTGTCAAATACAAGTCGGACTATGATCGCAAGCAAAACTCACGCAAGAGTTCTGCCCCGGCCACATCGACACCGACTCCGGCGCCTGCACCGACTCCAGCACCTGCTGTCGATGAGCCCGAAACGAAACCCGAGCCTCGGGAAACCAAGCCCTCGCCAGCCGAACAAGACGACGCTTCGGGTGTTACCTATTATAAGGTACAGTTTATGGCATTGCCCCGCAAGTTGCCAGCCAATTCCAAAGAGTTCAAAGGACTCTCGCCGGTCGAGTCATACAAAGATGGAGGTATGTACAAATATACCTACGGGAAATCGACCAGTCGAGATGATATACAAAAACAATATAAAAAGGTGAAGTCGTTGTTTCGCGATGCCTTTATCATACAGTTCCGTGACGGAAAGCGTGTAAAGTGAGAGACAAGAAGATTTCCCAATTAAAAAGACAATTATGAAAAAGTGGTTTGGAAAAGAAGCTAAGATCGCATTGTCGGTTCTTATCAGTATCTTGATTCTGTATGTAGGCATCAACTATTTGAAGGGCATCAATGTGATGAAACCCTCCAATTACTATTATGTACAGTTCCCCAGTGTGGCCGGTTTGGCTCAGTCGGCACCGGTAACGATCGATGGTTACAAGGTGGGGCTCGTGCAGGAAATCGTGTATGATTATGACACGAATCAAACAATAAAGGTATTGTTGAATCTCGATAAGAAATTGAAGATACCGGTCGATAGCCGGGTCTATCTCGAGACCGATATGTTGGGAACTTCGTCGGTAGTCATCGACTTGAATCCCCATGTGAGCGAATATTACGAGCATGGCGCTCTGTTGCAGGGCGAAGTGAAGTCGGGGCTGATGCAGAGTCTCCAGGCCGATCTGTTGCCTCAGGTAGCCGTGCTGTTACCCAAGCTCGACAGTATCATCACCGGGTTGCAAATTCTGGTCAACGACCCGGCATTGGCCTCGTCGGTGAAACGTATCGACCACATTACGGCCAATCTGGAGCGCTCGTCGGCCCAGCTCTCGGGTATGATGCAAAACGATGTGCCTGTGATTCTCGACAACGTGCAAGGCATTACGGCACAAATCAATCAGTTCTCCGACACACTCAACACCCTGCCGTTGCAATCGACCATGGCTTCGGTGCAAAAGACCAGTTACAATTTGCAACAAATCACCTCGCGACTCACCTCGCCCGACAACAGTTTGGGCCTGCTGTTGAACGACCGTGCACTCTACGATCGAGCCAATGGGGTATTGGGAAGCGTCGATTCGCTTATGATTGATTTGCGGCTCAATCCTAAGCGGTATGTTCATTTCTCATTGTTTTAATATGTGAATGAATTTTCTTATTTATAACTATTCTAAATAAGAGAGTAGCCGTAATTTTTTTTGTAATTTTCCCAAAGTTACCCTTATAGGGGTTTATAGCCCCTTTCTGAAGGCGTGGAAAAATATGAGCCGGAAAGTATAATGCAGGTGTAAGTGCTTGAAAAATAAAGTAATGATAATTTTTGGGGATTGAAAAAATTTGTTGAAAGGAGTCTCTTTATAAGAACTTTGAAATCAACCGCTTGTAATCGAAATGTAAAATGCAAATATTTTTCGATTTGTTTTTGAGGAAAAATAATTTGAATTTTGTAAACGCAAAAGTTTTTTGATAGAAGATTTACATAAAATGGGTTCAGAACAACACGTGCAGTTGTGGGACCAATGTCTAACAATTATCAAAGACAACATAAACCAGGAGGCGTTTGACAGTTTGTTCAAACCTATCACCTCTTTGGGCGTTGACGACGATAATGTGTTGACTTTGCTTGTCCCTTCACATTTCGTGATAGAGCAGATTGAGGAGCACTACCTCAACCTGCTGAAGAAGGTTTTGCCTCGAGTTTACGGGGCAAACGTAAAGTTGGTATATCGTGTGCAGATAGTCCGTCAGCCCGAGGCTACGGTCGATCTTTCGGCCACGACCAAATCGACTGCTGTCAAGCAAATGCAGCAGACGATGCCCGACCTTTTGGACCCTTTCAAGCAACGCGTATATGATGAGCTCGACCCCCGCCTGAACCCGATTTACACTTTTGAAAGCTACTATCAGGGGGCAAGCAACATGTTGGCGCGTACTGCAGCCGAGTCGATTGCCGCCAATCCCGGTCGCAACACCTTCAACCCCCTCTTCCTCTTTGGTGAGTCGGGGGTGGGGAAGACCCACTTGATTCAGGCTATTGGCTTGCGCATCAAGGAGAATAATCCCGCTGCACGGGTACTCTATCTGTCGGCACACGATTTCCTGGTACAATATACCGATGCCGTCCGCAACAACCGGGTAAACGACTTTATCAGTTTCTACCAAAGCATCGATGTGCTGTTGATGGACGATATCCAGGAGTTTGCCGGGAAGACCCAAACGCAGAATACCTTTTTCCATATATTCAACCACCTGCATCAGAGCAACAAGCAACTGGTACTTACCTGCGATCGTCCGCCGGTCGAGTTGGTGGGGATGGTATCGCGCCTCTTGACCCGTTTCAAATGGGGCTTGACGGCCGAGGTTGAGCGTCCCGACTACAAGTTGCGCTACGATATCCTCATGAGCAAGGTACATCGCGACGGTCTGACCATCGACGAAGAGGTTATCGACTACATCGCTCGCAACGTGACCGATAATGTGCGTGACCTCGAGGGTGTAATCGTGTCGCTTATGGTTCGCTCGAGTGTCTTGAAAAAGGAGATTTCGATCGAGATGGCCGACCAGGTGCTGGCTGCCAGTGTGAAGATGGTGCAGAAGCAAATCACAATCGACATGATCAAAGAGGCGGTTTGCGGATACTATGGCTTGGATGCTTCGCGTTTGCTGGCTCGCACGCGCAAGAGAGAGGTGGTCGTTGCTCGACAGATATCGATGTATCTGGCCAAGAAATACACCACTCTTTCGCTTGCCGGGATAGGTGATGTGTTGGGTAAGAAAGACCATGCTACCGTACTCCATGCCTGCAAGACCATTGCCGATCAGATAGCGGTCGATAAGAAACTGAAAACCGATCTCGAGGAGATTGAGCAGCGCATACAAGGATAGTTTAAGAACATAGAATAAAAAGGAAAGCCTCGCGATAACATATCGCGAGGCTTTCCTTTTGTCGTTTTACAGTCCTGTGTAATTGGGATTACTCGGGCAGTTTGAAACCCTGCTTTACAATAAAGTCGAGATAGATTTTGGAGAACAGCTCGTTGTTCTCGCGAGTGTAACGTATATCGGTGAAGACCTGGGCCAGGCTCTCCTTGTGATTTTCGGCCACAAACTGACGGTTCTCGGGCAGACTCTCTTTTTCGGCATAGAGTCGTCGTATATCTTCAGGGGTATAGTCGCGATACGTCTCGTGGTGAACAATCGCCTCGAGGGGCAATCGATCGACCTGAGCCGGCATGTCGGCCGGGTAGCCCACGGTGAGAGTTGTGATGGGAATCACGAGGCGGGGCAGTTGCAAAGCCTCGGCAATTTGAGGGGCATTGTAGGTTGTAGTCCCCAAGTAGCAGCAACCCAACCCAGCCAGTTCGGCTGCCGTGCAGAATTGCTGGGCCACCAGCAGAGCGTCGATGGCTGCAGTTACAAACGACTGGAAGTTGTCATAGCCCGGTTGGGCCTGATTGAGTTCGCACCATTTCACAAAGCGATTAAAGTCGGCGCAAAAAGTAAGTACTACCGGAGCATGAGTCACCGTGGGTTGGTTGAAGTGAGCCGGAGCCAGACGTTCTTTATTTTCCCGGCTACGGGTAACCACTACACTATACACCTGCATATTGCCCGTAGTGGGGGCGCGGAATGCCGTCTCGAGCAGGTCGTTGAGCAGACTGTCGTCGATATCTCTATCGAGGTATTGTCTTATTGTTCGTCTCTCTTTCAAATTGGTTATCATAGATCAATTGGGCTAAGGATAAATTTTTTCTTGCATACAAAGATAGTGAAAGTCGAAAGTAGAAAAACAAGCTTGCTTGATTTTTATACTGAGACGCATCCTATTTTATCTAAAGATAGTGAAAGTCGAAAGCAGAAAAACAAGCTTGCTTGATTTTTATACTGAGACGCATCCTATTTTATCTAAAGATAGTGAAAGTCGAAAGCAGAGACAAACGGAAAAACTTGTTTTTCAAGTTTGGCTATACCGAGCCGCCTCCTTTCTTCTGGAAAGATATGAAAGGGAGAGCGCAGAGGCAAACCGAGGAACAGAAAGTTTTCAAGGTTGGGATATGCAAGTAGTTTGGCTTTGTGATAAAAAATCTAAAAAGAGGTTATTGAAATCGCATGTCGATGCTGCTGTGCCGGTTTCACTCCGTTACTTTATAATATTGAATAGAAAGATAAATTTAGGTAAGCTTTCTATTTGCCTGGTACAGGCTTTATTATACGATGTATAGGGCTTGATTTTAAAAATGGAAAACTTTTCTCATTTCTTGATTTTTTAAACATTTGATAATCAGTAATTTTGTATTTCAAATTGGGAAACTTTGAAAAATGTTGATAATTAAAAATGATATTATTTGTGTATATAGAATGTTTTGTGTAAACTTGCACTGTAAATCTTTTCTTCAAAAAATCTTTGCTTAGGGAATTAACTTATTAATATAAACAGAAAAACATTTTACTCTTGTGGAACCAACGATTTATACTTATGACGAAGCCTACAAAGCATCGTTGGAGTATTTTAAAGGTGATGAGCTGGCTGCCCGTGTATGGGTCAACAAATACGCTCTGAAAGATTCGTATGGGAATATCTATGAAAAGACTCCCGACGACATGCATTGGCGCATCGCCAATGAGATTGCTCGCATAGAGCAGAAGTATCCCAATCCGTTTTCGTCGCAAGAGCTGTTCGATTTGATGAAATCGTTCCGCTACATTGTGCCGCAAGGGAGTCCCATGAGCGGTATCGGTAACAACTACCAGATCGGTTCGCTCTCCAACTGTTTTGTGATTGGTCTCGACGGTGCTCCCGATTCATACGGAGGTATCATTAAAATTGACGAGGAACAAGTACAGCTGATGAAACGTCGCGGTGGAGTAGGGCATGACCTGTCGCACATCCGCCCCAAGGGTTCACCCGTGAAGAACTCGGCCCTCACCTCTACGGGGTTGGTTCCGTTTATGGAGCGTTACTCCAACTCGACCCGTGAGGTGGCACAAGATGGTCGCCGCGGAGCCTTGATGTTGTCGGTATCGATCAAGCATCCCGACTCCGAGTCGTTTATCGATGCCAAAATGGTCGAAGGCCGGGTAACGGGCGCCAATGTTTCGGTAAAAATTCACGACGATTTCATGGAAGCTGCCATCGACGGCAAGCCCTATGTACAACAATATCCCATCGACTCGCCCGATCCCAAGGTGACCAAGACGGTCGATGCACGAGCTATATGGAAAAAAATCGTGCACAACGCCTGGAAATCGGCCGAACCCGGAGTTCTCTTTTGGGATACTATCATCAGAGAGTCGGTTCCCGACTGCTACGCCGACCTGGGTTTCAAGACCGTATCGACCAACCCCTGTGGCGAGATACCTCTTTGTCCCTACGACAGTTGCCGTCTGTTGGCCATCAACCTCTACTCCTATGTAGTAAATCCGTTTACCCCCGAGGCCTATTTCGACTTTGACCTCTTCCGCAAACATGTGATGCTGGCACAACGCATCATGGACGACATTATCGACCTCGAGATGGAGAAGATCGACAAGATTATCGAGAAAATCAAGTCCGACCCCGAGACCGACGAGGTGAAGAGCACCGAACTCAACTTGTGGTACAAGATACAGAAACGCACCCTGCAAGGTCGTCGTACCGGCGTGGGAACGACCGCCGAGGGCGATATGATAGCCGCTATGGGATTCCGTTACGGGACCGAAGAGGCCACCGACTTCTCCGAGAAGGTACATCGGGCTTTGGCTTTGGCCGCATATCGTTCGTCGGTTATGATGGCCAAGGAGCGTGGCGCATTCTCGATTTACGACGCCGACCGAGAGGTCAACAATCCTTTCATCAAACGATTGAAGGGCGAAGACGAAGAGCTCTACAACGACATGTGCAAGTATGGTCGTCGCAACATTGCCTGCTTGACGATTGCTCCCACGGGCACCACGAGTTTGATGACACAGACGACCTCGGGTATCGAGCCGGTGTTCATGCCGGTCTATCGTCGTCGTCGCAAAGTGAACCCCAACGATCCTGCCGTGCATATCGACTATGTCGATGAGACGGGCGACGCTTTTGAAGAGTATGTCGTTTATCATCATAAATTCATCACCTGGATGCAGGTCAACGGCATTGAGGTGAAAGAGAACTATACCCAGGAGGAGGTCGATGCCCTCGTAGCCCGGTCGCCCTATTACAAGGCTACGGCCAACGATATCGACTGGCTGCAGAAGGTGCGCATGCAGGGCCGAATCCAGAAGTGGGTCGATCACTCGATAAGCGTGACCATCAACCTCCCCTCCGATGTAAGCGAAGAGATGGTAGGTGAACTCTATGTCGAAGCTTGGCGTTCGGGTTGCAAGGGATGCACGGTCTATCGCGACGGTTCCCGCTCGGGTGTGCTCATCTCGGCCAAGAAAGAAGAGAAGAAACCCGTTGTTCCTGCACAAGCCGAAACATTGGTACGCCCCATCGAGTTGGAGGCCGATGTGGTTCGCTTCCAGAACAACAAGGAGAAATGGATTGCCTTTGTGGGCTTGAAAGATGGTAAACCCTACGAGATATTTACCGGTCTTGCCGACGACGACGACGGTATCTTCTGTCCCAAGAATGTGGTGAAAGGTAAGATCGTGAAGGCCGTGAACCCCGATGGGACGAAACGCTACGACTTCCAGTTCTCCAACAAACGTGGATACAAGACGACAATCGAAGGCCTCTCCGACAAGTTCAATCCCGAGTATTGGAACTATGCCAAACTCATCTCGGGTGTGCTTCGTTACGGTATGCCCATCCCGCAAGTGCTCAAGCTGGTATCGAGTCTCGAGCTCGACAGCCAGTCGATCAACAGCTGGAAAAACGGTGTGGAACGTGCCTTGAAGAAATACCTGCCCAATGGTACTAAGGCCAGCGGACAAACCTGTCCCAACTGTGGCAACGAGACGCTCATCTATCAAGAGGGGTGCCTCATCTGTACCTCGTGCGGTACTTCGCGTTGTGGATAATAATTTGGTTACAACGATAAGAAATGAAAGTCCCGGGGGCGAGTTCTTTACAGAGCTCGCCCCCGAGTGTTTTATCCCTGTACCACGACTACCTCGGGGCGATAGGGTTATTTCAGTTGTTTTTGGAAGATGATAGGTATTTTTGAGCTGCATACCAACAATAAATGAGCCGTAAACTAACGTATGCCCGGTGTTCATGTCTTAGTTTTGCAACCGAAACACAAATCCTTAAAACGTAGATCAACGATGAAAAAGAACATTGGAAATGCATTGGCATTATATCCCACCCCCGTGGTAGTGGTGGGTGCCCGGGTCAATGGGAAAGCCTCGTGGAGCCTGGTTGCACATGTAGGTATTGTTGCACACGACAGGTTGCTCGTCAGTCTGTATGGGGCTCACTATATAAATTCGGGAATCAAAGAGAGTCGTCGGTTGTCGGTAAACATAGTTACCGAAGCGCTATTGCCCAAAGCCGACTATTGCGGAATCGTTTCGGGAAACAAGGCCGATAAGAGCCTTCTGTTCAATTGTGTAGAGGGTGAAGATGGAACGCCTATGGTGGGCGAGTCGCCCTTGACCATGGAGTGTCGAGTCGAGGATATCTATGAGTGCAACGGTTTTGAGAACTTTATTTGCAGTATCTCCAATACCTATGCCGACGATTGCGTGCTCGGCGAGAATGGCAAACTCGACTACAACCGACTCAAACCGGTACTTTTCGAGTTTCCCACCTATCAATATTTGCGCACGGGCAGTGTCATAGGGCATTGTACCGATGCCGGTAAAGAGTACAAAGAGCATCAGTCATAGATATGAAACGATTTACATTTTTCTTTTTAGCAATGATGAGTAGTAGTTTGGCCGGTATGGCACGTGGGGTGGTAGATGTGCATAGTCACAATATACCCCCTTTCTATCGGGAGGTAATCGAGCAACTCGATGCTGCCAGGGAGGAGGGATTTCCGTTGCCGGCATGGGATGTCGATTCGCATCTGTCATTCATGGACAGTGCCGGTATCGAGTGTTCGGTGCTCACGATGCCCGCACCGCAGCCCTATTTCGGCGACGGCGACGAGTGTAGGCGAGTCGTGCGGCTGTACAACGAGTATGGGGCTCGGTTGAAGTCGGCCCACCCCGACCGGTTTCGGTTTTGTGCATCGCTACCTTTGCCCGATGTCGATGCCGCTGTGGCCGAGGCTGTCTATGCTCTCGACACCTTGGGCGCCGATGGGGTGAAACTGGCTACCAACAGTCGGGGACAATACCTGGGCGACGAGGCCCTCGACCCCTTGATGGAGGTGTTGAATAGCCGGAACGCCGTGATTGTTCTCCATCCGCACAGGCCCGTGCCGGTGAACGATTCGCTGGTTGCCACCCTTCCGCTGGCAGTCTATGAATATCCGGCCGAGACAACACGGGCTCTGCTGAATCTTTTGGCCCGTAACATACCGGTGCGCTATCCCAACCTCAAGTTCGTTGTGCCGCATTGCGGTTCGTTTCTGCCGCTGGCCTTGCCTCGTCTGAAAGCGTTGCTTCCGGCCTTGCAGGCTAAGGGACTGATTGGCGATATCGATTTCAAATCCAATCTCTCGCGACTCTATTACGACTTGGCAGGAGCCGCTTCGCCCACGGTTATACGCACCATGCTCACCATTACGACTCCCGATCATATTCTCTATGGCTCGGACTATCCCTATCAGCCGGCTTCTCGGTTGGCTCAAAATTTGCAACAGTTGTCGGCAGCATTGGATACCGACAGGGATCTGGCCCCTTACAAGGCGATGTTTTTGAGTGAAAATGGAGCCCGCCTCTTTTCCTTGCCCTCGACCAATCGCGAGGACTCTGTGGTCGTGCCGGCTGTTGCCGAAGCCGATACCGGCATGTTGGTACGCATCTCCGAGATAGAAATCTACCCCGAGTATCGGGATGCCTATCTGTCGGCCGCCATGGAGGTGGGGGCCACCTCGGTGCGTGAAGAACCGGGCGTGATAGCCATATACCCCATGATACAACAGCGCGACTCATGCCAGGTGCGCATCCTGGAGATTTATGCCAATGACGAGGCCTATCGTCATCACCTCACGACCCCGCACTTCATCACTTACAAACAGGGCACACTGCACATGGTCAAGTCGCTCGATTTGGTCGATATGATACCCATGAATCCGGCGGCCATGCCAGCAATATTTCTCAAGATGAAAGGCGATAAGTGATTGTTGCATATTATCTTTGTGCTATGAACGAAAGGATGGAAAACCTGGTCAACTATGAGGATATTCTGCTGAGTTGCAGTATTCCGCACGACATGCACGTGGAGCATCGCATGCCGGCTCACTCCATCATATATGTGCGCTCGGGCAAGTTGGTCATTGCCGGGCGAGAACAGGTCGATGAGGTCGCAGCCGGTCAGTATGTGTTTATTCGTCGCGACTGCTCCATCGATGTTACCAAGGTCCCGGTCGGGGGAGATCCCTATCGGGGCATCAACTTTACCCTCCCGCGCAAGGAGTTGAAAGAGTATTACAATCGCATCGCCGGCTCCTGTAAGAAGATGCGCGGCATAGCCCCGATAGAAAAGACGGTGAATATTTTGCCGCAGACGGTTGCTCTGAAGAGCCTTTTCGACTCATTTCTGCCCTATACCGATAGTCATGAGATGCCCACTCACGAGTGGTTGCAGTTGAAAGTGAGTGAGGCTATCATGGCCCTGCTGGCCATAGATTCTCGGTTTTATCCCACTTTGTTCGACTTTAACGAAGTGTGGAAAATCGACCTCATGGAGTTTATGGAGAACAACTATACCGAGGACCTCTCTCTCGGAGAGTTTGCCTCTTATACCGGGCGGAGTTTGGCTACATTCAAGCGCGATTTTGCCAAAATAAGTACCCTCTCGCCTCAGCGGTGGATTACCGAGCGACGACTGGAAACAGCCAAAAGTTTGTTGCTGGCCGGGGATGTATCGGCACAGGATGTCTGTTATCGGGTTGGGTTCAAAAATCGGTCGCACTTTTCGCAAGCCTTCAAAAAGCAATATGGCTATTCACCGGTCAATTATCTGAAACGGGTTCGCGATACGACATGGCGAGTAGAAAACGATTGACCTCACCGGCGATGGGGCAGAGTCTCTTGTATGATGTCTGTCCCACATCCGTTTTTTTTAGGGTAAGACCGCGTTTTTTTTCGCGAAAAAGCGAGTTCACGTTGGTCGGTTTCTCTGTAAAGTTTTCTATCTTTAGGACTCCAATTTTACAATAAAAGAGGATAACAATGAAAATAACGTTTGAGATATATTACCACACCCGTTGGGGCGAATCGCTCATGCTCTCGGGTGGAACCGAACAACTGGGAGCGGGAGACGAAAGCCGGGCCGTGGTAATGGACTATAAAGGAGACGGGCTGTGGAGCTACACGATCGAGGTACCCGCCACGATAGCCGCTTTTGAGTATCGATATCTGGTGAAGTCGGGCGATGAGGTACGCCGGGAGTGGAATCGTCCCCATCGTTTTGAACCGGGCAAGAAGGCGGCCGAATATCGGCTGCTCGACAGTTGGCGCGATTGCCCCGATGATCTGCCGTTCTATTCATCGGCCTTCACGCAGGGCATTTTCTTTCGCCAGCATCCCCAGCCACAACCCGGGGTACCGGCTGCCGGTACCATCACCTTCAAGGTATTTGCACCGCAACTGCGACCCAACGAGCAGTTGCTCCTGGTAGGCAGTTCGCCCGCTTTGGGCAACTGGGATCCCATGCAGGCACCGGTCCTCGACGATACCGATTTCCCCGAGTGGCACATCACCCTCGATGCCGCCCAGGTAGAAATACCCTTTGAATACAAGTTTGTGGTAGTGCGTTCTCATCCGCGCGAGGTCGTGGCTTGGGAAACGGGTGCGAATCAGGTGTGTGGCGAATCGATGCAACCCCATTCGTCGGCCGTTGTCATTTCGGATCTTCGTTTCAACGGAGCCGAGCAACCCTGGAAAGGGGCCGGCACGGCCATTCCCGTATTCTCGTTGCGCACCGACTATGGATTTGGCACGGGCGAGTTTCTCGACCTGAAATATCTGGTCGATTGGGCTTTGCGCACCGGGCAGTCATTCATTCAGTTGTTGCCGGTCAATGATACAACTTTCACCGGAGGTTGGTGGGATTCCTATCCCTACAATGCCAATTCGACTTTTGCGTTACATCCGCAATACCTGCGCCTGTCGGAGGTCGGGCGGCTGAGCAACGAGGCCGAGCAGGCGCGTTTCGATACCTTGCAGAAGGAACTGAACCTGCTGGCCGATGTCGATTACGAGCGGGTGAACCGGGCCAAGATGGAGTATCTGCACCTCCTCTTCGACGAGCAGGGCGACGATACTCTCTCGAGCGAAGGATTCAAGACCTTTTTCAAAGAGAATAAGTTTTGGCTGCAGCCCTATGCGGCATTTTGCAGCTTGAGAGACCGTTTCGGGACAGCCGATTTTACTCGTTGGGGCGAGTTTGCCAGCTACGACGAGTCGATGATTGCCGACTATTGTGCCGTGTGGAGTCCCTGGAACCGGTCGGTAGCCTTTTACTATTACATACAGTATCACCTGCATCTGCAACTCTCCGATGTGCGCGACTATGCCCATCGGGCCGGTGTGGTGCTGAAGGGCGATATCCCCATCGGCATCAGTCGCAACAGTGTCGATGCCTGGGTCAACCCCGACCTCTTCCGCATGAATTGCCAGGCGGGAGCTCCCCCCGACGATTTCTCGATCGAGGGGCAAAACTGGGGCTTCCCCACCTACGACTGGGAGGTGATGGCTCGCGACGGTTATGCCTGGTGGAAAGCTCGGTTGCGGCATATGTCTATCTATTTCGATGCTTATCGCATAGATCACATTTTGGGCTTCTTCCGCATTTGGGAGATTCCGCTCGATGCCGTTCATGGCCTGTTGGGGCACTTCCATTCGGCCATGCCTCTCTCGCCCGACGAGCTGGCAAGCAAGGGATTTCACTTCGATGCCTCGTGGCAGACGGTACCTTACATTCGGGAGGAGTCGCTGCACGATATCTTCGGCCCCTATACCGACGAGGTGAAGATGCGCTTCCTGGTCAACAAGGGAAACGGGCGCTGGGACTTGAATGTGATGATGAACACCCAGCGCAAGGTGGCCGATTACTTCTCGGGTGCCGACGACGAGATGAATATCTTGATACGCGACGGGCTGCTGAAGTTGCTCGACGAGGTGCTCTTCCTCGAAGATCCCGACATGCCCGGCTATTATCATCCTCGTATTCTGGGCAATCGCACCCAGGCCTACCAGGCGCTCGATGCCGACCAGAAGGCCAGTTTCGACCGGCTGTACGAAGATTTCTTCTACTGGCGGCACAACGATTTCTGGAAAGCCGAGGCCCTGCGCAAACTGCCTGCACTTGTGGAATCGACCGACATGCTGGTATGCGGCGAAGACTTGGGTATGATACCCGGCTGTGTGCCCGAGGTGATGCAGCAGTTGCAGATTCTCTCGCTCGAGATACAGCGCATGCCCAAGGAGTGGAATTGTGAGTTTGGCGATGTGAGCCGTTACCCGGTGCGGTCGGTATGTACCACTTCGACCCACGACATGTCGGGGATAAGAAGCTGGTGGCAAGAGGACCCGGCCCGCACGCAACGCTACTTCAACGAGGTGCTGGGTGAGGCAGGCGAAGCCCCGGCCACTTGCGAACCGTGGATTTGCGAGCGCATTGTGGCCCTCAATCTCTCGGCCCCTTCGATGCTGGCTATTCTTCCTCTGCAAGACTGGCTTTCGATTGATGGCCGTCTGCGACGCAAGAATCCCGACGAGGAGCGCATCAATATTCCGTCGTGTCCGCACCACTATTGGCGCTATCGCATGCACTTGTCGATAGAGCAGCTGCTGGCCGAGGGCGAATTCAATACCCGCTTGCGGGAGTTGATTGCACGCAGTGGCAGGGAGTAGAAGGTAGTTTTTTATTCGCCACTCGGGAGAAGTCTCTTTCAATCTCTCGGGACGTCAGATACAGAGAGCCCCCGGCAAACAAACTGTTTGCCGGGGGCTCTCTGTTATGGTACGACTCTCACGAAGAGTAGCCTTAGAGTTTGTATCCCTCGAAGTCGTAGAGCTCGGTCGAGAGGTAGCGTTCGCCCGTGTCGGGCAGAAGCACCACGATGTTTTTGCCGCGGTTCTCGGGGCGTTGGGCCAGCTGGGTAGCCGCAAAAGCGGCAGCTCCCGACGAGATACCCACCAGCATACCCTCGGTAGCGGTGAGTTCGCGACTGGTGCGGATGGCGTCGTCGTCGGCTACGGGAATTACCTCATCGACCACCGAGGCGTCGTAGGTTTTGGGCACAAAGCCGGCACCGATGCCTTGCAGTTTATGCGGCCCCGGTTTCCCGCCCGACAGAACCGGCGAGCCGGCCGGTTCTACAGCCACGATTCGTATGGCCGGGTTGTGACTCTTCAGCCCTCGGCCCACACCGCTCACGGTACCGCCGGTACCCACACCGGCTACGAAGATATCGACTTCGCCAGCCGTGTCGCGCCAAATCTCCTCGGCGGTGGTTGTTACATGTATGGCCGGGTTGGCCGGGTTCTCAAACTGTTGCAGGATGACACTCCCCTCGATACTCTCGTTCAGCTCCTGCGCCTTGCGTATGGCGCCCGTCATACCCTCGGCCCCCGGGGTGAGTACCAGTTGTGCCCCCAAGGCTTTGAGCAGGTTGCGACGCTCGAGGCTCATGGTGTCGGGCATGGTGAGTATAAGGTGGTATCCCCGGGCCGAAGCCACGAAAGCCAACCCCACACCCGTGTTGCCGCTTGTGGGTTCGATAAGGGTGGCATGCGGTTTCAGTACCCCGCGACGTTCGGCATCGTCGATCATCGAGAGGGCTACGCGGTCTTTCTCGCTACCGGCCGGGTTGAAATATTCCAGTTTGGCAATGACCGTGGCCTCCAACTGGTGTTTGCGGTTGTAGTTCGAGAGTTCCAGCAGGGGAGTGTTCCCAATGAGGTCAGTCAGGTTTTTAGCTATCTTTTTCATTGTTCAAGTCGATTTTATACAGTCATACTACTCAAAACGCATTTATTGTGCGGCAGCCATTTCGTAAAGCCGGGCAATCTCCTGGGGCCACAGATTTTCGTCGGGAGTCTCGAGGATGAGGGGAATGTTGTCGAATCGAGGGTCTTTCATGAGCCGCTCGAAGAACCCGATGCCCAACACGCCGGCCCCCAGGCTGTCGTGGCGATCAACCCGCGAGTTCAGACCCTTTTTGGCATCGTTCAGGTGCATGCCCCGCAGGTATTTGAACCCGATGATTCGGTCAAAATCCTTCCACGTCTGGTCATACCCCTCGGCCGTGGCCAAGTCGTATCCACCGGCAAAAGCGTGGCACGAATCGATGCACACCCCCACACGGCTCTTGTCCTCTACCTGATCGATGATGGCAGCCAGGTGTTCAAACTGGAATCCTACGTTGCTGCCTTGTCCGGCGGTATTCTCGATAACGGCGGTTACCCCCTGGGTCTTTTCGAGAGCCAGGTTTATCGACTGGGCAATGCGCGACAGACACTCGTCGATCGAGATCTCCTTCAGATGGCTGCCCGGGTGGAAGTTCAGCAGCTTCAGCCCCAACTGTTCGCAGCGTTGCATCTCGTCGAGAAATGCCGCCCGGCTCTTGGTCAGACCCTCGTCTTGCGGATGCCCCAGATTGATAAGGTAGCTGTCGTGAGGCAGAATATGTTCGGGGGCAAACCCGTATTGAGCACAATTCTCGCGGAACTGTTGTATGCTCTTCTGCGACAGGGGCGGCGATTGCCATTGCCGTTGGTTCTTGGTGAAGAGAGCGAATGCCTTCGCTCCGATAGTGTGCGCATTTACCGGGGCATTTTCTACACCCCCCGAGGCACTAACATGGGCTCCTATATATTTCATAACAAAGATTATTTTATTCGATAATTGGGTTCATACAAAGATAGTGAAAAATTTCCTGTCGTACTTCAATCTCGGTCAGGGTATTATTCTATGATGTCAAGGGCTTTCAGCAGCAATTCATCGGTATCCGACGCAACTCCTTTTTGAGTTACATTCACATTCACATCGGGCGAAATGCCCCTGTTTTGTATGCCTTCCTTGTTGGCGAAATAAAATCCCTCGCCGGTAAATCTCACATGTACAGCCCCGGGCAGAACAAACGTAGAGATGGGGCCGTCGGAACCGGCCGTGGGCGAGCCGACCAGAATGGCATTGGGGCAGTGGCGTAGAATAGCCACGATACTTTCGCCCATGCTCACGGTCTTCTCATTGATGAGTACGACCACCTTTCCGGGGTAACAGTCGGGGTTCTCTTTCCCAAAATATTGAATGTCGTTCCACCGGACAACTCCCGGGAAATCGGGCACGACAGAGGTCGTACGGGTGCAACCGACACGATGCGGCAGAAGGTAATCGGCCATGTGATGCAATAAATCACAGGGATAGTTCCGCATATCGATAACAATAGCTTTGGCATCCTTAAACTCCGCCATGACAAGCGGCAGGCTGTCGCTACGGTACTGACCGATGGGCGAGAAATAGCCGATGCTGTCTGATAACCATTTATAATAAGGCACGTCGGAAAAAGATTTAGCCTTTCGCGGGAAATATTCCTTGGGAGTCAACCCCGATATGGAGACCTTCAGCGTTTTATCATTCCGTCTTATATTCAGGTCAGTAACGGAATCCTGTTGCTGAATAAGATCCAAAGCGACGGCGTACAGCAGCGACCGTTCGTTCGATGCACTGATTATTCTCGCGTATCGTTTTACCAGATCATCTACCTCCACACCGTTTATCTGGCAAACGACATCGCCTTTTTTCAACGTGGTCTGGCCCTCGAAGTCATCGGTTACGGTAAGTTTCTGCTCTACAAAATCCCAGAAAACCGGTAAATAGTAGTTCCTCTCCTCAGCGGGCAGTATCGAATCGGAATACTGACGCGAGGTGTGATTATCCTTCAGATAGGTTCCCAGATAATCGATGGTCGAGCGATACTCTTCTGCATTTTCGGCGTGAACAAACAAGGGGATAAACCGGGCTAAAACACGGTTCCAACTCTTGTCGGTAATATCTTTGCGATAGGGGTAGAAATATTCTATAATGTTCCAATATCGGTAAAGGGCCAGCAACCGAAAGCCTGCATCGGGATAGAGGTTGTCGCCATATTTGGCCTCTGTTGGGAATGAATTCATGGAGCTCAACCCCTTGTTGTAGTAATGGATAGTTTGGGTCCGGTCGGCATGCTTAATCGAATCCAACAAGTCATATAAAGGTTTATGGAGATGAACGATTTCATTCATCCAGGAGAATGAAGGGATTGAATAGTACAGAGAGTCACAAGCCGGGAAATCGGTTTTTATATGATTCCCCTTGTCCAACGGCCCCATGGGACGGACTTTGTTGAATACCAATTCACAGACCTCTTTTTTAGACCGGGATTTCAAGATCTCGGGCAACCACCGGAACAATTCATAGTCCCAATTATATTGACCGTCGCAAACCATGGGGTGATAGTATTTCAGGAATCCCCAGATTTTACCAAGCAAGACCAGCTTGTCAATGCTGTTTTTGTCCGTGGGTATCGCGCGGATAGCCGAGCCTGCATCAAATTCATGGTCCTCTTCGGCCGGATAGGTCTCCTGGGTCATTTCTACCGTCGTTTCAGCAATCCAATAAGGCCCGGTATCGGGGAACATGAGTTGCGGTATCATTATCTGACTGTTGCTACTCAAGGGAATACTTACCGTATAATCTTTCCAGTCGGTAGAGCCTTTTATCCATTGCATGGCCATGGTGTCCATGGCCGATACCACCATTAGCAGCGAGTCGTTTGCCGATTGCGTTTTTACTCGCATCGAAAAGGTAACCCCGTTTTCACGATTGACGGGGAGTGTGGTCAATGTCAAAACCGACGGCGTGATGGAATCGTGGGCTCCACAAATTTTCAAAGTCTTGCCTTCACCTGTGGGTAATGAATCTACGGTAAATCGATGGCTGTCACTGTTTACACTCCAATCCGGTGGAAGACCGGGTTGAGAAATATCTGAAAATACGGTATGAGATTTATAAGTAACCTCTTGATTTTTAGCCTGTACATGCAGGACTAAAAAGGGGAGCAGTGTCGATAGTAAGAATTTGATATGCATGTATCTCTTTTTTTACGAAAGTACCAAGTTTCTTTGAATTACACAAGCGCCGAGTATTGGGCTAGCTTGTCATGGATACCGCTAATGCCCAAAACGAGAGGAGTCCACCTCTTTCTTTTCCTTGGTGATACTTCCGCCAAAGCGATACACCAGTTTTACGGAAACCGTGCGGCTGTATTGTCCCATATTCAAGTCGATGTGCTGCCCGGCATAGCGGTTTCTCACCTTCATGCGCATGGTATCGAACAGGTCGGAGCAGTTCAGGTTCAGGCTGGCTTTATCCTTCAGGAAGTTCCACTGGGCTCCCACATTGACTGTAAAGACCGGTTTCGTATCGCTGATGCCGGAAATCATGCTTGAGCGATACATCGCATCCAGGTCGAAACCCAGGTGGGAACCTACCGAGAAGTGGTTCTGCATGGTCAGCATGCAGGCCCATTTATTCCGGTCGAAGGGAATATCCCAGAAGTGGTCACAGCGGTTGCGGTCATTGACCACGGTAGCATTTACCTGCGAGGAGAGCCAGCTCCCGATGCTGAACGGAATGTTGGCACTCATGCCGAAGGACTGGTAGTAATTCCAGTTTTGCGTGCGGTACACAAGGGCCAGACGGTCTTTTGCCTGATACATCTCCATCGTGAAATAATCGTCGATGCGCTCATAAAACAGCGACAGCATATACTTCTGCAGGAAGAGGTAGTTGGCATTCACGCTATACACATTGGCAGGCCGCAGCCCTTCGATAGTCTGAATCTCTTCGTAGGCATTCATGTAGGTGGTGCTGGTCTGCATGTCCCAATAAGAGGGGTAGTCCTTTTCCGACGAAACGCCCAGCATGAAGGTGTGCTTTTCCGACGGCGAATAGCTGAGACTGGCCTGTGGATAGAGCGACCATTTTTGATAGTTCCCGATGGAGTAATACTCACCGGTTGCCGAGAGCGAAAGGTACAAACCGTTTGCAAACTCCTTGTCGAAGCCGGCATACAAGTTGGCTATCTGCTCATAAAGGCGCGAGGAGGAGTTGTCCACATCGTCCTTTCCTTCCGCCCGATTGAAGAGCTGGCTGTTCCTATTGTCGGTATAGTCATATCGGGCACCGTATTTCAAGGTCCAGTCGTTGACCAGGCTGTGGCTCTGGTCGGCATAGACAGAGACCTTGCGTATCTTCTGGTCCGAAGTATAGTCAAGCAGTTGACGCGTATGGTCTGTCAATTCGCTTTCCAGGTGGTTATAGTCGTTCATCGAATAGTCCGTATAGTCCACGCCGAGGTCCAGTCCGAAGCCCGAAGAGTAGCGGGCAAAGACATTGTGCAGCCAGCTGTCCTGCTCCTTGTCGTTGTGGCTGTTCTGAAAATTCCCGTTCACATCGATAGTCCCCTTGCCGTTTCCCGACAGGGCACCGTTGTATCCCACACTCAGCGCATTATCCTCGTTTATTTGATAGCCATACTCGGCATAGATGTTATGCTTCCACCCCTTCGTGTTGATTTTCTGCCGCTGTGCGATGTCATATACCTGTCCGTCATACTGGTGCATGGAGGCCAGATCCATCACGGTCATGATGTGTGAATAGCCGGGGTTGTAAGAGACATTCAGCGACGACCTTCCCTTTGTCAACAGAAAGTTTACATTGCCGCTGTAACTGCTGAAATACTGGTTGCTGTAAGTCGCCGAGAGTTCGCTCTGGATCGTATTGTCGGCAGCCTTGGCCGTCACGATATTGATGGCGGCACCGCGCACATGATATTCGGGCGGCGTGTTATACATCACTTCGGCCGTCTGTACCTGCGAGGCAGAGGTATTCTTCAACATTTCAATCAGTTGTTCCTGAGTCAGGGTACTTGCCTTGCCGTTGAGGATTACCGTCACATCTTTTGCCCCAATCAGTGACAGCTTGCCGTTCCGGTCCTGTACCCCCGGCAGCTTGCAGATAGCCTCGTAAGCATTGTTGACGATATGTTTTTTTGAGATGACCGAAATATCATAACTCAGTTTACCCTGTTCCACGGTTACCAAAGGGCGTTCTCCCTCGACGACCACTTCGGCCAGGCTATGCTCTTTCGGCTCCAGTACAATGATGCCGGCGTCATGCGTCTGACCCTTTACCACCCGGGGTTGAAAAAACAGATGCTGGACAATGAGTTGAAAATGGTCTGCCACAGGCTCAAGGCTGAATGTACCGTCGGCCGCAGAGATGGCTGCGCCCAGATAGGTTGAATCGGGCAGTTGCATGACGATGGTCGCACCCTCCACCGGCTGTTGGTCGGTATCTATTATTTTTCCCGTTGTTTGACTCCAGACAGGGATTGAACTGCAAATGAGAAAAATCAGACTGAAAGCTGTTTTTATGGGATTCATGATATTCTATTGTATCGTATGTAATCACATGTCACCAGGTGATTTATCACGAACCGTCGGGGTAGGGACAGGTCTCACCTGTAGCGATATAGGCTGGGCGTTGGGCATCGGTCGATTTCAGGTAGCCGGTCAGTTCTTGGGCCAGGGCCTCGGCTACGTCGGGTTGCTCAAGGGCGAGGTCGTGCTGCTCGCCAATATCCTCGCGCACGTTGTAGAGGCGGCGTTGCTGCGTCTCCCAATGATAAATGAGGTGATAGTCGCCTTTCAGAATCGAAGAGTAGGCCCCGTATCCCTCTTCTCGGTTTTGAGTTTCGCCCCACAGGTTGGGAAAGTGCCACACGATGGTGCGCTCATACCGATGCGAAGGGTTGCGCAATACATCGGCAAAACTTACGCCGTCAATCGTTTGTACGGTCGAATACTCTTTAACACCGGCCATCTCGAGAATCGTGGGAAAGAAATCCTCGATCATCACCCGTTGGTCGCACTCACTGCCGGCCTGGGTCACGCCGGGCCAATAGACCATCATCGGTTCGCGCACACCACCCATGAAGGCCGAGCCCTTTCCGGCACGGGCTGGGTAGTTCTGGTCGCGGTTGGCACGTCCCTGGCGGGCATTGTTCAGGCCCTGTCCGCCGTTGTCCGACATGAACAGGACGATTGTATTGGCCGCCACCGTAGGCTGACTTTCGAGGAAATCGAGCAGGTCGCCCAAACTTTTATCCATCCCTTCGACCAAAGCTGCATATCGGGCCTCGTTTTCGTTGAGAGGGGCGTTGAGCTGAGTGTCGTATCGGTTGCGGTAGTAGTCGCTGAATCGGGCATCATCGTCGTAGGGCGAGTGTACGGCATAGTGCGACATATAAAGATAGAAGGGACGTTTCTCGGCAATGGGGCGTTTCATGGCCTCGATGGCCTCGCGCGTGAGAGCCTCGGTGAGGAAGATATCCTGGCCGTAGTATTTCTCCAGACCCAGCACCTCGAAGGGTGAACCTTGGCCGAAGTTGCGGCTTCCCAGATAGCTGCCCGGAGCCCCGTTGGCACCCCCGGCTATGTTGACGTCGAAACCCATGGTCGAGGGGTTGGCTCCCGATGTACCCTTGGCCCCGAAGTGAGCTTTCCCGCAGTGTATCGTGTAGTAGCCGTTCTGGTGCAGAATTTGGGGAAACGAGGTGATGAGGGTCGAGTTCTTCAAGTCGGCTGCTTCAGTGGTGTGAGCCGGCTGTATGCCGTTGTAGTTCCAGTCGGGTAGCTCGATTACAGAGCTCGAGGCATCGGTCTTTTGGTCGTAGTTCAGTGTCCAGTTCGTTACCCGATGGCGGGCCGAATTCATACCCGACATCAAACTGCAACGCGTGGGCGAGGAGATAGCGCAGGCATAAGCCTCGGTAAATTTCACGCCCATGCTGGCCAATCGCTCCATATTGGGGGTGCGGTATCGGTTATTCAAGGGTGTGGTCTCGGAATAGAACGGTACCGATGTATCTTGCCAACCCATATCGTCCACCAGAAACAGGATGATATTGGGCTGTTGTTGTGCGTGCAGGAGAGTAGCCCCAGAGAGTGAAGCCAGTAAAAGAGTGCTTTTCAGGGAAAAATTCTTCATGTCGAACTTGAACTGATGTTTTGTTTTTGACAGGTATTTGAAATCGGTTACAATGATAGTGAAAATGTGGCTTGGGACGGGAGAAGAGCTTGTAAAATATGTTAATGTGCAAATCTCTATCTCTGGGAAAGTGTCAGTATAGGATAATAAAAATGTAGCATAGATGGCAGTTGTCGGCTTCCTTTGCAAAAAATAATCGATAATATGCCATGAAAAAATTGCTGCTATTCTTGTGTCTCTGTTTTGTTTGTAATCTGAATGCAAATAATATATTGGTAATTAATGACTTTGAATCGGGCTTTGGAAATGCCTCAAATGCATGGGGCGGCTCGTGCGAGTGGGTGGACAATCCGTTGAAAACTGCCGATAACTCTTCGGCAAAAGTCTTGAAGATAAACAGTACCGAGTTTGCTGCAACATCTATTCCGTTTGTTTTGCCCGATGGTAAAACGCTTACTGATTATATGGGGGTACGCTTGCAACTGGCCGTTCTCGATGCTTGTGGTGAGAATATTCATTGGGTGGGTTGTGATTTGGGCCTGCAGGATCAGGTGGGTAACAAATGCTGGCCGGCAACTGCTTCGTGGCAGACGGGAGCCTTGAATACCTGGATGACACTCGATTTCTGGTTGGATGAAGCCACTTTGTCGTCGTGGTTTGCCGGCGGATATACCGGAGATTTGAGTTTGCTGGTAAAAGTGGGACGTCAAAAATTTGTTTATTTGATCGATAATGTAGCACTGATTGAAAAGACAGAATATGTGGGCGACAGTTCTCAGAACTGTTTTGGTGTGAATCTGTCGGGAGCCGAGTTTGGTGGCATTTATCCCGGGGTCGATGGTACACACTATGGCTATCCCACCTATAAGGATTTGGATTATTTCAAAAAAAAGGGGCTGAACTTGATTCGTTTTCCTTTCCGCTGGGAGCGCATCCAGCGGGTTATGAATGGTGAACTCGATGCCACCGAACTTGCCAAAATGAAAACTTTTGTGCAGGCAGCCGAGGATAGAGGTATGCCAATCATTCTCGACATGCACAACTTTGCCCGATATTCGTTTGATGGTGGAACTACCCATGTGTTGATTGGGGAGTCGTCGGTTTTGACGGCCGAACATTTGGCCGATGTGTGGCGAAAATTGGCCCGGGAGTTCAAAGACTATACCAACATTTGGGGTTACGATATCATGAACGAACCTTATTCGATGCTCCCTTCGGCCCCGTGGGTCGATATAGCCCAAGTCGTCATCAATGCCATTCGCGAGGTCGATACCGAGACTCCCATCATTGTGAGTGGTGATTCATTCAGTTCGGCCCGTTTTTGGGTGGAGTATAGCGACAACCTGCGCACGCTGGTCGATCCCTCAGACAATCTCATCTTTCAGGCTCATCTCTATTTCGATAAAGATTATTCGGGACAATACCTGAATTCCTATGATGCCGATGAAGTGGCACCCGATACCGGGGTGGAGCGGGCCCGGTATTTTGTAGAGTGGCTCAAACGCTACAACAAACGAGGATTGTTGGGCGAATATGGTGTGCCCGATGATGACGCTCGCTGGTTGGTCACGCTCGAAAATCTTTTGGCCTATTTACGCGATAACGGAGTGTCGGGAACCTACTGGTCGGCCGGGCCTCGCTGGGGCAATTATAAATTGTCGGTGCAGCCTACTCAAAACTATACGGTTGATCGTCCGCAAATGTCGGTCCTCGAAAAATATACGGTTGCCGATGACAATTCGTCGGCAGTCGAGTCGCAAGTTGCGGAGAGTCCCGATAATTTGCAAGTCTCTTGTCAAGGCCGAATGGTTGTATTCAGGAGCCGTAAATCTTGTGAAGTAAATGTATGGAATGTATCGGGTAATCTGGTTCGTAAAGTGTCGGTATTGCCTTACGCTCCATCCCATATAACATTGCCTCAAGGATTCTATATTGTGGGAAGCGAAAAACTTATTGTTAGATAACAGGATATTAAGCTCTATTTCGATACTTGTACTGGAAATGATAACATAGTGTTTGTCTTGGATAAAATAGTACAAATAAATCTGAGCATATAATGTCGATGTATTATTTATTTCTCTGTAATTTTACCCATGTCGATAGCCCATGAATTTTATGAATATTACAATGTTTAACTTTAATAGATAGATAACATGAAAAAAACATTATCTCTTTTGTGTGCTGCCTGTTTGGTAGCCGGTGTACAGGCCCAGACCTACATGATAAATGATTTTGAGTCGGGGCTGAATGGAGCAAATGCCGCATGGGGCGGCAGTGCCGAGTGGATAGACAATCCTTGCCCGACGAGCGACAACTCTTCGGCCAAAGCGTTGAAGGTGATTAGTACCGAATATGCCAATGTGGCAATACCGGTAACTCTGCCCGAGGGCAAGACATTGGCCGATTATACCGGCGTGCGGGTTCAGTTTGCCATCCTGGAAGGGTCGGAGAATATTACCTGGGTAGGGAATGAACTGGGGCTGGTCGATAACGATACGCAGGAGAAAACATTTCAGGTAGCTCAAAATTCCTGGGGTGATGCTTCGTACAATACCTGGATGACGCTCGATTTCAACTTCGACGAAACCATATTGTCAACCTATTTGGCCAGTAACCATGCCAGCACGAGCCTGTTAATCAAGGTCGGTCGTCAAGAGTTTACCTATGCCATCGACAATGTGAGACTGATCGAGAAGGAACAGGTAGCCGATCCCAATACGATTTTTACTTTCGAGACTATGGAGTTGGGAGCTACCGCCCGTTGTGCTATGCCGTGGAGCGGCACCTGTGAGGTTGTAGAGAATCCTTATACGGCAGGAATCAACTCTTCGACCAAAGCGTTGCAGGTCAATGGAGTCGAGTGTTCGCCGGTAACTTTCAGCGAAGCTCTTCCGGCCGGCAAGACTTGGCGAGACTACTCGGGTATCAAGTTTCAGTTGTGTTTCCTTGAGAGTGGATTTGAATGGGGTGGTATCGAATTGGGCGTGCGAACCGATGGTGGCTCTCACATTAAATTCGGGTATGCTGTCGATGAGACTACTGGTGCTGAAGGTGCCGCTTTTGGAGACTATACTCCTGGCGAATGGCTCGATGTGGAGCTGAAGATCGACGACTCGATGATTACCGATGAGGCCGAATCGGTGAAAACCATGTACCTCCGTTTAATGAAAAACGAGCTTTCGTATTTGTATGATAATTTGGTGTTGATTCCCCGCTCTTCTTCAAGTGCTGTGGACGAAGCTACGGCCGACGAGATGAAAGTTTATGCTGCCGAAGGCCATATCTGCATCGATTTGTCGAAAGATATGCAGGTGTCGGTTTATGCTTTGGATGGCCGCCAACTCTTCTCACGTATGCTGTCGAGTGGAAGTCATCGCATGGCCATGCCGAAAGGTGTCTATGTGGTTAATCACACAAAGGTAGTTGTTTTTTAGTTAGTCGGATAGATAGTGTGGACAATGGGAGTACCGGTTTTCTGGTACTTCCATTTTTTTTTACTATGATGGGGCCTCGGTTATGAAGCTTTTTTGAAGGGGACCATGAGATATATCTATGGCCTGTGGATGATGGAGTTGGGCTCTTTAGAAGAGCCTTGTTGGTGTAACGGTAGCCGGGTGTGTAGTTGTGCCGGCATCTGGCGCAGAATTGGTAGCCGCAGTTGCGATACGTTGAGAAGGGTGGGAATAGCCGAGAAGTGAATGGGTTGAATGTTTGCAAAGCAAGTGATCGAAGCAAGGGGAGGAGAAAGAGAAATGCAAAGTTGATGCAGAGTGTTGCCTGGGGCTTGGTAGCGATGCCTTTCAATGCCTTTCTTTGTGGTCTATAAAAATACTCGGAACTTCACAGCCCCGGGTATAGAGGAATAAGGTCTAACTTTTTGATAATTTATTGATAAGATGATTTATTTATAGAATGATCTTCTGTCCGTTTACAATATATACCCCTTGAGGCAGTCCGTCGATAATCGTTTCTCCGGCTTGGGCTTCTTGAGAGAACACGAGCCGACCGTCGAGATGATATACCTTTATTGAGGTAGCTTTTTCCAACTGGAGTATGAGTTGGCCATTTGCTGCATAAATGCGAGTTTCTGTGGCTGGCTGGTCGATGGCAGTAGGCAATTTGCCCGGGATATCAAAAGATTCGGGTGCCGTATCGCTACCCTCCTTGCATACTGCATAACACTCAAACGGTTGTATGTCTCGGCTGTTGTTAACGAAAGAGCTTCCTTGTGCATCCAGCGCATATACGCCTTGGGCGGCTTGTATGGTTTGGTAGGTAGGCATGAGATCAAATTCTTTTCCTTCGGTGGCCTGGAATACGGGGGTAGCCGCTATTGTTACATCAGTGGCGCTGAAGGTTACTTCGCCTGTGAGATTGAGCTGGTCGTCCAAGGTGGCGTCATTGGGGAAGCAGATGATGTAGGGTGTATTGGCCTCGATTGATTGTGTGGCAACAAATCCGTCGGGAGTAAGAGCCCGAAGCCAGAAGGGGTTTTTCGATGTGTCGTAGTTGTTGTCGATGTCGTAGGCGCTCAACTCCACTTGTTGTCCGGCTCCGTTTTGTGCCGTGATGGAGGCTACGTCAAAGGGGAGGGCGATGCTGCTCCATCCACTGGTCTCTTGGGCATTGGAGTTCAGGTGCTCATCAATTGTGCGTGTATAGACAATAGTTTGGGCCTGGAACTCCTGTAAAGCCTCGAAGGGGTAACCGTCGGTTAATGCTATCTGTTGGGCCGAGCCCTCGATAATTACATTGCTGGCGTCGCTTTGTGAAGAGGCCGGAGCGTATATCAAGCAGTTGGGATTGGCCACTGTGGGTACCTCGAAGTAGAGGGAAACATCGCGCATGTCGATGGTGGTGACTCTATCGTTCAATGCCCACAGGGATGCCAAAGCCGAAGCATCGGGGGTAGCGCCCGAGATGACAATCTGTTTTGCCATAGTCAAGGCATCGGCATTGTCGGGGTGTATTTCGGTCCCGTCGGCAGTAATGCTGGTCAAAGGAACTATGGAATTCATCGAACCATAAATACTCGATTCCTGATATTCCGATAGTGCGGTAAAGGGGACTTTGAGGGTGCAATATTCGGGTTTGAAGGCTCCGGTAAAAGGAGTATCGCCATTCCCGTTGGCCGTAGTGACAGGTGGAACAACCGAATGGCACTCAATCGAGTTCAGAGACCAACAGTTGTAGAATACGGCTGGAGCAATCGACTGCATATTCTTGGGCAGGACTAATGATTGCAGGGCGTTGCAACTGGCAAAGGTCCAGTCGCCATCGATTCTCTCCAGAGTAGATGGGAGGGTTATACTCTTCAGTTGAGTGCAGCCGTAGAAGGTCCCGCCCGGGAGAGTCGTGATTCCTTCGGGGATTGTTATGGAAGTCAATTTGGCGCAGTTCCAGAAGAGTCCGGTACCCATCGACGAGGCCTCGGCCGGCATGTTAATCGATTCTAGGTTGCCACATCCGCTGAAGGCATCGTTGCCAAAAGTGCGTATGGTTTCGGGGAGTACCACTCTTTTGAGGCCGCTGCAACCAATGAATGCATGATAGGCCACCTCGATAGCGTTGCTTGGTAAGATGACTGTCTCTATAACGGTGTTGTTGGCAAACATCTCTTTGGGGAAAACATTCTCGACCGTTTTCATACCATTGAGGTAGGCCTCGCCACCAGCTACGATTTTACAGGCCTGCATATCGAGGTATTTCAAGGCCTGAAGTTCTCGTATGGTTTTAATATCCGAGCCATTGAGCTCGCCTTGCAGAATGAGAGTCGTGATGGTATCGGTTGTTGCCGGGAGAAGCGACGAAAGGGTTCCGGCGATATCGACCCTGACAATCCCTTCGGGTGTTTCGGGCTGAGAACTTCCTGTCTTGGCGGAAATTCGCATGGCATTGAGGTAAGAAAATCCCGAGGTATTGTTGGCGCTTTTGCCGATGGTGAGCACGACGACCCCCTCTTGGGTAGGCGAGATGCCCGATACGGTTGCGATACTCGTTGTGTTTGATGCGGCGTCAAGCGTGGCACTGCCGCTGTTTTTCCCCACATAGGTATAGGTCGTCTCTCTGTTCCCGTCGCCGGCGCGTGAGCCAAAGGTCTCAAAGGTATAGGTAGCGGCCGGATTCAGTCCCGATATAGTCAGTACAGGGTCGGCGCCATTGGAGCTGAAGTTGCTGGTCGATATTATGTCGTTCATGTTCCATACCGATGAACTGCTGCCGTTGGTGGCGGCGTGGGTAAATCCTACGGTAAACTCGATAGAGACGGTGGTAGCGGTTCCTGTCGAGTCGTTCAGTAAATCAAATCGAGAGCCACTGCCTTGAGTGTTGGCATTGTTCCAGCCGGAGATACCGGCCTCGGTAGGCCCGAAGTTGATGTAGATGGGGACAGTCGAGATTTCGACCGACGAACTTCCTACCTGGCTCGGGATATCGGCCCTTTTGACAATGTCGAACAGGATATCATGGGCGGCATCATTCAGGTGTACACCATCGCCCGAGTCATATTCGGGTCGAATGAAACTGTAGCCATCTGTTGTGGCAATGGGCGTATAGAAGTCAAGCGCATATTTGCCGTAATGGTTCAGAATACTGTCGGTAAGTTCTTTAAACTGGTCGCGAGCCGTCTGTTTCCAATAGTCGGGTTGGTGCTCTTCGCTGTAAGGCCCGTCATAGGTCTCTCCAAAGTTGTGAGGTTGCGAGGTCGTAATCCACACGGCAACACCGGCCTCTCGGGCCAGAGAGATAATTGTGGCGAAATGCTCCAACTGAGTGGCGACGGAAATACCGTTCGACACGTCGTTGGTGGGCATGTTGATGATAATGGCATTTGGCGAAAGGCTGAGGGCCTTGGTAATGTTTCGTTCCGTATCAACCTCGAGCAGGTGACTCCCGGTATTATAAGGTTCGGTTCCGGTGGGCATAATGGCACAAGTCGTGTAGCCCCCTTTGGCCAGGTTGATTACTGTGTTGGTGGGGTCGAGCGATTGCAGATAGCTCCGGTATTGATTTACCCACGCCCGATTCGAATCGGTTACTCCGGCTCCCGCAGCTGTTGAAGAACCTAAAACAACAATTCTTGTTCCTGCCTGAACCGAGAAAGTTAAGCAGGAAATCAATAAGATACAAAGTACTTTGAGTGTTTCTCTTTTCATCTCCGTCTTCATGGTTTTAAATAATGAGTAATATTAACCACAAAGATACGGGGGTAAATATCGATAAATAAAGTACTATTTTAATTAAGTATGATACAATTATAACAAAAGAGCTTCGGTGTTCTGCTCTACTTTTTTACGCGGTTTGCCGTCCGGGTCATCGAGAAGGCCCGCTTGTAAAAAATGAATATGGGGATGGTAGCACCTACGCCCAGAGCAAAGAGTACCGAGGCAGTGGTAATTCCATTCTTGAAAATCTCGAGCAGATAGTGTATGGCATCGTTGTCGTTGCCACTGCTTTGCAGAAACTTGATGAGCGAGAATACGGTGCGATAGGCATACATTCCCGGTATCATGGGGAGCAGTGCCGGTATGTACAACACGGTGGCTGGACAGAAGATGCGATAGCCGGCCCACAAACTGAGCATACCTATTGAAAAGGCTGCGATAAACGAGGCCGAGGCCAGGTCGAGCCCTGCATATTTCAAGAGGACGAATCGTATGCTGTGCCCCACGGCGGCCAAAAGTGCGGCATAGAGAATGGCTCGGCGGGGTGGGTTGGAGATAACCGCAAAACCTATGGCTGCAATAGCAGCCCCAATGGCATCGGCAACAACCGATCCTACAATTTGCCAGTTGATCATAACAGTTTTCCTCCCATCATTAAAAGTGTAATAGCCATACCGAAGGCGATGCAGACAATCAGCAACAGGGCGTTGATGAGCCGGGCGGTACCGGCCAGCACATGGCCCTCGATAATATCGATGATGCCGTTGATCAAGGGTACTCCCGGTATGAGGTAGAGTACGCTGGCACCGATGGCGATATCGGGGGTGGTACCCCATTGTTGCCACATGGTTATCGAGGCAATGAGCGAGGCAACGAATGCCGATATGGTGAATACGAAGTAGTGGTTGATGTGGTGTTTGCCCAAAATCTGTTTGAGGCGGAATCCCACAAGGGTCGCTACAAATACGGCGGCTACGGCAATCCAGTCGCCGTTGAACAGACGGCAGAAAGAGGCATTGGCAAAACCAACCAGTATCCACACTTTCCACTCGTTCATCCGGGGTTTGCCGGTGATAGTCTTGTATTTCTCCCACAGCGTGTCGAGCGAGAGGTGGTTGTCGTAAGCTTCCCAACTGAGTGCGCTCAGTTCGGAGTTGAATTCAAAATTGATGGCCCCCGATTTAGCCGCACTTACCGTACTATATACGTGAGCGTTGTCTTTGCTCCGCAGGGTCATGTTGATGGTTTTGTGGAAGAGGGTCATGTGGGCTTCGAAGCCAAACGATTCGGCTATGCGGGCGGTGTTGCGTACAATTCGCGAGGTGTGTACGCCCGACGCCATCAGGCAGGTAGCATACTCCGTGAGGAATTGCGATACAGCTTTCAGTTCTTCGTGTACGTTGTTCACTTGTTTGTAGTATTGACCAATTTTTCAGCGTGCAAAGATACAGAAAGGTGAGCGTAGAGGCAAACGGAAAGCGAAGATTTCAACGTTTGACTATGCCGAACCGCCTCCTTTCTTCTGGAAAGATAGCGAAAGGTGAGCGTAGAGGTAAACGGAAAGCGAAGATTTCGACGTTTGACTATGCCGAACCGCCTCCTTTCTTCTTTCATAGAAATCATAAGACAAAAACCGATAGTCGATACAGCACGGCCACATCGGCTAATCGGTTAAAGCTATATGAGGTATCGTGGTGGTATAACGTTTATTCGCCCCACACGGTTTTTGCAATATTCTTCATAGCGACAATCTTGCTCCACATCATCTGTTCCGAGATGACACTGTTGCCCTGGTTGTCTCTGAAATCGCCCTGGCTGCTCAAGTGAAGTGATTCGAGCGGGATGAGGCGGGCTGCATTCTCGATGTGGAACGTGATATTGCTCGACGATATGGGTTGCAGACTCGAGGTTGATACGAGACCCAGAATCACATCTTTCCCTTGGCAGTAGTTGAGCATCGAGAAGTCTATGTTTTCGTTCTCGCGGTTGCCAAAGTCAAAGGCGATGGCATCGGCACGAGTCGAGAGCAGCAGTTCGGCCGTCTTCTCTTTGTCGCCTATGCTCCACCATTTGTCGTGGAATTGCAGTGAGATGCACATGTCGTCGGGCTTTTGAGCCAAACAGGCCTCGGTAAGTTGGGCCGATGTGGCCACGAGCGAAAGCAGGTCGATGTGGGCAGCCTGAGCCACTTGCTCAATGTCGCTGTCGCCGGCCAGGTTCCACGCATAGTCGCTCAGTTGGAGGAATCGGCATCCCATGTCGTAGAATTCGCTGATAACCGTTTGGTAGGTTTGGGCGATGTCGTGCACGAGCAGATCCATGTCGGGGTAGTAACGCCCGGTGTTGTAGCGGTTCTCGGGGCGGAGCAGCTCGGCCAGCAGTGTGGTGGGCGAGGGGAGCAGAACCTTGGCATACATGTCGCCGCCTATGATACCCGTCAGGTAGGTGAAACGTTGAGTCACCTTGGGGGTCGAGGGGTAGGAGTTGTCGAACCCGATTTTACCCGAGATAACCGATTCTTTTACCTCATCGGGGGTGGTAGCCTCTTGTTTCGAGATATTCTCGAGGTGGTGGAAGAAGTCGAGGTAGTTGCTCGATTTGTAATCGCCGTCGGTTACGCATTTCAAGCCTATCTCTTTGCACTTTTCCACGATGCGGAAAATCTCCTTATCTTCGATTTCGTGCAGTTTGGCCGAGCTCCACACGCCGTCGTGATACAGTTTGCGAGCTTCGACAAGGGGTTCGGAGTAAACGAAACTTCCCGTTATATCTACACTGAAAGGAATTTTTCTTGCCATGATTCTTCTATTTTTGAGTTAAATACTTAATGGCGGGACAGAGTCGTCACCGATTCTCATCCCTTTTTCATTGGTAAAAAGTCTCTTTTTTCGATAATCTTTTCTTGACCGGCCTCTCGATCCACGGAGAGAGCAACGTCTGTTTTTACTGCAATCGGCAGGTCTTCTGACTTGTTTCGGTCCAGACGCCTTCCCAATCGGGATTTCGATTAGTGGCAATGCAGCATTTGTCTGAACTTCTATGAAACTTCACAGCAGCGGGCCTGTTCGGGATTTGCACCCGATTCCCTTTTCATTGCCCCATCGAACCGATAGAAGCAAACCGATTACAAGCGGCAAAGTTATATCCTTTGTTTTTATTTTACAATGTTTTTCTAAAAAAATCTTACATCGAAGGCCTTCTCGCCTTTTTAATCGTTTGTTTATTAGATGATTATTTATATTCGGCAATTCGGGCGATGAGGCGAGGTATTTCGGTATTGTCGAGCCGGTGAGCAAAGTTCTCGGCACCTACTCCTATGGCATAGAGGGGTACATAACCGGCCGTATGAGAACCGACGGCCCATTTGATCAGGGCTATCTCGTTGATAATCTGTTTGGCTGTTTCGACTATGGGTTCATTCTCTTCGTAGAGCGATTTGACCAGATTTCCCTCCGCATCGGCAATCGTCTCGTGATAGACCTGCTTGAGTCGTTCCTCTTGCTGTGGCGATAGAGTCAAGTGGGTCCAGAATCCGAAGGCTTGCGACAGAGCCTCCTGCATGGTCGGCCACGATACTCGGGTACCCGATTTGCGCCACGAAGCAATTTGTTGGGTAAAGGTTGTTCCACTCATCGTCTGGTATTGCAATGCCTGCAGGTTGAGAGCATACTCGCCGGTACCCAATACCACACCTCCGGTTTCGTGGTCGGCCGTGACAACGATAAGCGTCTCGTCGGGGTGAGCTCGGTAAAAGTCATAAGCGAGCCGTACCGACTCCTCCAGGTCTTTCACCTCCCGCAAGTCGGTAGCTCCGTCGCACACATGTCCGGCCCAATCGATTTTGGCTCCCTCAATCATCAGAAAGAAGCCGTCGCCCTTGCGTTGCAGGAAATCGATGGCGCAGCGTGTGAGGTCGGCCAGGCTCATGTCGCCCGGTTTGCGGTCAATGGCATAGGGTATGCTTTGCTTGGGAAACAGCACCATCTTGTCGGCTTGGTTGGCCTTGAGGTCATACTCGTCACATCCGACAGCCAGCGTATATCCGTTTTTAGGCAGCAGATCATAGAGCGACTCCTCTCCTTGGGGAGCTGGTTGGGTAAAGCGGTTACCGGCGTAAAACGTAAATCCGGCCGAGAGCATGTCGAGACCTACTTTGTAGCGGGCATAGCGGTCAATTTGGTGTGCAAAGAAAGCTGCCGGCGTAGCATCGTCGATTTCTCCACTGGTCACGATACCCACGGGAATCCCCTTCTGATGGGCCGCTGTGGCGATACTGTATATGACGGTGCTGTCGGCATCGACACCCACCGTATTGTTGTTGGCTTTTTCGCCACATGCCAAGGCTGTACCGGCAGCAGCCGAGTCGGTGACACCCCGATTGGCCGAACTGGTATTGACAAAGGTCGAGTAGGGGAACTGCGAGAAGAGCAACAGCTCGGGGCCTCTCACTCCAGCCAGTTCGCCATAAAACAACTCGGTGGCATTGACCTGGTTTACGCCCATGCCGTCGCCAATAAAGTAGAACACATATTTAGGACCGGCAGCTTGAGCCGACCACACAATGGCCATCAATAGACCGAGGAGAAGAGAACTCAATTTTTTCATCGTATCTGTGTTTTAGTGGATGTTCTATTTTGTTTCCCTGTTTGGACCAAGAAACCGAAGATTTATCTCTCTACCGAGCCGCATCCTATCTTCTACAAAAATAGTGAAAAGCTTCATAATCTTTTGCCCGTTAGGTGTGAAATTTTAGTGACTTTCTTGTTCCTTCTTTGTGGACCCCGCATCGGGGTGCGGGGTGACTCGTTTGTCATACCGCGCTGCGACGCGGTATCTGGGAATACCTCGGGTTTGGGAAAATCCTTTGTACATCGCCTGTCAGATATAGAAAGAGCCATGCCGGCACCGGCATGGCTTTTTTATTAAGGATAGAATTTGATCGCTTAATCTTCGATGGCAGCCTGCGCCGCAGCTACGCGGGCGATGGGCACGCGGTAGGGGCTGCACGATACGTAGTTCATGCCCAGTTTGGCGCAGAACTTAACCGACGAGGGTTCGCCACCGTGCTCGCCGCAGATACCTACCTTGAGGGTCGGTTTGGTCGAACGGCCTTTCTCTACACCCATGCGAACGAGTTGGCCCACACCTTTTTGGTCGAGTACTTCGAACGGATCGGTTTTGAGGATTCCTTTCTCTTTGTAGATCTTGAGGAACTTGCCGGCATCGTCGCGCGAGTAACCAAAGGTCATCTGCGTCAAGTCGTTCGTACCGAACGAGAAGAAGTCGGCTACTTCGGCAATCTGGTCGGCCGTAATGGCGGCGCGGGGTACCTCGATCATCGTACCTACTTTGTAGGCTACCGTGTCGCCACGCTCTTCGAATACTTGAGCGGCTACGCGGTTGATGACTTCGGCCTGCATTCTCAACTCTTCAACCACGCCTACCAGGGGTACCATGATTTCGGGGTGAACGTCGATACCGCGGGCTTTCACGTTGAGAGCTGCTTCGATGATGGCGCGGGCCTGCATCTCGGTAATCTCGGGATAGGTGCAACCCAGACGGCAACCGCGGTGACCCAGCATGGGGTTAAATTCGGCCAGGGAGTCGCAGGCGAGTTTTACCTCTTCGATGCTCATGCCCATCTCTTCGGCCAGTTCTTTCTGGGTAGCGAGTTGATGGGGTACGAACTCGTGCAAGGGGGGATCGAGCAGACGGATCGTTACGCCCAGACCGTCCATGGCTTCGAAGATACCTTCGAAATCGCCGCGTTGCATAGGCAACAGTTTGTCGAGTGCGTGACGACGGCCTTCTTCGTCTTTCGACAGAATCATTTCGCGCATGGCTTTGATGCGGTCGCCTTCGAAGAACATGTGCTCGGTACGGCACAGACCGATACCTTTGGCACCGAACTTGCGGGCTACGGCAGCGTCGCGCGGGGTATCGGCGTTGGTGCGTACATCGACCTTGGTATATTTTTCGGCGAGGTTCATGATGGCTGCGAAGTCGCCGCTCATGTCGGCATCGACCGTGGGAACCTGTCCGTCATATACTTCGCCGGTCGAACCGTTCAACGAGATCCAGTCGCCTTCTTTGTAAACCTTGCCACCCATCTCTACGGTGCGGGCCTTGTAATCGACTTTGATTTCGCCGGCACCCGATACGCAGCATTTACCCATACCACGGGCAACTACGGCAGCGTGCGAGGTCATACCACCGCGGGCGGTGAGGATACCTTGTGCCACGTTCATACCGCGCAGGTCTTCGGGTGAGGTCTCGATACGTACCATGATTACTTTTTTGCGTTTCTCGGCCCATGCTTCGGCATCGTCGGCAAAGAATACGATTTGACCGGTGGCGGCACCCGGCGATGCAGGCAGACCTTTGGCAACGACTTTCACGCGTTTTACGGCGTCTTTGTCGAATACGGGGTGGAGCAGCTCGTCGAGTTTTTGAGCCTCCATACGTTTCAATGCGGTCTTTTCGTCGATGATACCGGCACGCAGCATGTCCATGGCAATTTTTACCATGGCGGCACCGGTGCGTTTGCCGTTACGGGTTTGGAGCAACCACAGTTTGCCATCCTGGATGGTAAACTCGAGGTCTTGCATATCTTTGAAGTAGTCTTCGAGTTTTTGTTGGGTCTCGATGAGGGCTTTGGCGCACTCGGGCATCGACTCTTCGAGCGAGGGGTATTTGCTGGCGCGCTCCTCTTCGCTGATGCCTTGCAGGGCAGCCCAGCGGCGTGAACCTTCGAGGGTGATCTGTTGGGGTGTGCGCACACCGGCAACCACGTCTTCGCCTTGTGCATTGATGAGGTATTCGCCGTTGAAGATGTCTTCGCCGGTAGCGGCGTCGCGGGTGAAGGCTACACCGGTGGCCGATGTGTTGCCCATGTTACCGAATACCATGGCTTGCACGTTTACGGCAGTACCCCACTCTTCGGGAATCTGGTTCATGCGGCGGTAGAGGATGGCGCGTTCGTTCATCCAGCTGTCGAATACGGCGCAGATGGCACCCCACAGTTGCTCCCAGGGCGAGGTGGGGAAGTCTTTTCCGGTGTTCTCTTTTACAGCGGCTTTGAAGAGGTGTACCAGCTCCTTGAGGTCTTCGACCTGCAGCTCGGTATCGCTCTTGATGCCTTTGGCCTCTTTCACTTTGTCCATTACCTCTTCAAAGGGGTCGATATCTTCTTTGGTCTTGGGTTTCATGCCCAGTACTACGTCGCCATACATTTGTACGAAACGGCGGTAGGAGTCCCAGGCGAAACGGGGGTTGCCCGATTTCTTGGCTATGGCTTCTACGGCCTCGTCGTTCATACCCAGGTTGAGCACGGTATCCATCATACCCGGCATGGAGACGCGGGCACCCGAGCGAACCGATACCAACAGCGGGTTGGTAGCATCGCCAAATTTCGTGCCGGTGAGGCTCTCGATGTGTGCAATGGCTTGTTCTACGTCGCTTTGAATCTCTTTGACTACGGCTTCACGCCCTTGTTGTGTATATGTGGTACAAACCTCGGTGGTGATGGTGAATCCCGGGGGTACAGGAACACCGATGAGATTCATCTCTGCCAAGTTGGCGCCTTTGCCACCCAGCAGGTTTTTCATGTCGGCACGGCCTTCTGCTTTACCGTTGCCAAAAGTATAAACTCTTTTCATAGATAAATAAGTATATGATATTTATATAATTGTTTCCACATCCGGCTTCGTGACCCGTTTGGTAAACCGGCATAAAACATTATGCAAAAATATAGGATTCGTGCAAACAACAAAAATATTTTGCTACAAATTTTAACGCTACTTGTTTTTTCTGTGTATTGGGGTGTATTGGGTCGAATTTGTAGCGGGGCGACGGTTGTGCGTGCTTGGATTGGAAGGTGTGTTTTCTGGCCTTGGGCTATGGGGGAGATACGAGGGTATTTACAGGGTGTAGTTCTGTTTCTTTATGGAGGGAAAACAATCTCAATTCCATTTCGTCTCGCCTTCATACGGTATGAGTCAGTTTGCCAAATCTATGTGCTTGAATTTCAGACGGGATGTAATCTCTTCGGGAGCATGCCCCTTGAGTCTCTTAAAGAGTGTGCAAAAGGCTTGGCCCGAAGGAAATCCCAATGTTTCGGCTACCTCTTTTACGCTTTTGTTGCTCTGTCTCAGCCAATTCTCGGCAATGGCTATCTGCTTGAATTTCACATAGTCGGTTGTGTCCTTCCCGGTTTCATGGCGCAGCAGGTCGTTGAAATAGTCGGGCGAGCAGTCAAACTGCCGGGCAAAAGTCCCGGCAGTAGGCAACTCCCGATATCGTGCTTTACCTGCAATGAAAAAATTGTCGAGCCACCGATCGGTGTAGTCCACGATCTTTAGGTGGGTATCGTGTCGCAAGATAAACTGCCGATGATAAAAGCGCGACACATAATCGAGCAGTAACCTGATACGGTCGGCCAAAATCGTGTAGCTGTACTCGTCGATACCCCAATAGAGTTCCTCTTCGATTCCGTTCATCTCGTGTTCCAGAGCAAGTCGTTCTCGTTGCGAGAGGTGCAGGCACTCGCTGGAACGGTATTTGAAAAAGGAGTAACTGCTGTAATGCTTACTCGTTTTCAGCGGGTCGAAGACCGAGGGGTGAAAACAGAGCAAGCGACCTTGTGGCTGGCAGCTTTCGCACTTCCACAGCTCTTGATCAATGGGCTTTTCGGGGGGGAGTGAAATGAGCGCACCATCGTTGAAGTCGCATGTTTTCCATCCGAAGGCCGAGGGGCAACATCCGTTCCACTCTTTCAGCCACACGGTATAGAATTCAAACTGGTGTATGTCCAGAAGATCGACCGTGTCGGTCAATCTTATCAGGCTCACCAGTGGATTGGGCGTTTGGGCCGATAGCAACTTGTTACATCGTGCAATTGTCTTTACACTCAATGGTTTCATTTCTCCAACAGCAAGATTATAGGTTTCGATACATAATCTTGTCTCATGTATCGTTCCCCGGGAAATCACGGGATGAGCCCCGGTATTCTCTCGAGACAAAGGTAGGGAACACGGTTTGGGAAGATGGTATATAAATCCTCGGTTTATCTACCCCGATTACCGATTTACCCATAAGTAAGCGGGTATTGGAGGTTGATGTGGCAATGCCGGGTAGGGGACAAATGATTATGTCGTCGTCATGGGTAGCCCTTTCGAAAGAGTATTATAGATATCGATAAAGACCGTGAAGTCGAAAAGAATAAAAGAGACTGTGCCGAGAAAAATCCACTCGTGGCACAGCCTCTTCATTGTTATGACATGCAGTCGATGCGGTTATCGCCACGACTCTTCATAGATGGCTACGATATCGGCGTCGCTCATCGCAATGCGGTCGCTGGTAAACATGATGCCCATGACCTCCCGGGCGTTGTGCATGAATTTTTCGGCTTCGTTGCGGGCGATACCATAGTCCGACATCTTCAGGTCGGCCACGCCGCAAGCCTCTTGCAAGCGGGTAAGGGCGGTGAGGAAGTCTTCGGGTTTGTTGGCCTCGGGCATACCCAGGGCGCGGGCCATGCGGACGAAGCGCTCGTCGCAGGCGTGATTATGCACAAAGTAGGCATAGTAGGCCCGGCTGATCATGATCAGGCCGGCACCGTGAGGCAGGTTGGGGTGATAGGCCGAGAGGGCATGCTCCATGCCGTGCTCGCTGGTGAGTAGCGTGAGGCACATGACTACCCCCGACAAGGTGTTGGCAAAGGCAACATGCGTGCGGGCCTCCAGGTCGTTGCCATCTTTTACGGCACGAGGTAGATATTGGGCCAGTTCTTCGATGGCCGTCAAGGCATACATGTCGCTCATCAGGTTAGCCCCTTTGGCAATATAGCCTTCGATGCTGTGGAACAGGGCATCGAACCCCTGGAAGGCCGTGAATCCGGCCGGTACACTCAGCATCAGTTCGGGATCGACAATGGCCAGTTTGGGATAAAGGCTTGAATCACCGATAAAGGCTTTTTCGTAGGTGTCTTCTTTGGTGATGACCCCGGCGTTGTCGGTCTCAGATCCCGTGCCGGCCGTTGTTGTAATGGCGATGATGGGCAGCGGAGTGTGGGCGATAGGTAATGCCTTGCCCGACCCCACGGCCACATAGTCCCACAAATCACCGTCGTTGGTAGCCATCAGAGCAATGGCTTTGGCGCAATCCATCACGCTGCCTCCACCCAGGGCTACCAGAAAATCACATTTGTTTTCGCGGGCAACTTGGGCCCCGTCATTTACATTGCTCACTGTGGGGTTGGGCGATACGCCATCGAAGACCATTGTTTCAACACCGGCCTTTTGCAATTGCTCTTCGGTGCGGGCCAGATAACCGTTGGCGCGAGTCGATTTGCCGTTGGAGATGATGATTAAAGCCTTTTTCCCCGGCATGGGTTGTTCGCTCAATTTGTTGAGCATTCCTGCACCAAATAATATTTGGGTAGGCACATATCTGTTAAATCTTAATTTTGTTTCCATTGTTCTTGTTTAGGCTGTTGGTGAATTGTTTTATTTCAGTTTGTTATACTCTTCGTCGGTAACGGGTTCGAGCCATTCGTTCGAGGTATTCTCGCCAGGGACCTCAAAGGCCAGGTGTGCAAACCAACTGTCGGCTGCGGCACCATGCCAGTGCTTGACGTTGGCCGGGATGTGGATGACCGTACCGGGCAGAATCTCGACAGCCGGTTTACCCTCTTCCTGATACCAGCCTCGGCCGGCTACACCGATGAGCATCTGTCCGCCACCCTGGGTTGCGTGGTGAATATGCCAGTTGTTGCGACATCGGGGTTCGAAGGTGACATTCGAGACCGATACCTGCTCGCGAGAGATAGGGGCGAGATAGCTGTTCCCTATGAAATACCGGGCATAAGCGGTGTTGGGCTCGCCGATGGGGAAAATCATCTCCCGTTGGAAGGCGGCTTTGGCATCGTTGCCGGTAGTCTCGTCGGCCCAAACCTCTTTGGCCAGACGGAAGGCGGCCCAGGCTTTTGGCCATCCGGCATAGAAACTGATGTGAGTAATGATTTCGGCAATCTCGGTGCGGGTAATCCCGTTCTGTTTGGCCGTTTGCAGATGATAGGTAAGCGAACTGTCGGTAATGCCTTGGCTGATGAGCGAGGTGATGGTTACCAGGCTGCGGTCGCGCAGGCCCAGACGGTCGGTCCGGCTCCACACTTCACCAAAGAGAACATCGTCGTTGAGTTCCGCGAATTTGGGAGCAAACTCTCCCAGCTGGTCGCGTCCAGCCGTTTGTTTAACTTTTTCTTGTGCCATAATTACTGTACTATTTAATACCCATAATGCGACAAGCGCAAAGATAATTTTGTTTTTCATATGATATTACTGTTTGGTGAGTTATCGATTTTTTACGGTTACAAAGTTATTCAACAGCTTCGGCTCATCCTGTATATGAATTACAGATGTTTCTACCCGAATTGGGGTTTGGAGGCTTTGCAGGTCGTGTTCCAGTTGAATCGATGCAAAGATAGCCAGGCCCGATAGGGGACAGTTGTATATCATTTACAGATATTTGTACCCCAATCACAGATAGCGTGACAGGTACCTGGAAAATTCGAAACAGAAATAGTATATTTGCCTGAACAATTAATTTTTGTGATATGGACGAGCTGATAAGATTGGATAGTGTAGATAAGTATAACAAGATTTTCGGGCTGGAGACTTTGCATCCCATGGTGTCGGTAATCGATTTGTCGAAGGCTACCCAGTGGCCCGATAGGCTTAAAATCACTTATGGGGTCTATGCCCTGTACCTGAAGGAGACCAAGTGTGGTGATATTACTTATGGCCGTCAACCCTATGATTATAGCGAGGGTACCATCGTCTGTTTTGCTCCCGGACAGGTGGCCGAGGTGGAAATGTCGCAAGATGTTCGCCCCATGGCACATGGAGTTCTATTTCACCCCGATTTTATTCGGGGTACTACCCTTGGGCAGGAGATCAAGAAGTATTCGTTTTTCTCCTACGAGACACGCGAAGCGTTGCACCTTTCCGAGACCGAGCGCGACACCATCATGGATTGCTTCAAAAAGATTGAAGAAGAGCTGCGACACCCTATCGACAAACATAGCCGCCGCCTTATCACGGCCAATATAGGGCTGTTGCTCGACTACTGCATGCGTTTCTACGAGCGGCAGTTTACTACCCGCGAACTTCCCAACAAAGATATCATCGTGCGGTTTGAGCGATTGCTCGACGAGTATTTCGACAGCAATGCTCCCCAGGAGATTGGCTTGCCTACGGTGAAGTATTTTGCCGAGAAGGTATTTCTCTCGCCCAACTATTTTGGCGATATGATTCGTAAGCAAACGGGTATCACCGTTTCGGAACATATCCAAAACAAACTCATCAACCGGGCTAAAGAGTTGTTGCTCTCGACCTCGAAGTCGATGAGCGAGATTGCCTACAGCCTGGGGTTTCAGTATCCTCAGCACATGAGTCGTATGTTCAAACGGGTCGTAGGGAGTACGCCCAACGAGTTCAGGGCCGGGCGTTGACCCCGGCCGGCTGGTTGGAGGGGGTAGGGCTCGTATGAGGGGGGATTGCCCCGCGTTGCGACGTGGGGGGACATTGTAGAAGAGAGGATTCGGCTCGGCATAGCCCGTCTTGAAAATTGCATTTTCATTTGCCCCGGCTCTCGCCTTTCACTATCTTTGTACCGCATAATCATATTTTAATTTTTTGTTTTGGCACGAAAAAAGAAAGAGCTCCCTTTGCTGGAGCAGATTGAGATAACCGGCGTGGCTGCCGAAGGGAAGGCACTGGCGCGGGTAAACGATTTGGTAGTGTTTGTCCCCTTTGCCGCACCGGGCGATGTGGTCGATTTGCAGGTAACCCGCAAGAAGCATAGTTATGCCGAGGCCCGCATCGTGAAGTTTCACTCCTATTCGCCGCTGCGGGTACAGCCGTTTTGCGAGCACTTCGGGGTGTGTGGCGGCTGCAAGTGGCAGCATGTGACCTACGACTTCCAGTTACAGTTCAAGCGGCAGCAGGTCGAGGATAACCTCACTCGCATAGGCAAGATTCCCTTGCCCGAGGTGCTGCCCACGAAGGGCTCGGCCAAACAGCAGTTCTACCGCAACAAGCTTGAGTTCTCGTTCTCGAATCGCTCGTGGCTCACCTACGAGCAGTTGCAGTCGGCCCAGGAGTTCGACAGTCGCAATGCCCTGGGATTCCACATACCGGGCATGTTCGACAAGGTGCTCGATATCAAGAAGTGTTGGTTGCAGGACAACATCTCCAACCGCATCCGTCTCTCGATACGGCAGTTTGCCATCGACCACAATTACCCCTTCTTCGATTTGAGGGAGCAGACGGGGCTCATGCGCAACATGATCGTGCGCACCGCCTCGACGGGCGAGATTATGCTCATCGTAGTCTTCTTCGAGCCCGATCAGGAACGCATCGATGCGATGATGCAGCATGTGGCCGACGAGTTCCCGCAAATTACTTCGCTCCTTTATATCGTCAATCAAAAGCCCAACGACACCATCACCGACCAGGAGGTACACCTCTATCGCGGACGCGACTACATTTGGGAGAGCATGGAGGGGTTGCGGTTCAAGATTGGTCCCAAGTCGTTCTACCAGACCAACTCGGAGCAGGCCTACGAGCTCTACAAGGTGGCCCGCGAGTTTGCCGGACTCACCGGCGACGAGCTGGTCTATGACCTCTACACGGGCACGGGGACAATTGCCAACTTCGTGGCCCGGCAGTCGCGCAAGGTCATCGGCATCGAGTATGTGCCCGAGGCCATTGAGGATGCCAAGGAGAATGCTCGCATCAACGGCTTGGACAACACGCTGTTCTATGCCGGCGATATGAAAGATATCCTCACCGAGGATTTCATTGGCGAGCACGGCCGCCCCGATGTCATCATCACCGATCCGCCCCGTGCCGGTATGCACGACGATGTAATCAAGACCATCCTGTTTGCCGAGCCGCGACGCATTGTCTATGTGAGTTGCAATCCCGCCACACAGGCTCGCGACCTGTCGCTGCTCGATGCCAAATATCGGGTTGCGCGTGTGCAGCCGGTCGATATGTTCCCCCACACCCACCATGTAGAGAATGTCGTGTTGCTGGAGCGTAAGGAGTGAGGCCTGGTTGGTCGAAAACATAGAAGTCGGTTTCCCTGTGTGCGGAGACCGACTTTTTTTTATGGATAAAAGTGCAAGGAATGGATAATAAAGTATTTGTCCCGACTTGTAGGTTGTCGGTAATTTTGCAACAGCAAACAATCTTAAAGTTACAACCATGAAAAAACTCTTTTCCATAAAATCTCTGGCAGTTCTGTGGGGGCTATCGATGGTGGTATCTGCTTCGTCCACGATTCCGCCTGTGTCGTATGGATTGAATCGCCTGACCGATGTGTCCCGGCTACCAATACTCGATCGTAATACGAGAGTGAAATACGAAGGCAGTATCGACAAGAATGGAGAGAATGCCGATTGGGACTGGCATCTCTACCCCGACTCCCGGGGCGAATGGGTCATATTCGATGTGGCCGGTGCTGGCTGTATTTACAATATGGTACAGCATCGTTATCTTACCTCCGAGGAGCCCATATTCCGATTCTATTTCGATGGCGAAAGTGAGCCTCGTTTTACGATACGGCTCTCGGAGTTTGGCGAAAAATATCCCTTTACCGAACCGCAGGCTTCGTGTTATATCGGGCCGCTGGATCATGGGCGTGGCCCTATCCGGGTGGTTCGCAGTTTTGTACCGATGCCTTTTCGCAACGGTTGTCGCATCACCTCGAGTGTAAAACTCGAAGGAGCCCAGCGCGAGAAAGGCGAGGGAGGCTGGGGGCATGTGGTCTATCATGCCTACACTTCGCCCGATGGGATAGAGACGTTTACGGGAAACGAAGATTACAGCCAGTTGATTCGGCAGTGGAAACAGACCGGCAGTAATCCCGATACTTGTGCGATGCGATGGATACGCAGGCCCGAGCAGACGTTGGATTCGGGCGATACCCTGTCGTTACTCCAGATGAATGAGGGTGGGGTAATACATTCGTTGCGGCTCTATGTGGCCGATATGAATCCCGACCGTTTGCAAAATCTGTGGGTGCGTCTGCGTTGGGACAGTCACGACGAGGCCGATGTGTGGTGTCCCATCGGGTGTTTCTTCGGGAATTCGCTGGGATATAACAACACCCGTTATCTGCTCATGGGAACCACAACCGACGGCTGGTTCTACAACTATTTTCCCATGCCGTTTTGGGAGTGTGCCGAGGTAGAACTGGTGAATCGAGGTGACACACCGGTAACGTTGGCCTTTGCCGAAGTGGCTGTGGGTGCCAATGATTATGATCGGGAGCGGAGCGGTTATTTTCGCTCATCGCCCTATTATGCCCGCAAGCACACCCCGGGAGCCGATAGTCGCATCGCTTCGATAAAGGGGTGGGGTAAGATGGTGGCTGCCCATGTGACGTGTTATGGAGAACGGCCGCATATCATTACTTGCGAAGGGGATGTGCGTGTACACATCGATGGCATACGCACTCCGCAGGTCGAGAGTGATGGATCCGAGAGCTACATCTGTTACGGGTGGGGATTCCCTACCCCGGCCGAGGGGCATCCCTCGGGTGGATATGACGGGTTGAGCGACAATCCGTGGTCGATGACCCGCTTATGTCTGGGTGACAGTTATCCCTTCTATTCATCGCTCGATTTCGGCATTGAGTCGGGCGAGCATAACAACCAGTATCTCGAACACTCGGGGGCCATATTCTATTATGGGCGTGAGGAGCCTGTGTTGGTCGAGACCGACCGGTTGAATCTTGCTTCGTCCCAATCGATAAAGGAACATCGATACAAGGCCCGGGGAGAGGTGGAGAAGTCACCGCTTGTAGCCTGTTTCGAGGGTGATGCCGATGACGAAGAGGTAGCCGGTACCGTGTGGCGGTTTACCGAGGGCAGTTCGTTTGAGGCAGGTATCCAGCCCGAGAATCGGGGCGTGAGGTTACGGAGGCTCAGCGACCAGCAGCAGTCCCGGCAATGTGCTCGGGTTTGGGTCGATGGTGAAGAGGTTGGAGTCTGGTATCTGGCCGATAGTAACCCTTACAAGCGCTGGATTGAAGATGAGTTTGAAATTCCCGAGAGCTTCACTCGTGGTAAATCGATGTTGCACATTCGTCTCGAGCCCGAATCTCGGGAAGAGGGAGCACCACTGAGTTGGAACGAGGCAGCCTATGTCGTGTTCTGTTATACCGAATAGCTCGATGAGTATAATGATTAAAATCGAAGCGCTCCTGGCCTGTGTCAGGAGCGCTTCGTCTGTATGGGGATATTATTGTCAGTGCCGTTTCTCGTTCTCGCGAATCCATTGCATCACATTGGCTGGTGGTCGCTGGTTGTCGAGTTCGCGCTTCATGAAATCCATGTAGGGTGCCACATGCTTGAAAAAGCGGTGATAGCCGGCACACAGGTAGTTCAGCCCCGGCTCGCCGGTAGTGGTGCGGGTAAATCGGTTTTTGGGACATTCGCCGTGGCAGGCAAAGAGGTAGTCGCACTGTTTGCACTGGGTGGGCAGACTGTCGCGCTTGTTTTGTCCGAAAGCCACCTGCCGGGGACTGTTCATCATCTCAATGAGCGAGTGGGTGTAGATATTGCCCAGTTTGTATTCGGGGAAAACGAAGTGGTCGCAGCTATACACGTCGCCGTTAAACTCCATTACGCCGGCGTGGCCGCAGGTCTCGGCCATGGAGCATACGCCCGGCATTACACCGGCCCAGTTGGCTAGTGTGGCATCGAACAGTTGAATGTAGTATTCGCCCACATCGTGGCGCACCCAGTCGTCGAAGAGCGTGCAGAGGAATTCGCCCCATTGTTCGGGTGATACCGAGAAGTCGGTCACGCCGTTGTGAGTCTCCTCGTCGGGGGCCGCCAGTTGGCGGCCGTCGGCATGTGGATTGATGCGTTCGACGATAGGGGTAAACTGGATGTATTTGCAATGGATATCTTTGAAGAAGTGGTAGAAGTCGAGCGGATAGTCGGCGTTGAAGTCGTTGATCACGGCCAGGGCGTTCCACTCCACCCCGTGTTTGTTGAGCAGGTTGATGCCCTGCATCACCTTTACGAAGGTGGGGCGCCCCTGTTTCGTGAGGCGGTATTCGTCGTGAAACTCCTGCGGGCCGTCGATACTCACGCCCACCAGCCAGTTGTTCTCTTTGAAGAACCGGCACCAACTGTCGGTCAGCAATGTGCCGTTGGTCTGTATGCTGTTCTCGATGACACGACCCCGGCCATACTGCGCCTGCAGCTTTACCACCTTTTGATAGAAGTCGAGCGGCCGCATCAGTGTTTCGCCACCGTGCCAGGTGAAGAGGATATGGTCACTGGCCTGACTCTCGATATACTCTTTGATAAACTTTTCGAGCAGGCTCTCGCTCATGATGTGGCGAGGCGTGTCGCGATAAAGTTTGGCCTTCTCGGTATAGTAGCAATAGGTACAGGCCAGGTTGCAAATCGAGCCTACCGGCTTGGTCATGATATACATCACCCGGTCAAACGGGGTATAGAGGGTCTTTTCCATGAGAGTGCTCTTGAATCGAATTTTATATTCTGAAGCAAAAATAAAAAAAGATGGGCGCAGTGGCAAATGAAAATCGGGGTTTTCAAATTCAAAAATACAGGGCCACTTTGGGCAAACAGAATTTTAGTTTTATATTTGACGACTGTAGTTGTGAAATTAGAAAAACAAGATATCCATGAAATATTCTCGACTTTTATGCCTGGGGGGTGGACTGTTGGCCTCAGTATCCCCGATGTGGGCTCAGAAGAACGACAAACCCAATATTATTTTTATCCTGTGCGACGACATGGGGTATGGCGATCTGGGTTGTTACGGGCAGCGGTATATCGATACACCCAACCTCGACCGTATGGCTTCGGAGGGGATGCGCTTCACACAAGCCTACTCGGGCAGTCCCGTGAGTGCACCTTCGCGGGCCTGTATCATGACCGGGCAACACTCGGGCCATGGCGAGGTGCGAGGCAATAAAGAGTATTGGAAAGAGAGCGGCAAGGTGCGCTATGGCATCAACGACGACTATGCCGTGGTGGGGCAGCATCCCTACGACCCCGATCATGTGATACTTACCGAGGTGATGAAGGAAAACGGCTACACTATCGGCATGTTTGGCAAATGGGCCGGCGGCTACGAGGGGTCGGTATCTACGCCCGACAAGCGGGGTGTCGATGAGTTCTTCGGCTATATCTGCCAGTTCCAGGCACACCTTTATTATCCCAACTTCTTGAATCGTTACAACCCGGCTTTGGGCGACACGGCCACGGTTCGCGTTACGCTCGACGGGAATATCGACTATCCCATGTGGGGCGCCGGATACGAACTGCGCAAGCAATACTCGGCCGATCTCATTCATCGGGCCGCACTCGAATGGATAGACCGCCGGTCGGCCGATGAGCCTTTCTTCGGCTTCTTTACCTACACTTTGCCGCATGCCGAGCTGGTGCAGCCCGAGGACTCGCTGCTCAACAAATACCGTGAGCGATTGGGCGACAAAGGGATATACAACGGCAGCTACTGGAGCCGTTACAATCCTGTGACCCACACCCATGCCCAGTTTGCCGCCATGATCGAGCGGCTCGACAAGTATGTGGGCGAGATTCTGGCCAAGCTCGAGGAGAAAGGACTTGCCGAGAATACGATTGTCATCTTCTCGTCGGACAACGGCCCCCACGAGGAGGGTGGGGCCGACCCTGCCTTTTTCGGCCGTGACGGCAAGTTGAAGGGGTTGAAGCGCTCGTGCCACGAAGGGGGTATTCGCATCCCGTTTATCGTGCGCTGGCCGGGTCATGTGCCGGTATCGGTCAATGATCATCAGTTGGCCTTCTACGATATTCTGCCTACCTTCTGCGACCTTACCGGGGTAAAGAACTATGAAAAGCGATATGCCAAGGGGCGACTCAACTATTTCGACGGCCTCTCCTTTGCTCCCACTCTGTTGGGTAAGGACAAGAAACAAAAACAGCACGATTTCCTCTACTGGGAGTTCTGCGAGATCGACCAGATAGCCGTGCGGCAGGGCGACTGGAAACTCTTTGTCGAGAAGGGCAAGTGCCATCTCTACAACCTGGCCGACGATATTCACGAGGACCACGACCTGGCCTCGCAGTATCCTGAGCGGGTGGAAGCCATGAAGCAAATCGTGCTCGAGCAACACGTGGAGAATCCCTACTTCAAGGTGACGCTGCCGCAATAATCGGGTTTCGTATAGAAAACGAGTATCGATATTTTATTCCTCTTTTTTGTCAATATCATATGCCGTCGGCGCCCCGAGACCTTGGGTGTTGACAGGCATTCTTTTGTTTTGTAAAGTCATCTCTTGGTTATGTCAGGGACGGTGAATTTGATGCCGTCCCAAGCACTTTTACTTTTCCTGGTGGAATAATAAAAAATAAGTTTTATACATAAATAAGTTACAATATATTTTTTATATTTAAAATTTATATTTATTTTTGTAGTAAATCTAATCATATTATATCATATTGTAATTTTATAATGTAGTGTTATGAAAAAATTGTTTACTTTTTTGGCGTGTGCAACTTTGGCCATCTCGGGCGGATATGCTTTCCAAAAGGTAACTAAAGGGGAGCCGATTAGGAATTTGTCGGTTGCGACAATGCAGATGCAGAGGTTGAGCAACGCCGCGGGTGGCGAAGTTCAAGGAAAAGAGATTGCACGTCGCAATGTCTCTAAATTGAGAATGAATGGCCACAAGGTCGAGTTGGGTAGAAAAGTTATGAACTACAATCAGTCGCGCAACTTGTTTGACCGCGTGCTTCGATCCAATGGGCTGGTTTCTCAGGCTGCTGCGGCAGTGGAAGTACCATTTCTCTATGATTTTTCGAATGCCGAGAATTTTGCCGACGACTGGACCATCATCAATGCAAATAATGATGATGAAACTTGGGAGTATGACAGCAGCAACGGTGGGGTCTCGGTCAAGTACAATGATGATTATGTGACCCCTTCCGATGATTACTTGGTTACCAAAGAGCCCATTTCGATACCGGCAGGTGATGGGTACGTGAGGGTTATATTTTCTGCTTTCTCGAGCAGTTATCCAGAAAATTTCGAAGTGCTTTGGGGCACGACTTCCAATGTGGACGAGATGGAGCCTCTGGCCCAGTATGAAAGCTTCACCGGAGGCAGTGCATATAACGAGGTAATTGATCTTTCGGTCGAAACGGCAGGTGATTATTATTTCGCCTTCCATGTATATTCCGAAGCCAATCAGTTCGGTGTCAATCTCAGCCTTGTCGAAATAGGCAGTGGCGAGTACGTGGAAGCAGCCGATATAAGTGCTTTGGCCATGTCGATGCCAGTTCCCGGTATTTCGCTCACCACCGGTACCGTCGATGTTACGTTTGGCAACGCCTGCGGGTTGGATATCACCTCGTTTGCTTTTGAGTGGACGCTTCTTCGCGATGGAGCCGAAGTGGCCTCGGGCAAACAATCTGTGACCGAGACATTGGCTCCGCAAGGAGATGTTACGGTGCAATTGGCCGACGAACTCGATCTTTCGGAAGTTGGCGTGTATGAGCTGCAGATAACCGCTACCGATGTCGTTACCAATGGTGGCAGAGAAGAATCCAATCTGGCCAATAACACAATCAGTGGCAAGACAGTCCATTTCGGTGTGAGCGACGTGCCTGTGACGGCCGATTTCAGTGCCGGTGAAAGTCCGTCTCAATGGTACAGCGATGGCGGATGGACGTACATAGCCGATGAGGGAGCGATGGTCTGCTACTACGGTGGTAGTTTATACTCGCAGGGGTTGAATCTGAAAGCCGGATCGACCTACCGCATCAGCTACACCCACAAGGCTGGCATGAACTATATGGGATGGATTCAGTTGGCCGATAACTATTCATTGATGTGCAGTAAAGATGGTGGCGCGTTTTCGGACATTCATATGGTTGAAAATGAATATACCGAAGAAAATTATGTAGTTGGCGAGGTGCTTTACGAATGTACCGAAGATGGCGTATATCAGTTCGCGTTCTATCAAAATGAAATGGAATGTCAGTCCACGTTGATGATTAGAGATATCGAAGTGACCGAATTGTTGGGTTCCGATATGAGCGTAGATGGCATATATGGCATGCCTACCATGGCTCCTGTTTCTCAATCGATCTCGGGCAATGTGCTTGTTGGTAACAAGGGAGCAACCCCCGTTTCGGGAAATCTCGTTGTCGAGTTTGACGGTTCGCAACTGGCCTCGGTTTCTGTTCCCGAAATTGGTGTTGGCGAGACGGCTACGGTACCCGTTGAGTTTACCATTACCGGAGCAACAGCCGGTACTACGGCCCAACTGGAATTTACGGTCTCGATCGCGGGCGCAACCGATACGAATGAAGATAACAACACTCAGACCGTATCGTTGGAGGTTACCGATGGTATCCTGGCATTTGATCACACCGAGAATTATACCGAAAACAATACAGTAGGTATGGGTGAGGGCATGCCGATGATTGCTGCAATACCCATTCATTTGACCACCGAGAGCATCATTACCGGTATATCGGTGGGTTGGGGTAGTGCCGACAACCAAGACATTACACTGGCTGCATACAAATATGATCCCGAAAGCCTGACGGAAGACGACACCTATGGCAATGTATATGAATTGGGTCAGAATATATTTACCGAGGTAGTAGCTCAAGGCTCTGAAGTAGGGCAGATCGAGTATTCCATCACGCCGAAACTTCTGGAACCAGGCGATTACATGATTGCTGTTGGCGTTTCGGGTTATTGTCTGGTGGTCGATGGCGTTACTCCCGGTATTCTCTATCTGATAGATAGTGATATGATTATAGACCAAAGCTCGGCCAATTTGGGTACACCGGCCATTCGCCCGATATTTGGCGAAGGCGAGGTTGCCGAGATTGACTACACGGTAAATGCCATTGTGTCGCCCGTAGGCGAAAGTATATTGGCCAGCAATCAGCCTATTGTCGTGCGCGTGACCAACAATAGCCAGTCGGAACAGACGGCAACCTTGTCGGTGACTGTAAATGGCGAAAGTGCCGGGTCGCAAAGTGTAACGCTTGGCCGTTATGAAAGCAATGAATATACATTCACGGCCGACATGGCTGAACCGGGTAGCTATACCATTGTTGCCACAGTCGAAATCGAGGGCGATGAAAATCCCGAAGACAATCGCGTGGAAGCAACTGTGGTAAGTGCCGAGCCGCGAGATCCCTACCTGATGGACTTCGAAGGCTGTGCCGACTTCTCGATCGACAACTTCAATCCTCAATGGACGACCTACGACGGTGACGGTGCTCCGGCTTATGGAGTCTCGGGATTCACATTCCCCGTACCGACAGGTGGTGTAGCATTCATGGCATTTAACCCCTATATGACAACTCCTTCACTGGCCGCGAGCGCTCCTTCGCTGGTGCCTACCAGTGGCGAACGCTATGGTATCACCTTCTACACGAATACCGGTGAACGTAACAACGACTGGTTGATCTCGCCCAAATTGGCGTTGCCTGCCGAGGGTGCGGCATTGACCATGCAGGTGCAAAGCTTTGACGACCAATATGGTTTGGAAGAGTATGAAGTGTGCGTATCGATAACCGGCAACGATCCCGCCGACTTTGAGGTCGTGCAATCGGGCGAGGCTCCTTATGACAAATGGGAAAAAGTTACCGTCGATTTGAGCAAATACAACGGACAAGAGGTACATGTGGCCTTGCATGTGATTTCGTCCGACGTATTTTACTTCATGGTCGATGACATAGAGATTACCAAACCCGGTTCGGGCATCGACGATGCTGTGTCGGCTACATGGAGCCTCTATCCTAATCCGGTGAGCGAGATCTTGGTTATCAATACCGTCGGACAGGAAATCGAATCGGTCGAGATCTATTCGACGACAGGAGCGTTGATCGACACCCTTCGTGGTACAGGTAGTGAGTGCCGCTACAATGTGACGACTCTTGCCCCTGGGGTATATGTAGCCAAGGTAGTCACTGAGGCAGGAACCCGCTCGATGAGGTTTGCTGTAAAATAAAGTGAAACGTCATAAGACTCATTGAACAGAATGAGACTCGGAACATCCCGGGCGACAAAAGTCGCCCGGGATGTCTTTTTTCTGTCGGCCGGCAGGGAGCCTTTTCCCCTGCGGTTGGCTGCTCATACGGTATAGTTTGGGCCGACTGCTGACCGCACATCGTTTGCCATTTACAATCCTGGGGGGGGTGGGAGTGATGCGGCGAATTGAAGAGTGGCTGTTGCAGAAACAAACAGAAAGGGCTGTGTTCTCACGAGCACAGCCCTTTCTGTTTTCAGTCGGGGGAATCGTTTATTTATTTCTTCTTTTTGGTAGTGATGATGAGGACATTATCACTCTCTTTAGTTCCATACTTCTTTTTAGCCTCCTTGCCTTTCAGCACCGTAATGCTGGCAATGTCGTTCGGATCCAGTTTGTTGGCCTCTTTTTCAGAGACTTTCTTACCATCGATGACGTAGATGACTACGGGAATCTGTTTGGTTTGGTCGAGGTTAGAGAGGGCATTGATCCCTTTCTCGTCGATGGCTCGGGTAATGGAGTCGGCATTGGCGCTTATCTGGGCCGAGAGGGACTCGATGCGAGCCATGGCTTCGGGGGAGAGGGTTTTCCCCTCTTTGGTAACGGCCACCTCTTCACGAATGGAGTCGGACAGGTCTCTCACCCGTTGCTGCCAATTCTGCAGCGACGACTGTTTCGAATGGATAATGACAGTATTCTCTCCGCTGTTGTTGAGTATCGAGATGTTTCCGACCTGGCCCGATAAGTTGAGCTTTTCCATATCCTCGGCCGAGATCTCCTTGCCATTGATGATATAGGAAAATTCTCCTGCCGAGAGCTTGTCTATCACTTCGGCCGGGACTTTCTTCCCGTTGATGACATAGTAGCTTGTTGGGGAGTCTTGTTTCCCGTCGTTCGAGAGGGTTATCTTCATCGGTTGGGTATCGTTCGATTCTTTCGTGCTGATGAGCAGGACGCCATCTTTGGCTTCGTCGCCATACTTCTCGACAGCCATTTTCCCTTTGAGAACCGTGACACTCTTTATCTGGTCGGTCGAGAGTTTGTTGAGCTCTTCGCGCGAAATCTTTTTGCCATCGACGATGTAGAGTGCGCTATCCAGCGAGGCCGGTTTCCCGTTTTCGGTGACGTGGATGTTCAGTTTGTTCCCCAAGGTCGAGTCGTTTGACGTGTCGATGTTGATATTCATGTTGTTCGTCTGGGAGTTATCGGCCGCGGTGATGGTGATTTGTTGGGTATCGGTGGTCGATTGCGAGTCGGCCTGGTCGAGCATGGCCAGCAAGTCGGTCGAGGCTATTTTGTCGAGACGTTCCGAAACTTCGGGGCGTGCAAATACCGTTACGGTACAGAGTGCGACGGGTATCACATAGAGATACTTCCAGGTCGCTTTGCGGTTGGATTTCTTTTTCAACATCATGGTAATACGTTTATTAAGTTTGTTGTGATTGAAATGATTGGTCACGCAGTAGAACTTCGAGCCCACCGACCGTTTGATGAGCAGCAGCTGGTATTGCCGGGCATCGATGCCCTGGTCGATAACTTCGGCATCGGCCTCATATTCGTGCACGGTTTGCAGTTCGCGTTTCAGCAGCCAGGCGGCAGGGTTGAACCATTGCAGCCAGGTGCAGAGGTCGGCCACCAGCAGGTCGAACGAGTGGCGCTTGTGTATGTGGGCCGACTCGTGCAGCAGTATCTCGCGGCTGTGCGTCTCGAAGTCCTCCTCGGAGAGGACAATCCGGCCGAACCAGCTGAAGGGGGCAATCGATTGGGGCAGGACGATAATCTGTCGCCCTTCGTCGTCGGTCACCCGGCGGCCGCCGTTCATGAGTCGTAGCAGGCGCACGATGGTAACGAGGTAGCGTGTAACGAAAAACATCACACCGGCCCAATAGGTGACTATGGCTGCCACGAGGGCTACGGGCCCCGGGGCGGCTGTCGTTTCGACCTCGTCGGTCACATAGGTGAAGGCCGACAGGTTCTCGAGCATCACCACGGTAGCGGGGGCCACACTTTCGTTTGCGGGAGCCGGCAGAGGCAGATGGCACAGCGGCAACACAAACGAGAGGGGTATGAGGCAGAGCAGGGCCACCCGGTTGTAGCGGTAGAATGTTTCTCGGCTCAGCAGAATACTGTAAAAGAGAAACAAGACCGCCAGGCAAACGGCCGATTGGAGAATATAGACAAAAAATGCACTCATAGTCGGGTTGTGTTTTATTTTTCACCTCCTCGTTCCACTTTCTCGATAAGCTCTTTCAGCTCCTTCAGCGAGATGTCCTCCTCTTCGATGAGCGACGAGACCACGCCCAGGTAGGAGCTGTTGAAGTATTTGCGCACCACCTGGCGGAGGGTTCCCCGCCTGAACGACTCTTCGCTCACGGCAGCATAGTACTGGTAGGTTTTGCCAAACGCCTTATGCGACAGGTAACCCTTCTCTTCGAGTCCACGCACGATGGTCGATAGGGTATTGAAGTGGGGTTTGGGCTCGTCGTAGAAATCGAGCAGTTCTTTCACGAACAACGGGCCTTTGTGCCAGAAGTAGTTCATGATTTCTTCTTCTTTTGCGGTAAGTCCTTTCATAGGTTTTTGTTTTTGTCGATACAAATAAACTAAAAGTTTTAGTTATTCAACTAATATTTATAGTTAATAAAACTAAACCATGTAGTTTTGTAACTATATTTTTTAGTTTAATAAAAAAGATAACAAGATGCGGCAGCCGGTACTGAAACCAACTGCCGCATGTATAGAGTTTGGAATAAGTCGATTGAATCGACTTGGGATTACTTTTGGATGTTAGGCTCTTCGAGGCCGTATCTCCGTTTCTTATCCTCAACTTTCAGCCATAATCCGAACAGGAGAGCCAGGACTCCCAGGCTGGCAAAGATGAGCATCGGGATGGTGTAGTTGTATTGCAGCGGATCTTCGATACCGGGATTCGACATGCGCAACGTGGCACCGATAATCATGGGGAAAGAGTAGAGACCGATGTTCTGAATCCAGAAGATAACGGCGTAGGCCGAACCCAGCAACTTGTTATCAACCAGCTTGGGAACCGAAGGCCACAGCGAAGCCGGTACCAGCGAGAACGAGATACCCAGCAGGATAATCGACAGGTAGGCTACAATCACAGCGATTACCGTGCCTTTGAGTGCCGGCAATACCAGGGCGAATACCAGGTGGCAGGCAATCATGAGCAGAGCACCGAAGATGAGCATGGTAGCTCCTTTACCTTTGTGATCGAGGAAGTTGCCCAGGATGGGGGTGATGGCAGCCGCTCCCAGCGGGAATACAAAGAACACGAGCCCCGCTTGCTCGGCCGTGTAGCCCAGGTTGCATTGCAGCATGTTGATGGCATACTTCTGGAAGGGGAAGATGGCCGAGTAGTAGAGCACGCAGAGGAGAGCTACCAGCCAGAATACCTTGCTCGAGAAGATATATTTGAGGTCTGAGATTTTGAAGGGATCGTCTTTTTCTTCGCCGCTTTCGCCCATCTGTTTTTCGAGTTTCTTATCCATGAAAGCATAGGAGATGAAGCAGATGAGGCCGATAGCCAGCAGGATAACCGCTACCAGTACGGGACGCGACACATCGACGGGAGCAAACTTGTTGGCCAATACCGGCGAACCCAGCACGACCACAGCTACACCCACACGGGCGATAGCCATCTCGACGCCCATGGCCAAGGCCATCTCTTTACCTTTGAACCACTTGACGATACCGCGCGAAACCGTGATACCGGCCATCTCGACCCCGCAGCCGAAGAACATGAAGCCGATGGCCGACATCTTGGCCGAGGCGGGCATGCCCTCGTAGAACGGGGTGACGTTCCACCACTCCAGCGGCAGGTTCATGAATCGGTTCATAAAGGCTTCGGCATTGCTGCCGATGAAGGCATTGCTCACCGCAAAATAGTTGATCGAGGCACCTACCAGCATGACGGCACCCGAGAGGATGGCGGTGAAGCGAACTCCCATCTTGTCGAGTATGATACCGGCAAAAATCAGGAAGAACACGAATACGTTCAGGAAAGTCTCCGACCCGGCGTAATGGCCGTAGGCATCGGGTGACCAGCCTCTGGTGTTTTGCAATAATTCTTGTAGCGGCGAGAGTATGTCCATGAAGATATACCCAAAGAACATGGCACTCGCCAGCAGGACAAGGGCAGTCCACCGAACCGCCGGGATGTCCTTCATCAATTGAGTCATTTTCTCTGTCATTGTGTTATGTGTTTTTTGATTTGTTTATTCGTCGTTTAGAAATAGACCGACAGACCTATCTTCAACCCATACTGGTCGAACTTGTCGGTGAAACTGTGTTTCCAGTAAAGTGCCGGATCGAGCGATATGTTGTGACTCACGAAGATGGCATAGCCCAGTTCGGCTCCCACATACAGGTAGTCGCGACAGACAGAGCTACCCCCCTTGGGTTTGTTCCAGGCGTGGGTATAGCCGGTGTTCACCCCGATGAATAGGGTTGTCAAGGTGTAGTAGCGTATGCTCGCCATCAGGTCTATGCTGTTGTCTTTGTACTCTTTGTTCCAGGCAAAGTCTCCGCCGAGACCTACGAGAAAAGCCAGGTTGTTGGCGATGAAGTTACCCGCCTCGACCTTCAACCCCAGGTCGAAAGTCTCGTTGCCTGTCTCTTGGGTGTGGGTACTGCCCAGGTTGAAGCCACTCACCTGGGGATTGACAATCCAGGTGTTTTTCAAAATCTGTGCCGACCCGGTACTCGACAACAGCCCGATAATCGACAGGATGAGGAATATTCGCTTTATCATAACTGCATGTGTGAGATGGATGATTTTACATGTGACGATCGTTGTGCAGGGTGCGACGATTCGATGCGTCTTGTTTCTGGCGCCGTTCGTTACGTATCATTTCGCGACGTTTCAAGGCCCATCGCAGAGCGATGATGATCAACAGCGTGATGGCGATGATACCAAAGTACTCCCAGTAGTTGCCGCTCAGCAGCATGCCGCGGCCAAAGTAGGCCATGACGGCCAGATAGATGAGTAGGAGCAATGCGATTAGGTTATACCTTTTCATATTTGATAATGATATAGAGTTTTTTATATAAGGAGCTGGTTGGGGCATTGAAATTTGCCCGATTGTAGAGTCTCGTAAATCTTGATGCAGCTCCAGGCATCGGTTGCGGCATAGAGTTGCTGTCCGTCGGTCAGGTGGTCGGCCTCCCAGTTGGAGAGGCGCTGTCCTTTTGATATCTTTTTCCCGATGACGATGGCATAGATTTTTTGCAGACTTTGGTCTTCGATGCCGTAGGGCTTGACAAACTTCTGCAACTCCACGAAGTTGCGGGGGGTAAACTGTCCGTCTTTGAGGCGGTTCAGCATGCAGAAATCGTCTTTGAGCGAAATGCCTACCTTGAGCAGGTTTTCGTCTTCGAGCAAGTGTTTCAAGGCGGGAGTAAATCCTATGCGGTTGAGCCTGAACAGGTAACAGGTGTCGTGGGTCGATAGCTGCATGAGGGCCACATGGTTGCTTTGGCCTTTCTTGAAGGTGGGGCGGGTCTCGGTATCGAAGCCTATGATAGGTTCGCGACAGAGCCGCCCGACAGCCTCGGTGGCCAGGGCGTCATTGTCGATCACAACGATTCTTCCGGGGAATGATTCGATGGGAAGAGTCGCGATGATTTCTTTACTGATTTTTATTTTGTCAGATGCTTCGTTCTCCATAATTGTTTAATCCTCATCATCGTTGAGTTTGTCGAAAATATCGTCGTCCCCTTGTTGATGACCGAATATGTCGGTATAATGGCTGCCCGAGTCTTCCCGGTAGTGGTGATGGTGGTGGCCACAGTCGCAATGGTCGTCGTCATCCTCATCGTCGTTGTCGTTGGGCGAGTATTTCACGTTGTGCAGCGCTCGCAGCACGTTTACCAGTTGCTGTCCCCAGTAGGAGACAAAGTTTTCGTAACAGATATACAGCGCCTCGAGCATCTGAGGTTCGTTGCCCAACCGATATGTCGAAATGAAGTCTTTCAAGTCTTGATAGATATCGGCGAGACCTTCGGAGATACTGGCGGCCAGGGGCTCCTCGCTGTATTTCATATCGTTCTGGAATACTTCCAGATAGCTGTCGTCTTCGCCCAGCAGGCTCTCGATACTCATGCGTATGCCCTCATACATGCCCTCGGTGACAAACCGCTCGGGGTAGGTCTCCTCTTCGGGTTCCTCGGGCGATAGCAGGGTGGCTTTGAGATAGAGTAGCGGGAGTATCTTTATGATTTTATCGATAAATTCATCTCTTTCCAGTTCGGGAGTACGTTCGAGAAATGCGCAATATTCGGCACCGACGGTGACAAATTCGATAATGTTTTTTGAATAAATGCGTTCGTCCATTACTCGTTGTTTTTATAAAGTCTGTGGTTGATTATATATTCATATACCGGCTGGGGTACGAAATAGTTCATGTTCTTGCCCTCGGCAATGCCTTGCCGCACCTGGGTCGAAGAGATTTCGATGATGGGCGCCTGGCAATATCGCACCGTGGGGGGGAGCTTCGTTTCATCGACCTCGTAGCCCCGGCGGGGATAGATGCACACGTGGTATTCGTCGATGATGCGTCGGCTCTCGCGCCACCGGTCGAAGAGTTGCCAGTTGTCGGCTCCGATGACGAGCGTGAACTCGCGGTCGGGGTAGAGGCTCTTGAGGTGGTCGAGCGTGCGTATCGTGTAGGAGGGTAGGGGCAGCGAAAACTCGATGTCGGTCGCCACGATTTTGCGATTGCCGGTCACGGCCAGCCTGAGCATCTCGACCCGTTGCCGGTCGGCCTCGCTCGACAGCTTTTCCCGCAGGGGGTTCTGTGGCGTTACCGACATCCACACCTCGTCGAAACCTTCATACTCGCACAGGTAGTTGGCCAGTATGAGGTGCCCCGTGTGGACCGGGTTGAATGTGCCAGAGAAAAAAGCTGTCGGGATAAGTGGCATAGGGCGTCAGGGTTTGTCGAGGAATTGGCGTATTGCCTGATAGGCTTCTTCCTGCGCTTTTTCCAGAATATCGTTGACAATGATGCGGTCGAACCGCGGGGCAAACGAGAGTTCATACTCGGCTTTGGCAATGCGGCTGGCAATTACCTCGGGGGCATCGGTAGCCCGGTGTTCGAGCCGCTTCTTCAGCTCTTCGATGCTGGGGGGCTGAATGAAGAGGGCCAGAGCCTGGTCGCCGTAGTACTTCTTGATATTGAGTCCGCCCACGACATCGACATCGAAAATGACGTTGCGTCCGCTGTCGAGGATACGTTCTACCTCACTCTTCAAGGTGCCGTAGAACTTACCGGCATAGACCTCTTCATATTCGAGAAACTCGCCGTTGGCAATGCGTTGCCTGAACTCTTCGGGTGAGATAAAGTAGTACTCGACACCGTTCTTTTCGGTGCCTCGAGGTGCCCGGCTGGTGGCCGAAATCGAGAACGACAGGTTCAAGTCCCGGTGCAACAGCGATTGTATGATAGTCGATTTACCCGACCCCGAGGGTGCCGAGAAAATAATCAGTTTGCCTCTCTTTTCCATTACATCACGTTTAATACCTGCTCTTTGATTTGTTCCAACTCGTCTTTCATGCGCACGACGATGCGTTGCATTTCGGCCTGGTTCGACTTGGAACCGAGCGTATTGATTTCGCGGCCCATCTCCTGACTGATGAATCCCAGTTTCTTGCCTTGACCCTTCCCGGCCTGCATGGTCTCGAGGAAGTATTTCAGGTGGTTGTCGAGCCGGTGTTTCTCCTCGTTGATGTCGAGTTTCTCGATGTAGTAGATCATCTCCTGCTCAAACCGGTTTTTGTCGTAGTCGAAGTTGTCGATCTTGGTCAGGGCGTCGATAATGCGTCCTTTTATCTTCTCGATGCGCTCTTTTTCATAGGGCTCTACCTCTTTCAGCAACCGGGCTATGTTGTCGATCTTCTCTTCGAAGAGGCGTTGCAACATGGCCCCCTCCTGGATGCGGAACTCTTCGAGGCGGGTGATGGCCTCGTTGACAGCCTTTTTCAAGGCGGCTATTTCGGTCTCGTCGATTTCGGGGGCCTCGGTACTCAAGGCATCGGGCATGCGCAGCAGAATCGAGAAACAATCCTCGGGCATGGCGATACCCAGTTTTTCCGATGCATCCTTCACCTGCTGGTAATAGCCCTCCAGTACCGGAATGTTTATTTGGGCCGAAGTACTTTTGCCTATTGTCTCGCTATACACCAGAAAATCGACTTTGCCCCGCTCGAGTCGCCGGGCAATCTCCGATCGGATTTCCATCTCCAGTTCTCTGTATTGCTGGGGAATACGGGTTGATAAATCGAGCTGCTTGCTGTTCAACGATTTTATTTCAACGGTTATTTTTTTGTGCGGCAGTTCCACCACGGACTTGCCGAAACCGGTCATCGATTGTATCATGTCAGTAAATGTTTTTGCAAATTTAATCTTAATTCCGTTGCAAAAGCAATATTATTGAAAAAAAAGAGCTATTTTTGTACACTCATTAACGCAATTAATATACGTTTGTTTACTGCTTTCTCTCCGTTGAGGTCAGGAAGGCAAGATGTTTACCTGTAAAAATTATGCCGAATATTCTACATATAGAGACTTCTACGTCGGTCTGTTCGGCCGCGCTTTCGTCCGATGGCGTGGTTCAATGTCATTTCGAGAGTTTCGACGGTCCTTCGCACGCCTCTTTGCTGGGGGCCTATGTCAAGGAGTTGATGACCTTTGCCCGCGACAAGTCGGTCAAGGTCGATGCCGTAGCCGTGAGCAGCGGGCCCGGTTCCTATACGGGGCTGCGCATTGGGGTATCCGAGGCCAAGGGCCTCTGTTTCGGTTTGGGGGTTCCCCTCATTGCCGTGCCCACGCTCGAGCTGCTGGCTTGTGCGACGATGTTCAAAACCTATTACGACGAAGATGTGTTATACTGTCCCATGATCGACGCTCGACGCATGGAGGTCTATGCCGCCGTTTATGACAATGCGCTCAACACCGTGAAGCCGGTAGAAGCCTGTGTCATCGACGAAAACTCCTTTGCCGATCTGCTGGCTACGCGGCGGGTGGTATTCGCGGGCAACGGGGCTGCCAAGTGCAAAGAGGTCATCCGTCACGAAAACGCCATCTTTGTCGATGATATCGTGCCGCTGGCCACCGATATGCTGGCCCTTGCCGAGCGGGCTTTCCGCCAGGGTAAATTTGAGGATGTAGCCTATTTCGAGCCTTTCTATCTGAAAGAGTTTGTCGCTACAAAGCCCAAGAACAAAGTATTGTAAAAAAGAAAAACCAACCAACTATGCAATATACCTCGGACTTAAAGAAACTGATACTGCCTGAGTATGGCCGCAATGTACAACAGATGGTCGATCACTGCATGACAATTGAGGATCGGGCCGAACGCACACGTTGTGCCAACACCATTATCAATATCATGGGGAATCTGTTTCCCCACCTGCGCGATATCGAGGACTTCAAACACAAGTTGTGGGACCACCTGGCCATCATGTCCGACTTCAAGCTCGATATCGATTATCCCTACGAGATAGTCAAGAAGGAGAATCTGCACACTCAACCCGATCCCATACCCTACCAGTTGTCGCCCATCAAGTATCGCCACTATGGCAAAATCATGGAAGGGATGCTCAAGAAGGCCGAGGAGATGCCTGCCGGTCCCGAGCGCGATGCCCTCGTGTCGATGCTGGCCAACCACATGAAAAAACTCTTCTACCAGTGGAACAAAGACTCGGTAGAGGACGAGAAGATTTTGAAAGACCTGAAGGAATATACCCACGGTGTCATCGACCTCGATCCTGCCACCTACCATCTGCGCGATGTGCGGGAGCCTGTCGTGCAGCCGCAACGAAACAATAAATCGAAAAATAATTCAAAAAAAGCGGGTAAATAACCGCTTTTTTTTGTATCTTTCACTCATTAACCTTAATAGATTAAAGAGTATGGCATCGTTTATTATTGAAGGCGGGCATCGCCTGAATGGAGAGTTGATACCGCAAGGCGCTAAGAATGAGGCATTGGAAGTACTTTGTGCTACGTTGCTCACCCCCGAAGAGGTGAAGATATACAATATCCCCGATATTCTCGATGTGAACAACCTCATCCAGTTGCTGCGCGACTTGGGCGTAACGGTCGAGCGCATCGGGTTGAATGCATACAGTTTCAAGGCCGATAAAATCAATCTCGACTATCTCGACAGCGAGGAGTTTCTGCAAAAGGGAGCCGCCCTGCGGGGGTCGGTAATGATTATCGGGCCGCTCATTGCCCGCTTCGGATATGCCGTGCTGCCCAAGCCGGGTGGCGACAAGATAGGACGTCGCCGTTTGGACACCCACTTCCTGGGCATCCAGAAGCTGGGTGCCTCGTTTACCTATTGCCCCACGGCTCAACGCTATGAAATCAAGGCCGACAAACTCACCGGCAGCTACATGCTGCTCGACGAGGCGTCGGTTACCGGTACTGCCAATATCCTCATGGCCGCCGTTCTGGCCGAAGGCGACACGACCATCTACAACGCCGCCTGCGAACCCTACCTGCAACAACTCTCGAAGATGCTGAACCGCATGGGAGCCCGCATCGAAGGTATCGGCTCCAACCTGCTCACCATCCACGGTGTATCGTCGCTCAAGGGGTGTGAGCACACCGTTCTCCCCGATATGATCGAGGTGGGCAGTTTCATCGGTATGGCTGCCATGACCCAATCGGATATCACCATCAAGAACGTGTCGTACAACGACCTGGGCATCATCCCCGACAGTTTCCGCCGGATGGGTATCACCGTCGAACAGAATGGCGACGACATACATATACCCGAGCACGAAAGCTACGAAATCGATACCTTTATCGATGGCTCGATCATGACCTTTGCCGATGCACCGTGGCCGGGACTCACCCCCGACCTCTTGAGTGTCTTCCTCGTGGTAGCCACCCAGGCCAAGGGCAGTGTACTCATTCACCAGAAGATGTTTGAAAGCCGACTCTTCTTCGTCGATAAACTCATCGACATGGGAGCTCAAATTATCTTGTGCGACCCGCATCGTGCTGCCGTTATCGGTCAGGCACGCGCCCACAAGCTGAGGGCGGCCAACATGGTGTCGCCCGATATTCGGGCCGGTATCGCCCTGCTCATCGCGGCCATGAGTGCCGAGGGTACGAGCCGCATCCACAACATCGACCAGATAGACCGGGGCTACCAGGATATCGACAAGCGTCTCAATGCCATAGGCGCCCGCATCACCCGGTTGTAAACCAAGAAGACGATAATGATTGAACGTGAAGATTTGATAAAGATTGGGCGGTTCAACAAGCCGCACGGGGTGAAGGGCGAGTTGTCCTTCACCTTTACCGACGACGTGTTCGACCGCACCGACTGTCCCTATATCGTGTGCGAAATCGACGGCATCTTCGTCCCCTTTTTCATCGAGGAGTACCGTTTCAAGAGCGATACCACGGCTCTGATGAAGCTCGAGGATGTCGATACCGAGGACGACGCCCGGGAGTTTTCGCTGCTCGACGTCTATTTCCCCAAGTCCTATTACGATACCGAGGTCGAGGAGGAGGCTCCGAGCGACTATTTCATCGGGTTTACCGTGATCGACGGTGAGCGGGGCGAGTTGGGCAAAATCGTAGCCGTCGATGATACGACCGAGAACGTACTCTTCGAAATCGATCACGACGGGCGGGAGTTGCTCGTGCCGGCTGTCGATGAGTTTGTAAGCGATATCGACGAGGAGAACCGCCGGCTCTACATGAATATCCCCGAGGGACTGTTGACTCTGTAACTTAAAAGGATAAGATATGAAACGAGTTTTGTTTATTTTTCTGGCCGTGTGGTTCATCTTCACGGTCGTTGTATTCGTGATGTTCTTCTCGACCACCCAGGCAGATTCCAAGGGTAGTGGCGACGGGATGCCCGTGCTCGAGGCCATCGAAACCCGGGCCAGTGTGCGGGCCTATACCGACCAGGCCGTAGAACCCGAGAAAATCGAGCAGATTCTGCGTGCCGGCATGGCGGCTCCTACTGCCCGTAACCAACAGCCGTGGGCCTTTGTGGTTATCGACGACAAGGCGTTGATGACCCAGTTGGCCGACTCGCTGCCCAATGCCAAAATGCTGGCATCGGCGCCGGTAGCCATCGTGGTGTGCGGCGACTTGAGCAAGGCCATCGAGGGAGAGGGGGCTACCTACTGGATACAGGATGCCTCGGCTGCTACCGAGAATATTCTGCTGGCGGCTCACGGTTTGGGCCTGGGTGCCGTATGGACGGGAGCCTATCCCGTGATGAGTCGGGTGAAAGTCATTCGCGAGGTACTCGGTTTGCCGTCGCAGATTATCCCGCTCAACGTCATTCCCATGGGATATCCCCAGGGCGAGACGGCACCGAAGGATAAGTGGAAACGCGAGAACGTGCATCTCAACAATTGGGCTACGGCCTATTGATGAGGCTGCGTTGCGAGGTATAAAAAAGCGAATCACTCAGGGTTGGGTGATTCGCTTTTTTATAGGTTCGGTATGCGGTACAGGTTTCGGAATCAGATCTCGATAATCTCGTTTCGCAGCGACAGCATGTCGAGCAGATAGAGTTTGCCGCTCAATACCTGGCCACAACCTGTGATTATCTTGATGGCTTCGCAGGCCTGGAGGGTACCGACAACACCGGGTATCGACCCGACGACTCCGCCAGGCTGTGGTTGAGGCATCACCTTGGGGCGCGGGTAGAGGTCGCTGTACCGGGGGCCTCCCCGATAGTTGAATACCGACACCTGCCCCTCGAAGGCAGCGATGGAGCCATAGATATAGGGCTTGCCCTGGCGGGCGCACTCCTCGTCGATGAGGTAACGTGTGGCTGCATTGTCGCAGCCGTCGATGACCAGGTCGTAGCCCGATACGAGCTCCTCTATATTATCGGCCGTGAGCCGGGTAGGGTAGGTCTCGATGTGGGTCATACTGTTCAGTGCCGTCAGTCGCCGGCGGGCACACTCGACCTTGGGTTGCCCCACCTCGGCCTCGGTGTAGAGCACCTGCCGTTGCAGGTTGCTCACCGACACCACATCGTCATCGACCAGTCCCAGGCAACCCACACCGGCCGCTGTCAGATAGAGGGCGACGGGCGAACCCAGTCCGCCCACACCCACAATCAGCACCCGGGCCTTGAGCAGGAGTTCCTGTCCTGCCTCCCCGATTTCGGGGAGCATCGTCTGTCTGCTGTACCGCTCGTTCATCAGTCAAAGATTTTGTCCCAGTCTTTCCACACGACTTCATAGCCCATGGCCTTTACGGCCTGCTCGACCTCGGCTGGGGTGCGTTCGTCGCTCACGGCAAACTGTTCCAGCGCCTGCGGATAGGTGGCATAGCCTCCCGGGTCGGTCTTTGAGCCGGCACTTATCGAGGTAGCTCCCAGCGTGGCAATGTGGTTGCGGAAGTTGGGATTCTCGCGGGTCGATACCGAAATGTCCACGTCGTGGTCGAAGATGCGGAAGGCAAAAATCAGTTGGGCTAGCTCCCGGTCGCTCATCACCACGTTGGGTTGGAAGTGACCCTCCGACGGCCGCATGCGGGGGAAGTTGACGCTGTATTTCGTCTGCCAGTAGTGCTTGCGCAGGTATTGCAGGTGGATGGCCATCATGGTCACGTCGGTGCGCCAGGGCTCCAGCCCGATGAGCACGCCCATGCCTATCTTGTGCACGCCGGCCTGACCCATACGGTCGAAGCCGTTGAGCCGCCACTCGAAGATCGATTTCATCCCCTTGGGGTGATAGATCTTGTAGCGGTCTTTGTGATAGGTCTCCTGGAAGCATACCACGCCGTTGAGGCCCGACTTGGTGAGCCGGTAGTAGTCTTCGCTCTTGAGCGGCATCACCTCGATCGAGAGGTTCGAGAAGTAGGGCCGTGCTATTTGCAGTGCCCGTTCCAGGTAGTCCACGCCGGCATCGCGGGGATTTTCGCCGGTGACAATGAGCAGGTTCTCAAAGGGACCCAGCTTGCGTATGGCACGGCACTCGTTTTCGATCTCCTCTTCGGTGAGGATGATGCGGGCTATGGGATTGTTGTGGTTGAATCCGCAATAGACGCAAAAGTTGTTGCACGAGTTGGTGATATAAAGCGGTACATACATCTGTATCGTTTTACCGAAACGCTCCTGGGTGTAACGCCGGCTCAGGGTGGCCATGTGCTCCAGATAGGGAGCCGCAGCCGGCGAAACAAGAGCCATGAAGTCGTCGATGGTCAAGTGTTCCTTGCCCAGGGCAATCTCCACGTCGCGGCTCTGTTTCGAGTTGATGCAGGCGGTTATGTCGTCCCAGGAATATTTTTCTAATTCTTCGGAAAACATCTTTCTTCTATTTCTCCTTTAATTCGTTAATTGTTGGTTGGTTCAAAATAGTTCAATATTCTCGTTGGCCTATGGGCCGCTGCGGTCATTCCTTTTCGATGCAGTTGGTGATGTCTTGCGACAATCGCATGGCGCAGAAGTTGGGGCCGCACATGGTGCAATAGTTCCCGTCGTGGAACGAGCCCTGCTTGTAGTACTCGAGGGCCCGGTCGGGGTCGAGTGCTAGGTTGAACTGGTCTTTCCAGCGGAACTCGTAGCGGGCCTTGCTCATGGCGTCGTCGCGCATCTGGGCGCCGGGGAATCCCTTGGCCAGGTCGGCGGCGTGGGCGGCAATCTTGTAGGCGATGACACCGTTGCGCACATCCTCGCGGTCGGGCAGTCCCAGGTGTTCCTTGGGGGTGACGTAGCAAATCATGGCCGTGCCCAGCCAGGCAATCTGTGCGGCGCCGATGGCCGAGGTGATGTGGTCGTAACCCGGAGCGATATCGGTCGTCAACGGGCCCAGCGTGTAGAAGGGAGCCCCGTGGCAACTGCTCAACTGGCGGTCCATATTCTCTTTGATCTTGTGCATGGGAATATGGCCGGGACCCTCGATAATCACCTGCACGTCGTGAGCCCAGGCCTTCTCGGTGAGTTCGCCCAGTACATCGAGCTCGAGGAACTGCGAGCGGTCGTTGGCGTCGTGAATCGAGCCGGGACGCATGCCGTCGCCCAGTGAGATGGCTACATCGTATTGCTTGAGAATCTCGCAAATCTCGTCGAAGTGGGTGTAGAGGAAACTCTCCTGATTGTGGATGACGCACCACTTGGTCATGATTGAGCCGCCGCGCGACACGATACCGGTGAGACGCTCGCCCACCAGGTCGGCATGAGCCTTGAGCACGCCGGCATGAATGGTGAAATAGTCCACTCCCTGCTCGCACTGCTCGATGAGCGTGTCGCGATAGATCTCCCAGGTGAGCTCCTCGACCTTGCCGTTCACCTTCTCGAGGGCCTGGTAAATGGGCACGGTACCCATGGGTACGGGGCAGTTACGGATAATCCATTCGCGGGTCTCGTGAATGTGGTCGCCCGTCGAGAGGTCCATGAGGGTATCGCCGCCCCAGTGGCAGCTCCACACGGCTTTGTCCACCTCCTCTTCGATACCCGACGAGAGCGCCGAGTTACCGATGTTGGTATTGAGTTTCACCAGGAAGTTGCGGCCGATAATCATGGGCTCGGCCTCGGGGTGGTTGATATTGGCCGGGATGATGGCTCTGCCGGCAGCCACCTCCTGACGTACGAACTCGGGGGTGATGTAGCTCTCGATGCCCAGCTGCTCGTTCATCAGGTTTTCGCGTATGGCCACATACTCCATCTCGGCCGTGATGATGCCCTGTCGGGCGTAGTACATCTGGGTGATGGAGTGTCCCGGTTTAGCCTTGTAGGGGAGCGGCGTGTGCTTGAAACGAATCGAGTCGAGCGACGGGTCGTCGCGGCGGGCACGTCCATACTGCGAGGTGATGTCGTCGAGGCGCTCTACATCGCCGCGGGCTATGATCCACGACTCGCGCAGGCGGGGAATACCCCGGTTGATATCCACTTCGACCGACGGGTCGGTGTAGGGGCCGCTGGTGTCATAGACATATACCGGCGGGTTGGGGGTGTGTACCCGTTTCCCATTCTCGATGGTTACGGTATCGGTGAGGTTGATTTTGCGCATGCCCACCTGGATGGGAAAGAGTTTGCCCGATACATATACCTTCTCGGAACTGGGATAAGCGTCTTTGATGATTTTTTGTGTATCCATAAGTTTTTGTGGTTTCGGAGCGGTTAGTCAAGGAATGAGGTCAACGGGCTGCTGGCCTGGGCAAAACTGTATTGGGCACCCAGTCCGGCCACATAGGCCCGGCGGCCGGCTTCGACGGCTTGTTTGAAGGCGATGGCCATCTCCACGGGGTTGCCGGCTACGGCGATGGCCGTGTTCACCAGTACGGCGTCGGCTCCCAGCTCCATGGCTTTGGCGGCATGCGACGGAGCCCCGATGCCGGCATCGACTACCACGGGCACGTTGCTCTGTTCGATGATGATTTGCAGGAAGTCACGCGTGCGCAACCCCTTGTTTGTACCGATGGGAGCCCCCAGCGGCATCACGGTGGCGGCACCAGCCTCTTCGAGCCGCTTGCACAGCACGGGGTCGGCCTGGATGTAGGGCAGTACCACAAACCCCATCTTGGCCAGCTGCTCGGTAGCTTTCAAGGTCTCTACAGGGTCGGGCAGGAGGTATTTGGGGTCGGGGTGGATTTCGAGTTTGATGAAGTCGGTCCCGAAACACTCGCGCGAGAACTGTGCGGCGAGTACGGCCTCCTCGGCATTTCGCACGCCCGACGTGTTGGGCAGGAACTGCACCTTGCTGCGGTCGATGTGAGTGAGCATATCGTCGGTCGCCTCGTGGGTCATGTTGATACGTTTCATGGCTACGGTAATCATTTCCGATCCCGAAGCCTCGATGGCTTTTTCCATCAATTCGTTCGAGCTGAATTTGCCGGTTCCGACAAACAGCCGGGAGGAGAATTCGCGTCCTCCAATTACTAATTTCTTCATGCTTTGCGATATTGGTTTAGAATGTCTATAATCTTTCGGGTTTCGGCTTCGGGGTCTTCGGCCTGCAGGATGGTCCCCGACAGGGCGATGCCCGAAACCCCGGTCTCCATGATGGACGGGATGTCGTCGGCTGTAATCCCGCCAATGGCAACCACGGGAATCTTCAGCTTGTTTTCGCGGCATTGCTGCATGATGCGGGCGTAACCCTCGAGCCCGAGTATGGGGCTCAGGTTCTTTTTGGTTTCGGTATATCGAAACGGACCCAGTCCCACATAGTCGGCATCCTGGCGTACCAGGTTTTGAATGTCGTCGAAGGTGTTGGCCGTGCCGCCGATGATGTATTTCTCGCCGATGAGCAGGCGGGCTTCCGAGACGGGCATGTCGAGTTTGCCCAGGTGCACACCGTCCACGTCGAGGTCGGCGGCCAGTTGGGGATAGTCGTCGAGAACGAGTATTGCCTCATGCTCCTTGCAGAGGGGGATAAGTTGCCGGGCCGTCTTCTCGACCTCGTCGAGGGGTGCCTCTTTCATGCGCAACTGTATCCATTTGCAGCCTCCGTTGAGGGCAGCGACAGCGCCTTCGACAATGCCGAAGCGCAGGGTCTGGTGGGTAATGAACTGTAACATATCGTTGAGGTGTTAAACGTTTCGTATTTGGTTGAGTCGGGCAACCACACCCTCGGGGGTGGGGTCTTGCCACAGGTAGCCCAGCAGGGCTATGCCGCCGAAGTGCCACGCTCGCACCTGAGCCATCCGCTCGGGGGTGATGCCGCCCAGGGCAATGACCCGCTCGCCAATGGTTCCCTGCTTGGCGGCAGCCGTCAACTCGTCGGGCGTGAAGCCCGAGTGGTATCCTGTCTTCGAGATGCTGTCGAAGACAGGGCTTAGGAATTGATAGGCATACCCTTCGCCTTGAGTCAGCTCGTCGATAGCGTGACACGAGCGCGACAGGGCCGGCGCATAGTCTGCCGTAGCAGCTGGTGGCACGGGGTTGCGGCGATTGAGGTGTACCCCGGCGAGCCGATATTCGGTAGCCAGTTCGAAGTGGTCGTGCAGTACGATGCGGCCGTAGCAACGGTCGGGTATCGTGCGCAGCAGTTGCTCCACCTCGTGGCGCGAAGCCCCGGGCTTGCGCAGGTGCAATCGGTCCAGTCCGTTGTCAAGCAGAACGGCAATGAGCATCCCCTCGTCGGGTAACCGGTGTTCGGTAGTAATGCCTATGTATTTCATTGCAGGTGGTTGTGAGGTTGGCATCTATCCGCCGAAGGTGGCGCGAATGAGGGTTATCTTGTCGCCGTCGGTCAGTGTGCGGTTGCTCCATTCACTCTTGGGTACCAGTTTGTTGTCGATGGCGATGGCGGTACCCTCGGCCGCGATTTGTTGCAGGTCGAGCAACTCTTTTACGGAGGTTCCTTCGGGAACCTCGGTTTCGTTTTGGTTGATATAAACTTTCATCGTTGTATCAATGAGTGGTTTTCTCTTTTTCGTTTAAAGCTTCATCGTCCCGTGGGATTAAAACACAGGGGGCGAAGAGATGGTTTACGGCTCCGTGGCCGTGGCCTATCGTCACATCGGCACCCGCCTCGAGAGCCCGGGTAAGATAACGCTTGGCAGCGGCTACAGCATCGGGCAGGGTGTGGCCCAGGGCCAGGTATGAGGCAATGGCCGACGAGAAGGTGCAGCCTGTGCCGTGGGTGTTGCGTGTAGCGATGCGTGGCGAGGTGTAGCGCACGGGGTCGGCATGTGGGGTGAAGAGCAGGTCGTACGACTCGGCGCCGTTCAAATGTCCCCCCTTGATGAGTACGGCCCGGCAGCCGATGCGGAAAAGTCGTTGGGCCGCCAGCTCCATGTCACGTTCGTTGGCGACAGGCAGGCCGCTCAGGATTTCGGCTTCGGGAATGTTGGGAGTGACGAGGGTGGCTCGGGGCAGCAATAGCGATTTGACCGCTTCGATAGCCTCCTCTTCGATGAGCCGGCAGCCCGAGGTCGATACCATTACCGGGTCGAGTACGATATGGTCGAGCCGGTAGCGACTCAGGCATTGAGCTATGGCCTCAATGGTAGGACGGGCATAGAGCATGCCCAGTTTCACCGTGTGGCAGGGCAGGTCGTCGAGTACTGCTTCGATTTGCTGACGCACGATGTCGGGGTCGATGCCCTGTATGGCCCGCACTTCGCAGGTGTTTTGTGCGGTAATGGCGGTGATGGCCGATGTGCCGAATACGCCGATGGCCGACATGGTCTTCAGGTCGGCCTGTATTCCGGCTCCTCCGCTGCTGTCCGAGCCGGCTATGGTCAATACGACGGGATAGGTTTTCATACGGTCTGCTTTATCTTTGAGGGGTAGCTTAAAACCGTATCGAAACAGATAGGACTATGAACAATTCCTTCGCCGGCATTATCCGTATCAGGTTCATAGGGTATGATCTCAGCCGTTTTTAGGCACCCCTTTGTTGCTCCACAAAGTTAGCTATTATTTTCTGAACGGGGGTAATACCTATTGGTTTTAATAAAAATTAATAGGCTGATTATTGCATGGTTATAGGCTCTTATATAATGTGGTAAAAAGTAAGTTGTTTTGCTTTTGAGTAGGTAATTTGTAAATAAATTGTAGAATTACTTGTATTTTTGAAAGCTGTTATTTATTTTTGCAAGCAAATTGAAATGCTTATTTTGAAAGACAGAATAAAAAGAAACTGAAAGTCGATGAAGGGTTCTATTTTTTTCAACCAGAAAGATATGAAAGAAAAAGCCGCACGGAGGGGATCGTCCGGGTTGTACGACCCGGCCAATGAACACGATGCGTGTGGAGTAGGGATGATTGTCAACATTCATGGCAACAAGTCGCACGAGTTGGTCGATTCGGCCCTGAAGGTGCTCGAGAACATGAAGCACCGGGGAGCCGAGGGGGCCGACAACAAGACGGGCGACGGTGCGGGTATCTTGTTGCAGATTCCGCACGAGTTTATTTTGTTGCAGGGTATCCCGGTTCCCGAGAAGGGAAAGTATGGCACAGGGCTGGTGTTCCTGCCCAAGGGGCTGAAGGAGCAGAGCGAGATTCTCGACATCATAGCCGAGGAGGTTGAGCGCGAGAAGCTCACCCTGATGCATGTGCGCACCGTGCCGGTGAACTCGTCGATTCTGGGAAAGAGCGCAGCCGAGACCGAGCCCGACATCAAGCAACTGTTTATCACCGGCGAAGCCGACGACCTGGAGCGAAAGCTCTACCTCATTCGCAAGAAAATCGAGCGACGGGTCACCCACAAGGATTTCTACATAGTCTCGCTTTCGAGCAAGACCATCATCTATAAAGGTATGCTCTCGTCGGTACAGGTGAGGGAGTATTTCTGCGACCTCACGCAACCCTATTTTACCAGTGGGTTGGCCATCGTGCACTCTCGTTTCAGTACCAATACCTTCCCCACGTGGGGGTTGGCTCAGCCTTTCCGCTTGTTGGCACACAACGGCGAGATCAATACCATTCGGGGCAACCGGGGCTGGATGGAGGCGCGCGAGAGTGTGCTCTCCACACCGCAGTTGGGATCGGTCAAAGAGATCTGTCCCATCTTGCAACCCGACATGAGCGACAGTGCATCGCTCGACAACGTGCTCGAGTTCTTCGTACGTTCGGGATTGAGTCTGCCACATGCCATGGCCATGCTCGTGCCCGAGTCGTTCAACGACAAGAACCCCATTAGCGAAGATCTGAAGGCTTTCTATGAATATCACTCCATCCTCATGGAGCCGTGGGACGGCCCGGCCGCCCTGCTCTTCAGCGACGGTCGGTATGCCGGCGGTATGCTCGACCGCAACGGATTGCGTCCGGCCCGTTACCTCATCACTCGCAACGACACGATGGTGGTAGCCAGCGAGGCGGGAGTCATCAGTTTCGATCCCGAGACCATCCGCGAGAAGGGACGTTTGCAGCCGGGCAAGATTCTGCTGGTCGATACCCAGGAGGGACGCATCTATTACGACGAGGAGTTGAAACAGCAACTCGCCTCGGCCCGGCCTTATCGTCAGTGGCTGGCCGAGAACCGCATCGAGCTCGACACCCTCAAGAGCGGCCGCAAGGTCGAGAATACCGTGGCCGATTACAACCGCAAGTTGCGCGCCTTCGGCTTCACCCGCGAGGATGTAGAGCGCACCATCACTCCCATGTGTACCACCGGGTCGGAGCCTACCGCCTCGATGGGTAACGACACGCCGCTGGCCGTCCTCTCCAATCGTCCGCAGTCGCTGTTCAATTACTTCAGACAGCAGTTTGCCCAGGTGACCAACCCGCCCATCGACCCCATTCGCGAGGAGCTGGTCATGTCGCTCACCGAGTATATTGGTGCCGTGGGCAATAACATTCTGTTGCCCGACGAGAGTCACTGCAAGATGGTGCGGTTGCCGCATCCCATCCTCACCAATACCCAGCTGGATATTCTTTGCAACATCCGCTACAAGGGTTTCAAGACGGTGAAACTGCCCATGCTCTTTGAGTCGGGGAGGGGAAAAGCCGGATTGGAAGAGGCGCTCATGAACCTCTGTCGCAAGGCCGAGGAGTCGGTCGATGAAGGGGTAAACTACATCGTCCTCACCGATCGCGACATCGACGCCGATCATGCCGCCATACCGGCCCTGTTGGCCGTGAGTGCCGTGCACCATCACCTCATTTCGGTACAGAAACGGGTGCAGACGGCTCTGGTAGTCGAGAGCGGCGAGATACGCGAGGTGATGCACGCCGCCCTGTTGTTGGGTTACGGTGCCAGTGCCATCAATCCCTACATGGTCTTTGCCGTACTCGACGATCTGGTAAAGCGGGGCGATGTGCAAATGAACTACGAGACGGCCGAGAAGAACTATATCAAGGCCGTGTGCAAGGGCCTTTACAAAATCATGAGCAAGATGGGTATCAGCACCATACGTTCCTACCGCGGAGCCAAGATCTTCGAGGCCGTGGGGTTGAGCGAAGAGTTGCTGAACCGATGGTTCGGAACCCGTTGCTCGTCGGTAGGCGGTATTCGTCTCGACGAGATAGCCCGCGACTACGAGGCCTTCCACGATGCCGGCTATCGGCCCGACGATGTCGATGAACCCTTGCCCTATATCGGGCAGTTCTCCTATCGCAAGGATGGCGAGAAACATGCCTGGAATCCCGAGACGATAAGTCTGCTGCAACTGGCTACGCGGTTGGGCAGCTACGAAAAATACAAGCAGTTTGCCGATAAGGTCGATCACAAGGAGAGCCCTATCTTCCTGCGCGACTTCTTCCGCTTCAAACGGAATCCGATTTCGATCGATGAGGTCGAGCCGGTCGAGTCGATTGTAAAACATTTTGTAACGGGAGCCATCTCGTTTGGAGCCATCAGCAAGGAGGCCCACGAGGCACTTGCCCTGGCCATGAACAAACTGGGAACCCGCAGCAACACGGGCGAGGGCGGTGAAGATTCGGTTCGCTTCCACGAGACACACGACGGCATTTCGCTATGCAGCAAAACCAAGCAGGTGGCTTCGGGCCGATTCGGTGTCACTACCGAGTATCTGGTCAATGCCGAAGAGATACAGATTAAGGTGGCCCAAGGTGCCAAGCCGGGTGAGGGCGGACAGCTGCCTGGCTTCAAGGTCAACGAGGTGATTGCCCGCACCCGCCATTCGATACCGGGCATCTCGCTCATCTCGCCGCCGCCCCATCACGATATCTACTCCATCGAAGATTTGGCACAGCTTATCTTCGATTTGAAGAATGTCAATCCGCGTGCCCAAATCAGTGTCAAGCTGGTAGCCGAGAGCGGTGTGGGTACCATTGCCGCCGGAGTAGCCAAGGCAAAAGCCGACCTGATTGTCATCTCGGGAGCCGAGGGAGGTACGGGTGCTTCGCCCGCCTCGTCGATGCGCTATGCCGGTATCCCGCCCGAAATCGGGTTGAGCGATACGCAGCAGACTCTCGTGCTGAACGGTTTGCGCGGCAAGGTGCGTCTCCAGACCGACGGACAGCTCAAGACCGGGCGCGACATCATCAGCATGGCTTTGCTCGGTGCCGAGGAGTTTGCCTTTGGCACGGCCGCCCTCATTGTGCTGGGGTGTGTGATGATGCGCAAGTGTCACACCAACACCTGTCCGGTGGGCGTAGCCACGCAAGACCCCAAGTTGCGCGAGCGTTTCAGAGGTCGTTACGAATATGTGGTGAACTACTTCCGCTTCCTGGCTCAGGAGGTGCGCGAATATCTGGCCGAGATGGGTTTCACGCGGCTGGACGATATCGTGGGCCGCACCGATTTGATTGAGATTGCTCCTGCCGAGCCGGGAACCAAGGCTTCGTTGCTCGACTTCGACCGTATTCTGCATCGGGTCGATAACGGCACGGCGCTGCATCGGGTCATGCCGCAGCAGCACGATATCGAGGGTGTGCTCGACGTCACCATGATAGCGGCCGCTCGCGAAGCCATCGAGAACCGTCGCGAGGTTTCACTCGAATATACCATAGGCAATACCGATCGTTCGATAGGAGCCATGCTCTCGGGAGCTATTGCTGCCCGATATGGCGAAGCGGGGTTGCCCGACGATACGATTCAAGTCAAATTCAGAGGCTCGGCCGGCCAGAGTTTCGGCGCTTTCCTCACACGGGGTATCAACTTCCGTCTCGAGGGCGAGGCCAACGACTACGTGGGCAAGGGGTTGAGTGGCGGACGCATTGCCATACATCCGCCCGTGCGCAGCACCTTTGCGGCCGAAGATAACACGATAGCCGGCAACACGCTGCTCTACGGAGCCACCTCGGGCGAGGTTTATATCAACGGTCGGGTGGGCGAGCGCTTTGCCGTGCGCAACTCGGGAGCCATTGCCGTAGTCGAGGGTGTGGGCGACCACTGCTGCGAATACATGACCGGCGGACGGGTTGTCGTACTGGGCGAGACGGGCCGCAACTTTGCTGCCGGTATGAGCGGTGGAGTAGCTTATGTGTGGGACAAGAACCGCAAGTTCGACTACTTCTGCAACATGGATATGGTCGAGCTCTCGCTTCTGGAAGATGCAACGGCACGCAAAGAGTTGCATGAACTCATTCGCCAGCACTACTTCTATACCAGTTCGTCGCTGGCCCGCACGATGCTCGACAACTGGAACCACTATGTCGATGAGTTTATCCAGGTAACCCCCATCGAGTACAAGAAGGTACTGGCCGAGAAGCAGATGCGCAAGCTCCAGGAGAAGATTGCCGAAGTTCAGAGAGATTATTAACCGTTACGTGAAATCGAAAAGTATAAAAAGAGATTCTATATAGCATTATGGGAAACCCGAAAGCATTCTTAACCATACCCCGGCAGGAGGCCGGATACCGCCCCATACACGACCGCATCTCAGACTACGGCGAGGTGGAGCAGACCCTCAATACCAGCGAGCGCAAGCTGCAAGCCTCGCGTTGCATGGATTGTGGGGTGCCTTTCTGCCACTGGGCCTGCCCGCTGGGCAACCGGCCTCCCGAGTTTCAAGACGCCCTCTATCGAGGACGTTGGGCCGAGGCCTATGAATTGCTCACGCAGACCAACGACTTCCCCGAGTTTACGGGGCGCATCTGTCCGGCCTTGTGCGAGAAGAGCTGCGTGCTCAACCTGAGCATGGAGGCCCCGGTAACGATTCGCGAAAACGAGGCTGCCATTATCGAGGCCGCCTTCCGCGAGGGACTTGTGAAACCTCGTCAATACAAGCGCAACGGCAAGCGCGTGGCGGTTATCGGGTCGGGCCCGGCCGGACTGTCGGTCGCCAATCGGCTCAACCGGATGGGATATGCCGTTACGGTGTTTGAAAAACTGGAGTATGTGGGCGGACTGTTACGATTCGGTATTCCCAACTTCAAACTGCACAAACCCATCATCGACCGGCGGGTGCGGGTGATGGAGGCCGAAGGTATCGTCTTTGAAGTAAATCATGCCATCGACCTCGACCATCTGCCCGAAGGGTTCGATGCCTACTGCCTCTGCACGGGTACTCCTCAGGCCCGCGACCTCAATATTCCGGGCCGTGACTTGGTCGGCATACACTTTGCCATGGAGATGCTGGCCCAGCAAAACCGGGTGCTGGCCGGGCAGACTTTCACCGACGAGGAGCGCATCACGGCGCGTGGCAAACATGTGCTGGTGATTGGAGGTGGCGACACGGGCAGCGACTGCATAGGCACGAGCAACCGGCAGGGGGCGGCCAGTGTGACTCAAATCGAGATCATGCCCAAGCCTCCCGTAGGCTACAACCCGGCGACACCGTGGCCGCAGTGGCCTGTCGTGCTGAAGACCAGCAGCAGCCACGAAGAGGGATGTGTGCGTCGCTGGAGCCTCTCGTCCACCCGCTTTATCGGTGAGAATGGACGGGTGTGCGGTGTCGAGGTCGAGGAGGTCGATTGGGTGCCGGCTCCCGACGGTGGTCGTCCGCAAATGCGGCCTACGGGAAAGAAAGAGATTCTGAAAGCCGATTTGGTGCTGCTGGCGATGGGATTCCTCAAACCGCAGTTGCCTGCCCTCCCCGAAAATGTATTTGTGGCCGGCGATGCGGCAACCGGAGCCAGTCTGGTAGTGAGGTGTATCGCCTCGGGCCATCGGGCCGCGCAGGAGATCGACCGGTATTGCACTACCGGCAAGCGATAGAAACAGGTGTAGAAACAAGATAAAAAATAAACCTTTGTCATGTGTGGAATAGCAGCCATATTCAATATCAAGAGTCAGTCGCCCGAATGGCGTAAGAAAGCCTTGGCCATGGCCAAGAAAATCCGCCACCGGGGGCCCGACTGGAGCGGCATCTATTGTGGCGGTTCGGCCATTTTGGCTCACGAGCGGCTCTCGATTGTCGATCCCCAAAGCGGTGGACAACCTCTCTATTCGCCCGACCGCAAACAGGTGCTGGCCGTGAATGGCGAGATTTACAACCATCGCGATATACGCCACCGTTATGAGGGGCGGTATGAGTTCCAGACTGGCAGCGACTGCGAGGTGATATTGGCTCTCTACCGCGACAAGGGTATCGATTTTTTGGAGGAGCTGAACGGCATTTTTGCCTTTGCTCTCTATGACGAGGAGCGCGACGAGTTTCTCATCGCCCGCGACCCCATAGGTGTCATACCGCTCTATATCGGTTACGATAGCGACGGTACCCTCTATTGTGCCAGTGAGCTGAAGGCACTCGAGGGATTTTGCGAACGCTACGAGCCCTTCTTGCCCGGCCATTACTATTCGAGCCGCGAGGGCAAGATGATTCGTTGGTACCGCCGCGACTGGATGCAGTACGATGCCGTTAAGGACAATCCTGCTTCGGTGCCGGCCTTGCGCGAGGCACTGGAACAGGCCGTGCGTCGGCAACTGATGAGCGATGTGCCCTACGGGGTGCTGCTCTCGGGTGGGCTCGACAGTTCGGTTATCTCGGCCATAGCCAAGAAATATGCCTCCCGTCGTGTCGAGACCGACGGGCAGAAAGAGGCCTGGTGGCCGCAGCTTCACTCCTTTGCCATCGGGTTGCGTGGCGCTCCCGATTTGGCCAAGGCCCGCGAGGTGGCCGACTACATAGGCACCGTGCACCACGAGATAAACTACACTATACAGGAGGGACTCGATGCCGTGCGCGATGTTATCTATTATATCGAGACCTACGATGTGACCACCGTGCGTGCCTCCACACCCATGTATCTCCTGGCTCGGGTTATCAAGAGCATGGGTATCAAGATGGTATTGAGCGGCGAGGGGGCCGACGAGGTATTCGGCGGTTACCTCTACTTTCACAAGGCACCCGATGCGCGGGCATTCCACGAAGAGACCGTGCGCAAGTTGTCGAAACTCTATCTCTATGACTGTCTGCGGGCCAACAAAGCCCTCTCGGCCTGGGGCGTAGAGGGGCGTGTACCGTTTCTCGACAAGGAGTTCCTCGACGTGGCCATGCGGCTCAACCCGCAAGCCAAGATGTGCCCGGGCAAGACAATCGAGAAGCGCATCGTGCGCGAGGCTTTTGCCGATATGTTGCCGGCCAGTGTGGCCTGGCGGCAGAAAGAACAGTTCAGCGACGGGGTAGGGTATAGCTGGATCGACACGCTGAAGTCTGTTACCGCCCAGGCGGTGAGCGACGAGCAGATGCTGCATGCTGCCGAGCGATTCCCCATTAACCCGCCGCAGAATAAAGAGGAGTATTACTATCGCTCGATATTCGAGGAGTATTTCCCCAGCGAGAGTGCCGCCCGCAGTGTGCCCAGTGTGCCCAGCGTGGCTTGTTCGACCGCCGAGGCGCTGGCCTGGGATGCCTCGTTTGCCCACATGAACGAGCCGAGTGGCCGGGCTGTAGCCGGGGTGCACGAGGATGCCTATGAGTCCTCGGCCCAATGAGATAAAAGAAGAGAACAGTAAACAACACTATATTGATAAACCAACTTAAAATTTTTAAGATCGTATGTCAACGTTGAGATTCAGAGTAGTAGAAAAGGCCTTTCAGGCCAAACCGGTGGAGGTAGCAGTGCCTTCGGAACGCCCGAGCGAATATTTCGCCAAGTATGTGTTCAACCGGGAGAAGATGTTCAAGTATCTGCCCACATCGGTCTATAATCGACTGGTCGATGTGATGGACCACGGAGCCACGCTCGATCGCACTATGGCCGACGAGGTAGCACGAGGCATGAAGAAGTGGGCGATGGAATTGGGAGCAACCCATTACACACACTGGTTCCAGCCGTTGACCGAAGGCACGGCCGAGAAACACGATGCTTTTGTCGAGCACGACGGTAAGGGGGGTATGATGGAAGAGTTCTCGGGCAAGCTGCTTGTACAGCAGGAACCCGATGCCTCGTCGTTCCCCAATGGTGGTATCCGCAACACATTCGAGGCTCGCGGTTACAGTGCCTGGGATCCTTCGTCGCCCGTCTTTGTGGTGGACGATACCCTGTGTATTCCCACCGTATTCATTGCCTACACGGGCGAGTCGCTCGACTATAAGGCTCCGCTGCTCAAGGCTTTGCGGGCTGTCGATAAAGCGGCTGTCGATGTGTGTCACTATTTCAACCCCGAAGTCAAGAAGGTGGTGGCCTACCTGGGTTGGGAGCAGGAATACTTCCTGGTCGATGAGGGCTTGTATGCCGCTCGTCCCGATTTGCTCCTGACCGGTCGTACGCTCATGGGACACGAGGCTTCGAAAAACCAACAGCTCGAGGATCACTACTTCGGCGCCATTCCCACCCGGGTTGCAGCCTTTATGAAAGACCTGGAGATACAGGCTCTCGAGCTGGGTATCCCGGTTAAGACCCGCCACAACGAGGTAGCCCCCAACCAGTTTGAGTTGGCTCCTATCTTCGAGGAGTGCAACCTGGCCGTCGATCACAATATGCTCATCATGTCGCTCATGCGCAAGGTGGCTCGTACGCATGGATTCAGAGTGCTCCTGCACGAGAAACCATTCAAGGGAGTCAATGGCTCGGGCAAACACAACAACTGGTCGCTGGGTACCGACACGGGTATTTTGCTGATGTCGCCGGGAAAGACCTCGGAAGAGAACCTGCGCTTTATCACCTTCGTGGTGAATACGCTGATGGCCGTGTATCGTCACAACGGTTTGCTCAAAGCCTCGATCATGAGTGCTACCAATGCCCACCGTCTGGGCGCAAACGAGGCACCTCCCGCCATTATTTCGTCGTTCCTGGGCACACAGTTGAGCCGGGTTCTCGACCATATGGAGGAAAGTTCGGCCGATGAACTGGTGGTACTTTCGGGCAAACACGGCATGAAACTCGATATCCCGCAAATCCCCGAGTTGCTCATCGATAACACCGACCGTAACCGTACGTCGCCCTTTGCCTTCACCGGTAACCGCTTTGAATTCCGTGCCGTAGGTTCCGAGGCCAACTGTGCTAGTGGCATGATTGCCCTGAATGCAGCCGTAGCCGAACAGCTCGTTATCTTCAAGAAAGAGGTGGACGAGCTTATCGAGAAAGGTGAGAAGAAGATTCCGGCTATCATTCAAGTGTTGCGTAAATACATCAAACTGAGCAAGCCTATTCGTTTCGACGGTAACGGTTACAGTGACGAGTGGAAGGCCGAGGCCGAGCGCAGGGGACTCGATTGCGAGACGAGTGTACCGGTAATCTTCGACAACTATCTGTCGCCTTCGAGTATCAAGATGTTCGAATCGACCGGCGTGATGACTCGCAAGGAGCTGGAGGCTCGTAACGAAGTGAAGTGGGAGACCTACACGAAGAAGATTCAGATCGAGGCTCGTGTACTGGGCGACCTGGTGATGAACCACATTGTGCCGGTGGCTACCGATTACCAAACCAAGTTGATCGACAACGTGTACAAGATGCGCGGCCTCTTCTCGGAGGAGGAGACTCGTCAACTCTCGGCCGAGAATCTGGCCATTATCCGCAAGATTGCCGAGCATACCAGCTATATCAAAGAGCATGTCGATTCGATGATCGATGCCCGCAAGGTGGCCAACAAGATTGCCGACGAGCGGGAGAAGGCTGTGGCCTATCACGACACGATTGCTCCCATGTTGGAGCAAATTCGCTACCATATCGATAAACTCGAACTGATTGTCGATGATCAGATGTGGACACTGCCCAAATATCGCGAACTGCTTTTCATAAGATAACTAAGATAAGTTTGGTTAGATGGACGAAGACCGGGGTTCTCTCTCTGCGAGAGGTCCCGGCCTTTTTTATTTCCTGGAGTAACCGGAACAATAGTGGGGTAGTTCACGAGAGCGAACCGGGTAATTTTGTTTTTCTGTCTGTGTTTTCCCTTTTCTTTCTCGAAGAAAGAAAAAATATCCGATTTTATTCTTCTTTTTTACAGGCGATAGGATTGCGGTTCGGCATCGACAAACCTCAAAAACTGTGTTTTCGGTTTCCTTCGGCGCTCACCTTTCATTATCTTTGTTCCCGCATAAAAAAAATAGCTATGATAATAGATGTAATACTTCTGATTGTGGGGTTGGTCCTGATTCTATCGGGAGCCAATTTCTTGACGGACGGGGCTGCCGCGTTGGCCAAGCGTTTCAATATATCGTCGTTGGTGATTGGTCTCACGATCGTGGCTTTCGGGACATCGGCACCAGAGTTGACCGTGAGCGTCGTCTCGGCCATTAACGGTAGTGCCGAGTTGGCCATAGGTAATGTGGTGGGAAGCAATATCTTCAACATACTTATGATTGTGGGCGTAACAGCTGTGGTGGCTCCAATACGAATTACGCGAGGCACGCTTACGAAAGAGATACCATTGGCAATACTTTCGTCGGTAGTCGTGCTTATTTGTGCCAACGACCTGTTCCTGGGTACCGGTACCGAGAATGTAATCAATCGGGCCGATGGTTTGCTCATGCTCTGCTTTTTCTTGATATTTCTTGGTTATACGTTTGCCATTGCTCATAACCATAGCGAGGAGGAGCCGGCCGAGATCAAATCGTTGCCGGTGTGGCGTTGTATCCTCTACATTGTGGGTGGCCTTGCGGCTCTGATTTTTGGTGGCCGGCTGTTTGTCGATGGGTCGAGCGAGATTGCCCGTTCGCTGGGGGTGAGCGAGTCGATTATCGGTTTGACACTGGTAGCCATGGGTACCTCGTTGCCCGAGTTGGCTACTTCGGTGGTAGCAGCCTTGAAGAAAAATCCCGAAATCGCGGTGGGCAATGTGATAGGTTCAAACCTCTTCAATGTCTTTTTCGTATTGGGCGCCAGTGCATCCATCTCGCCTCTGCCTTTGGGCGGAATCACCAACTTCGATCTGTTCTATCTGCTGGGAGCCTCAGTCCTGATGTTTTTTGTGGGCAAATATCATAAAGTGCGCATGATAACCCGAGCCGAAGGTATTGTGATGATTCTTGCATATATCGTATATACGGGATATCTTATATATTAGTTGTAAGAGAGGCTCTCTTGATGAGCTAGCTATACAGCGCGCCACTGGATGAAGATTTCACCCAGTGGCGTGTCGTTTTTAGGGTGTCACTCCACCTCATCGACCGTGGGGCAGCTGGTGAAATGAAAGTCAGCCTGGGCTTTTTCCTTGGAAAAACAGTAGTAGGTGAGTTCGCCTTGAGTACACACTTGATTGTCGCAACTGATTTGTGCTGCGATAAAAGCAAAATTCCGCTTCATCTCGACCAGATGAGCCCGAACCTCCAGCGTGATGTCCGGGCCGGTTGTAATAGGTCTCTTGAACTTGACCTCCAAGCTGGTAGTCATACCCGAGGTTTGCAGTTTGCGGGCCACGAGCCATCCGGCAATTTCGTCGATGAGTACCGATTGTATGCCACCATGCAAGGTGTGTAACCAGCCTTGGTAGTTGTCTGAAGGATTCCAGTATGATACAATGTCATCGCCATCTTCGTAAAACTCCATCTTCAGGCCCCAAGGGTTGTTGGGGGCACAGCCAAAACAGTTGTAGCCATCCTTTTCGAGTCTGGTCCAGGGATTTATAATTTTCTTCATAATGATTGTTTTATTGTGAAATGTCAATTCAAAGATAGCGAAAGGTGAGCGCATAGGTAAATCGAAACCACAGTTTTCAAGATTTGTCTATGCCGAACCGCATCCTATCTTCTACAAAGATAGTGAAAGGTGAGTGCAGAGGCAAACGGAAAACGAAGTTTTCCAAGTTTTACTAAGCCGGGTTTCATCTTTTTCTATCCGATTTATTAATAATATTCAAAATTGGTTATAAATATATAAGTATCGAAACTTTTAATTGATTTTCTGTGTAAATATATTGTAAAATATTGATATCTAAATGGTTATTTGCTTTTGCAGATGTAACAATATTTTTATGGAATTTTTATGGCGGTTATTAGAATTGTATTTACCTTTGCAAAAGTTGAAAATAGGGTATATGGAGTTAATAAAATCCATATAAATGAGTAGAATTGAAAACTTTAATTATTCGCTCACAACTCTGTTTTTGGTAAGGGAAGCCCCTTTGTAAAGACTGATCGTTAAGTAAAAATTTACGAATACGTGTATAGGAAGGGTGGCATTTTGATACCAAAGTTTACGCCTCTCTGCTGCGATAGGGAGAGGGAAATTTGGTTGATGTTGAGTAAGTTTGAAGACTGGGGATCATTATTTTCGGTGTCCCCAAGGAGTGTAAATATCTGTAAGGTATGTTTGATTTAAGCTTTGCTTTTGTATGAAGGTGATTAATCGCATGCTTTTGGATATGAAAAGGTTTTAGGTTATATAATGGGAATTTATAAGGGGTTCCCAAAATGTTTTGGTATAGAATTTGGGTCAATGTGTTGAATATATATGTAAAATGAGAAATTAAATCTAATATTTATGGGTTATATTTCGATTTTGTTATTGGCGTTTTTTATTAGTTTGGGATTTTCTATATTCATTATTCCAAGAATTTTATTGATTTCGTTTAAGAAGCACTTGTTCGATATCCCGGACGAGCGTAAGGTTCACCATGGGGTGATACCTCGTTTGGGTGGCGTTTCGTTTTTCCCGGCCGTAATGTTTACTTTGTCGTTGATGATAGGGTTAAATCGTATTTACGGTCCAGAAGTGTTTCCCTCGATCATATGTGGAAGTGATACGGCTGTACTCTCTTTTGGGTTGAGCAGTTTGCTGTTGCTCTATTTGACAGGTATTACCGACGATTTGATAGGCGTACGCTATTATCAAAAGTTTTTGGTGCAAATATTCTGTGCTATACTATTAGTGGCATCGGGATTGTGGATCAACAACTTGTACGGTATCTTTGGAATTTATGAGTTGCCAGCCGCTGTGGGAATACCGTTCTCGGTCTTTGTGATCGTATTTATTACCAACGCTATAAACCTGATCGATGGTATTGATGGACTGGCCTCGGGGTTGAGTGGCATTGCGTTACTCTTCTTTACGGTGTTGTTTGCTTACCAACGGGAATGGTTGTATGCCTCGCTGGCCATTGTGACTTTGGGGACACTGATTCCGTTTTTCTATTACAACGTTTTTGGTAATCCCGAGCGAGGCCGGAAAATCTTCATGGGCGATACCGGATCGTTGACGATTGGCTTTGTGTTGAGCATCTTGGCCATTCGCTTCAGTATGACCGATGCTACGGTATTGCACCGCGTTCCCGATGCAATTGTAATAGCTTTCTCGGTATTGATTACACCGGTATTTGATGTGGTGAGGGTCATTTTGCATCGGGCCCGTTTCCATAAAAATATCTTCAGTCCCGACAAGAATCATATTCACCATAAGTTCCTGGCATTAGGCTTTACTCATCGGGCAGCCATGATTACCATCCTGTTGATCTCTTCGGGATTTGCAGCCATGAACCTGTTGCTGCTTACTCATGTGAATATCAACTTCTTGTTGTTCCTGGATATCTTTATTTGGACCGTGATGCAGTTGTATCTGTCACGACGGATAAAGAGGATGAATTCAACTGCCGGAGCCAAAAATTAAAGTGTTAACAGTTATCTTTTTACAGATGAAATATATTTCGAGAGTCTTAATGTGCATGATACTTGTAGGACTGGTATCGTGTGTTCCGTCTAAAAAAATGATTTATTTGCAAGGAGCCGATGAGTTGGCCGAGAATCCTCAAACCATTGCACAGAATTATGAGTTGAAGATTGTCCCCGACGATCAGTTGCTCATAACCGTGAGCAGTAAAGACGGTGAATTGCTGGAACTGTTCGCCAACAGTGAGACACTTGGAAGTTCGGGCTCTTCTTCTATACAAGAGGCCATAGGTCTTCGGGTAGATAAGCAGGGACAGATAGATGTTCCTATCCTGGGTAAGATGCAGGCGGCCGGATTGACTCGTGGTGAACTGGCCGATAACATAAAGGCCAGGCTTATCGCAGATCAGTATCTTAAAGACCCTGTAGTGACGGTACAACTGAAGGCCTTTAAAGTATCGATTATGGGTGAGGTAAACAGCCCGGGTGTTCAGACCATATCGGGTGACCGGGTAACGATTCTCGAAGCCTTGTCGATGGCTGGAGACCTGACACCTTCGGGTAAGCGCGACAATGTGCTGGTCATTCGAGAAGATGGCGATCAGCGGGTCAGCTATGTGGTCGATTTGACATCGAGCGAAAAGGTATTGACTTCGCCCTGTTACTATTTGAAGCAGAACGATGTAATCTATGTACAGCCCAACAAGTCGATAGGGGTGAAAGGCAGCGCAACGATGTCGTTTATCTCGGCAAGTAGCAGTATCTTGTCGGTTATCGCATCGGTATTGTCGATTGTGTCAATGATTATTGTATTAAAAGATAAGTAATATCTCTCTATATGGAGCTCATTCAGGAAACTAAAAACGAGAAAAAGAACGAAGGTGGAATAACCCTGCGGGATATCGTCGAGTTGATCTTCGACAATTGGTATTGGATCGTATTGTCGGTTGCCGTTTGTGTGCTGGTAGCCTGGCTCTATTTGGCCAAGCAGACACCGTTGTATAAGCGTAGCGCTGTGATGCTGGTCAAGGCCGAGAACAAGTCAAACAACGATATGTCGGCTATTATGGAATTGAATGGCGGTATATCGGGTAGCGGTGTGGACAACGAAATCTACATTTTGCAATCGCGTCAACTGATGCGTGAGGTGGTAGAGCGCTTGCACTTGGATGTAACCTACCAGGTAAAGGACTTTTTACACAACAAGCAGTTGTATGCCGAGTCTCCCATTCGGGTCGATTTCCTCGACGACTATACAGCTCCGGTTTCGATGAAGATAAAGCCAGTCGATGAGAATCGCTTCTTGTTGAAACAGTTGAGTATCGGAGGTGGAAAGAAGAGCGAGAGCGAGCAGGAAATCGCATTTGGCGATACCCTCGTTACGAATGCCGGTCGTATGGTCGTGACAGCTGTTCCTGAGTTCTTACCCAATTATTATACTCTCCTAATCGAGGTATCTCGTATGGATTTGAACACGGCGGCGAATATTTATCATTCTCTTATATCGGCTGCATTAGCTGGTGAGCGTACCACATTGGTTCAAATCAATTGTATCGACTCCAATACTTCTCGAGCCGAAGCCATATTGAATACTTTGATCGATGTCTATCGTGAAACAATTATCGAGGATAAAAACCGTATTGCCACCAGTACGGCCCAGTTCATTAACGAACGGGTAGAGATTATCAGTCGGGAGTTGGGCGATGTAGAGAACGAATTGACCAATTTCAAACAGCAAAATCGTATTGTCAGTATCGATGCCGCTGCTTCGCAGTTCATGAGTGAGAACAGCAAGATGCGCGACGAACTGGTTCAACTCGAGACCGAGTATGCCATTGCACAGGCCGTTCAACGAGCTTTTGCCAATGAAAAAGGAGACAAGCAACTTATTCCTAACGTCTCGGGGGTAGGCGATGCAGGTTTACAAAAACAGATAGAGTCATATAATGAGATGTTGTTACAACGCGAACGACTCGCTGCAAACTCGGGTGAAAATAATCCCCTGGTGCGCGATCTCGATAACAATCTGGCATCCGTCAGAGTCAATTTGGCCTCTTCGTTGAGTAACTATATCTCAACCTTGAAATTGAAACTGGAAAAAGCTCGCAAGGTCGAAGCCCAAACATTAGATTATATCGAAACGGTACCACAACAAGAAAAGCAGGCATTGGGTATTATTCGTCAACAAAATATCAAGGAGGCCCTTTATACATTCCTGTTAAACAAGCGTGAGGAAAATGCTATGCAGTTGGCCATTACCGAAGCCAATATCCGGGTGATAGAAGCCCCGTTCGGCTCTTCAGCTCCCGTGGCTCCGGCTCGCAGAATGTTTCTGATGGGAGCTCTCATCATAGGCCTCATTATCCCCTTGGCTATTCAGCTATTGCGCCTGATGTGGAATACCAGCGTAAGAGGCCGCAAAGATGTGGAAGATTACACGTCTATGCCTATCTTGGGCGAAATACCAGCCATGAAAGGAAAAACCGACGAACAGGCTATTGTCGTGGCCGAGAACAAGACCAGCAGTGTGGCCGAGTCGTTCCGATTGTTACGTTCCAATATGGATTTCGTGGCACCAAAGGCACAAGTCATCATGTTTACTTCGACTATTCCTGGTGAGGGTAAAAGTTTCGTATCGCGCAACTTTGCCGTGACACTGGCCATGGCCAATAAGAAAGTCGTTCTGCTCGATATGGACTTGAGAAAACGGACTCTGAGTAAAACACTCGACTTGACCACCAAGAATGGTGTTTCCACCTGGTTGTCGGGAAAAAATGAAAGTGTGTCCGAACTCATTCAGCCCAGCCATGTACACGATAGATTCGATATGATTTCGGCCGGCATTATGCCACCCAACCCTTCGGAATTGTTGATGAGCGACCGCTTCCCGGCCTTGATCGAGGAGTTAAAGAAGAAATACGACTATATCATCCTCGACTGCGTACCCGCCATGGTTGTTGCCGATGCCGGTATTATCGGTCGCGTAGCCGACCTCACGATATATGTCATTCGCACCGAAGTCTTGGATCGTCGCTATCTACCCGAGTTGGAAAAACTCTATCAGGATAACAAATTCAAGCATCTCACGGTCGTCCTCAACGGTATCGAAATGGAGAGTAAGAAATATGGTTACGGCTATGGTTATGGTTACGGTTACGGGTATGGCTATGGTTATGGCTACGGTGCCGATCATGGTCGAAGAAAAAAACGTAACGTCATCTATAAATGGGCTCACAAGATAGTCCGTATGTTTAGAGGATAGTATGATTTCTAGTATTTTTTATAAGGTAGGTTCAGTTTTTTCATGTCCAATTTTTATAAAAATATATAGTGGAGTGAAAAAAGTGAGGCAATTATTGTATAGTGGGTTTTATGGAGCAAAATTTTTAGAAGTGGGTACACGTTTTAGAATAACACCACCTATAAAATTCATAAATGGACCTCAATATATTTCAATTGGGAATAACTTTTATGCTCATCCTGGACTTAGGATGGAAGCAATTTGTGTTGACAAACAACCTTATATTCGGATTAGGATACATGATAATGTTAGTTTGGGATATAATTGTCAAATAAATGCTTGTCAACAGATTGAAATAAAAAGTGGTTGTTTATTTGGTAGTAATGTTTTTATTACAGATCATTTTCATGGCTCTGGAATTTCCCTTGAAATAGAAATTCCACCGGCTAATAGAGATTTATACTCTAAAGGCCCTGTTGTTATAGAGGAGAATGTATGGATTGGGCAGAATGTTTCGATTATGCCTAATGTGACAATTGGGAAGGGGTGTATTATAGGAGCAAATTCTGTGGTTACTCATAGTTTTCCTCCTAATTCTATTTTAGCAGGAGTACCTGCTAAAATAGTGAGAAGAATATATTGATTAATAGTTTTATCTAAAAATCTCGTAGGAATGCCTCAACAAGAGTCGCGAGTCAAAAAGTCACTGTTGAATGCGAGGGTTAATCTCATATTCTACTTTTTGACTCTTGTCCTTTCGTTCTTTTCGCGGAAAATATTTCTCGATACCTTGGGAGCCGATTTTGTAGGACTCACAGTAACGCTGCAGAACCTTCTTGGCTTCTTAAACTTGGCCGAGTTGGGTATCGGCAGTGCTATCGGGTATGTATTGTACAAACCTCTGTTCGATCATGATGAAGGGAAAATCAACGAAATCATTTCGGTCTTTGGGTATCTCTATCGCTGGATAGGATTTATCATCTTGGGTGCTGGTCTTGTATTGGCATGTTTTCTCCCCTTGATATTTCCCAATACCCAATTCGAGATAGGTATTATCTTTTTTGCCTATTTTGCATTTTTAGCTTCATCGTTAATCGGCTATTTTGCCAACTACAAACAAACTCTTTTAGGAGCCGATCAAAAGAACTACGTAGTCACCGCTTATTTTCAAACTGCGAATATTGTAAAAGTTCTTATCCAAATAGCAAGTGCCTACTATACAGGTAGCTACTATCTGTGGGCCTCTATAGAGTTGATATTTGGTATTATCTACTCTATTATACTTAATTGGAAGATTAAACAAGTCTATCCTTGGCTTCGCAGTGAAGTTCGCTTGGGCAAGCAACTCTTCAAAAAATATCCTGAAGTAATGAAATATACCAAACAGCTGTTTGTGCATAAAATGGGCGGATTTATCCAATGGCAAACGACTCCTTTTTTGATTTATGCCTTTGTTTCATTGCAAACTGTTGCTTATTATGGGAATTATACAATCATTGTTGATAAAATTAATTCATTTATCTCTAATTTCTTGGACAGTACAGGTGCAGGTGTTGGAAGTTTGATAGCAGAAGGGAACAGAGATAAGGAGTATAGAGTGTTTTGGGAGTTGTTAGCAATTCGATTTTTTGTGTCGGGGGCTGTCATGTTCTCAATTTTTATGCTTATAGAGCCTTTTATATCTCTATGGCTTGGATTTGAGTATGTATTACCTCGGATGGTATTGATTATTATTTTAATTAACTTTTTTCTTAATTTAACCCGTGGGGCTACTGATCAATTTATATATGGTCATGGACTATTTTACGATACTTGGTCTCCTATTGTAGAATCGTCTATATATATTATTGTTGCTATTATTGGAGGCCATTTCTTGGGCTTGAAAGGAGTTCTTTTAGGAGCAACAGTTAGTTTGACTTTAGTTATAGGGTGCTGGAAACCTTATTTTTTGTTTACAAAAGGGTTTAAAATGCCAGTAGTAAAGTATTGGATTGGATGGAGTAAGTATATATTATTAATTTCATTATCGGGTGTATTGACTTACTATTTGGTAAGTTTAATTCCTTTAACTCTACCATATAAAAATTGGTTGTCCTGGATTGTATATGCTGTTGTGACAACATTCTCTATAATTATAGTAGAGTTAACTTTTTTACTTTTATTTACGCAAGGGATGCGAGATTTTGTAAGGCGAATAATAAAATAATAATAGTATGATTCCTAAAGTTATTCATTATTGTTGGTTTAGTGGAGAAATAAAATCTCGATTAATTCATAGATGTATTCGTAGTTGGAAGAAAGTCCTTCCTGATTATGAGATTAAATGTTGGGATGCTAATAGTGTTGATTTTGATAAAATTCCCTATGTTAAACAAGCGTATGAAAGAAAGAAATGGGCTTTTGTTGCTGACTATGTCCGTTTATATGCTTTATATACAGAAGGGGGAATTTATTTGGATAGTGATGTTGAGGTGTTTAAAAGTTTTGATGAGTTTTTGAATTATTCTTTTTTTTCAGGAACAGATATAAGAACCCCTAATAGAGATTGGTTTGCTATAGAGGCTGCAATAATGGGTGCTGAAAAAGGAAATGCATATGTAAAATGTTGTTTAGATTGTTATAATCAACTACGATTCCTCAATGAGGATGGATCTATTAATACAAAGGTGATGCCAGATATAATATCCCCGATATTAAAGGATTATGGCTATGAGGCGGTTGATGAGACTCAATTTCTAAAAAATAATATTGTAATTTTTTCCTCTAAATATTTTGCAAATTGTAATGCTCTAAATTATGAAGATATATATGCAAGGCATTGGAATATGAATTCATGGGTACCAGATGAACAAAGAGGAAAGATTTATCATTTTTGTAAGAAACGCGGGATCTTATATTTATATAAAATATTGGAAAATATATTTGTGAAGTTCAGGAGAGAATGATGTCTATTGGGTTGAGTGGAAATAGTCATAAAATATAAAATTGCCATAGGTTTAGGACTATTTTTTTGTATTTGATTTTGAAAATAAAGATAAATTTAGTTTACTGCCTAAAAATTATATAGTATAAAGTATATTAATATAAGACACTTTTTATTATTAATAGATTTGATATATAATGCATATAAAAGATATGAAAATATAAACTGTTTGTCATTTATATGTAAGTCAGAGTGACTAAATAAGAGAAAAGAGATGGAAAAATTAGTCTTGTAATATGTTATTGTTTTAGAAAAGAAAAATATATGAAAGAAGGAAAATAGAAATTTCAAAATGTAATAAAATGATTCCAAAGGTTATTCATTGTGTTTGGCTTAGTGGAGAAGAAAAGCCGCAAATGATTCAAGATTGTATTGCTTCTTGGAAGTCAACGATGCCTGATTTTGACGTAAAGGAATGGGGAATGAAAGATGTTAGAAGCATAGATTCTCTCTTTCTTCAAGATGCGATAAATGCAAAAAAATGGGCTTTTGCAACTGATTTCCTTAGAGCATATATCCTATATCATTATGGGGGGATATATATGGATATGGATGTATATGTATATCGTTCATTAGAACCTTTTTTAGTTCATAATGCGTTTAGTGGTATAGAGTTTTGGCCTGGATTATATAGCTCTACAATAAATAAGAAGACGGTAAAAGGTATTGGTATTGATGCAGCTATTATGGGTGCAGTAAAAGGCCATAAGTGGATAGGTGATATATTGTCGTATTATGATGGAAAGAGATTTATTCCATCTCCTAAGGAGTATATGAAAATGGTAATGCCTAATATTATTGCACAAATTTCTTTGGATTATGGATTTACATCAATTCCTATATTCCAAATATTAAAAAATGAAGTGTATTTATATCCACCAGATGTTTTCTCGGCTGTATATAAGAATCCAATATTATTAATAGATTCTACAGAGAAAGCATATAAAAGATATGGAGAATATGATAATATAAGGTATTCTTGTCATTTATGTGCAAATAGTTGGGGATATCAAGTGAAACAAACGAAATTGCAAGAAATCATTTTCGTAATAAAGAAAGTGATAATCTTTATTGTAGGGAAGAACCGTATTGCACGGTTAAAGAGTAATAAGAAATCAAAGTGGTGAGATTTATAAATTTTTTTGTACTGAACAGACGTATATTATCCCATACACCTCGAAGTTTGTATTATAATATTCGCCTATTTGATATAAAGACTGCTTTGAGAAGTCCTGTATTTATTCATAATAGTGTAAAAGTAAATATATAGGTAAGAATGCTCATGTGAATGTTCATGGGTGGAAATGTTTAAAATAGGATTTAATACAACCAATTTTTATGATACATCTTTTGATAAATGCATCTTTATCTATATTTGAAGATAAAGTAACCATTGGATTTCGATAGGTGAAGATGCCAAGTTTGTTACGAAGAATCTTTGGATTATCGGAAATATTTTACTTTTTATCAGAAAACATATTTCTATAGGAGAGGAGATAGAGCTATATTTCCTTGGAATATAACGATGATAGTGATGCTCATGGAATTTAATATGCAAGGGACACGACTAAATATTGAAAAGGAAATGGATAGGAAGACATGTTGGATAGGATGTATTCGACTATTTTGAAAGGTACAAATTTGTCTGATGGAGTCGTTGTTGGGGCAAATACTGTTGTTTCAAAAAAATAACAAATTCAAATATAGTATTGGCAGATAATCTTTCAGTAATAAAAAAGATATTTCTTGGGGCTGATTTTATTAACATGATATAAAATTATAGACAATATAATAATCACCATAAATAGTTCTAAAATGATTCCAAAAATTATTCATTATTGTTGGTTCTCGGGGGAAGAGAAACCAATCTTTATACAAAAATGCATCAAAAGTTGGCATAAGATTTTGCCTGAATATAAAGTGATATGTTGGGATTCGAATAGCTTTGATTTTGACTGTATCCCTTATGTAAGGGAGGCCTTTAAACAGAGAAAATGGGCTTTTGTTTCTGATTATATTCGATTTTATGCATTGTATAAATATGGAGGAATATATTTAGATTCAGATGTCGAGGTTAAAAAAAAACTGGATTCACTTTTGGATGCTAATTTTTTTTGTGGAACGGAAGCGTTTTATGATAAAAATGGAGAATTAGTTGGAATAAATCCTGATCCAGCTCAATTTGGAAGTTGTATAGGAAATCCAATACTAAAAGATTGTTTAGATTATTATGAAAAGACGGATTTTGTTGTCCCAGCAGAAGGCATTACAAATATTGTAGGATCTCCGACTGTTTTGGGCCGTGTTTTAGCACAGTATGGTTATATATATAAGGATGAATATCAAAAATTTGGGAACAATATTGTTGTTTATCCGAATAGTGTTTTATCCAATATGTATACATATACTCATACTCATTTTCGAGTAATGCCATATACTATTCATCATTTAGCAAATTCTTGGATGTCTGATAAAGAGAGAGGTGTATTTTTTAGATTATGTAGAGATTATAATATGATGAAACTTTATCATTGGGTAGAACGTAAAATCAAAGGTCCTATTAAGTGAATATAGTAATATCCATAGATCTCTATAGATGAGTTACATTATGAATATATTATTTGCATATCCTACAGAATTGAACCCTCAAAAAGGTGGTGTTGAGAGAGTTACAGATGTATTAGCCAAGGCCCTTTTACAGAAAGGATATACTATCTTTTATCTGAATTGGGAACGACTATTTGATGATTATAAATACCCCGTTCCTATTATTGATTTGCCATCTTCCGATCTTGAAAATTCTATAAATATGGAATTTTATAATAAATTTTTGGATGCAAATGATATAAAAGTGGTTATTAATCAGAATGGATTATATGGAGGAACCTATTTTTTATCACAAATCAGGGATCCCAATGTTAAAATTATTTCGGTCCTACATAGTGACCCTTTAGGACAATATAAACATCTTTTTGCTGATTTGATGACTTTAAGAGAGCCTTCTACTAAGGAGAAGCTGAAAAGAATAGCTCGTTTCTTTTTATATGGAAGGGTAAAAAGAATTATTAGGCGTTCATTAAAAAGGCATTATGAATTTATACAGGAGCATCCGCAGTATCTGTGTCTTTTGTCGGATTCATTTAAAGAACCATTGAAACGATGGTGTAAATTACCGGATAATTATTTTGTAACAATTCCCAATCCTAATACGTATGAGAATATAGAGCGTATTCCTTTAAAAGAGCCAATAGTTTTATTTGTGGGTAGATTGCATACTTCTAAGAAAATAGATTGGTTAATAGATATTTGGTCAAAGGTAGTGAGAGAGTATGACCAATGGAAATTGATTATTGTGGGAGATGGCCCAGAAAAAGAACGGTTGATGGATAAGGCAAAGAGGGTCTTAAATATTGAGTTTGTAGGGCGTCAAGATCCTCGGCCATATTATGAGAAGGCCTCGATTTTTTGTTTGGCCTCTCTTTTTGAGGGTTTCCCCATGAGTTTAACCGAAGCTATGCAATTTGGCTGTGTTCCTATAGTATTTGATAGTTTCTCTGCGTCTCATGATATTATAAAATCAGGTGAAACGGGGGAATTGGTGAAAGCTTTTGATAAAAAAGAGTATATTAAGCAATTGAAGCATTTAATGTCGGATGGAGTGTATAGAGCAATTCTATCGAAAAATGCATTCCAATATGTAAAGCAATATGATATTTCGAATATTTTACCGAAGTGGATTGATTTGATAGAACGATAATTTAAGGGGGGGTATAAGATAAAAATAGATATGAAAACAATATTATTAATATTTGGGACACGTCCGGAAGCCATTAAGATGGCTCCTTTGGTAAAAAAATTTCAGCAATACCCGAACGATTTTAGGACTGTTGTATGTGTGACCGGTCAGCATAGGGAGATGTTGGACCAGGTTTTACAGATTTTTGATATTAAGCCCGACTATGATTTGAATATTATGAAGCAAGGGCAGGATCTGTATGATGTGACAGCTCGGGTATTGGTCGGGTTAAGAGACGTATTACGGGTTGTAAAGCCTGATGTAGTACTGGTTCATGGAGATACAACTACATCTATGGCTGCAGCATTAGCGGCATTTTATCAACAAATACCAGTTGGACATGTTGAGGCTGGTTTGCGCACGCACAACATATATAGTCCATGGCCCGAAGAGATTAATCGTCAATTGACTGGACGTATCGCTACCTATCATTTTGCACCGACCCTTTTAAGTCGTGAGAATCTGTTACATGAAGGGGTAGATGAGAATCATATATTTGTGACGGGAAATACGGTTATTGATGCTCTTTATTGGGTTGTGGATAGAATAAAAAATAACGACGAGTTGGATCGGACATTGAATAATGAGCTTTTGCAAAACGGATATGACGTAGCCCGTTTATCGCAAGGCAAGAAGATGGTATTGATTACGGGGCATCGTCGTGAGAATTTCGGGGATGGATTTACCCAAATTTGTCGGGCCATAAAGACATTGGTAGAAACCTATCCTGATGTAGATTTTGTTTATCCCATGCACCTAAATCCTAATGTGCGGAGGCCTATTCATGAAGCATTTGATGGGAAGCAGTATGAGAATATGTTTTTTATTGAGCCTCTTGAATACTTGTCGTTCGTATATTTAATGGAAAAATCAGCAATCGTTTTGACCGATAGCGGAGGTATTCAAGAAGAGGCCCCAGGATTAGGTAAGCCTGTCTTGGTTATGCGCGATACGACAGAACGTCCTGAAGCTTTAGAGGCAGGGACTGTTAAACTGGTTGGAACAGACTATGATAAGATAGTGAAAGAGGTTTCACAGCTGATAGAGGATGCTCAATACTATCAAACTATGAGTGAAGCTGTGAATCCTTATGGTGACGGAAAAGCCTGCGAAAGTATAATTAGATGTCTAAAATATTGATTATGATAAAGTTAAGTATTATTATCGTTTCGTACAATACTGCATCACTATTAAAAGATTGTATATCTTCTATCCTATTATCCTCATTTTCATTTGATTATGAAATAATTGTAGTTGATAATCATTCTACTGATAATACATTAGAGATGTTAAAATCGTTCCCAAGCATTAAGATTATATCTAATACAAAGAATTTACTATTTGCACAAGCAAATAATTTGGGCGCTTCTATTGCAAAAGGAAAATATTTGTTATTATTGAATAGTGATACTCTTATTTGGGGTGATAATATAGATAAACTAGTAAAATATTTTGATACTGTAGATGATTCTGTTATTTGTATCGGACCTAAGATCTTAAATGAAGATAGAAGTGTCCAATCTGAAGGAAATTTGGGAATGACTCATTGGGATATGATAGTAAAGCATTTTAAAGTGGGCCAAATATTTCCTAAATTTGTTATTAAAGGTGTATTACCTCCAGGGACATATAGATTTAATAAAAATACTCCACATGCTGTAGCTTGGGTTTCTGGTGCATGTATGTTGATTAGAGCTGATTTGTATTCTAGTGTAGGAGGCTTAAATGAAAAGTTGGAGTTTTATGGAGAAGAACCCGAATTCGGTTTTAGGACATCTAATTTAGGATATAGGACATTATATTATCCGTATTCTGAAATTATTCATTTAGGTGGTAAAAGTACGCCTCAAAGTTTTAGGGAGAAAGAAATGTCACTTCGGAGATACACTATTTTGGTAGAACAAACAGTTGGTTATTCGTATGCCATATGGACGTCTCGAATTACGAGATTTTCATATTTCTTAAAATACTTAATGACATTTAAAAGCTCAATAAGGCTACTTATTCGGTATGAGACAGATGTGATTAAATATATTAAATTGAAACTAAAAAATAGTCCTGAAAAAGATCATTTATGAGTTTTATATAATATATAATAATTGTTATTTAATAGATTTTGGTATCTACTTATAAAAACAATTTTGTATTTACGTATAAAAAGTATATAAATTAGTTCCAAATATTTCTTCCCTATTGGGAAATTAATTGGCTTGATAATGAAGGTTGAAGATGGGGAAGAAGGCAAGAATAAGATTTTAATATTAGAATAAATGATATGAGAATTTTGTTTATAACAGTTGGTTTTGCCCCATATACCTTTTCCGAAAGTTTATGTAATAGTAAATTGGTATTGGCAATGATGGAATGTGGTTGGTCTGTTGATGTTATTTCTCGGATGGATGATGGACGGAATTATTCAACAGAATGGACGGAACCTTGGTTGCCATTAAAAGAAGTTACTCATGTAGTTGAATATAAGATTGGAAATAAAATAGCACGCACAATTGATGTAATAAAGTCTGCCATTAAAATGGATGGCTTCGTTATTGAAGGAATTCGATGGGCTGCACATGCATATGATTTAGCCTGTCAATTATGTAAAGAGAAAGAGTATGATGTTATAATAACAAGATCTCCTAGTGATATACCTCATATAGTAGGTTATAAATTATCACGAAAGACTGGAATAAAGTGGATTTCGAATTGGAATGATCCTGCTGTAACTATTTGGCCAGAACCATATACACACCATCTCTCCAATAGGAAATTGAGACTTTTACAACAATATGAAAGATTATGTTTGTCCAATGCTGATGCGATAACATATCCATCAGAGACATTAGGGGTTATTTTTAAAAAGGAATATCCTTTTTTGAGGGATAAACTATGTATGGAGATTCCTCATATTGCCTTGGTTAATGGCATATTGAAACTTAAAAGTTATAAAAAGCAAGATATTTTTTCATTATGTCATTCTGGAAATTTGTCAATAGAAAGGAATCCTGAAAATACATTTAGGGCTATTCGGGAGTTGATAGATGAATACAATATTCGTATGAGATTTGATATTATGGGGTATGCGAATGAGTTTACGCAACAGTTGATAATAAAATATCAGTTAGAGGATACTGTTCATTTCATTGGAGCATATCCATACATTAAAGCTATAGATCTGCTTCAAAACTATGATGTATTAGTTCTTATAGAAGCTATATTAGCATATGGCGTATTTTTCCCCAGCAAATTAGTTGATTATGTACAGGTTGGTAGGCCTATTATTGCCGTTTCGCCTGTTAATGGCTACGTATCAACAATGTTGAATACGTATGGAGGGGGAATTGCTGTTGATAATACTCAATACAAAGATATAAAACGAGCATTGAAGAATATGTATGATAAATGGAGTCAGGGTATTCTTTGTGATGCATATAATTCTGCGTTATTAAGAGATTGTTATTCTTCGAATTCTGTTATAGATAAGTATAACTTGTTATTTCACAAATTGAATCTGATTAAATGACAATTCTTGTTTGCATACCTTGTTTATTGACTGGAGGAACCGAGATTCAGACGTTGAATCTCGTTGAGGCGCTTGTGGCTGGAGGTCATCGGGTGGTGACCGTATGCTATTTTGAGTATAACGAGGATATGGTCTCTCGGTTTTGTCGGTCGGGTAGTGAGGTGGTCTGTCTTAGTTCGATGGGTGAACGGATTGGTGGTTGGCGAGGAATTTTGTTCCTTTACAAAGGTCTGCGGAAAGCATTGAAACAATATACGCCCGATGTGGCTCATGTGCAATATATGGCACCTGGGGCTATTCCTATTTTGCTTTTGCGATTGTTGGGACTTCGGCAAATTATTGCTACGGCACATACGGCAGCCGATATATATCCCAATTTGCGGTTGGTCCATTTTATTCAGCGACATTGTGTGAGAGCATTTACTTGCATTACCGAATTGGCCGAGCAATCGTTCTTCGGTTCTTCTCAGTTGTATGGTGAGAATACTCCATTGAAACGGCGTAATCATTTTACGATTTACAACGCTCTTCCTGTTGGATTTTCGATTCGGCAGGAAGAGCGTAGCTTTAGTCGCCCGGTAACTTTGGGGGTTGTCAGTCGGCTGGAAAAAATTAAGGGAATGGATCTGGTCGTTCCGGCTTTTGCTCGGGTAAGAGCACAATATCCCGATACCCGTTTGATTGTGGTAGGTGATGGTTCGTTGCGAGAAAAAATGCGACAACAGGCACAAGGGTTAGGGTGTGCCGATGGTATTGAATGGGCCGGGCGACAGCCTCAGGAGCGACTGTCTGATTGGTACAGTCGCATGGATATTGTGCTGATGCCTTCGCGTAGTGAAGGATTTGGACTCACTGCTATCGAAGCCATGGCAAATAGTTGTGTGGTGGTGGCTTCGCGTACGGGGGGCCTGCCCGAGGTGGTACGCGATCGAGAAGTGGGTTTACTGCATGAGCCTGAATCTATCGACGATATGGCCGATAAAATAGGTCCGTTAGTGGGTGATATAACCCTTTTGCAGCACTATTCGGTGGCTGCTATGAAGTATGTGGGGCAATATGGTTTCGAACGATATTCTCAGTTATTTAATGATTTATATAAGCGGTTGATACCGAAGAATAAATAGATATGTATCTACTCAATTATCTATATTTTTTGATTATTACCTTGGTTGGGTTAAAGTTCCTGACAATGAAGCAAGGGGTGATGACCAATCCGTTGAATAGGGAGCAGAAGATGGTGATGGATGGTCCCGAAATGTTTTGGGTGTTGACCTTCTCGACTGGTTTGTTGGCTTTCTCTGCTCCTGCGGGATTAGATCTGATGGCTATTCGTTTGATGGTCTTGGAGATTTTTTGTTTGGTGGGACTATTTATTTGTAAGAGGTCACCTCAGTGGACTCCTGCCACCATATTTTACTCGATTTATATTCTTTGGTTGGTTGTGGGATTGAGCTATACTCCGGCTCCAGGATATGGATTTCGAGTTATTTTGAAGTATCTCTATCCGTTGCTGATTATGTTGTTTGCGTCGGCTGCAGTGCGTGATAAGGAGGTGTTTCTAAAAGCTGGAGTCGGGGCTCGTATGGTAGCCATTATTTCTATTGCTATAGCTTTTATTCCCTATATTGGTCGCCTTTTCCCTGGAGTATTTTGGACGGGAACCGCAAAGGCTATTAATTATATATCAATGTGTATATTCTCTTTGGCATTGTTTTATTATACAAAAGAGAAACGAAAGAATCTTTTGCTATGTATTCTGTTTATGCTGCCTTGTATTTTGTGGGTATTCCGTACCAGTATTATGGGAACGACATTGGCCTTGATGACCTTCTTTTTCTTTAAATATAAGTTGAAATCTTTGCCCGTAATATTTTCGGTATTCATCTTGTTTATTGTGGCTGTATTTACTATTCCTTCTGTGCGAGAGAAAATGTTTGTAAATAGTGAAAATGTTTCTATTGAACAATTTCGGCAAGGGGAGATCTCTAAAGATGATATAAATAGTAATGCCCGTTTTTCTATGTGGGAGCATTTGGAGAATCGTTTTTATGATGGGAAAGAGTTAACAGGTTCTGGTGTAGGTAGTGTGCAAAATTACATGTATAGTAATTTTGTATTTGGGGGGTTGAAAGTGCCACATAACGATTATGTTCAAATATTGTGCGATAGTGGAATAATAGGTGTTGTATTGTACTTATTAGTTGTATTAACTGTTATTATACATAGTTTTATCGTATATCAGAATAATTCTGATGTAGCAATAAGAATGAGCGCTATTATAGCAGGGAGTAGTTTAGCAGGAGTGGCGCTTACAATGTATACCGATAATGTGGTAAATTATTCGATGTCCACACTTTCCTATCCATTTGGTTTTTATGGTATGATGTTAGGATTAATAAAAAAATAAAAATATGCAGCAAAAATTATATGTGTATATAGACCCTATTAATATAAAATTCCCGGGTTTCTCTATTATTGCAAAGAGAATAGTAGAGTATATACCAAATAGTGAAATTATAGATGATTTATCAAAGTGTGATAAATCTGATTATATTTTACCAATGGGTATTGTTGCTGGGTTGAATATTTTGAAGAAAGGTTATAGGTGTGATTCTATTTTTTTTGTAGATGCTTTAACTTTAGGTTTTAAAAGCACTATAAAGTTTAGTTGGAAATATAGTTCTATTTTTAAGAAATCTTGTATATTTGACATATTGCGATTAATAAAATACATACCTCTTGAGCGAAAAATTGTTCATAGGTATAAGAAAGTTATAGTTGTGTCATTTCATGATCAGGCTTATTTAGAGAAACTCTATAGAACGTCTAATTTTTATACTGTGCAGAATGGTGTTGCTCTTCCTTCGAAGGCCTGTATAAAAAATAAAAAGTTTGAGTATACTTTGGGTTTATTACATTATTGGGGATGTGGGGCTCTTGTGGAGATAGATTGGTTTGTAAAAACTTATCTTCCAAGATTAAGGATGAAATATCCACAGTTAAAGGTCGTTGCCGCCGGACGGGGTGCAGATGATTCTGTTAAAGAATATTTTGAGAAGAATCAGATTATATTTATGGGAGAAGTTGATAATTTGTGCGATTTTTTTAACTCTATTGATATATATATAACAACAGTTCGTAAAGAATGTGGTATTCTAAATAAGGTTTTGGATGCGTTTGCTCATAAGAAGATTGTATTGGGATTAGAACATAATATGTATCCTTTTTCTTCGATTAAGAATGCCTATTTAACGTACCATAATTATCAAGAATGTGAGGATGCAATAAGATATATAGCTGCTAATAGAGAAGACGTAGAACAAAAAACATTAATTGCATATAAATATGTGCAAGAGCAGCATAATTGGGAGAAAAATATGAAATTATTAGAAAAAATTATTTGTGCTGATTATGAATAAATTATTGTTTTTTGCCTCTGATTTTAGAATAGGATTGAGTGCTCTTTTGACGGATGAATTGATAGCATTTCATCAATGTGGTATTGATATATTTGCCATTGCTGGAGAAAATGAGCAGGAGTGCGGGTTAACAGAGAGAGTAAAATCAAGAAACATTCCTATTACAAGGATTAAAGGTCTTGATTGTCATGCAAATTTTAGGATGTTGGCGAATACGATCAAAGAAATTGTCGTTAAGAATAGTATCCATATTGTTCATGTACAAAATAATTGGCAATTGGCATTGGTAGCCTATGTTAAATATAAGTTGTTATTTAAACATAAAATCAGAATCATTTATACGTTGCATGGATTCCGGCATAATAGTGTATGGAAATCCTGTATAGCACAATTAGTAATAGGTTTCGCATTGTTCCTTTTTGCAGATAAAGTAATCTGTATGTGTCATTATTTAAAAAAGAAATTTCGATTGCTATCATATAAGATAGTATTAGTTCCTTTAGGAGTCCCGTTCACATTCTTTACTGAAAAGTTGCAGCCTTTGCCTCAAAATGGATTGCAAATGATTTTCCCGGCTCAATTTCGACATGGAAAGAATCAAGATGTTATTATACGGGCATTTGCGGAACATATTAAGCGGACAAAAGATGATAATTCAAAATTGATTCTTCCAGGGGCTGGTGATTTGTTGAATGTAATGAAAAAACTGGTAGAGAGTTTGGGTATTTCGGATCGAGTGGAGTTCCCGGGATTGTTGAGTAAAGAAGATATACGGCAATTGTATTTAAAAAGCAATATAGGTATTGTTTCCAGCAACAGTGAAACTTTTGGTCAAAGTATTGTAGAGCCTTTTGTATTAGGACGGTGTGTGATTTCAAGGCCTGTTGGAATTGCTAATGATATAATACGAAATGGTGTGAATGGATATATATATAATCATGAAAAAGAGTTGACAGAAATTTTTGATAATTTATATGCTCACCAAGAACTAATTTGTCAGATTGGAGAGAATAATTTTAGGGAAAGAAATCTTTTTAATTGGGAAAGAATAAGTCGGGTCTATAAAGAGAAAATTTTATCTCTTGTTTGATAGGTATGAAAATCCTATTGGTTCACAATAACTACGGGAAGTATAGTGGCGAGGAGGCTGTTGTCGATAAGATGGCGACAATGCTTTCGGCTCACGGTCATGAGGTGGCGTTTTATCGTCGAACGACCGAGGGGGTGAGAGAGTCTGCTGTCGGTAAGGTGGCCGGCTTTCTGTCGGGTATCTATTCACCTTCGGGGGTGAGGGGAATGCGAGAGGCTTTGCGCCGAGAGCGCCCTGATGTGGTGAATGTGCACAATCTCTATCCCTTTATTAGTCCGGCGGCTCTCTTTGAGTGTAAAAAGGCTGGTGTACCGGTGGTGATGACGATTCATAACTTTCGATTGATTTGTCCTACGGGCTTGTTCATGCGTAACGGGATGCCTTGTGAGACTTGCTTGGAGCGGGGGAATGAGTGGAGTTGCGTGCGATATAACTGCGAACATAGTCGATTGAAGTCGTTAGGATATGCCCTTCGCAATGTCTATGCTCGCTGGACGGGGGCGTATCGAAAGAATGTGGATGCCTTTGCCTGTATTACCGACTTTCAGCGACAGAAGTTGATTGCTGCCGGGTATGATGCACAGAAGATGCGGGTGATTCCCAATAGTGTAGATGCTCCAGAATCCTATTTGCCGACCGATGGAAATTATGTGGCTTATATTGGAAGATTAAGCTATGAAAAGGGGTATGATCTGTTGGTAGAGGTTGCGCGTCGAAATCCGGCTATTCGGTTTCGATTTGCCGGAGCCAAGCGTGAGCAGACCGGTATTGAGATTCCCGATAATGTACAGTTTATGGGGTATTTACAAAAAGAAGAGTTGGTCAATTTTATCCGTCAAGCTCGCTTTGTGGTAATGCCCAGTCGTTGTTACGAGGGTTTCCCGATGGCCATACTCGAGGCTGCTTGTTATGGTAAGCCTACAATTGGGCCGGCACATGGGGGATTTACCGAGATTATTGGTCGAGGCGATTCGGCTATTGGGCGGTTGTTCGAGCCCAATAATCTCGACGATTTGGAACAACAGATTGTTTCGTTGTGGCGTGCTCCCGATGAAATAGCCCGATTGGGGCAGATGGCTTTTGATAAGTTGCGGCGAGAGTATTCATCGGAGGTAATTTATAAGAAGTGGGATAGTTTGTTTCAAGAATTAGTAGAAAGATAATAAAATAATACAATATGATACAACAAATTAGGGAGCAAAAAACGTGCCAAATTCGAATTGTAGGACTGGATTTAATTCGTAGTTTTGCCATTCTGTTTGTGATAGCGGGACACTTTTTTGTTTTGAATACACCATTCAGGAGTACAACCTTTGGTGGCTTTTCTATGTTTATTCAAGCATTATTTAATCCATTATTTCAAACAGGTGTTCCTCTCTTTCTTTTGTTGACAGGCTATTTGAATACAAATAAGACCGTATCGAAGCAATATTACAAGGGGGGTGCAAAAACAGATTTTGATATTGACTTTGTATGTGATGACAGCTTTGCCCGATTTGTTTAACCGATATGGATTGCATTTGGTTCCTGGCTTTTGGGCATCGTGCTATCCGTTGACATTCTTCTTTGCTGGTTCGTATATTCACGAGTATAAGCCTCGGGTAGATAGTTGGAAATTGTGGTTGACAATGTTATTGTTATGTATGATTAATCCGATGTTTAATGTGCTGTTTGTTCACAATCATACACTTATTCAGATTGCTGGTGGCCCATGGGGCGTATTCGGATCGATTGTGGCGATAGTCTTTTTCTTGTTGTTCTATCAGACCGATTTCAAGTCACCGGTATTGCGTAAGAGTTTGACTAAGATTTCTCTGTTGTCGCTCGATATGTATCTCTGTTGTTATATATTCGATGCGTTGGTTTATCCCTATTTTATGGAACGCTATTTTGTCAATCAGTCGCAGTTCGGGATTTATTTCTTTATAATAGTTCCAATCCTCTTTGCTGGTTCTTTCTTGATAGCGTGGGTAAAGGATATCTTGTTTCGTTGGTTGAAGATTGCTTGAACGAGAGATATTTATAACAAATTCTTGGTTAGGTCAATAAGGCTTAAAAAAAATATCATAAATGCTTATTGATAGTGATTTATAAAATTCCTAATAGTTTATAGAAGATTTAATATGAAACTGGAATATGAAAAATTTGCAAGTCCAAGAGTCAAATAAAACAAAACGAATAGAGTATATTGATGCTTTACGAGGATTTACTATAATATTAGTTATATATGCTCATATAGTTTTTTCCAGTTATGGGGAAAATAGAGGACCTTTGGAGTCATTTAGTTTTAATGATATTTTCTTATCTTTTCGAATGCCTTTATTCTTTTTTATAAGTGGTTTTGTTTTGTTTAAAGAAAATTTATTTGAAACAATACAAAGTGTTTCTCTTTTTTTGAGAAAGAAAGCAAAGGTACAAATATTACCAACAATCTTTTTTCTTATAATTTATATTTATACAAGTACAAGCAGTCATTGAAAGTCCTTTCAAAGGAGGTTATTGGTTTACTTTGATTTTATTTGTCTATTTCTGTTTGTTCTCACTATCATATTATGGATTAAGACGCTTTCATTTAACAACTAGTAAAACTTTGATAGGAATTTCTCTGTTTGCTATTTTGATATATTATTTATCGACGAATCCAATTATCATTGGGGGGCATACTGCTAATATTCTTTCTTTGTTTCAATGTAGATATTTTCACTAGTGTCCGGAGAAAAATTCTCCGACAATGTTTTAATTATTAAACATCAATAAGTTACAAACATCAGAAAATTTTTCGATTAGAACATCAGTAACTTTGCGGTAGCCATCAAGAG
>NZ_NFHZ01000012.1 GCF_002161555.1 Barnesiella sp. An55 | reverse complement strand
CGTAAACCTGTTGGGTGCAATTGCTGCATATTGTTGCTTTCCCAAGAAGCCGTGTATCAATGTTACAAGAACTATTGACACACAGCTCGCTTTGTTTTGAATTCGTCGAACTCACGTTAATATATAACAGTTAAACAATAACCACTAAATCCATAATAACATGAGTGAACTGAGAACAGACAGCAGAGAATGGGTACACCGTATCATGGGAAGTCTTGACCGTATGCTGGTCGGGATTGAGAATCTGGCGGTCGGAAACCGTCCCGTACTTGGTGGCGAACGCTATCTGACCGATAAGGAAGTGTCGGCACAATTAAAACTGAGCAGACGTACGCTTCAGGATTATCGTAATGAAGGAAGAATATCTTATTACCAGTTGGGAGGTAAAATCCTTTACCGGGAGAGTGATATTGAGAAAATGCTTCAGGAGAATTATCGTGAAGCATATATGAGTGGTAAATAAAAGATAAGCATAAAGGCTGTGTGACATCGGTTTATCTAGACCGGCACACAGCCTTTATGCTTGTATGATGAACGATTATACATCTTCCGGCATGGGGATGACAATGATAGACTCATTGCACCGGATTCCGTAGAATACGTCACGAACCCGCCCCTGCTGGGGTATCAGAATACCCTTTTCTACCAGATCTTTTATATCGCGTGCTGCTGTATCCGGTGATACCTTTACACGTTTTGCCCAGTTCTTAGCCGTCAGTTTGCCGGGATAACCGTCCAAATATAAATTCAAGACTTCACGTTGTCGTTCGGACAGGACTGTTTCGGCATGGGTTTGCCAGAATATGGCCTTATTAAGAACCTTTGACAATGTTTCGTCGGATTGCTCGACGGAACGGAGCAGGCAGTCAAGATACCAGATGATCCATTCAGTAATTTCGCAATCTCCCTTCTGTGTTTTCTCCAATATGTCGTAATACTGTTTTTTATCCTTGTTTATCTGATGGGAGATACTGAAGAAACGCATCTTTGAGTTTTCAGCCTGTGAAAGTGCCATATCAGCAATGGCTCGTCCGATTCGTCCGTTTCCGTCATCGAAAGGGTGGATGCAGACAAACCACAAATGGGCTATTGCAGATTTCACATAACCGTTATGTGCATCTGAATTGAACCAGTCCAGAAACCGATTCATTTCTTCGTCTATTCTTTCAGGAGCAGGCGCTACATAATGTACCTTTTCCCGACCGAACATTCCAGAAATAACTTTCATATCTCCACTGCGGTATCGGGCAACATCTATTTTCGTTGGACCGCTCCATCCGGTAGGAAACAGGCAGTTGTGCCAGCCGAAGAGTCTTTCATGGGTCAGCGGACTGTTGAAATTGACGGTTGCGTCAAGTGCCATTTCCACTACTCCGTCTATATATCGTGAGGATTCGGTCGGATTCGGTAGTTGTACTCCGAGTTTGCGGGCTACAGATGAACGTACCTGCTCATTGTTCAATTCCACTCCTTCAATTTCTGATGATGCAATGATGTCATGAGAGATGGATTCAACTACGGCAGACATCTTGTCGTTAAAACCGATTACACTAAGGCGTCCCATCAGATAACCGACAGCCTTATTTACCTTGTTCAGTTTCTCACCGACAAGTTCCTTGTTCCACGAAAAGGAAGGCCATTCTTTATGTTCATGTATATACATAGGCATCACTGTTTTTTGCAAATATACGGTTTTGCGGATAATTAACCGCAAAATTTGCGGCTTATTATCCGCATGAAATAGTGAAATCAATATTTATCAGCATTTTAGATATGACTTATGATTTCCATTCACCATGCAGATAACCATTGACTTTTCAGATTGGAACAGTCTGCTGATTATATACTCACGTAATTGTTGGGCCGGATAAGTATTAATCTGAAAGGCAAGCGCAAATATCATTTCCAGGTTATAGACTACCTGATATCCCTCTTTTAACGGAATACGTTGTTCTGCGGTGAATGGTTGCAATATCCCAAGTTTATATATTCTTCTTTTCGCAGCCCTTAAAGTCGGTGCAACTACATTGAACAAGCCGACAAGTTCGGCTTCGTCCATACGAATCTTATCAGGATGGACAGCAGGAATAACAATCCTGCCATCCTCCGTTATATGGATAATTTCTCTTTTCATAAGCTACAGACAATTTGAAAGTACATCCCTTACATTATTCATATCTTTCAGAATAGAACTGTCGAGTACCCTTGCATAGTGCTGCGTCATCTTGATATTGGAGTGACCGAGCATTTTGGCTACATTCTCAATGCTTACCCCATTGGCCAAACAGACAGATGTGGCGTATGAGTGACGGGCGGTGTGGGTAGTCAGGTTCTTCTTTATCAGGCATAGGTCGGCAATCTCTTTCAGGTAGCTGTTCATCTTCTGATTGCAGGGAACAGGCAGCAATACTCCTTTCTTTTTGCAGGCAGGATAATCTGCATATTTTCTCAGGATTTCCAAAGGAATATCCAGCAGCGGAATATTGCACATGTTCTTTGTTTTCTGACGTGGCTTCCTGATCCACAGGTTTCCGTTGTTGTCTTTTACGATATGCTCAGGGGAAAGTTGTTGCACATCAATGAAAGCCAGACCGGTAAAGGAAGAAAGAAGCATCAAAGCAAGGGAGATAGGAACAAAGAGAATCAAACGCAACCCGTTGTAAACAAGCGGTTTTGCAGTCGTTTGCCATTGCAGCCAAACAGCAGGGAAAGGCAGGATAATGCAAGATTTCCGCTACCAAGTCATTACCTGTTCCGCAACCTGACTGAAGCCTGAAAAACAGCGTTCCTAATGCTTGTAAACAAGCATTATACGTGCGGCAATGGCTTCAAATCCGCAGATTTAGCAGCATCCGTTCCGTTTGCGCCGTTCTGCCCCGTTTCCAATTCTGTCGGTCGGCAATGTATCACTAATATTGCAACCAAAAAAGTTATGGCAATGAAGACAGAAATGAAAGTGCTGCTCTACATCAAGCGCAGCGGACAGGACAAGGACGGACGGTCGCCCCTCATGGGCAGGATAGCCGTCAGGGGAAAGAACAATTCTATCGCACAGTTCTCATGCAAGTTCAAGGTGGATGTAAGGCTGTGGAACGCCACTGCCCAACGGTGTACGGGCAAGAGCCGGATGGCGGTCATGGCAAACCGGGAGATTGAACGCACGCTATTGTTGTTGCGCCAGCGTTTCAACGAACTTAAAGACATCAAGGAGGTTGTTTCGGCAGAGGAAGTGAAGAACGCCTACCAAGGGCTGGCGGAATCTCAGGACACCATCATGAAGCTGTTTGCGGAGCATAATGAGGAATATGCCTTGCGCGTGGGCGTAAACCGTTCCGCAACCAGCTATTACCATTACACGAACACTTACCGCCACCTCGCCACCTTCCTGAAAGACAAGTACCACCTTTCAGACATGCCAGTCAAGCAGTTAGACGAGAATTTCATCGAGGATTTCGACATGTACATGCGCACCGTCAAGCGGTTTATGCCCAAGACCATACTCGGACATGTAAACCGCCTGAAAAGCGTGATGATGCTTGCCGTGTTCCGTGGCATTATCCCGTTCAGCCCGTTCAAAGGCTACAGACCACAAAAGCCGGAGTTCAAGCAGATGTACCTTACGGAAGAGGAACTGGGCAAGTTCGCCAACATGACTTATGATACGCCCAACCGCAATTTCACGAGGGACATGTTCCTGTTCTCATGTTGGACGGGCATTTGTTACTGCGACATGAGGGCGTTGACGGAGAAGAACCTTGTAAAAGCCGAGGATGGAAGCCTGTGGATTCATACCGAACGGCAGAAGACCGGAACGCCCGAATGTGTAAGGCTGATGGAAATACCGCTCGCCATATTGGAGAAATACAAGGGCATGGATGCCGACGGGAAATTGCTGCCCATGCTTACGAAAGAAAGCATGAACCGCCACCTCAAAAAGATGTCGGTGATGTGCGGCATCAACCGTCCGATTTCATTCCATCAGGCACGTCATACATTCGGCAGTATAATTTGTTTATCGCAAGGAATACCCATCGAAACGGTAAGCAAAATCATGGGGCACAAGCATATCAAAACCACACAGCGGTATGCGAAAGTCACGCAGGACAAGATTGACCGTGACGTGGACAGGCTGAATGAAGCCATCGGCGGCAAGTTCTCCCTGTTCGGGATTGATGCATCCCCTTCCACGATACGCAAGGACAACACCCGGCGCAGGGTAAATCCGAGTTGGAAACAAAGGGCTATTGTCAAACAAATGATGGAGGGATAAGCCATGCGCAGCACGTTCAAGCTATTATTTTACATCAACCGACAGAAGTTGAAGAAGAACGGCAAATGCCCTGTCATGGGACGTATTACCCTTGACGGCAAGGTCAGCCAGTATTCTACAGGGTTGGAAGTCGAGCCTGCGTATTGGGAAGCCGACACGGGCAGGGCTTCCACCGACTGGCGCAAGGAAAGCCTTGACTGCGAGAAGAAAAAGGAACTGGTCAGGCTAAACGATGCCCTGTCCGCACTGGAAGCCAAAGCCCATGCCGCCTACAAGGAGAATGTGGACAGATACGGCTTCGTGTCGGCTGAAATCATCAAGAACGCCGTGACGGGCAAGTCGCAGGTGAAGGAAACCCTGCTTGCGCTAATGGACGAACATAACGAAGAATATGCCAAGCGTGTGGGCATTGACAGGACAAGGCACAGCTATGTCCGCTATCTGACCACACGCAAGCACATTCACAATTTTATGAAGTACAAGTACAACATGGAGGACATGCCGTTGCGCTCGCTGACCATGCGTTTCATGACCGACTTCACGTTTTACCTTTCCACCGTGCTGAGATTGAAAGTGTCGGCATACAACGACTATCTCATCCTGCTGCACAAGATGACGCGGCTCGCCTTGAAGAAGCATATTCTCAAACGCGACCCTTTCGCGGGACACAAGATAGAGAAGGTTCCGGTGAACCACCGCTACCTGACGGGTGAGCAGTTTGAGAAGCTGTTGAAAGCCAAGCTGCCCACATACCGACTTTGTCATACGAGGGACTTGTTCGTCTTTTCGACTTTCACGGGCATCGGGAGGGCAGACTTGGCGAATCTGACGGAGGACAACATCATCACGAAGGAGGACGGTAGCAAGTGGATTCACATCGCACGTCAGAAGACCAAGATGGAGTGCCATATCAAATTGTTGGACATACCCTTGCGCATCATTGAGAAATATCGCGGAGAAGGCAAGGACGGCAAACTGTTTTATGTGCCAATCACCGGAAACCTCAACCGCAGCCTGAAAATGATTGCCGAACAATGTGGCTTGGACTGCCATCTTACCTACTATCAAAGCCGTCACTCCTTCGCAACCCTGATTTGCCTGAACAACGGCGTGCCGATAGAAAGTATCAGCAAGATGATGGGGCATTCCTCCATCCGCACCACGCAAATCTATGCGGAAATCACCAACCAGAAGGTGAGCCGTGACTTGGCTGTATTGTCCGAGACCACCAAAGGCAAGTTCTCCCTGCCTGATGACGGGATGCCATCGCGTGTGTTCAAATGCGGCAATTACAGCGGCTGGAAAAAGGAATGTAAACGGAATTCAGACAATGAAAAATGATGCGGACATGGAAAGAGGAATAATCACAATCAATGAAAACGGGGCGGTCACGATGCCGACCGCTCCCGTTTGGATGACGCAGCAGGAAATGTCCGATGCGTTCAATGTGTTCGGCTATCACATTCGTAAGGCTGTACACACTATCTACAAAAACATGGAATTGCTGGAAAGCGAAACGAAGCGGTACATCAGGCAGGACAATGGGATTAATTATGATGTTTACAGCCTTGAAATGGTGATTGCCGTTTCCTTTAAGTTGAGAAGTAGGGAGAGTATGGCTTTCCGGCGGTTCATCATGGGAAAACTCTGTTCTTTCAATAGGGGAGATTCCATCCATTTGTTCTTTTCGCTATCTGATACCCATCCACGATACACGTGTTAGAATGAAGCGAAACGACCTTCCTGTAAAGAGAAAACCGATGGCCGGGCAGTTATCTGCCGCCATCGGCTTTCTCTGTTTTTGCATGTGTCTAATCACGTATCCAAGCGGTAGGCGTTCCGATACCCGCTCATCACCATTCTTTCTATGTCCGATTCCTTGTACAGAATCTTGCCGCCCAACTGGTAGTAGGATACCATCCCGTTGTTGCGGTAGTCCTGCAAGGTACGGCGGCTCACCTTGAGCCATGCCGACACTTCCTTGTCCGTCAGGAACTGTTCGTTACTTGGCGAAGCCTTATGGCTCGCATCCATTCTTTCGATGCCTTCAAGCAGGGCATCCAGTTGTCCGATGAAGCCGACCTCCAGTTCACGGTCGGCAAGAATCAAGTCGTTCATAAATTACAGTGGATTTAGTGGTTGTACATTGTGTTGTCTGATTAGATGCTACAGCCACGATAGGCTGCATCCTTACGCCTGTCCTCCACGAGCCGGACGATGCGCTGCACGTCTTCCGGCTTGTAGAAAATCTTGTGCCCTATCTGCGAGTAAGCCAGCGTACCGTTGTCGCGGAGCGTCTGCAAGGTGCGTGGACTGATGCGCAACTGTTGGCAGACCTCTTGGTTGTCCATCCAACGGCTGAGCCATTTCCCTTCCCTCTTGCGGAGGATTTCATTTACCCGGTCGGACAGGCGGTTGAGCTTGCCGACCATCTCTTCGTACTTTTCTTTCGAAATAATTACTACATTCATTTCTTATACTGATTTTAGTGTGAATAATCCGTTTTGCCTGCAAAGTAAATTCGTTGTTCGCATGGAACAATGGATTTGCAATAAGGTGGCAGCTTGTGGCAGCAAGTGGTCGGGAGTGGCGTTATCCGTCGAACCCGTGACAGCTGTTCCAAGCGTCCGTGGTGCAAAGAAAAGCGAAGTCCGGCATAATCCAACTACTTTGCACCTGCGTGGCAGCATTTGGCGTCGGTGTGGTAGCTTGTGGCGTTCTTCGGATTCCTATACTTCTTGAAAGGAGCTTCATCTGTTTCACGCCAAGCCATGTCCTTAAATCTGTTCCAACCATTCCAATTAAGCCATTAAAAATCCTAATGCCATTTCTCGCACAATGGCAAAACGGCGCAGCACGAACCGTTCCGGCAATGTGTAAAGTGCAAAACCGAACATTGTTGCCACAGCCAATCCATTCGTTTGACTGCCTGCAATACAGGCGTTTCCTTTGCAACCGATAATCGGTCAACTGTGCGCACAACGACCAACATTGTTAAACATTTAATTCAAGCAAGTATGAAGAAAAATTTAAGCAACCAGAGCATGGATGCAGCATTGCAGGATTTTTTAGGCAGCAAGCCGAGTATGGAAACACTGAAGCCCGACACACAGCCTGCCGACACAAAGGAACAGCCGGAAAAGGCAAGCGAGGTTGTACTGGAGCAGGCAGGTGAAACCGTACAGGAACAGGCGGATGAAACTCCGCAAGTGGTACGCCGCATCAGCGGCAAGCAACGCCGTGCATCATTGGAAGAGTACAAGGAAGCCTTCCTCCTTGTTCCGTCCATTGAAGACCGCAAGCCCGTATTTCTCAGCCGCAGCACGCGCGATGCCCTTGACCGCATCGTCCGCATGTTCGGCGAGCGCAGGATGAGCGTGTCTGGACTGGTGGAAAACATCGCGCGGCAGCACCTTACCACCTATGGGGAAGACATCGAGGCATGGCGTAAACTCTGAGAATTAAGAGGTGGATTGACGGGGCGCAATTCAGAGTTACCCTGAACCAATCCAACGGAGTTTTGAGGGGAGCAAGTTTGTGTTTCGGGCATACCGAAACCGACTGCTCCCACTCATAAACTCCGTGGAAGCTACATCCCGTTGGTCTATTATGTATGCACACTTTAATCATTAGAAATCAATGGAACAGAAACAAAAAACTGGTAACAGGAACAAGGGAGGTCGCCCCAAGAAAGGAGCGGCGGACAAGCTGAAATACCGCCTTACGGTGAAGATGGCGACATCGGACTACTACACGCTGAAAGGCAAGGCACGGAGCGCAGGCATATCCGCCGGGGAGTTCCTGCGCCGTTGCATGAGGGAAGGGCAGGTTAAGGAGCGGCTCACGCCGGAACATACTGGTTATGTCCGCAAGCTCTGCGGCATGGCGAACAACCTGAACCAACTTGCGCACAAGGCGAACGCCGCGGGCTTCGTCACGGTGAGGATGGAGTGCCGCATACTCGTGGCACGGATTGAAGAATTACTGAATTTAATCCTCTTATGACTGCCGGATATGATAGCTAAAATCGTAAAAGGAAGCAGTTTCAAGGGTGTGGTAAACTACATCCTTGACAAGGAAAAGGACGCTAAAATCCTTGTCTGTTACGGTCTGTTTGCTGAGGACAAGGACACGATAGCCATGAGCTTCGAGGCACAATCAAAGATGAATCCAAAGGTTACGAAGCCTGTCGGACACATCTCGTTGGCTTTCCATAAGGAAGATGAACACCGCCTGACCGACCGCGCAATGGCTGGAATAGCGTTGGAATACCTGAAGGAAATGGGGATAACCGACACGCAGGTTCTCATCGTGCGCCACTTCGACAAGGAGCATCCGCACGTGCATATAGCGTTCAACCGAATCGCCAATGACGGCAGGACAATCAGTGACCGCAACGAGCGGATACGCAGCGCACGCATCAGTAAGGAACTGACGAAGAAATATAACCTGTACTTCGCCAACGGCAAGGAGCGGGTGAAGCAGCACCGCCTGAAAGAACCGGACAAGACTAAGTACGGGCTTTATTCCATCCTTAAATCGGAGGTTTCAAGGTGCGGAAACTGGCGACAGTTAGCCGCTAATCTGAAGAAACAAGGCGTGGAAATGCAGTTCAAGTACAAGGGTAAGTCGAACGAAGTGCAAGGTGTAGTTTTCACTATGCACGGCTATTCGTTCAGCGGTTCCAAGATTGACAGGCGGTTTAGCTTTTCCAAGATTGACGCTGCATTAGAACGGAACAGGCAGAATGAACGGCAGGAAATCATATCATCGCCGTATCGTGAAGAACTGCCTATACTCCCATCCGGATCAAGGGGCAACGATGATTTGTACAGCAGTTCGATTGGTCTTTTCATGCCGGACAATGCAAACGCTCAGGCAGATGAGAACTATTTTGAGGAACAGCTAAAACGCAGGAACAAGAAAAAGAAACAACGTAAAATAAGATTCTAAATATGGATAATAACGAAGTATATGCGCTCTTTGAGGACATCAAAAATGGCTTAAAGGGCATCAATGACAGATTGGAGAACGCCCCCAAAGTAAGCAGCAGTCAATCAGAAGAACAAGCTCCTGCAATGGATTTGGCTTCCATAAAGGATTTGTTTGACAGTTCTGCAAAGGAACATCAGGAGCAAACCAATGCCATGCTGACCAAATTCGGGGAATCGGAAGTAAAGACATCGAACAGAATACTGGGTCTGTTGCGTGATTTGAAAGAGTCGTTTGTCCGAAGTTCGGAAGAACAGAAAAACGAGCCGCAGGAGCATATCCACCGACACAGCTTCGACATCAAGTCCAACAAAGTGTTTTCTCTTTTGGTTGGCATGGGTATCGTCTGCAGTCTTTCCATTTGGGGCAACATTGAGCTTTGGAAATCCAAACGCCAGTATGCGGACGATGCGTTGAAATTCCGTGTCATCCGCTCATGGGGAGGATGCAACGCCAATCATATCCTTTGGCTGAACGATGTGTTCGACATCCATCGCAACGAGAAAGCCATCGAATGGATACAGCAGGAGGCTGACTGCTACGACAAGGGGTTAAAAACCTTGTCGGACAGTCTGATGCAGGAGAAATTGAAGAATGCACATTAAATGATTTTTTAACCAAGTCGAAACGATGCGTATTGTTATGGTGCATATTTCGACTTGGCTTTTCATGTATAGAGCTTTTGTTTATCTATCGGCAAATAAAACAAGCTGTTTTTGGAAGCCCATTACAACTTTAAAACAACGCTCCATAGTCTTGATACCAATACCAGGATATGATATAAGGGAGATCATTGACTTAAGATTATCACAACGAAGCGCATTATCGATAATGTCTATCTGTTTTTTCTGTCGAATTTGAGTCACTTTCTTTAATTCATTAGATGGAATGGAAAACCATTTTTCTTTAAATGTCTCAAATAAATCATCAGAAGCCATTGGATCGTAGTCGTAAATCTCAATAGGAATATTGCATTGTGACAAATAATTAATCATAAGTGCTCGAACTGCATCTTTATCGAGTCCACCGTTGTGTGTTCCCAGCATTGGGAATGCAACGGATGTAATACCACATTTATCGTATGTGTCAACAAATTTTTTCAGTCCTTGTTCTATATACTCTATTTTGCTTGGATACTTCCAATGAAATTTTGTCGGGAAGTTCAACACCCATGGGTCGGTTCCATCACCTTTATAAAGCCACAGTTTACCAATACTGATAAGATGCCGCTTGCAATAATCGTGGTAAATGTCAAACATTTGCGGATAACGCAGTTTGTAAACCAGCGCAATGCCTTTTCCCATCACGCCCACGCAATTGACCGTATTGACAACGGTCTGTGCTTTCGTATTGAAGATATTTCCTCTTACTATCTTTATGTTGTTCATGTCGCTTATGTTAAATGTTTTGATATACGAGCCATTCTTTTGTTCTTGCTTTCGGGTCAACGAAAAAGATATTGAACGGAATGTCTGTCTTCTTCCATGCTATAGTTCCCTTTAAGCGTAGTTCGTTTGTTGTGTCATAGATAACTTCGCAAGCAGACAAGTCGAACTCCACTTCAGACATTTTCTCGCTTGTGATGTTGAAATAGTATTCATCCTCGAAGTCAGTTGACAGACGAACGTTGTCTTCTGATGACGAAAGATTAAGTCTGCGGTTTTCTCTCTCAAAAAGCCTCTCATCACCGTATGCCACAATCTTCTCAGAGATTGGATCATCTGCAAAGATTTTTTTCAAAAGCTCCGCATAAGAATTGTCGTAGCAGATAATTTGGAGAGACTTGATTTCGCTAAAGTCAAATTCCGACATAACAAGGAATTCTTGTTGAGAGTATCTCCTCACTTTACTCATCTCGTCCAAATGAACCCCACGATTATATTTGCCAGAACTTTTTGCTGTTATATATGCGTCTTGCATTGTGCTATACAGATATTCAAGCCCCAATGATTCTGGTTTAACAATGATTTGATACACATTCGGGGTGTCCGACTGCATATTTCTGTCGCTGTAATAACATTTCTCTGGAATCTTCGCCAAGACTTCATCTATGTCGAACTTGAAGAACACAGGTACAGGACATTTCGGTAGACCCTGTTCAACAGCTTTTGGATATTTGCTTTTCCATTCGCGTGTAAATTCCCATTCACCATACCAATTTTTATACCACTTTGTTCTCCACTCACCTAATTTTGAATCAGCACCCAAGGCCTCGTTATAATATTGAGTAGGAGTGCAAGGACGGAAATAGAAACGAGCAAATTTGTGTGCCTTACTACTGCGGAATATGACCGAACCAGCAGAATCATATTTCAACAATCCCAATTCTTCGGCACGATCTCGACTGAGAATCTTTCGGCTGCGGATAACATCTATTGCATTGTAAAAATGCGTAAAGTGGTAGATGCACGGATTACTACGATAATTCTTAATTCTGTCGGTAAATGTAACAATACTGCGATGGTTGGCAAAAATGTTTTCAAAATCAGGAATATCTTCTTGAAATTTTATATTCCGCATCAATTCTGACCAGAACCATTTGTCCTCGTACTTGCGAACCAGTTCCTCTGTAAACTTTATTTTCTGTGACTGAGAAACAAATCTCCAATTGAGCCGATTGGCAAACTCCTGCAACATTTCAGTCTCAACATCCACACCAAGACGTTCATTGAAGTCTTCCCAGGAAATAGCATCCTTGTATTTCTTCAAGAAATCAACTGTTGCGATAGAACGGAGCGCGGAACAACAATTGACAAACACATTCCAGTTAATTTTATCCTTGAATGTATCAATGACATCGCTTGTAAGTTCCTTGTTTTCAGAAACTGAATTCCAGTCTATTTCATAATCATGCTCGGCAAGATAAGTCAGCAAATCAACAGACAGCACAAAGATGTCGAGAGTTGACAGGTAATGCCAATCCCAATCTTTTTCCTTGTGGCTGAGAACTACATCAAACGGTAAACCTTCGCGATGTGCAAGGGAATGCCAATTCCAAGGTTTGTCTTCATGCTTGTCGATATATTCAAACGAAAAGTTTATGCTTTCATTCTGCACCAAAGCATTCCAATCCCATTGCTTTTTCTTGTCGTATTGCTCAATAACTTTCTCTGTCAGTTCAATGTCTGTGCGATGCGATAACTTACCGAAATCCAACAAGTCAACAAACAACTTGAAATAATAATCTTTGCCTTCCTGAGCTGATATCCATATTGCGTGTTCAGATATGTATTCCCAATCCCATTCTTTTTTCAGTAAGAACAGTTTTGGTAGTTTCAAGATGTTTGGCTGTTTTGTCAGTTTGTTGAAATCCCACTGATAACCGTCATTGTTCAGCATGTCTTCGTATATGCGCAGCCACAAACTTTGTGTTTTGTTTGCACCAGTCTTTGAGAACAGCCTGTTTGCCGCGGCAGATGCCGAGAACTCAGCCCACCGCACATTCTCCGTATGTTGCTCAATATATTCTTTTGCAGGAAAATCAGCCAGCTCATACATGTGAGCATAATCCCAGCGATATTGTTCATCGCTGTATTCCTCGACGAGCGAAATGAGTTCGTTTGCAGGGAATTTGCAGGTTATTACTGGCCAGATTTCTTTCGTCAAGTTCTGTTCAGAAATTACCTCGGCATAAGTTTCCAGAAACTTGTCAGCTAACAATTCTTTGCCAGTAACACGATTGGCAAAAACAATATGATTCCACTTGTCAGCATACTTGTTTATATTCGATTTAATGTCTGCAACAGGCAGATTTGCTGTCAGATATTCCCAATCCAACATTTCATGCCATACGACTTCATCTAATGTTGCCAAGTCAACAGATTGACAAATACTTTCTGTAAATAGAGTTTTGTTCCATCCTTCTGAGTAACTGTTAAGAATGGTTTCTGTAGAAAGATTTGCAATCAGTCGTTTCTGAATATCCAACGACGTAGCCAGCAATTGACCGACCATTGTTTTTGCTGACAACGAAAGAAACAATTCTTCCAACATTGCAGTATCGCAACACATGATAATTGTCGCGGCATCCACTACATTCCAATGCGAGGTGATGAAAGCGAGGTTGTGGCAAATTGCTGGATTCTGTGACAACGCAATTTTATTCCATTGGAAATTCGGGTTGTTGTCAACAATTGCTGAATCTGTTACACGGCGAGAAACCCAACTGTAACCTTGCGGAGTTGTTACTTTGTCGCTGTATTTCTGGAAGAAGTTCGCATCCCAAACCAAGTTCGGGTTGCACTCAAAACCTGATTGATATGTAGTTGATGGCCAAGAAATCAACCTACACGATTCAAAGAAATCAATAATTTCGTCAGTCCAAACAAAACCAAGACTGTTGGCATTGAATCGCAGAGGAAGTTCTGAGGCCAGGATACTGTCTTTCAGCGGTTGCGATGTTGCATAAAGGCTGGCGAGTTCATTGTCTGCAAAAATGCGCCGCACAAGTATCTGCATATTGATATGCGGATACAAGACAGCGATATTAGAGATAATAAAGTCAATAGGATATTCAGTCACTACAAATTGCCAATCCCAACGGGCATCGGGATTTATTACTATGTATTGACGTTGCGTGTCATCCAGTTCTTTTGTGATATCGGTAAGGTCGAACGGAATGTCGCCAAGATGTTGCGTGATGAAGTCCATACCAACAATAGGTAGAACGTCATCCCAATCCCATTGGTCATCGTCTTTCCCCTCTGGGAATGAATATTCGACGAGGAATTTCTGTATCAACTCCTTCTCTACGGGAGTGCGAGCAAACAGCGTGTATTTATCCCACGGATAATCCGTTGAATGGGTGAAAATATATTGGCTGTCAAGCCTGAGTGTCAATGCTCCCCAGTCCAAGTCTTGAATGTGGTCAGGGATTATATTCTTCAAGACTTCCACATCGCAATATTTTGACAAAGAATGCCAACGATCAGCATCACATTGTGAAATTATAAGCTGAAGTAATTGTGAGTCAGTCCAAACTAATCTGGAATCTTCTATCAGTCGGTCAACCTCGATAATATCTTCAAATGGCTGCAAAACTTTGTAGTCCAGAATAACATCTGGATTGTTGACAAGGCGATAGTACAGGCATTGTTCCACTTTACGTTCTTTTGCATCAGCATTAACACCAAGTTCAAATAGAGCATTCAACACCGGACAGCTATTGCCAGCCGAAATGAAATTCAGTGAATATTTGCCTTCTGTCTCGTAAAGTTCAATATCCAGTTTGATTGGCTTTACACCCAAATAATTGGTGGGCTCGGCTTTGTAAACACAGATTCCTTCTGGAACTTGCAACTTCAAGTTATTTATCAGTACATCGTCAGTCTCACAGTTGATTACTTCACACAAACAATCTTCGTAATTGAGTGTTTTGGCATAATCAAGCGAAAGAGACAAACCTAATTCTGAATGGAACGGATAAAGCGATACGATACCGCCGTCAGCTGCTTTCAAACGGTCAAATTCCAATGCGTTTGTTTGTGCGGTAAAGAATTTGTATTTCTTTTTGTTCTGCAAACAAACCTTGCCTAAAGCCGTCAGGGTTACGAGACCATTTTCTTTGTCAACGTCTATTATTCCCCAATCTTGTACCGAATTCAGGAACTTATGGAACAAATTGTTTTCTGCTTCGTCATAATACATATCATTTTCTGGTCGAGCTTCTACATCAAAACCAAGAATCTGCCCTAAAACAACATATTCAAGTCTTGTATTCTCGCTTTCTAGAAGCAGTTCGCCAATAAGTATGTCTAATGGCTCAAGTTTGTGGACAGTATAATATTCAACAATACATGAGCGTGTTTTCAAAACAAGCGAACGAGATTGTCTGTCTTTCTCAACAGAACGATATATCAAATTATTATATGTCTTAGTATTCATAATCAGTCGGCTACATTAAAAAGATGCTGTAAATATATACCATACCACAAACCTGTTCCGCAAACATGAATTTGCTTGATATTGAATTTTTCCATAAGAAGTAGATACATTGGCAGTCCCATACGCAAAGTAAGCATATCATCTATAGTATCACCTGTCATTTGTTGTTCCCAACGCACTAAATCGCCTACAGTGTTGAATTTCTCTTGTAATTTCACTGTGATATTTTCTATCTTTTCTGCAATCTGTTCGTAATTGAGAATACTATCGTGTTGCGAAGCATTGTTCTTTTTCCCTGTTGCATGAGTAATAGCGGAACCCACGCTGACACAGAATGTATCTTCGTTGGTTTGCATAGTTGTATTCATATTCTTGGTAAATGCCACCATTCTTTCTCTCAGCATCTGGTCGCTCTTCTTAAAAGCATCGATCAAAAGCGTAGTTGGTGAAACGTCTTTTGTTAGGATATTACGCAAGGCCGTTGTACCGAGGTTAATACTGTATGAACCTTCCAATTCGCCTTGATTGAATACACTGACTTCGGTAGAACCACCACCTTGGTCAACCATCACTGAATGTCTTGACTTTTGGATCTCTAACTTGTAACGTGATGATATGCCGTAGGCAAACATTGTTGCCACAGATTCCTCTTTCTTCGACAATATGCGTACATTTATTTCTGCTTCACGACGAATGCATTCTATCACCTCATCGCGATTCTTTGCAGTACGATAGGCAGCCGTGGCAACAGTGTAAACCACATCTACCCCTTCAGAATGCATTTTCTGTTTCATTCTCTTGATTACAGGAAGAACCCTTCCTCTAAAGTATTCCATATTCATTATGTTTTGGCTGTCCAAACCTTTACCTGCTTCAGGTTTGGCAGCATCACGAATGAAATTGTTGAAATCGAATCGTGTTGCAGTCCTGATTGTTTCCTCGTCTCTGCCAATAAGCAGTTTCACCGCTTTTGTTGACAACTCAAGGACTGCGAAATGCGGATTTTCAATGGGTTGCCCGTCTGGTGTAAGCCATGTTTCTTTTATACGCAGATTCTTGTCTGTTTCTGTGTTGATGTCACGAGTGTTCAGGTTTACAGAACGTTGTATAGGCATTGGTACTTTGACAATCTTCGCCATACGTTCTTGCTTCGGTTTGCGAACATTCCATTCTATAATCCTGCCATTAGGATTGTTTTTTACCTCATCGAATACATTCTTGTAAATGGCTTGCCCTTGTGAGTTAGTGTAATTGCTAAAATGTTCACCGTTGCCAACGATGATAAGCAGTCTCTTTGCTCGTGACAAAGCCACGTTAAGACGATTTGGTGATTTGGCAAAACCGTATTCTTTTTGTGCCGGGAACCCTACATTTGGGAATTTGTTGTAGTCTGGTTTTTGTCCCCATTTCTGCGCAATGGAGTTGCTTCTTACCAACGAAACGATGATGATGTTGCGCTCCATTCCCTGGAATCGGTCAACAGAACTCATCTTTATACTGAGTCCTTTCTTTATTTCTTTATCCACTATTTCTTTCAATCGTTTCAACTGACTGCCATAGAATGTAATCAGTCCGATTTCTCGGTCTTCATTAGTAGGCAGAGATTCCTGATAACTGCGGAAACTCTCTGACTTTGAAAACTGCGACAACACCCACTCTATGGCTTCTACCTCGCCTCTATTTGCTCGTGATGTTCCGTCTCGAACTTCTGGAGAAGATGTGTTTATCCAAATTACGTGATTGTTTGGCGAAATGAGATTAGGAATATCAATGCCGTGTTCCCGGCTTTCGTTGGCTACACCACATTTTAGTCCACCGTCATCAATATAGAACTGCTCAATGACACGATTAATGTCATTGTGCATACGATACTGTGTGTCGAAAGTACCACGTAGAGATGAATCAATTTGTCGGAAGAGTCTTTCAAAATGCGACTTTTCCAGAATGTCGAAATTCTTTCTTACATATGACTCTAATTGTGTTATCTGGTCATGTTCTTCCCTGCTGTCGGCTTTCAACCTTTGCATGTGCAGTTTGAATAAGATGTCTTCCCTGTCAAGATTAGGTGGCAACTGACGATGGTCGCCAATAATCACGGCCTTCTCGCCATATACAAGAGGAAGAGACAATTCAGCTGGGGTCGCTTTGCTAGCTTCGTCTTGAATAACCGTGTTGAAACGCAAGAATACAGGATAACCGTTTTTCTCTGTCTCGCCAAAGATTGCACGAAAACGTTTGATGAAACGTGAATCTCTGTGTTTTCCTTTTGCTTCTGTGGCAGAGTAGTTGGTATCGGAAATAGAACTACAAGTAGCTCCTATGACATTGCAATGGCTGACGTATTCCTGATATACTTCCTTTCGCCATTCGGACGGTAAATCCGTGAGAAAATCAAACCACAAGTGCTTCAAGTCTTCTCGTTGCAAGTGAAGTTGTGAACGTTTGTAGATGTTCTTCATCCATCTGTTTAATACAAGTTCCTGCGGATTAAACGACTTGTATTCGTCTGTATCTATGGCAACAGCATTGTCCTCTGTGTCAATATCTGACATTTCGATTCCTGCCCACTTCTTCATCTCCACTTGTGAGTACGCAAAACCTTCGGCAGAAAATTTGTCACCAGCAGCTACACGAATTGGTTTAACAATATTATGAACTGAGAATTTTACTCTATCTAAAGCATTGTCAACAGCAAGATTAGCTTCCGATGTAAGCAATATTCTGCTATCCGGCTTTTGCTGAACCAATTGCCAAATCAATTCTGCAATGGCTGTTGACTTGCCTGTGCCCGGAGGACCTTGAATAATGGCAAGATCTTTGGCTTCAACCGCTTTTGCAATCGCTCGAATTTGAGATTCGTTAAGGGATTCGTTGAGTTGGCATTTTCTTATTTGTTCAATTCGTTTTTTTATAACTTCATTTTCTAATTTGGTGGCTTTTGAAGCGTCAAACAGATAGGAAGCAAGTTGAGGATTGACCAAATCTTCTGGATGCTCAGTGATTCTGTCGAACGAATCTCTAAGACGATTGACTTTTTCTATTTCACCAGTCATATCGTCCATGTCGGGAATAACAGCAGTGATGCAATCATTCTCAGCCATTTCCTTTATCTTACCGCAATCTTCTGGCAAAAGATTGAACGCAACATTTGGATAATCAATCTTGCAGAGTTTGCCAAGTTTGTATTCAGCTTCTCCGTCCTTGACGATGAAACTTTGTCCATAAAGACTACCGAAGCGGAGTCCTTCTTTGTCTAACAATGTTTCGTTGTCGAAAGTCAATAGAAAGCGGTCTGCTCCATCTTGTGGATAATTAATCTCGTAAATAAATCTTGCTGGATCATAAGCTATTTGTTCTTCTTCTGTTGAGTCTGGAACTCCATTGCGAATACCATTTAATGCATAGCCGAGTTCTTCCTTCAAGTCTTCCAGTGCAGTACGATTTTCATATGGAACAGTAACAATCATCAAATTGTTGCTGAGTTCAAAGAAATCCAATTGCGAATAGTAGTTTTGAAGTCGTGTTTTAATAATTTCTCTTGAAGTGTCATCTGCATACTTAATTTGTATTTCAACAGTAGGATTAGGATGAACGGAAATATACATATTGCTACAAGACTCAACAAAGTCTTGCATATTTGAACATAAATCAACGTCGGTTTCAAAATAGTAGAAACCAGGTAACTGATTATGCCGAATGACTTCTGTGCTAAAAAGCCTTCTTACCTCACTTTTGAAATTGTCAAAGTGGATTTGTGAATCTATTTGAGCAATCAATTTGTTGCCTTTAGGATTCAAACAGGCAGAGCCTTTCTTAAGCGGAATTGCCAACTGCATATATTTCAGCATATAGTGCTGAATATTTGTCAGTACCATCCATATAGAACGCAAACTCGTATTTTCGTCCGACAGATTGGCTATATCTTTCTTAACTTGCTTAATTTGATGCTTGCGCTCAATACGCTTTCTTATTTTCATTGTCAAGCTAATCTTTCCGTCAGGTTTAATTTCAGATACAGCGCATCGTATCTCATCCCCAAGAGATAAAACACTGGCAACATCGCCGTATTCTACTTTCGGAACAATTTGAGTAAAGTAAATAAGTCCATTTTGAGAGGGACTTATTTCTACGAAAGCACCAAAATCTTTTATATTGATAACTTTTGCTTTTTCAATTATATCACCTATTGTGTATTCCATAATTATTTTGTATTATATGGTTCAAGTAAATCATCCAACTTTACATCCAATAGTTTTGCTATTTCTATAAGTTGATCAAGCGAGGGTTGAGTTTTATTAGTTGACCAACGGGATATGGTCATTTCGGACTTACCAAGTTGTTCTGCAAGCCATCTGTTTTTGATTTGCTTTTCAGCCAATACAACTCTTAGCCGATTTGGATGAAATATTTTTGTCATACAAATATACGCATTTAACTTCACTGTACAAAAATACTCATTTTACATCAATTTTATGCTTTCTTCAGTCTATTTTTTATTGCCGCTACAAATTATTTTCAAGTAAATGCAGATAATTCAACGATAAAATTATACCTTTGCAATTAGTTGATTGACTTATTGAGAACAAGCAGAATGGTGAAGCTTGATGGTTTCTAAACCATTACCTATTCTCTTTTTGATTGATGGTAACTTACTGATTTACAGCCGTATTTTATTTAGTGCAACATTTGTGAAGCCGGCGAAAATAAAAACATCACGGACTACGGTGATTCGTTCCAGAGGAAACTCCTTGTGGTAGATGGTCAGCAGTTCATCCATAGTAAGAAACTCACGGATCACTTCTTTTTCGTGGAACTTGATACCGATAAACGGGTCTTTGGCTATCCATTCATTGGCCAGTGCCAGATTGGTAATTTTCTTCAGACATTTCATATAACGGATGACGGTATTCTGCTGACATTCCTTTTCCGTCTTCAGATAAAATTCAAAGGCACGTACCAGCTCACCGTTGACTTCCGCCAGCGGCAGATCATCCTTTCCGTATTTCTGTCTGATAAGTTCGGCAAGATAGCGTTTGCAGCTTTCATAACGGCGAACGGTAATCAGGGCGTAGTCTTTCCCGACCAGGGCACGGCATTGGTCATTGTGCTCCTGTATGGTACCGATGAGGGTGCGTACCGCTTCCGGTTCTTTGTCCTGTCCGAAAAATATTTCCTGTAACAGACGTGCCGTTATAGGCTGGTTCTGTTCTTCCAACTCACAAAAAATCTGATGTAATTTGATTCTCGCATTTTCGATATAGGCATTCAGATCACATGATTTGCGGCTTTTGCCTCTGGCGGATTCCTTAGCCTGACTCCAGAGAGACGGAGCAATGCTTTTGCGGATGTTGTTTTCAACTCGCGTACCATCTACTGTGATACGCATACAAACGGATGCTTCTCCGTTTTTCAGCAGCTTGGTCTTCTTCAAGAAGAAAAGCACATTGAATGAACTTCTTTTCATTTTTCCTACAGTTTTTAGTTTGGACAAAAGTAGGAAACCGACCACGTTTTCTTGATACGCAAAACATTGTAAATCAGTGAGAAAGGCTCTAATTCGGTGGAGATTTTTGCTCCACCTTTTATCTCCACCTTTTGCTCCACCGCGAACGGTAATATTTTGCCGTTTTTTGCGTGCTTGAGGAAAACAAAAAATCCCGATTTCGCTTGGAAATCAGGATTTTACTGTCTTTTGCTTTTCTTCGAAGTGGTGCCACCAGGAATCGAACCGGGGACACAAGGATTTTCAGTCCTTTGCTCTACCATCTGAGCTATGGCACCAGCGTTTTTGCGTGTGCAAAGGTAATGGATACATTTGAATCTACCAAATTTATCGCTTACTTTTCTAACAAAAAGCTTGGTAAGGGGGATAATTCGTCTGCCCAAGAGAGAGATTAACCCCTGATTACAAGAGGCTTGAAAGAGAATCCCGGGAGATGGGTTTATGGCACCGGCCTACCCCACCTCTCCCGGGAATGTTCCTTGCTTGGCGATTGGGCCCCTACTCTTCTTCGGCCAGGGAATTCCAGCCTTGTGCCCGCAGGGTAATCTCGGCATCGTCGCGGGTAATCATGCAGCAACCCAGCTCGGGCTTGGTGATGTAGCCTATCACCCGTATGCCGGGTATGGCGGCGACGGCGTCGTGCTTCTCGAGGGGTACGGTAAAGAGCAGCTCGTAGTCTTCGCCTCCGTTGAGGGCGGCGGTGACGAGGTTCATGTTGAACTCCTCGGCCATGGAGGCTGTCTGATAGTCGATGGGTATGCGGTCTTCATAGATGCGGCACCCCACGTGGCTCTGCGAGCAGATGTGCAGCAGCTCGGAGGAGAGGCCGTCGGAGATGTCCATCATGGCGGTGGGCACGATTCCGGCCTTGTCGAGCTCGGCCACGATGTCTTTGCGAGCCTCGGGTTTCAGTTGGCGTTCGAGCAGGTATTCGTGCCCCTCGAAGGCGGGTTTGAACTCGGTCTCGCCGGCAAAGATGCGTTTCTCGCGCTCGAGCAGTTGCAGCCCCATATAGGCGGCACCCAGGTCGCCACTCACGCAGATGAGGTCGTTCTCGCGGGCGCCGTTGCGATAGACGATTTTATCGGGATCGCCCTCGCCGATGCAGGTAATGCTGATGGTAAGGCCGGTCATCGAGGCCGAGGTGTCGCCTCCTACCAGATCGACACCATAGATGTCGCAGGCGAGTTGTATGCCGGCGTATAGCTCTTCGAGGTTCTCGATCGAAAAACGTTTCGACACGCCCAGCGAGACGGTTATTTGCCGCGGGGTACCGTTCATGGCGTAAATGTCGGAGAAGTTGACCACGGCCGATTTGTATCCCAGGTGTTTCAGGGGAACGTAGGTGAGGTCGAAGTGTACCCCTTCGAGCAGCAGGTCGGTGGTGACCAGGGTGCGTTTGCCCTGATAGTCGAGCACGGCGGCATCGTCGCCCACCCCTTTCAGCGACGAGGCGTTTTTGAGTTGTATCTGCTTCGTGAGGTGGTCGATGAGTCCGAACTCTCCCAACGAAGCGATTTCGGTTCGTTTTTCTGCTTCCATAGGCATAGCAAACAAAGCCCACGAAGGTCATGGGCTTTGCTCTGTTTTTATTGTTTGTCGTTTAAAATTGTTCTACAAGTTCTTTCATGATGAAGGTCATCTTGGGCTGAGCGGCGGCAGCGGCCTTCTGTACCTCTTCGTGCGAACACTTCTCGACGATACCCTCGACACCCAGGTCGGTGATGACCGACACGGCAAACACTTCGATGCCGGCATGGCGGGCCACAATCACCTCGGGCACGGTGCTCATGCCCACGGCATCGCCGCCGATGATGCGGAAGTAGCGATACTCGGCCGGGGTCTCAAACGTGGGGCCCTGTGTACCTACATAGACCCCCTGCTGTACCTTGATATCGTTCTTCTCGGCAATCTCGAGAGCCTTGGCAATAAGACGGTGCGAATAGGCTTCGCTCATATCGGGGAAGCGCACCCCCAGCTCGTTGTAGTTGCGACCGTGCAGCGGATGCTCGGGGAAGAGGTTGATGTGGTCGCGGATAATCATGATGTCGCCAATGGCAAAGTCGGGATTCATACCGCCGGCCGCATTGGAGACGAAGAGGTGCTCGATGCCCAACTCTTTCATCACCCGCACGGGGAAGGTAACCTGTTTCATATCATACCCTTCGTAGTAGTGGAATCGGCCCTGCATGGCCATCACATCTTTCTTTCCGAGCTTACCGAAGATGAGTTTCCCCTGGTGACCCTCGACGGTCGATACCGGGAAGTTGGGAATTTCGGTATAGGGTATCTCGATTTTATCGGTAATGTGGTTTACCAACTCACCCAGCCCGGTACCCAATATGATAGCGGTCTTGGGCAATACCTGCACTTTCGAAGCAATGTAGGCAGCGGTTTCTTTAATTTTTTCAATCATCGCGTAACTATTTTGGTAAATAACTAAGTTTGCAAATATAACAAAAGGTAAGAGCAAAAAGCAATATTCGCCCGAGATTTTTACCCAGCGAGATATTCTACCCTTACATGAATGTGGCAAGAATAAACCTCCTATTTGCACCAGACCAATCGGCAAGAGGTTGTTATCTCGAGCCATAGCGGTTTCACGAGGGGGGAATATATTGGAAAGGTGCAACACTGGGAGCCGGGATATTCTCCCTGCGCATCCGGACCGGCCCGATAGAATTGATATTACGGTTACTTCCGAATCTATTTTTTTCTTAAAATTTCGACAAATAATAGTCGGATAAAGGCTTTTTGCGTACCTTTGAAATAAGAGTGACAATCTAATTATCCATGTTATTCATTCCATAAAATAGACACACATTATGAAAGACTTAAACGAAATCCTGTCGCACTTCGCTCTGGAGGGGACAGTGACCGAGGTAAAGCCGCTGGGCGCAGGCCTCATCAACGACTCGTATAAAGTGACTACTACTCCGCCCGAGGCTCCCGACTATGTACTGCAACGCATCAACCACACTATTTTCACCAACGTGGATATGCTCCAAAACAACTTCTACCAGGTGACAACCCATATCCGCCACAAACTCGAGGCCCGTGGCGAGACCGATATCGACCGCAAGGTGCTCACGCTCATCCCCACGAAAGACCACAAGCTCTACTACTTCGATGGCGAGAACTACTGGCGAGTGCTCATCTTCATCCACAATGCCAAGAGCTACGAGGCCGTAACTCCCGAATACTCCTACTATGCCGGGCAAGCCTTCGGCGACTTCCAGGCCATGCTCTCCGACATCCCGGTAGAACTGGGCGAGACGATTCCCGACTTCCACAACATGGAGTTCCGTCTGAAACAGTTGCACGAGGCTGTAGCCGCCGACCCCGTGGGACGGGTGGCCGAGGTACGACCTCTGCTCGACGAACTCGAGAAGCGCGCCTACGACATGTGTCTGGCCGAGCGGTTGCACCGCGAGGGTAAACTGCCCAAACGCATCTGTCACTGCGACACGAAGGTGAACAACATGATGTTCGACGAGAACGGCCGGGTGCTGTGTGTGATCGACCTCGACACGGTGATGCCCAGCTACATCTTCTCCGACTTCGGCGATTTCATGCGCACCGCCGCCAACACCGGCGAAGAGGACGACAAGAATCTGGACAACGTCAACTTCAACATGGAGATTTTCAAAGCCTTCACCAAAGGCTATCTGGAGACAGCCCGGGTATTCCTCACCGATGTCGAAATAGACAACCTGCCCTACGCCGCTACCCTCTTCCCCTACATGCAGGCCGTGCGGTTCCTCACCGACTATATCAACGGCGATACTTACTACAAGATCAAGTATCCCGACCACAACCTGGTGCGCACCCGCGCGCAGTTCAAGCTGCTGCAAAGCGCCGAGGCTGCCGTGCCTGCGATGAAAGCCTATATCAACGAGTGCCTGGGCCGATAATGCAACAACCTTTCGACAGTCAAGTACTGCCATAAGATGATTATTTCTTACCTTTACGGGGCTGTATTGAAACTCCTCTTTTCAATACAGCCCCTGATATTCATTCAACATCGATTAACTAAAGGTATCTGGAGGCCAAACCCCAATGAGTGGAGAAAGCAGAAATTCGGCTAAAGGGTTGATTTATGCCGTAGTGTCGTCATCGACCTTCGGACTCGTACCCCTCTTTGCCATCCCCGCCCTGAAGGCCGGGGTGTCGGTCAACTCGGTCGTATTCTATCGGTTTGCCATCTCGGCCCTGCTGGTGGGAGTCGTGTTGTTGGCCAAGCGAGAGAGCCTCCGCATCGAGAAGCGGCAACTGCCGGTTATCGCGGGGTTTGCCTTCCTCTATGCCGCCACTTCGTTCCTGCTCACGCAGTCGTATCTCTACATCCCCAGCGGGCTGGCTACCACGCTGCACTTTCTCTACCCGGTACTGGTGACGATACTGATGGTGGTCTTTTTCAAGGAACGGCTATCGGTTCCCGTGGCTGTGGCTACGCTACTGGCCTTGGGCGGTATCTACCTGCTGAGCGGGAGCGAAGGCGGGGAAATCAACCCCACGGGTATGGCTTTGGCACTCACCACCGTACTCACCTATGCCTCGTATATCGTAGGGTTGAACCGGTCGAGCATTGGCCGCATCGACAGTCTGAAACTCACCTTCTATATTCTCGCGACCGGCAGTCTCTTCTTCCTTGCCAATCTGCTGGTGCGAGGCGAAGGGCTGGCACCGGTCCCTTCGTGGACGACCGGCATCGACCTCTTTCTGCTGGCCCTGGTGCCCACACTCATCTCCAACCTCACCCTCATTCTGGCCGTCAAGCACATAGGCTCTACCACCACGGCCGTACTGGGGTGTATGGAACTGCTCACCGCCGTAGTCATGGGCATCCTCTTCCTGGGCGAAAGCTGCAGCCTGATACAGGCCTGGGGTATCGGCATCATACTCGTGGCAGTCACCACGGTAATCGTGGCCCGCAACCCCGAAGAGTTGAAAAAGATGTGGCAACGGGCTCCCCGATTGTTGTACAAGAGAGAGTCACGAATGAGGCGACGAATGTAAACGCGACGTGGGCGCACGGCTGCTGCGGCTCTCGGCAATCTCTACCGCATACACCCCCACACAGATAAGCACCATGGCCAGAATCTGAGTCCAACTGAAGCGGTCTTGCCCCGTGAGGAACGAAGTAATCGAGGCCACCATGAGTATAAGGTAGCCATAAATGGCGACTACCGTCGTCTTCAGATATCGCAACCCAACCGGCACCAGCAGATAGCTCAAGACCGTGGGGAATATCAGCACGAACAACAACAGAGCCAGTGGCCACCAATGGAGCGGCGACTCGAACAACGGGGCATCGTAGCCGGTAAAGGCCATCACCAACAGACTCGACACGGCTGCGCCCGAGAAGGTGTAGCGCATGAGGGTATAGGTACCCGTGCGTTTCAGAAACCGATTGCTCAATACCAGATAGATGGCGTAGATGACCGAGCTCATCAAGCAAAAGAGGTTACCGGTCAACGCGTCGGTGGCCAGATCGTCGCTCTTTTGGGTGAGAATACAGAGCAACGCTCCACCCAACCCCACCAAAATACCCACCACCTTGAGCAGTGTGACCCGCTCGCGCATGAAAAGCACCGATATGACAAAGACCCAAATCGGCTGCATCGAGGTAAAGATGGCGGCCGAAACCGGGGTTGTCTTGCTCAGCCCCATCAGGTAGGAAAACATATAGCCATAGATACCCACCGCTCCCATCACGAAGAGAATCCATTTGTCGCGAGTCGAAGCCTTCTCGGGACGGGCAAAAAGGCCGAGAATCCAAAAGGCCACAGCAGCAAACACACACCTGAAGGTGGCCCCCGTGAGCGGCGCAAGCCACAGAGGCAGCAGGTAGTGCAGGGCATTCACGTTCAGTCCGCCGAAGACCTTCGACACCACCATGGCCCAGTTGGCCATCGCCACCTTGTTACTCCACCCTTTCATGACTGTATCGAGTTGGCCGGGGCATCGTTAAACAAAAAGGAGTGACGCTTCCAGTAAGCCCACACAACCGTTAATAACGTAATGCCCAGGTTGAGTTCGAAGGCAAACCGCTGGGTGTGTATGTGAAAAATCGACTGGAGCGAATCGATAATGACCGGGCAAAGCAGAATGGCCAGGTAGTTCATGGCCATAACCAGCGCCAGGGCAAAAGTGGCCCGCGAAGCATCGGCAGCCCGGGTAGTCTGGTCGTAGATGACCGGCTGCATCACCCCATAACCCAGACCTATGAAGATAGCCCCGACGGCCAATACCCACTCGCTCATCGACATGAGGATAAGCACCAGCCCAATGGCAATGCAAGCCAGACTCGTAAACTTGGTGAGCGATCCCAGGAACGACAGAATGGGATTGAGGAAAAAGCCCGGCAACATGATGGCCAGGAAAAAGAGCGAGATAATCACCCCCGACGCTCCCGTGTCGAAATGATACTCTTTCATCAGAAACGGCAGGTTGAAGCTAACGATAATTACCAGATAGGTAATGAGCCCATAAAAGGCCATCAGCCCTACAAGCCGCCCGGTGTCGATACGTCCGGCCGAACTCTGGGTCACCGGCTGTGCCGAGGTAGAGTCGCGCTTCAGTGAAAAAGAGAGCAACAGCGAAAACAGCGGAGCCAGATAAACGACAAAGGGCAGATGCCAGTTCACCTCGGCCAGATAGCCGGTGAGCATCGTAGCCAGTACCAGCGTCACATTGGTGATGGCCGAGCTCAACCCGAACTGTTGTGTGCGGTATCGTCCTGTGAAATGGCGCGAAATGAGTCCCGTCGAGAGGGGAACGATGATGCCGGCCCCAATCCCCAACAGGGCACTCACGGCAATCAGCTGCCACATCTGCCCCGAGAAGAGGTAGAGCACCCCACTCAAGGCAAAGACCACCAGCCCCACCTGTAACAGAAGCACATTGTTCACCCGCTCGGTGAGCTTACCCGAAAGCAGAATAAAGGGGATGGTGAGTAACGACGGCAACGAGGTGAGCAGCTGTATGTCAAACTCCGACGCATGGGGAAAGATGGTTGACAACTGTCCGAGAATAGGCGACACCGCCAGTCCCGGTAAGGCACTCAGTGCCGATATGGACCAGATGCCCAACAAGGTAATGAGCGGGATAGTACCCCGCCCGGTCTCTATTTTCATAGTCATGCAGTTTATGGCCGGCATCCCTGCCGACACGTTTACAGGTGGAAAACAATCTACACCACCGAATGTTTAACTCGCCCGTCCTTAACAAGTGCCAAATTGTGCAGGAATAACCCAACGCACCAAACTTTCACCCCACCGGGACTGTTGTGACACCAAGAAGCCGCACTCCCGCGGGGAGCCCCGGTTTCGTAGGTCTAATTCATAAAAACTTTATACAATGAAAGATTTTAGTTTAAGAGAAGGAGATGCCAAAACGAGCATCTTCGGGTCTGACGAAATGTTGAAACCCTCACCCGTAGAGCGCATACCCGATGCGCCAACCACCCCCGAAATCGCCTACCAAATGGTCAAAGACGAGACTTTTGCACAGACGCAACCCCGCCTGAATCTCGCCACTTTTGTCACCACCTATATGGACAAGTATGCGACCAAACTGATGAACGAGGCCATCAACATCAACTATATCGACGAGACGGAGTATCCCCGCATCGCCGTCATGAACGCCAAGTGTATCAACATCATGGCCAATCTGTGGAACTCGCCCGAAGAGGCCAAATGGAAAAGCGGCGCCGTGGCCATAGGTTCGTCGGAGGCCTGTATGCTGGGTGGCGTGGCCGCCTGGTTGCGCTGGCGCAAGAAACGTCAGGCTCAAGGCAAGCCTACCGACAAGCCCAACTTTGTCATCTCCTCGGCCTACCAGATCGTGTGGGAGAAGTTTGCCCAACTGTGGCAAATCGAGCTGCGCGAGGTACCGCTCACCCTCTACAAGCCCACCCTCGACCCGGTCGAAGCGCTCAAGATGTGCGACGAGAATACCATCTGCATCGTCCCCATCGAGGGGGTTACCTGGACCGGCCTGAACGACGACGTGGAACGCCTCGACCACCTGCTCGACGAGTATAACAAAAAGACGGGCTACGACATCCCCATTCACGTCGATGCCGCTTCGGGCGGATTCATCCTGCCCTTCCTCGAACCGCACAAGAAGTGGGACTTCCGGCTGAAGTGGGTACTCTCCATCAGTACCTCGGGCCACAAGTTCGGACTGGTTTATCCCGGCCTGGGCTGGGTCGTATGGCGCGACAAGAAATACCTGCCCGACGACATGTCGTTCAGCGTCAACTACCTGGGAGCCGATATCACTCAAGTGGGGCTCAACTTCTCACGTCCGGCCGCCCAGATTCTGGGTCAGTACTACCAGTTCATCCGGTTGGGATTCCAGGGCTACAAGGCCATCCAGTATAACAGCATGCAGATAACCCAATACCTGCACGACGAGATTGGCAAAATGAAACCTTTTGTCAACTACAGCGACCGGGTAGAAAACCCGCTCTTCATCTGGTACATGCACCCCGACTATGCCAAGAATGCCAAATGGACCCTCTATGACCTGCAGGACCGTCTGCGTCAGAGTGGCTGGATGGTGCCCGCCTACTCGCTGCCCAAGAGTGTCGAGAACTATGTGGTCATGCGCATCGTCGTGCGCCAGGGCTTCAGCCGCGACATGGCCGACATGTTGCTGAAGGATATAGGCGACGCCGTAGCCGACCTCGAGAAGCTCGAGTATCCTACGCCCACCCGCATCGCCCAGGAGAAGAATATCGAGGTAGAGAGCACCATGTTCACCCACACGGGATTCCGTCGCAAATCTAAAAAATAGAAGCGTATGAAAAAGACCATTTCGATTGCTCAAATCGAGCAGACCTTGCACGAGGCTCACGACCTCTACCGCAACAACCACGACGGCAAGAATGCCGACTACATCCCCTATCTAGCCGGCATCGACAGCCAGCTGTTCGGGATAAGCGTGTGCCTCACCGACGGACACCTCATCGAGGTGGGCGACACCCGGTATAAGTTTGGCATCGAGTCGGTATCGAAGGTACACACCGCCATCCTGGTCTTGCGCCAATACGGAGCCGACAAACTGCTGTCGATGATCGGTGCCGATGCCACAGGCCTGCCCTTCAACTCGATTGTCGCCATCCTGCTGGAGAACGACCACCCCTCCACCCCGCTGGTCAATGCCGGTGCCATCGCTGCGTGCAGCATGGTGCAGCCGGTGGGCGACGCTCAAAAAAAGTGGGAGGCCATTGTCGAGAACATCACCCTGCTCTCGGGCAGCGCTCCCGAACTGATTGAAGAGCTGTACAAATCGGAGTCGGAAACCAACTTCAACAACCGCTCCATCGCCTGGCTGTTGAAGAACTACAACCGCATCTACGACGACCCCGACCTCTCGCTCGACCTCTACACCCGGCAGTGCTCGCTGGGTATCACCGCCGAGCAGCTGTCGGTGTGCGGGGCCACCATCGCCAACAAGGGAGTCAATCCCAAAACGGGACAGACCATCTTCGACGCCTCGCTGGCGCCCAAGATTACCTCGCTCATCTCGACCGTAGGTTTCTATGAGCGCACGGGCGACTGGCTTTACACATCGGGCATCCCGGCCAAGTCGGGTGTAGGAGGCGGTATCATGGGTGTGCTGCCGGGCGTGATGGGCATCTCGGCCTTTGCCCCACCTATCGATGCGGCCGGCAACTCGGTCAAAGCCCAACTGGCCATCCGATATGTCATGAACAAACTGGGGTTGTCGGTATTCAGCGGCGACTCGGTAACGGTAACCGCTTAACAATCGGTCCCCATCCTATACGACAAGAGCCGGGAGATTGCTCCCGGCTCTTGCCTTTTTTATCGCCCCGACACAGAAACAGCCATCGGCTCCACCCGAAGGCAGGTCACGAGTTCGATTTGCGCTGAGCGGTCTGCTGCACCAGATTGGTCACATAGACGGTAAAGATGGGAAACATCATCATACCCAATGCCGCCAGCACCACCGACAGAATTTTGCCTGTAGCCGTGACGGCATAGATATTCGACCCCACGGTGGTTACATCCATAAAAGCCCACCACAGGGCATCGGTATAGTGCACCACCAGCGGGTTCACATCGTGCTCGAGTACAAAAAAGAGCAGACTCGAAAAATAGACCGTGGCCAACAGCATGGTGAGATACGACACCAGCAGACTCGACGCCCGGTTGCGGGTGAACCACCCCACCACGATGGCCAGGGCATAGCCGCTGCGCACCAACGGGATGAATCGCAGGAAGTACCCGGCCTGCGGCGAAAAATCGATATGCATATAGTTGATGATGTTGAGATAGGGAATCGACACGAGGAAGAAGACAAAGTGACTCTTCAGGTAGCGCCACTTGTGGGGAGCCAAGACCAGTTCGAGCAGGAAGTCAAACATGAAGAGGGTACACACCCACAACTGGATGGTCATGTAGTTGCCCTGATTAAGGAACGAGAGATTGCGAAACGTATTGACCGAAATGGTGATGACAAGAAATACCGACAGCAGCAGAATGGCGATATGCAGAGCGCCATAGACTTTCGATTCATATTGCCGCCAGCCTTGAGATAGAGCTTTTTCCATTTTTCTTTCTTTATAAATTCATGCCGGTAAAACAACAAGCGCCCGATGTTTGTTTATCTGCATGAATGTGGCTGCTCCCACGCGATTAACTTAATTCAAAACGTATATGGCAAACATCGGGAAATCTGTAAAACTGGGCGTATTTACGCTCGCCATCATGAATGTAACGGCGGTCGTCTCCCTCAGGGGACTGCCGGCCGAGGCCGAGTATGGGGTAAGTTCGGCCTTCTATTATCTATTTGCGGCCCTGGTATTCCTCATCCCCACGGCCCTGGTAGCCGCCGAACTGGCCGCCATGTTTCAGGACAAGCAGGGCGGTGTGTTCCGCTGGGTAGGCGAAGCCTTCGGCAAAAAGGCCGGCTTCCTGGCCATTTGGCTGCAATGGATCGAGAGTACCATCTGGTATCCCACGGTACTGACCTTCGGCGCCGTGGCCATCGCCTTTATCGGCATGGACCACACGGGCGACATGCTGCTGGCTTCGAACCGCTTCTACACCCTGGCCGTGGTCTTGTTTATCTACTGGCTGGCCACCTTCATCTCGTTGAAAGGGCTCGATTGGGTAGGCAAGGTGGCCAAGATAGGCGGTCTGGTGGGAACCATCATCCCGGCGGGCCTGCTGGTCGTCCTGGCCATCGTCTATCTGGCTATGGGTGGAAAGTCGCAAATGGACTTCTCGGGAAGCTTCCTGCCCGACTTCTCCAACTTCGACAACCTCGTGCTGGCAGCCAGTATCTTCCTCTTCTACGCCGGTATGGAGATGGGCGGTATCCATGTGAAGGATATCAACAACCCCTCGAAAAACTACCCCAAGGCGGTATTCATCGGCTCGGCCATCACGGTACTCATCTTTGTACTGGGCACCTTTGCCCTGGGTATCATCATCCCGCAGAAGGATATCAACCTCACCCAGAGCCTGCTGGTGGGATTTGACAACTACTTCAACTTTATCAAGGCCTCGTGGCTTTCGCCGGTGATTGCCATCGCTCTCGCCTTCGGTGTACTGGCCGGTGTGCTCACCTGGGTGGCCGGTCCCTCAAAAGGTATCTTTGCCGTGGGACGCGCCGGATATCTGCCCCCCTTCTTCCAAAAGACCAACAAGATAGGGGTACAGAAAAACATCCTCTACCTGCAAGGAGCTGCCGTCACACTGTTGAGCCTGCTCTTTGTGGTCATGCCCTCGGTACAAAGTTTCTACCAAATCATGTCGCAACTCACGGTCGTGCTCTACCTCATCATGTACATGCTCATGTTCTCGGCCGCTATTTATTTGCGATACAACATGAAGAAGAGCAACCGCCCCTTCCGCATCGGCGGCAAAGGCAACTGCATGATGTGGTTTATCGGCGGGCTCGGATTTTTGGGCTCCCTGCTGGCCTTCGTACTGAGTTTCATCCCGCCCAGCCAGATATCGGTGGGCAGCAATGCCGTGTGGTTCTCGGTACTTATCATCGGCACCCTCGTCGTGGTGATTGCCCCCTTCATCATCTACGCCTCGCGCAAACCCAGTTGGGCCAACAAGGATAGCCAGTTCGAACCCTTCCACTGGGAAGAGTCTCCCACCCAGGTACAACCGGCCAAGCCCCAGGCTACGCAACCGACGCCCAGCAAGAGCTCGGGTCCGAAAGACTCTACCTCCTCCCAATCATAATCGACCCAACTCTCCAAATCGAGAAAGGCCGATACCCGTCATGGGTATCGGCCTTTCTCGGTTCATGCCGTTATCCCAACCGCATCGTTGCTTCGTCCAACCCTTCACGACATGGGTATTCGGCCCCGACTTTTGTACGCAAACAGCTCCTCCACCGGGAATATCACTCAAAAGCCGCCGTTTCCCTTTGTCCATCCAGCAATTTGGCTTATCTTTGAAGTGTGACCGGGAGGGCCAATCAGCCTCCCCAAACGACAAGAGCATGAATATACGCCTCCTCCTCATAATTCTGGTTGCTCTATTTTGTATCTTCCCGTGTATGTCCCTGCCGTGGTACATCGGAAAAACAGCTCTGCGACAGAGTGAATTTCAAGACGGGATACTGACCGACTGCAACCTTTGTGCCGACAGCGGCGCGGTAAATGTTGTCTCGACCGGAATCGCTCCGGGCGAAGGTGCCCGTCCGGCCATTACCCTCGATGTGGCCAACCAACACAACCGGTCTGGCAAACGATATGCCGTGTATCGCACCGACTCCTCCGGGAAAACCTCACGAGCCGGATATGTGAAGAAACCGGTGTGGGGAGTGGTATGGGGATATCGCGACCGGCAAAACTACCACGCCTTACTGCTACGGGCCGGCGACGACGACTTCTACGGATACCAGACGCCCGAACTGCAATATACCCTCTTCACCGTAGCCCGAGGCGACACGACATTTCACGTTCGATGGAGGCGGGTAAGCTCAACCGCGATTCACCCCGAGACCGGCTATAACCGCCTGCACATCGTCCCGGCCCGGGGCGGATTCGATATTTTCCTGGGCCGGGAACGGGAGTGCCGCCTGGGGTTCTGCCACGACGACCGCCTCTTCGGCGACCAGGCGGGCATTTATGTGGGCCGAGGCGCCTGTGTGAAGATGAAAAACTGGTCGATCTCCCCGCACGAATATCTCGAAAATCAGATTCTCTGGACGGCCGAGGAGTTGAACGAGCACCTGCGTCACAGCGTCAACCCCATCGAGGGTACCTATGAATTTCTGCAAGCCTCATCGACCAACTACAATATTCGCCTGGGCGGGAATTACCACCTGGCCATGGTGACCAACGGGAACGGCTATCTGCTCATCTACGAGAGCGGCGCACAACGGTTGTCCGACCAATGGCAAACGGGCATGGTAAAGGCAGCGCTTCGTCCCACGGGCCTATCCAACCTCTTCAATGTCATCTGGTATGATGCCGAACACAAGCCCATAGACGAAGGGGTAAAGGCCATCCTCGCCGAGAACGGGGTGCTCACCATACACTTCACCCGCGAAGGAGTGACACTCGAGTGGAACCGGGCTGCGCCTCGGAAAGACGGGGAGCGATACCGACCTCAAAATTTGCAACACCCCGTCCAACACACCCCTATCGCTCTGTAACCACACCCGCGCATACCCGTCCATGAGGGTGGCTCTGCGTCGGACCAAACCGACCCGCTTCTCTGAAGGAGACCAAACAAAAGAGGGCGGTATCGAATGATTCGATACCGCCCCCGATATAAGTCGTTTCGCTTACGCCATCAATAGGAACGGGCAAAGAGCACACGGCGAGCCGACGGCTTGCCGGTAACCATGCACACGCCCGGCGTGGTATCGCCATCGAACGGGATACAGCGAATCGTAGCCTTGGTCTCCTCCTTGATGCGCTCCTCGGTCTCGGTCGTGCCGTCCCAGTGAGCCAGGATAAAGCCACCCTCTTCGATCTTCTCTTTGAACTCGTCGTAGGTATCGACCGTAATCGTGTGCTCCTGGCGGAACTTGAGGGCCTTCTGGAAGATATTGGCCTGAATCTCGTCGAGCAAACCTTTCACTACCTGCTCGATGTTATCGACGGGAATCGTCTCTTTCTCGAGCGTATCGCGACGCATGATTTCGACGGTACCGTTCTCGAGATCGCGGGCTCCCATGACCAGACGCACGGGTACTCCCTTCAGCTCGTAATCGGCAAACTTGAAGCCCGGACGTTTGTTGTCGGCGTTGTCATATTTCACCGAGATACCCAGGGCACGCAACTTGCCGGCAATCTCGTCGGCCTTCACGTCGATGGCGTGCAACTGCTCGGCATTCTTGTAGATAGGAATAATCACCACTTGGATGGGGGCCAACTTGGGCGGCAACACCAGACCGTTGTCGTCACTGTGGGTCATGATGAGGGCACCCATCAAGCGGGTAGATACTCCCCACGAGGTAGCCCACACATACTCGAGCTCGTTGTTCTTGTTGATGAATTGCACATCGAAAGCCTTGGCGAAGTTCTGTCCCAGGAAGTGCGACGTGCCCGATTGCAAGGCCTTTCCGTCCTGCATCATGGCCTCGATGGTATAGGTATCGAGAGCACCGGCAAAACGCTCGTTGGCCGATTTCACTCCCTTGATTACCGGCACGGCCATGAAGTTCTCGGCAAAGTCGGCATAGACCTCGAGCATGCGGCGAGCTTCGGCCTCGGCCTCCTCGCGGGTAGCGTGGGCCGTGTGCCCCTCTTGCCACAAGAACTCGGCCGTACGCAGGAAGAGGCGGGTGCGCATCTCCCAGCGGAATACGTTGGCCCACTGGTTGCAGAGGATGGGCAGGTCGCGGTAGGAGTGAATCCAGTTTTTATAGGTGTTCCAGATAATGGTCTCGGAGGTAGGACGAATAATAAGCTCCTCCTCGAGTTTGGCAGCCGGATCGACCACTACGCCCGTGCCGTCGGGGTTGGTTTTCAACCGGTAGTGAGTCACCACGGCACACTCTTTGGCAAAGCCTTCGACGTGCTCGGCCTCACGGCTTAAAAACGATTTCGGAATCAGCAGCGGGAAGTAGGCATTCACATGCCCCGTTGCTTTGAACATATCGTCGAGCTGACGTTGCATCTTTTCCCAAATTGCATATCCATAGGGCTTGATTACCATACAGCCCCGCACGGCCGACTGTTCTGCCAGGTCGGCTTTTACCACCAAGTCGTTGTACCATTGCGAATAGTTATCGGCACGCTTGGTCAATTCTTTCAACTCTTTTGCCATTATTTATGCGGTTTTTATTATTGACATGAAAACAGTAGTCCCCTGCCCGATGCAAAGGATTTGCAAAGATAGTGAAAGGTGAGCGGAGAGTCAAAAGAAAAACAGAGTTTTTCGGGTTTTGACTATTCCGGGGCGCCTCCTGGCTTATCCAATAACAGTAAAAAATAGGTGTAAAGAGGAGCAGGCCGGTTCGAGTCACAAGGGCGTAGTCACCTCACCTCTCCCCCCCTGAATAGGACAAAAGAGCAACCGAGTCCACCCGTTTGCCGAGCCAACTCCCGGGTCATGCCCGCTCGCGACTATCGCTTGTCGAGTTGCCCCCGACGGGCCATGTCGATCATCTTCTCGCCTGGTATCAGATAGATGTCGAGCCTGCGGTTCTTGGCACGCCCCTCCATGGTTTCGTTCGAAGCGATGGGAGCAAAGGCGCCGGCCTCATACACAACCATATAGTCGGTATTTCCCCCATTACGGGCAAACCAGTCGCGCACGGCCTGTACCCGAGCCCGGGTGAGGTCGAGGCAGTACGACTCGGAACCGGTATTGTCGCTATGCATGACCAGCATCACATGGTAGTAGTCGGGGATGCGCAAATCGACCAGGAAGGGACGCAGAAAGATATCGGCCTTTTCGCTCAACACCGTGTCGTTGGGCAAGAAGAGATTCGAAGCCGACAACGTGGCCTTGATCACCTCGTAGTCGCGTATCAACTTCAAATCGGTGAGACGGGCCCGTTGCAGGCGGCGCATTTCGCGCGACTGCGCTGTGCGTATCTTGCGGGCATCCTTGTCAATCTCGGGTATCGAAATATTCTCGTCGAGAGTCAGTTTCGTCAGGTCGGTGTGCTCGACAACGACCTCCTCGCTCGGTTTCTCTTTCGGCGAGAACCACGACGATATCGTGTTGCCCGCTTTCTGGAAAATATTCTGCGAGGCTACCTCGGCGGGGAGAAGTGCCGCTACACCCAGCAGTATGGCAAATCCTGTTTTTCTGTTCATCACACCCCTCCTCAGAAAACACCCAGCGACTCTTCATAATCCAACTCGCCCCGTACCAGGAACGGCATATCCTCGTCGTCGATCTTCATGCCGTCTTTGTGGGCACACTTGCGGGCATAGTCGATGATATCGTCCTCGTCGAGCTCTACCTCGTCGCCGGCATCTTCGTTGAAGAGGCCCTTTTGCTCGTAGTAGTCATATACCACATCGGTAATATAGACAATATCGTCGTGGCTGTATTTCTCTTTCAATTCCTGGGGCAATACATTCAATATATATTTTACGGCGTCGTCTTCGTCGTAGGTAAACAAATCCTCATTCTCACTCATAACTTTCTTTTTTTGGGAGTTTATTGATTGGGTAAAAGTACAAATCCTAACTGGCTTTTGCAAATCGACTGAAAAAAAATAAGTTTTTTTGTTGCTATTTTAAAATCATTGCTTACATTTGCAGTGTACTATTAAACTAATACACAAAAACAGTAAAACAATTCTAATCCGAGATATTATGTTACAGATTGAGAATCTTGAATTTAGTTACCACAAAAAGAAGACCCCCATCTTCAACGGCATAAGCCTGACGATACAACCGGGTTCGGTTTACGGCCTGCTGGGTAAAAACGGAATCGGTAAATCGACCCTGCTCTATATGATGTGCGGACTGATGTTTCCCCACAAGGGCCACGTCACGCTCGACGGCGTGGAGGTGCGGCACCGCTATCCCGAGACACTCGAGAAGATATTCCTCGTGCCCGAGGAGTTTGACCTCCCCGCGATCTCGGTCGATGCCTATGTGCGCCGCAACAGCGTCTTCTATCCCCACTTCGACCGCGAGCAGTTCGACCGATACCTGGCCGACTTCGAACTGGAGAATGTCAAGAACCTGGCCAAGACTTCGATGGGTCAGAAAAAGAAATATCTGGTGAGCTTCGCCCTGGCCACCAACACCCCGCTGCTGCTCATGGACGAGCCTACCAACGGCATGGACATCCCCTCGAAGAGCCAGTTCCGCAAGGTTATTGCCTCGGGTATGAACGAGCAGAAGAGCATTGTCATCTCGACTCACCAGGTGCGCGACCTCGAAAACATGATCGACCGCATCGACATTCTCGAGGGCGGTCGCCTGCTGCTCGACCGCGACACGGCCGACATCACCTCGCACCTGCGATTCGTCAAGGGGGCCAGCGAAGCCGACGTCGAGGGGGCGCTCTACTCGGTCTCGACCATTGCTGGATACAGTGCCATCCTGCCCAACCCCACGGGCGAGGAGTCGCCGCTCGACATCGAGATGCTCTTCAACTACGCCATCGAAAAACCGGCGGAGATCGAACGTATATTTGCCAACCCTGTAAAATGAACCAATCATGAACGAATATGATATAACCCCCAACGCACAAGAGGCAACCGCCTCGGTAGCCGCACGCCCGACGGCCTCCAACTTATTCAACTTGAAACGTTTCGGCCGCTACTGCTCCAAGCAGATACACGAGTGGAAACGGGGACTCTTGCTCCAGTTCTTCTCGCTGGCCGGCATCTACACCCTCTTGATGTTTCTCTTCCACTCGACCGACGAAAAGGGACTGACTCCCTCCATCGCCTCGACCGGGATACAAATTATTATCTGGCTCGGCTTTTTTGTCTATATCGCCAAGAGCGCCTCGAGCCTGGCCGACCAGATAGGCCGCCGCTCCAAACGGGTGCTCTACCTGGTGGTGCCCGCCTCGACCGCCGAGAAGTATATCGCCCACCTGCTGTGGACCATCGTGCTCTACCCTATCCTCTTCTTCGCAGCCATCCTGGTGGCCCAGTATGTCTCGGAGGTAGCCTCGTCGATGATACGCGGCGAAGCCTTCAACCCGGGCACGCCGCTGCAAGGCTTGCTCACCTTCTGGAACAACAACATGTACAGCACCTCGTTCCTGGTGAACTACACGATCAACATTATCGTTACCTTCACGCTGGGAGCTACGCTGTGGCAGAAAAACAGTTTTCTCAAGACCATTGCTGCCTGCTTTCTGCTGGGCATCATCGTCATCGTATTCTATACCACCCTGCTGGATAAAGAGGAATTGGAGTCGTTGTTTACCTTTCTGGTCGTAGGGAACTACTTAGACAGCTTCAACAACAACGACCTCGTGTGGATACTCAATGGCATCAGCGCCGTAGAATATCTGCTGTTCGGATACATCGGCTACATGCGCATGAAAGAACTCGAAATAAACGAAACCAAACGATAAGTATGCAATTCAAAGAGAACCAGACCATCTACCTGCAAATCGCCGAACGCATCAGCGACGAGATACTGCTGGGCCACTATGCCATTGGGGCCCGCATACCCTCGGTGCGCGAATACGCGGCCCTCGTGGAGGTAAACGCCAACACGGTGATGCGTTCCTATGAATTTTTGCAGACTCAGGGTATCATCTTCAACAAACGGGGAATCGGCTTCTTTGTCTCGCCCGATGCCAAACACAAAATCAAAGAGTATCGGCGAAACGAATTCCTCAAGACCGAACTGCCTCGCTTCTTCATGCAGCTTTATACCCTGCACATCCCCATGGACGAAATTGACTCCATGTACCGGGAATTTATCAATAACCTCACGTCAAACCCCTCAAACCAAGAATCATGAAACGCTCGACCATAGTCCTGTTAATCGTTCTGGCCGTGATGATATTCACTCCCATCATCGCCATCAAAATCATCAGCAACCTCTCGCCCGAAACGAAATTGAAGAGTCTGAAAGAGTTGCTGGATTATAATGAAAATTACAACGCCCCCGTGCGTTACCTCGTTATCGACGATACCGACAACGACTCGGTATATTCCTGCATCTTCATCTCGACCCGCGACAAGAAAGATTCCCGGCAGGGTATCGTCTTCGCCAACGGCGAAAACTACACGGGCGACACCCTGCATATCACCGACCAGTGGCTGGAACAGCCGGCGGCCGATGACTCCAACGACTCGATACCTCAGTCGTGGTTTGGCAAACAGACTCTCGACTACGACCACAACACCCGACTCATCGTCGAGAACCACAACCCCAACGTCACGCTCTATTTCTCGGAGGGCAACTTCGATAAACTCATCGTCCAATCGCAAGGCGACGTGGTCGTGCGGGAATCGAACGTGGGTATGCTCGTCATGCAGGACAGCATAGGCCACAGTGGAACCACCTGCCAGCAATGCAATATCGGCACACTATTTGCATACCTCAACAATACATGTTCGTTGAGCCTCTCGAACAACAACATAGGCACCGCCTTCCTCCCCAAGGCGCTCAATACCCTGGCGCTCGAGGGCAACAACATCGGGGTGACCGGATCTACCGATCTCATAGAGTTCAACCTGTCGAAGTCGATTGGTAACGACAGTATCGACACCGTGAGTTTCGGCATCGGCGTGAAATACTCCTCCGACGACAAAGCCGACAAAAAAGAGAAAAAATAAGAACAGACCAACCAATTCATCACGCACTTTAATTGACTAATAACAGATGAAACGAGTTTTCAAATTGGGTATTCTGCTGGGAATGTTATTCTCGGTATTCACTATGGCCCACGCCGCTGCGGCCGATTGCAAGATAAGCGGCACCGTGACCGACTCGATCAGTGGCGAAGCCATCCCCTTCGTAACCGTGGGGGTGGAAAACAGCGACGGCAAGGTATTGACCCGCGTGGCCTCTGACGTGGACGGAAACTTCACCGCTACGGCTGCCGCCGGCAACCGCTATACGCTGGTCATCTCGTCGGTAGGCTATGCGACCAACCGCGTAGAGGTGTCGATAGAACCGGGCGAGCGCACCAAAAATCTGGGCAACCTCACCCTCACCGAGGGAACAGAACTCTCGGAGGTGACCGTCGTGGCCCAACGCCCCCTCATCAAGAGCGACATCGACAAGATAACCTATGACATGGAGGCCGATCCCGAGGCCACGAGCAACAATGCTCTCGACATGCTGCGCAAGGTGCCCATGATTACCGTCGATGCCGAGGAGAACATCCGCCTCAACGGACAGAGCAACTACAAGGTGCTGCTCAACGGCAAGAGCTCGGCCATCATGTCGGGCGACAACCTCAAGGAGGTGCTCAAGAGCATGCCGGCCAGCTCGATCAAGAATATCGAAGTCATCACCAACCCCTCGTCGAAATACGAGGCCGAGGGCGTGGGCGGTATCATCAATATCGTCACCGTGACCCGTCGCGACACCAACGGTGTAGTGGGCAGCGTGGGGGCCAACGCCGACAACCGAGGCGGATTCGGCGGCAACATCTACCTCTCCTCGCAGATTGGCAAGTTCGCCTTCTCGGGCCGCTACTCGGGCAGCCGCTACACCAACGGCCACGGAGGTCACTCGAAGACCTTCTCCGAGACCTACGGCAGCGACGAGTTCAACCACTCGGCCGTTTACGGCAAGTCGCGATTCGAAGGGCTCGGCCACAACCTCTCGATCGAGGCCAGCTACGAAATCGACACCCTCAACCTCATCAGCTTCTCAGCCTTCGGCTGGCTGGGCAACAACAAGTCCAACTCCAATCTCGACTACACCTCCTACAACCGAGCCAACGACATCAGCAGCCAATACCAGTCGCTCACCCACTCGAGCAGCGACTATGGCTCGATATCGGGAACGCTCGACTACCAGCGCTCGTTTGCCAAGAAAGACCGCACACTCACGGCTTCGTACCAGTTTGAATACAACCCCAACAACTCGGACTACACGACCGAGAGCAACGGTCTCATCAACTGGAACAGCTACATCGAACGCAGCAAGAACAAGGCTCACGGTACCGAACAGACCGTGCAGATCGACTACTTCGACCCCCTCACCGAGATGCACCAGATCGAAGCCGGTGCCAAATACATCATGCGCTGCAACGTGAGCGACGGCAACCGCACCCAAAGCCTGTGGGACGAGCCTACCGATACCTGGAACGACGTGCTGCTGCCGGTCAACGACCTCGACTACACGCAGCATATCCTGGGCCTCTATGCCGGCTATGTGCTGAAGATAAAGAAGTGGAGCGGCAAGGTAGGTGCCCGGCTCGAATCGACCTGGAACGACGGCCGCACCACCAACCACAACACCGAGGGAGGTACACAAGAGACTCGATTCGACAACGACTTCTTCAACGTGGTGCCCTATGTGACCCTCTCGTGGCAACCGCGCGAGATGCAGACCTTCAAGCTCTCCTACACGCAGCGGCTCAGCCGCCCGGGCATCTGGCAACTCAACCCCTTCAAGGATACCTCCTCGCCCATGCAGGTGAGCTATGGTAACCCCAACCTCGACTCCGAGATTTCGCACACCTTCTCGCTGGGATATACCCTCTTTACCGCCACGGGCATGAGCCTGGCCACCGAGCTGAACGGCCGCATACAGAACAACGGTATCGAGCAGACCATCTTCATGGACGAAAACGGTATAGCCAACATTACCTACGACAACATAGGCCGGGCCCGCGAGTGCAAACTGAACGTCTTCTTCTCGGGCAACGTACTGCCCACGCTCAACCTCTATACCAACCTCTCGGGCGGATATGGCGACTACAGCTCGACCCGGGCCGGTTACTCCAACAAGGGGTGGGACTACAACGGTTTTCTGGGTGCCCGCTGGAATGCCTGGAAAGACGGTGCCATCAGTGCCAACGTGGGTTACTACTCGGGATTCCGCATGCTGGTGGGAACCACGGCACCCTTTGCCTTCTGCGGCTTCAGTGTGAGCCAGTCGTTCTTCAACAAGCGGTTGCAGATAAACCTCTCGGCCAGCGACCCCTTCTCGAAAGAGCGCAAGTTTGTCATGCACATCAAGAACGACGATTACCGCATCGACAACTACAACTACAACCCCTGCCAGTATGTGCGGCTGGGTATAACCTACTCGTTCGGCCAGATGAAAAACTCGGTGAAGAAGGCCCACCGCAGTATCAACAACGACGACCTCAAGAGCGGAGGCAGTGGTTCCGGTAGCGGCGCAGCCGGCGGCATGGGCGGCATGGGCGGCTCGGGCATGTAACACTCGACTTTTAGAACTCCCTGATTTAAATAAACGAAAAGGCCTGCATCCCTGTGAAGAGATGCAGGCCTATTTTATATTGTCGTATCCATGACTTTATAGCAACAAACCCGGCCAAAGCCACGGAGAGGAAACCGTCACACAATCTGCTGCCGGCATGACCTCAACTTGCGTTTGATGCGAAATATCTGCACCTTGACCGTACCCACCGGCATATCCATGCGCCGGGCAATCTCGTCGTAGTGGAATCCCTGCAGATAGAGGGCAAAGAGGGTACGGCTCTTGGCGGGTAACAGATTCATGATTTGCTGGATATCGGTAGTCGAGAAGGTGTTCTCCTCTTCGATTTCACTCGCCTCGTCGGTCATTTTGAAATCGGCAATCATCGCCTGCTGATGTAAATCGCGACGACGGCAATTCAAGAACAGATTGAACATGATGGTGCACAACCAGCTCTTTATACTTCCCGTATCGTGATAAAGCTCCTTGCTTACCAGGGCTTTCAAAGAGGTCTCTTGCAACAGATCCTTTGCCTCGTCGTCATCGCGGGTGAGACTTTTGGCAAAACCCAATAGAGCACCTTGCAGTTTGACTACTCGCTGCTCAAAATCTTCCTGAATCATTATTTGATTTTATTAACCAATCAAAGTCGCAAAAGTAATATATTATTTCCACAAACCGTATATAAATACCAATTTTTATTTATAAAAGTTTATAAGATATAATTTTACTTGGGTGCCTTTTTATAGAGCACCACGGCAATGACGGTGTAGATGATGTTGGGAATCCACATGGCCAGCAGCGGCGAGGTAGCTCCCGAAACGGCAAAGGTCGAGGTCACGGTCGAGAACAGAATGTAGGAGAAGCTCAACAGCAGACCTATACCGATGTTGATACCCATGCCCCCCTTCACCTTGCGCGAAGAGAGCGACATGCCTATGGCCGTGAGAATAAAGGCGGCGGCAGCCATGGCAAAACGCCGCTCATACTCGATTTCGAAATTCTTGATATTGGCCACGCCCCGCTCCTTCTGTCGGTCAATGTAACGACGCAGCTCGGGGGTAGTCATCATCTCGCTGTCGTTTTGCGATATAAGGAAATCGGAGGGTTCGATAGGCACGATCGTGTCGAGCGAAGAGCCTCGCGTCAACTCCTCGCGCATGCCGTTGAAATTGCGTATCATGTAGTTGTTGACCCGCCAGTGATAGGCCGAGTCGTAATGAATCGTTTGTGCCGTGAGGCGCGACTTGAGCACCTTGTCTTCAAACGTCTCGAGCGAGAACCGGTAGCCCGTCTTGTTGCTGTTGTCGTAGCGGGCAATATAGGCAATAACCCCCGGTGCTACCTGCAACTGGATGTTACTGGCATAGTCCACCCGCTTGTTTTTCACATAGGTATTGGTATATTCGATACGGGTCACGTTGGCCGGCGGTATCACATAGCAGCTCAGGTAGAGGTTCAAGGCGGCGATGATGGCCGCCGAAATCATATAGGGCACAAACAGCCGCTTGAAACTGATGCCACTCGAGAGCATGGCGATGATCTCGGAGTTGTCGGCCAGCTTCGACGTAAAGAAGATGACCGCAATAAAGGTGAACAGCGGACTGAAAAGGTTGGCAAAGTAAGGCAGGAAGTTGAAGAAATAGTCGAATATCGTCGCCGAGAGCGGAGCCTTGAGAAACGAATCGAGCTTCTCGTTGATGTCGAACATAATCGTGATAGCCAGGATAAGGGCTATCGCAAAGAAGTATGTTCCCAAAAACTTCTTGATGATATAGAGATCTATTTTCTTCAGTATCTTCATCTTGCGACGCTTTACAACCGTGTAGTCACCCGGCGCACCATCTCGTCCTTCCACGGTTTGAATGTGCCGGCCAGGATTTGGCGACGAGCCTCCTGAGTGAGCCATACATAAAATGCCAAGTTGTGTATCGAGGCAATCTGCATGGCCAGAATCTCCTCACTGATGAAGAGGTGACGCAGATAGGCCTTGCTGTAACAGGTATCGACATACGAGGTGCCCTCGGGGTCGATGGGCGAAAAATCGTCGGCCCACTTCTTGTTGCGCATGTTCATGATGCCGTTGCGGGTAAAGAGCATGCCGTTGCGACCGTTTCGGGTAGGCATCACGCAGTCAAACATATCGACCCCGCGCTCGATACCCTCCAGGATGTTGGCAGGCGTACCCACCCCCATCAGATAGCGGGGCTTGTCCTTGGGCAGAATATCGTTGACCACCTCGATCATCTCGTACATCTTTTCGGTAGGCTCGCCCACGGCCAACCCGCCGATAGCATTGCCGTCGGCCCCCAGGTCGGCCACATGCTTGGCCGCCTCAGTGCGCAAGTCGCGATAGACACACCCCTGCACGATGGGGAAGAAAGTCTGCCGGTATCCATACAGGCCCTCGGTCTCGCAGAAGTGTTTCCACCCCCGGTCGAGCCAACGGCGGGTAAGAGCCAGCGACTTCTTGGCATAGTCATAGTCGGCGTCGCCCGGCGTACACTCGTCGAGCGCCATCATGATATCCGACCCGATGATGCGCTGCGTGTCCACCACATTCTCGGGCGTAAAGAGGTGTTTCGACCCGTCGATATGCGAGCGGAAGTGAGCCCCCTCTTCGGTGAGCTTGCGACGGTCCGAAAGCGAGAATACCTGAAATCCACCACTGTCGGTGAGAATCGGGCGCTCCCACCCGTTGAACTTGTGCAAGCCGCCGGCCTTGTGCAAAATGTCGAGCCCGGGGCGCAAGTACAAGTGGTAGGTATTGCCCAGAATAATCTGCGCCTTGATATCGTCGCGCAGTTCGCGCTGATGCACGGCCTTGACCGACGCCACCGTACCCACAGGCATGAATATGGGAGTCGTTATCGTGCCGTGGTCGGTGGTGATGACACCCGCCCGCGCGCAACTATGCTCATCGGTATGTACCAGTTCAAAATCCATCGTCTGTTGTTATAGGTTGAAAACAAAAGAGCCAGCCCCTCGCCGCACAGCCCACCGGGTTGTGTAGCCGCCGGGTCGAGTGCGGTCTCGATTTTCGGCCACAAAGATAGTGCACACCGCGGGCAAAATCAAATTTATTTCGGTTTTGTCAAAGCGGACACCACTTTATATAAAGACAAATGCCATTTCCGCCTTGGCTCGACGTGACTTTCTAAATATTTTTATAATATTATTAACGATTAATTCCCCGACAACCGGCCGGTGGTTTCCCGAATTGGGGGTATATTTGTAGCTGTTATGCTGAAGCCACGAACAACAAGACTCCTGCGACTTTGGGCGTGCGGCCTGTTCTTGACCGCCACCGGTACCGTGTGTGCACAATCCACCCCTCCTCCCATGCGACCGGGCAACGGCTCGGAGTTGGAAATCAAGGGTGGCGAACAGTCGTGGCCCCGCACCGAACAGTTTCCTACCTCTACCCCCAACGACCGATTTATCCAACGCCGGCTCGACGACCATCTCGAGAAGGCTTCGCTCCAGGTGATGAAACCCTCGACCCTCTTCCCCGAGAATCCGTCGGAGTTCATGCTCAACGTCATCCTGCTGCACGCGGCCAAGGACAGCATTGCCAGCCTGCACGACGAGACGATTGCCCGCATGGTAGATATGTTCCTGACCCGCAACCTGCTGCGTCCGCTCTCGGACGACCGCCCCGACCCGGTCAACAACTTCATGATGGGAGCGCCCAATACCATACCGCTAAGTGCGGGAATTGCCTATGTGGGAATTATCGACCCCGTGGAGCTCTATCGCGAATGGAAACGCAAGAAGCGGGCTCTGCGCACCAAGATGGTGCTGATGACCCTCTTCGGCGACGACAACCGCCTGCTTACCAAACAGGAGACCGACTCGATCAAACAAAACCTCGAGCGGAAGCGCAACGCTCCGGTGAGTCGCATCGACAACCCGGTGCTCATCTCTACCCTGCTGGCCAACGACACCATCGTGGCCCCGTCGAAGCCGAAGTTTACAGCTCCGCTCTGGGGCAAGGAACGCCCCCGGTTCACCCCCAAGGCCCCTGTTGCGGCAAACGACTCGAGCGCACGGCTGCCGAAACTCCCGGCTATCACGACCGATACCCTCGCCCTACCCGACTCAACGACGATCTGCCGCCCCGACTCTCTTTCGGGACAACCCCGGGAATAGCCACACCGACTCTCCATCCCCACCCGACCAGGCCCTCGTCTGCGAACTTTCGGGGGACCGTGCGCGTTGTAGCGGATAGCCAGGCGACATTTTGTCAGAAATCGAAAAGCCTACAAATGACCTCATTAGCCATCGGCCCGACGAGTATGCCCGGCAAGATGGACTTTTTGTCATGTTAAACAATTGATTTTCAGTCAATATTTCGCATATTTACATCTGGCACTTCTTTTGACTATATAGAGGCGTAAACACATCAAAGAAATTAGAAAGGAGAACATCATATGAACTTTGACAATTTTACAATCAAATCGCAGGAGGCCGTGCAGAAGGCCGTGCAGATTGCCCGCGACCACAACGAGCAATCGATTGAGCCGGTGCATCTGCTGAAAGGGATCTTGCAGGTGGGCGAAAGCGTCACTTCATACCTCTTCCAGAAGTTGGATGTCAACACCGGTTTGTTGAACAGCCAGCTCGACCGAGAGATCGAATCGTTGCCAAAGGTAAGTGGGGGTGAACCCTACTTGAGCCGCGAGGCTAACGACGCTCTTCAAAAAGCCATCGACTATTCTCAAAAACTGGGCGACCAGTTTGTGGCCCTCGAAGCTATGCTTATGGGTCTGTTCCTGACAAAAAGCTCGGCTTCGGCGTTCTTGAAGGATGCCGGCGTTACCGAGAAGGAGCTGGGAGCTGCTATCGATGAGCTGCGGAAAGGTAAGAAAGTAACCGAAGCCTCGGCCGAGGATACCTATAATGCATTGAGCAAATATGCCATCAACTTGACCGAGCGTGCCCGTAGCGGCAAACTCGACCCGGTTATCGGACGTGACGACGAGATACGGCGTGTACTGCAAATCTTGAGCCGGCGTACCAAAAACAACCCTATCCTGATAGGTGAACCGGGTACCGGTAAAACCGCTATCGCCGAAGGGTTGGCTCACCGTATCGTGCGCGGCGACGTGCCCGAGAACCTGAAGAGCAAACAGATCTTCTCGCTCGATATGGGTGCCCTTATCGCCGGTGCCAAATACAAAGGTGAGTTTGAGGAACGACTCAAATCGGTAGTCAACGAGGTGATTCAAAGCGAAGGCGAGATTATCCTCTTCATCGATGAGATTCATACCTTGGTGGGTGCCGGCAAGAGCGACGGTGCCATGGATGCCGCCAACATCTTGAAACCTGCCCTGGCCCGTGGCGAATTGAGAGCTATCGGTGCCACTACCCTCGACGAATACCAGAAATACTTCGAAAAGGATAAAGCCCTCGAACGTCGGTTCCAGATCGTTATGGTCGATGAGCCCGACGAGATGAGCAGCATATCGATTCTGCGTGGTTTGAAGGAACGGTATGAAAACCACCACAAGGTACGGATTAAAGATGATGCCATCATCGCCGCCGTACAGTTGTCCGAGCGGTACATCACCGACCGGTTCTTGCCCGATAAGGCCATCGACCTGATGGATGAGGCCGCTGCCAAACTGCGTATCGAGGTGGACTCGGTGCCCGAGGCCCTCGATGAAATCACGCGGCGTATCAAACAGCTCGAAATCGAGCGCGAAGCCATCAAGCGTGAAAACGATACCGAGAAGCTGCAACAGCTGGCCAAGGAGATCGCCGACTTGAAAGAGGAGGAGACCAAGTTCCGCGCCAAATGGCAATCGGAGAAAGAGCTTGTCAACCGCATCCAGCAGAACAAGATCGATATCGAGAACCTGCGTTTCGAAGCCGATAAGGCCGAGCGCGAAGGCGACTATGGCAAAGTGGCCGAGATACGGTATGCCAAAATCAAAGAGAAAGAGGACGACATACGAGCCACGCAACAACGCTTGCACGAGTTGCAGGGCGACAAGGCCATGATCAAAGAGGAGGTCGATGCCGAGGATATCGCCGATGTCGTATCGCGGTGGACGGGTATCCCCGTGAACAAGATGATGCAGAGCGAGAAAGACAAACTGCTCCACCTCGAAGAGGAGTTGCACAAACGGGTAGTAGGCCAGGACGAAGCCATCACCGCCATTGCCGACGCCGTGCGTCGGAGCCGTGCCGGCTTGAACGATCCCCGCAAACCTATCGGGTCGTTCATCTTCCTGGGTACGACGGGTGTAGGTAAAACCGAGTTGGCCAAGGCTTTGGCCGAGTATCTGTTTGACGACGAGAACATGATGACGCGTATCGATATGAGTGAATATCAAGAGAAATTCAGTGCTACGCGACTCATCGGTTCGCCTCCCGGATACGTAGGTTACGAAGAGGGCGGCCAGTTGACCGAAGCCATCCGTCGGAAACCCTACTCGGTTGTCCTGTTCGATGAAATCGAGAAGGCTCACCCCGATATCTTCAACATCCTGTTGCAGGTACTCGACGATGGTCGTCTTACCGATAACAAGGGCCGGTTGGTCAACTTCAAGAACACGATTATCATCATGACCTCCAACATGGGTTCGTCGCTGATTCGTGAGAACTTCGAGAAGATGACCGATGCCAACCGCACCGAGGTAATCGAAAAGACCAAGGAGCAGGTTCTGGAGATGTTGAAACAGACCATACGTCCCGAATTCCTGAACCGTATCGACGAGACTATCATGTTCACGCCTCTTACCAAGAAGGAGATCGAAGAGATTGTATCGCTGCAAATCGACAACATCAAGAAGATGCTCGAGAAGAACGGTGTTACGCTCGAGATTACACCCAAGGCTTTGAGCCTCATCGCTACCGAAGGTTACGACCCCGAGTTTGGTGCACGTCCTGTCAAACGGGTTATTCACCGGCTCATCCTCAACCAGTTGTCGAAAGACCTGCTGGCTCAGAAAGTCGATCGGTCGAAACCTATCGTGGTCGATGCCGAAAACGATCAAATCGTATTCCGCAACTAAGACAGTATCGATAATAATCAAGGGAGTACCCCTCGCGGGGGGCACTCCTTTTTTTTGTGCCGAAAGAACGGGACAAAAAGCAGAGAGGCTACATCCCCCACAGGGAATGTAGCCTCTCTGCTTTTTAACTACCTAAAAACCTATAAACATCATGTATGAAGTGGTTGCTTACTTGGCCAGAGCTTCAGGAGCCGGGGGATTGATGGCTGGAGCATCGGGGGCCGGAGCCTCAGGAGCCGGAGTGAGCGGACATCCGGGTTTCATGTGGCGCTTGCCACTGAAGCGTTTGTTCATCGGCTGCATATCGCGGCGCTGCATATTGTGCTGCATGGGTCGCTTCTCGAGCCGTTCCAGTTTCTGCTCCAGGTATTGGATGTACTGATCTTTGGTCAAGATTGATTTCATGGTAGAGTCGCGGCGTTCTTTGGCAGCCTTCATCGACTCTTTGAAACTCTTCTGAGCCTCTTGTCTCTTCTCGCGGAGGGCTTTCACTTCGGCATCGAAATCCTCGTCGGCCTTTTTCAATTTCGATACCTGTTTATCGCTCAAGTTCAAATCTTTCACTATCTGTTCGCAGGGGAATTCACATTTTTCCCGACGCTGTTTCTTATCTTGATTTCCGGCAAAAGCACTCATCGACAAAGCTAAAACCAATGCTACCGATACAATCGTTCTTTTCATAATCGTTTTCCTTTCATTAAATGGTTAAATATTCATCTACTTTGTTTCTGCTAATTCGAATTGCGTTTCTGTCTTTATGACTCCATTTCGACCCAAAAGTTTAATCGTGCAGATAAATCAGTCCTTAATTTTAACACTTTTAACAAAACAAGAAAGCCAACCCCATTTGAAGTTGGCCTCCATTTTATACTTATAATCAATCTCTTACCCTATTTCCTACGGATTAACTCCGAAAGTTTCAACGTTTGGAATGTCATGTGAGCCACACTACTCTCATAGAGGATACCCACCGTCTCTCGGTCGATCATCGTCAGACAGGTATAACCCCAGCCATCCTCCTCGTCGAGCATAATCTGGTTCTCGGGGAGCCAGGTCACCCCACCGTCGAGACTGGCTTTGACGGTGATATGGTTTCGACCTTTCGTCGTATTGGGATTCGAGAAGAGCAAGATATCACGCCCCAGCACATTATCCTCGGCCTCGACCCGAATGAGGCTGGCCATGCACACCGGCTCGGGCAACGCCTTGCGCGACGACTCGTGCTCGGTCCAGGTACGACCCAAATCCCGGGTAATGGCTACGGCCCGACTGCCGCCCCGGTTGTCGCGCATGTTGAGCATGAGCACCCCCTCTTCAATCTCGACCACCTGCGCCTCAGTCGTGTTGGTGCGGGCCAGGTTATGAATGTGCCAGTTCGCGCCTGCATCCTTGCTGTACATGATGCCGGCATTGGGCACATCGGTCGAGTCGATAAACTGGATGGGAAACACCAGCGTACCGTCGTGCATGGTAATTCCCCTACCCGGTCCCTGCAACAGGAATCGCCACGAGGGGGCTTTCACCTGGCTGGTAATATTGATGGGTGCCGACCAGGTTTTGCCGTCGTCGGTACTCTTGGTGAGCACGAGCTGTGCCGTGTGGTCCATATCCATTCCCCGTTGTGAACTCCACCAGGCCCGCTGGTTACCCATGCCGTGGGTCCAGGCGGCCGCAATCCACACCGTGTTGGTTTTCGTATCGACCAGAATCGAGGGATCGCCCACCCCGTTTTGAGCGGCAGGCAAACCGCCGTACTCTCCAAACGAAAGGGGCAACCGCATGGGCTCCCAGGTCTTCCCGCCGTCGGTACTGCGGCTCAACCCCACGTCGATATGTTCCTGCAAATCGACGCTGCTGTTGTAGCGCACGTCATAGACCCCCAGCAACGTACCCTCGTTGGTCGTTACCAGTCCGGGGATGCGGAAGGCAGCCGCACCGTCGTTACCGGCATGACGCACCCCGATACCCATACGATGCACGATGCCATCGGGCGAAACCCGTTCGCACGGCACCTGCTTGCCGTCGAGCGAGACCGAAGTCAACTTGGCACCAATCTGGGTCGAGAGCGAAGTGCCCGGTTTCATTTGCAGACTCACCCAAAAGAAGTTGACCCCGGGATACAACTCATGGTTGGCCCGGAGTACCGCCCGCTTCACGGGTGCAGTCACCTCGGCACACTTGACCGAATAGGAAGGATAGGCCGAGAGTGTCTTCCCGGCACTGAAACTCGATATGTAGCCTACCGGCGCAAAACGATTCTTCCCTTCGTCCTGCCGGGCTTCGACACCGCCGTAGTAGAGCTTCACGGCGGCAATATCGGCCCGGGCCTCACACTTCGAGAAATCGAGCACCACCTGGTCAAGTACCCGGCTCTCCCGGGCAGGGATACGCAGGTAGAACATTACGTTATCCTGCCGCTCGAGCAGTACAGGCACCTGGGCCTCCTTGACAAAAACCGTGTCGGATGCCGCGGCAACCGATGCCAGACAAACCAGACACATGAGAAGGATACATTTACGCATAATCTGTTTCGTTAAATTTGCGGGGTAAAGATAACAGTTTTTCACTTATCGCACCAAGAAACGTTCAATTTTTACCTCATCCGTCAAGCCCGCCACAAAACGGAAAAGGTCCATGTATCTTTCGCCCACTTTCCTTGGAAAAACGACTCGAAAGAAGTATATTTGTCGTAACAGAACGGAGCGATTATGTTACAACCTTTGGCCGAGAGACTCAGACCCAAAACCTTAGACGAATACATCGGGCAGGAACACCTGGTAGGCCCGGGTGCCGTATTGCGCCGCATGATCGACTCGGGCAAGATATCGTCGTTCATCCTCTGGGGACCTCCGGGAGTAGGCAAAACCACCCTGGCCCACATCATATCGCAACAGTTGCAGGCCCCGTTTTTCACACTCAGCGCCGTACAGTCGGGAGTAAAAGAGGTGCGCGAGGTACTCGACCGCTGCAAGGCCAACATCTTTTCGAAGGTGCGTCCCATTCTCTTCATCGACGAGATTCACCGATTCAGCAAATCGCAGCAAGACTCGCTGCTGGGAGCCGTCGAATACGGCACGGTGACCCTCATCGGAGCCACCACCGAGAATCCTTCGTTCGAGGTCATCCGCCCGCTGCTCTCGCGCTGCCAGGTATATGTACTCAAATCGCTCGAAGTCAAGCACCTGCAACAACTGCTCGACCGGGCCATCCACTGCGACTCCTATTTAAAAACGCGTAAATTCGAGGTGCGCGAGACCGATGCACTCTTTCGCTACTCGGGAGGCGATGCCCGCAAACTGCTGAATATCATCGACCTCATCTCGCAGGCCGTCGGCGACGACGAAACGATTGTCATCGACGATGCCATCGTTACCGAGCGGTTGCAACAAAACCCGGCCGCCTACGACAAAAACGGCGAGATGCACTACGACATCATATCGGCCTTCATCAAATCGATACGAGGCAGCGACCCCGACGCCGCCATCTACTGGCTGGCCCGTATGGTCGAGGGTGGCGAAGACCCCGCCTTCATTGCCCGCCGGCTGGTCATCTCGGCCTCCGAAGACATTGGGCTGGCCAACCCCAACGCCCTGTTGCTGGCCAACGCCTGCTTCGACGCCGTGCAGAACATCGGGTGGCCCGAGAGCCGCATCATCATGGCCGAGACTACCATCTACCTGGCCAGTTCACCCAAGAGCAACTCGGCCTACATGGCCATCAACCAGGCCCTGAGTACTGTGCGCGAAACCGGCAACCTGCCGGTGCCCCTGCACCTGCGCAACGCCCCCACCCAACTGATGAAAGAACTCGACTATGGCAAGGACTACAAATATGCCCACGACTATCCCGGCCACTTTGTCAACCAGCAATACCTGCCCGATGCCCTCAAGGAGAGCGGCTGGTGGAAGCCTCAGAATAATCCGGCCGAGAACAAACTGAAAGATCACTTGAACGAGTTGTGGAAAGGGCGATACAAATAGCATCAAAATGCAAACTAGAGCTATCAAACAAGCAGCATTTTGTTATTTACAAGAACAAAAAAGATACAAATAAAACAAAATATAGAAAGAAAAGAATTACTTTTGCAATCTATCAGAACCAAATTTATACCAAACACTAAACAAATATTGTTATGAAGAAGCACAATTTCTATGCAGGACCCTCTATCCTGAGCGAGTACACCATTAAAAATACGGCCGATGCCGTTATCAACTTTGCCGGTACGGGCCTGTCGCTGATGGAAATTTCGCACCGCAGCAAGGAATTTACAGCCGTTATCGAAGAGGCTCAAGCCCTGGTTAAAGAGTTGCTCGAAATCCCCGACGGATACTCTGTTCTGTTCCTGGGTGGTGGTGCCAGCCTGCAATTCTGCATGGTTCCCTACAACTTGCTGAACAAAAAAGCAGCCTACCTCGAAACCGGTACCTGGGCTGTCAATGCCATCAAAGAGGCTCGTCTCTTTGGCGAAGTTGACGTGGTTGCTTCTTCGAAAGAGGCCAACTTCTCATACATACCCAAAGGCTATACCGTACCCGACGACGTGGACTACTTCCACTTCACCTCGAACAACACGATCTATGGTACCGAAATGCGTTTCGACCCCGACGTAAAAGTGCCCCTGGTAGCCGATATGTCATCCGATATCTTCTCGCGCCCCATCGACGTGTCGAAATACGACGTCATCTATGCCGGTGCCCAAAAGAACCTGGCCCCTGCCGGTGTAACGATTGTCATCGTGAAGGAGTCGGCCCTCGGCCATGTAGAGCGCGCCATCCCCACCATGCTCGACTATCGCACGCATGTGAAGAAAGGCTCCATGTTCAACACCCCGCCGTGTTTGCCCATCTATGCAGCCCTGCAAACCCTCAAATACTACAAAGAACTGGGCGGCATCAAAGAGATGGAACGCCGCGACCTGGAAAAAGCCGCCATCCTCTACGATGCCATCGACTCGAGCAAGATGTTCGTAGGTACCGCCGCACACGAAGACCGTTCGATCATGAACGTATGCTTCGTCATGAAAGAGGAGTACAAAGATCTCGAAAGCGCATTTATCGAATTTGCCGGCACAAAAGGCATCGTAGGTATCAAGGGGCACCGCTCGGTGGGTGGTTTCAGAGCCTCGATCTACAACGCCATGCCCAAGTCGAGCGTCGAGGTACTCATCGAAGCCATGAAAGAATTTGAAAAGAACCACTAATACCGAGAACTATGAAAATAGTAGTTGCCACAGAAAAACCGTTTGCCGCCGTAGCCGTAAACGGAATTAAAGAGGTGCTCGATGCCGCCGGTATCGAAATGGCACTCCTGGAGAAATATACCGCCAAAGCCGACTTGCTGAAAGCGGTCGAAGATGCCGACGGACTCATCGTGCGCAGCGACATCGTCGATGCCGAGGTGCTCGACGACGCCAAGAAACTGAAAATCGTCGTTCGCGCCGGTGCCGGTTACGACAACATCGACCTGAACGCCGCTACGGCCAAAGGCGTATGCGTGATGAACACGCCGGGCCAAAACTCCAACGCCGTGGCCGAACTCGTATTCGGCATGACCATCCTGATGATTCGCAACCACTTCAACGGCACCTCGGGCACCGAGCTCAAAGGCAAGAAGCTGGGTATCCACGCCTATGGCCAGGTGGGCCGCAACGTCGCCCGCATAGCCAAAGGATTCGGCATGGAACTCTACGCCTTCGATCCCTATTGCCCCAACGAGGTGATGGAGAAAGACGGGGTGAAACCCGTAGCTTCAGTTGAGGATCTCTATCGCACCTGCCAGTTCGTATCGCTGCACATCCCGGCTACCGCCGAGACCAAACAGTCGATCAACCACGCGCTCATGTCGCTCATGCCCAAAGGCGCCGTGCTCATCAACACGGCTCGCAAAGAGGTGATTCACGAGGAAGACCTGGCCCGTGTACTCGAGGAGCGTTCCGACTTCCGCTATGTAGCCGACGTGGCTCCGGCCAACGCTGCCGCGCTGTCCGAGAAATTTGGCGACCGGGTATTCTTCACCCCCAAGAAGATGGGTGCTCAAACGGCCGAGGCCAATATCAATGCCGGTATAGCCGCTGCCCGCCAGTCGGTAGGATTCTTGAAAGAGGGTATCGACAAGTTCAGAGTCAACAAGTAATTGCGACCACCTAATTTTTCTAATAAAAAGCCCCCTTGCGCCACTCGGTACAAGGGGGCTTCTGTTTTATTCCATCGAGGAGACGAGATTCACACCACGACTCGTCCCTACACAAAACAAAGGCAGCGCTCCATTCAGGAGCGCTGCCTTATTTCTATCTCAAACAGATTACTCTTTGGTCAATATGTTCCAAACGATGGCCGACAAGGCTGCACCAAAGAAGGGAGCCACAATGAAGAGCCACAACTGCGAGAGCGCTACACCACCCTCGAAGAGAGCCGGAGCAATACTGCGGGCCGGATTGACCGACGTGCCGGTAATGGGGATACACACGATGTGAATCAGTACCAAAGCCAAACCAATAGCCAGGCCGGCAAAATTACCGGCACCCCGTTTTTCGTCGGTCGTGCCCAAAACCACCAGCACAAAGATAAAGGTAAAGACTGCCTCGGCTATGAAGGCCTGCAACGCCTCACCTTCGCCAAAGCCGTTGGCTCCCGTCATAGTCGCACCCGACGAACCACCCGTCGAAACCAAGGCATAAATAACGGCCGAGCCTATAATCGCACCAATTACCTGGAAAATCATATACATCACGGCATCCTTACCGCTCATTCGTTTCGACAGCCACACCCCCAGCGTAATGGCCGGGTTGATATGGCAGCCCGATATGCCGCCAATAGTATAGGCCATAGCTACTACCGAGAGGCCAAAAGCCATGGCTACACCCAATGTTCCTACTCCTGCTCCACAAGCAGCAGCCGCATTACCGGCAAAGACGGCGCTTCCGCAGCCCATCAATACGAGTACAAAGGTACCCAACATTTCTGCCAAATACTTTTTCATAACGATTCATGTTTTTCAGGGCCATCGTGTATCCTCAAACCGTTTTATCGCCACAGTTTCCAGAGCCACGAGATAGGCCCAAGTTAGTAATTAGTTAATTCCAGATTAAGATTCTCTATACAAAGAAAAAAAATAAATTCTAAATCTACGCATAGATTCGCGGTTTTTTTCTTACTTTTGAGGCCTTTTTAAACAAAAGAGACTCATTTGTGTTTGAATATTATTATCATATCGGGTTAATTTAATTGGATTATGAAGATAACAGAAATCGCAGAAGGAATACACTATGTAGGAGTAAACGACCGTTGTAAAAGCAAGTTTGAAAACCTTTGGCCGCTCCCTTATGGAGTATCCTACAACGCCTATCTGATTACCGACGAAAAGAATGTACTGGTCGATACCGCCGATGCGGCTTATACCGAGCAGCTGCTCGACCACATCGCCGAAATTATCGGAGACCGCACAATCGACTATCTGGTCATCAACCACATGGAGCCCGACCACTCGGCCTCGATTCAATTCATCCGTCAAAAATATCCCCACATGACGATCGTGGGCAACGCCAAAACCCTCGAAATGGTGAGGGGCTACTATGGCATCGACGACAACACGCTCTGCATCAAAAACGGCGAAACCCTCAACGTGGGTAAACACACGCTCACCTTTTACCTCACGCCCATGGTTCACTGGCCCGAGACGATGATGACCTATTGTCACGAAACTAAAACGCTCTTCTCGGGCGATGCTTTCGGCTGCTTCGGCACGCTCGACGGCGGTATCAAGGACACCCAGTTGAATACCGAGAAGTATCGGGGCGAAATGACCCGCTACTACTCCAACATTGTGGGCAAATACGGGTCGGCCGTACAAACGGCCTTGAAGAAACTGGCCGGGGTAGAAATCAAGCAAATCTGCTCGACCCACGGTCCCGTGTGGGAGAACGAGGTGAACCGGGTTATCGATACCTACGACCGTCTGAGCCGGTATGAAGCCGAGCCGGGCGTAGTAATCGCCTATGGCAGCATGTATGGTCACACCGAACAGATGGCCGAAGAGATTGCCCGTGAGCTGGCTGCAAACGGCATCAAGAATATCGTGATGCACAACGTTTCGCACGACGATCCCTCGTTTATCCTCCAAAGCATCTTCCGCTATCGGGGACTCATCATCGGCAGCCCCACCTACTCCAACCGACTCTATCCCGCAGTCGATATGCTCACCCAGATGATTGCTACCCGCGACATCAAGAACCGGATATTCGGCTACTTCGGCTCCTTTACCTGGGCCGGTGCCGCCGTGAAACACCTGGCCGCCTTTGCCGAATCGATGAAGTGGGAAACCCTGCCTTGTTGCGTAGAGATGAAACAAGGACTTACCCCTGAGATCAAAGAGCTTTGTCGGGCTTTGGGTCGCGAAATGGCTGCCCACATCAAGGCTTAAGCCGTCCAAAGAAATATTCCTATAATAGAAGTCCCTCGAGAGTCACACGACAATACGCTCGAGGGACTTCTATTTTTACCCCTGTCCCTGCAAAAAAAAAGAGAGGACGACTCTTGCAAGTCGTCCTCCCCATATATCGTATAAAACGAAATCAATTTTTCCGGCGGAACCAACGCTTGTACCACGGCAGGGACTCGTCCGCCGAAGCATAGCCATAACCATACCCATATCGGCTACCGCCGTACTGTCTATATGAATAGGCCTTGGAATCCATATTCACATCATTCAGAATGAGATAGACCGGCACAGCAATACGCTTGGAGTCGATCCATTCGTTCAACATCTCGATAGCAGCCTTGTTGGTATAATTGGCACGAGCCACGTAAACCATGATATCGACCGCACGAGCCAACAGGAAGGTATCGGATACCATGCCCAACGGAGCCGTATCGAGTATCACATAGTCGTAGTGGGCTCGAGCATAGTCGATCATCTGTTCAAACCGGTTGTTCATCAACAGCTCGTTGGGGTTGGGCGGGATGGGCCCGGCCATGAGAATATCGAGATTGGCATCGACACCCGAGGAATGGATGAGCGAAGCCAAATCGCTATTTACGCCCGAGAGATAGGTGGTAACCCCCTCGCGATTGGAGAGATGGAAATATTCCGAAAGGCGAGGCCGACGTATATCCACCCCGATGAGCAAGACTCGCTTGCCGGTGAGCGCAAAGCTCAGAGCCATATTCGAGGCGATAAAGGTCTTGCCCTCATGCATCACCGATGAGGTGACGGCCAGTACCTTCTTGTCGGAACTGGTCAATACGAATTGCAGGTTGTTACGCACCAGTCTGAACAGCTCGGCAATAGGCTCGACACTCTGTTTTTCCACCACGAAGAATTTGCCCTTGGGTTTGCGAGATATCTCGGCCAGAATGGGTATGGAGGTGAGCCGCTCGAGGGTCTTCTTGTCTTTCAGGATGGGGAAGAATACCATTCTCATATAGATGACAAAGCCCGGGATGAGCACGCCCAACAGAACGGCGGCACACAAGAGCAGCAGCTTCTTGGGCGACACAGGCAGCCCCGTCGAGTCGGGATCGTCGATAATGCGGGCCACCGGCACCACCATGCTCTTGGCCAGCGAGTTCTCCTCACGCTTTTCCAACAAGAAGACGTAAAGGTTCTCTTTGATGCGTTGCTGGCGAATGATGTCGGAGAGCTCCCGCTCATAGAGCGGCACATTCTTGATCTTGTCCTCGATTCTGTTATCCTGCCGGGTTACATCCCGTTTCTTGATCTCTAGCCCTTTGCGCAGGCTCTCCACACCTTTGAGCAACAATACCCGCTGGGTCTTTATGTTGCGGGTGAGTTCAACGACAATGGGGTTCGACTCCGACGAGGAGAGCAACAGCCGCTCGCGTTGTTGCAAAAGCTTGTTGTAGCTGGTTATCTGCTCAGAAAAATCTTTATCGTCGATACCCAAAACCGGGATAGGCATATATTCGTTTTCGGGGACCGCCAGAAACTCTTCGATATAATTGACCAAACTTTTTTGCAGTTCCAGCTCGGCCAACTTCTCATCGGTATAACCCGTTTGCTCAATATACAGTTTGGCTTCGGACGAGAGGTCTATCAAGTTGTTGTGGCTGCGATAGGCTTCGACCTGCGCCTCGGCTATCGCCAACTCTTCGGAGATGGACGAGAGGCGGGCGTCGATAAACTCCTGCGTCTTCTCGTTTCCCTGGTTCTTGAGGTTGGCGGCATCGATATTGTAGAAATCGACCAACGCAGCGACAAAGTCCTTACCTTCTTGAACGACCGGCGTGCGATAGACAACCGACAGGATGGTCGCATCTTTCGAGGCAAAGGATACGGTCAGATTCTCGGCAATCGTCTTGCTCATGCCTCTGGGATTGGACAGTCTCATCAGCAAGGTCTTCTCCATCACCGGGATAGTATCGCCGGTATATCGCATCTGCACCGTACCACCATTGAACGGCACCGTATAAGGCAGAGCGTCGATTACCTCGTCGCAAATCTCCACCTTGTCGCCATCGATATTATGGGTATAGGCCAAGAGGTGGAATTTACCACCCGAGCGAGGTTCCAGTTCGATAGTCAGTGGCGATTGTATGGCCCGCAGGTCAATCGAGTCGGGCACGAGTTCGACCGGCGAATTGCCATACAGCGGTGTCGTGCGCATGAACGGTTTCCAGGCATACGACTTGTAAAGCCCCAGCGACTCGACCACCGCGGTTATCTGATTCTTGGAACGGAAAACCTCTATTTCGTTGTCGATATTGTTCTTATAGGCCGACAGGCCCAGGCTCTCCAACAACACATTGCTGTTGTCGCTCTTGTCGTCCTGGATATAGACGGCCGACGTTACCTCGTACTGCGGAGTCTGCCGAAGGGCATAAAACATGAACAGTGCCGCCAGCAACACGATGCAAGCAACAAACCATTTCCAGCGCGAAAGGCACTCCAGCAAAAAGCCAGTAACGTCAAACGACTCTTCCGAGTTCCGCCCCTTCGTTTTATTCTGTTTATCTTCTTCCATAGCTTTTATTTCGAAATGCTCCAGGCCGTAATAATCAAGTTGGCAATAGTCAGCAGAATAGAAGTAGCACTAAATACCAGCGATGTGGTAGGCGGTACGACCACAGCCGAGTTAGCCTTCGACTTGTTGGGTTGTACATACAACACATCGTTCTGCTGCAAATAGAAGTAGGGCGAGGAGATTAAGTTTTTGTCATTCAGGTTGATGCGAGCAATCTGCTTGGTCCCGTCGGCATTGACTCTCACCAGAAGCACATTGTCGCGACGGCCGGTAATGGCCAGGTCGCCGGCCAAAGCAATAGCATCGAGCACACTCACCCGTTCGTTTTGGATGGTAAACATGCCCGGCCTGTTCACATCGCCCAGTACCGAGACCGAGAAATTCTGTATCCACACCGATACCTGGGGCAACTCGCTCAAATATTTGGGATAGAGAGCCTCTTGAATCATCATCGACACCTCGGTCTTGCTCTTTCCGCCTACATGAAGCTTGCCGAGCACCGGGAAGTCTATATCGCCGTTCTGATCGACCAGGTAGAACTCCTCGGGCGTAGTCATGGTTCCACGCACGAAAGCCTCGCCCTGCATCAGCCGCTTGTTAAACGGGACTACCACTTCGTGATTCTTGGCCATCACCGAGATATCAAGTATATCGCCCGGGGCCAAGATAGGCGAAGGTTGCGGTGTAGCCGCATTTAAGACCTCGGCCGGGATACTCTCGACATCGATCATATAAGGGACACTCTTGGACGAAGCACACGACGTAATTCCCCAAATAAGAATCCCCACACATATCCAATACAAATATTTCATTCTTTCTTCTTTATAGTAAGGACATTTAACCAAGTTGCAAAAATAACACTTTTTAAACGGCTGGCAATAGTTTTGATTGAAAAAAGCAACTACATGAGAGGCCTGGACACACAAAACCCGCCCTCTCGAAACTATCGCAAAAAACGAGAAGGCGGGCTCCACTAAAAAAGCTGTTTTTAGAAATTATACCGTATCATGGTGTTGATTCGATTGGCCTGTCCATCCTCCCGGTTGAGGTTGGAACGACGGCCATAGAGATATTCGATACCTATGCTGCAATCGCTTGTAAGGCTGTAAAAGGCGTTGCCCACAATATATTGGGCATATCGGTACGAGTCGGGCGAGAGAGCTCCCTGCTTGCTATACACCCGGCTCTGGCTATACGAGGCCGAGATAAAAAACTTGGGGGTAAAGTCATATCGCAAACCGGCCACATATCCCAGCGTCTTGGGGGCATAAAGCTTGCCCTGCGTGTCGGGGTCGGGAATGAGGTCGAACCCCTCGTCGTTCAAGCCGTTCAGATATTCGCCATATCCATATCCATAAACCCCTTGGTAGTAGAGCGAGAGTTTGCGGGTAAAGTGGGTAATACCCGAGAGTTGCACGGCCCAGCCCAATACCGACCGGTTGCGCTCGGCTACCAAATCGCGGTAAGAGAGTCCGCGCAACAAACCCGAAGCCCGTATGTGGTCGTGCCCCCCATTCCAGCCATACTGGATGTAGAAGGGAATATCGGGCATACGCTGGGCTATGGTGGTGTTGTAGCCGTCGTCGAGCGTACAGGTAACCGAGGGAGCCTCGGCAGCCAAAGCCATCTGCCAGTGCTTGCCCAGGTCGAAGGTGTAGCGCATCATCACGTTACGCACGCTGGTCAGCCCGGTGGGGCCTTCGTAGTCGATTGTGGGAGGTGCGGCAGCGGCATCGACAAAGGTACTCCACGTCTGTCCTATCAAGAAACCGCGAGCCTGTACATAGGCCTGATCGAGCCTGAAGCCATAATTCTGCCCGGCTCTGAAGTCTCCGTCGATAAAGACGGTATATTTGCCCAGTACCGAGTTATCACCCACCAACTTGAAAAACAGGTGCGAGGTCGAAGCATCCATCTGGAACTGGTTCCGCTCGGCCGGATTGCCGGGTACCGGTATATCGTAGGTGATGAAATCGCGGTTGGGCAATGCCCCGTCGAAATCGTAGGAAGCCGTTACCTTCACATAGCCACCCACTCCAAAGGCAACCTTGCCCTTGCGATCGACAAAGAGAAACCGCGGAGCCCGAGGGTCTTGGAAGTGAAGTTGTCGGGTATCGTAAAACATCCCTATCAACTCGCTGTTTGCCTCATTTCCGCCCCACAGAAAAACGAGTCGGTCCGAAGCTTCGGAGGGCGCATGACGCCCGCGTTGCTCGGCCGGGTCGGCTGCCTGAGTATCGGGAGCATCGGCCGCCTGTACCGGCGACAGGAAAAGCCCCATAAGACAGGCACAGGAAAAGATCAATTTTTTCATATACAATCAGGATTTATAAGTTTTATTTTCAGTAAAAACAACAACAGTCGCAAATTGTTGAAGCAATCGTAAAAATAAGTAACTTTGCCCCCGACGAAAACAGACTACACGCATGGATACAATTTTGTTGGCTCTCACCCCCGAATTCGAGATGTTGAGAGATGATATGGGATATGACGAGTATGAAGATTTCGATGCCTACGACATCTTGTTTCAACAGGGATATGACCGCCAGTTGATCGAGGTGGAGGACGGCGAGACCTTCGAGGTTCCCGAAGGATACCAGGCGACGATACAGAGCGACGACTCTGACGACACCGAGTTTTACCTGCTTGAGTGCGAGGCCGACCTGTCCAACAAGGAGAACTTCATAGCCGACTCGCTGCCGGGCGGCAACTACCGCTACGATGCGGCCGAAGGAGCCTTCTGGAAAATCGACGACCTGGACTCCGACGACTCATTTCTATAAACCCCTCGACTCATGGATACAGCCCCTGTCGAGGTCCATCCCCTCACCCCGTTCCTCCCGCCACAGGCCCGCATCTTGCTGCTGGGCAGTTTCCCGCCACCGCGCAAGCGCTGGTCGATGGAGTTCTTCTACCCCAACTATACCAACGACATGTGGCGCATCTTCGGCCTCATCTTCTTCAACGACAAAGACCACTTTGTCGATACGGCCCACAAACGATTCCGCCGGGAGGAGCTCGAAGCCTTCCTGCGCGAAAAAGGCATAGCCGTGAGCGATACCGTGGCGGTAGCCCGAAGGTTGAACGGTAACGCCTCGGACCTTACCCTCGAGGTGGTCGAGAGGCTCGACCTGGCCCATACCCTCGACCAGATGCCCCACTGCCATACCATCGTTACTACCGGACAGAAAGCCACCGACACGCTGTGCGCCATCACCGGGGCCACCCCTCCGCCCATAGGCCAATCGACTCTGGTGAATTTTCACGACCGACAGCTCAAGCTCTATCGCATGCCCTCGACTTCGCGTGCCTATCCCAAACCTCTGCCCGAAAAGGCTGCTGCCTATCGTACCATTTTTCAAGATTCGGACTTACAGACGTATTAAATTTCTGTTACATTTTTGCGAATATTTTCATTTCTAAGTCGAAAGTATTACTTTTGCAATCTCAAAAAAACATAATCCTTTTATATGGAATCTTTATCATTTATTCAGTGGTGTCTCGATAATCTCAATTATTGGACCATCACTTTCCTCATGATGATCGAGAGTTCGTTCATCCCCTTCCCCTCCGAAGTTGTCATCATTCCCGCAGCATACAAAGCCGCATACGGCGAACTCAACATGTATCTGGTGGTCCTCTTCGGTACCTTGGGTGCCGATATAGGGGCTATCATCAACTACTACCTGGCCCGCTGGATTGGACGCCCTCTGGTCTATAAGTTTGCCAATAGCCGCGTGGGCCACATGTGCCTGCTCGACCAGGGCAAAGTTGAAACGGCCGAGCGCTACTTCGACAAACACGGCAGCATATCGACCCTCATCGGCCGACTCATCCCTGCCGTGCGCCAACTCATCTCCATCCCCGCCGGTCTGGCCTGCATGAAATTCTCGAAATTCATCCTCTTCACCACCTTGGGCGCCATGTGCTGGAATATCGTGCTGGCTGCCATCGGCTACGGATTCCACGCCGTAATCCCCGAGGATGAACTCATCCTGAAGGTACAGACCTACAGCCACGAAATTCTCTATGTGCTCATCGCCATCTGCGTCTTTATCGTGGGGTTCCTCATCTACAAGGGAATGAAAAAAACGAAATAAGATATACCTCCCGTGCAAAAGCCGTTACAGCGAATTCTGTAACGGCTTTTGTCGTATAAAACAGTCTTGCTCCGGTAGAAAAATCTCGAACCAACTTGACTCTCTGCACTCACCTTTCACTATCTTTGCATACCGTGAAAATAGGATGCGGTTCGGCAAAAAGCTCAAGCAAGCTTGGTTTTCTGCACTCACCTTTCACTATCTTTGCAACACACACCGAAAAACAACCGATATGATCGAAACCGAACTTTGTGCATTCTCACTCGAGGCTTGCCAGGCTGCCGCCCGCGCCGGCGTAACCCGTGTAGAACTGTGTGCCTCGCCCTACGAAGGAGGTACCACCCCCTCGGCAGCCCTCATACGCCGAGCCCGACAAATACCCAACCTGCAACTAAGTGTGATGATTCGCCCCCGAGGAGGCGATTTTCTCTATACCGACGACGAGTTTGACCTGATGCTCGACGAGATAGATTTCGTGCGCGAATGTGGGGCCGACTGTGCCGTGGCGGGCATACTCACCCCCAACGGCCAAGTGGACGAAGCCCGCACCGCCCGACTCGTAGAGCGCTGCGGCTCGATGCAGTTCACCTTTCACCGGGCCTTCGACATGACGCGCAACACCTCCGAAGCTCTCGAGGCTCTCGTGCGCGCCGGCTGCTATCGGGTGCTCACCTCGGGCGGCCGCAACACCGTCATCGAGGGAATCGACACCCTGCGCTCGCTGGTGCGTCAGGCCGACGGACGCATCGCCATCATGGCCGGCAGCGGTGTAGGTCCGTCGAACGTACGAAGCCTGGCCCAGGCCGGGGTCGATGCCGTGCACTTCAGCGCCCGCTGCCTCATCGAAAGCGGCATGACCTACCGCAATCCCAACGTCTCGATGGGAGGTGTGCCGGGAATTCCCGAATATGCCTCGGTAGGTGCCGACGAAAACAAGATACGCGAAATACTTAATCAACTCAACTCATAAACCCCATACAACATGAAAAAGACTCATATCCTTTTGCTGGTGTCGGCGGCACTCGTCTGCTCGTTTGCAGGCTGTACCGCATCGAATTCTTCGGCCGACAAACAGCAACTCGAGAGCGTACTCGACGATTCGCCCCGGGCCGACAGCCTGCGCACGCTACTCAAAGAGACTCCCCGCGACGAACAGGCAGCCATGACCTACCTGCTGGCCTGGATGCCCCAGGGCGACCGCGACACCATGGACCTGGCACTGCTGCGCGAAAATGTGACTTATGCCTGTCGGGCTCGGGCCGAATTTCCTTGGGCCAAAGCCTTGCCCGACTCGATTTTCCTCAACGAGGTACTGCCCTACGCCTCGGTCGATGAGGTGCGCGATGCCTGGCGAAAAGACTTCTACGAGCGTTTCGCTCCCCGGGTAAAAAACTGTAAAACCATGCGCGAAGCTATCGACACCATCAACAGCATCATTCCCAAGGTGGTAGGTGTCGAATACAACACGTTGCGCGAAAAGACCAACCAAAGCCCGGCCGAGTCGATGCGCCAGGGCATGGCCTCCTGCACGGGACTCTCCATTCTGCTGGTCGATGCCCTGCGCTCGGTAGGTATCCCCGCCCGATTTGCGGGCACGGCGGCCTGGCACGACAACCGGGGTAACCACAGCTGGACCGAAGTCTGGATCGACGGCACTTGGTACTCGACCGAATACTACATTCCCCCCAAACTCGATGGGGCCTGGTTCATGGCCGACGCCGGACAAGCGACTCCGGGCGACCGCATCCACGCCATCTACGCCGTGTCGTTCCGTCCTACCGGCGACTGGTTCCCGATGGTATGGAACCAAGAATCGCGCGATGTGCATGCCGTCGATGTGTCGCAACGCTATATCGACCTCTACGGCCAGCAGACTCAAACCATTGCCCGGGAGAATACCCACGTTATCGTCACCTTTGTCATGTACAAGGACAAACAGCACAGTTCCAACTCGGAAGACCGGGTCGAGGCTAACGTCGATGTATTCTGCGACGGGGTGCAAATGGGCGGCGGCCGCACCGCCGGTCCCTTGCAAGACATGAACGATGCCCTCAAGTTCCTGGTGGCAAAGGATCATACCTACACTTTTGTCTATGAAAACGCCCGGGGCGAACGCACTACCATAGAAACGAAGGTAGGCACCGAACCCGTGACCGTGGTAGGATATATGGAATAACGAGCCGCTGGAGACAAACGAAGCTCCTCGGCCGATAAAAGAGAGCCCCTCGCCTGCAAAGCATCGCAGGCGAGGGGCTCTCTTTTTTTATCCTCTTCTTGTTTCGTGTGGTTACAACTCTTTCAACCGGGCAATGGTATCGAGCGGAGCCTCGGAGTGGAACACAAAGCTACCAGCCACCAGAGCGTCGGCACCAGCCTCGACCAACTGACGACCCGTCTCGAGATTCACCCCTCCATCGATTTCGATAACAGCCTGCGAGTGACGACGGGCAATCATCGCCTTCAAGTCGCGCACCTTGTCGAGTATGCGAGGGATAAACTTCTGTCCGCCAAACCCGGGATTGACCGACATGAGCAGCACCACATCGACATCCTCGATAATATCCTCGAGCAGCGATACCGGCGTGTGAGGATTCAGCGAAACGCCCGCCTTCATGCCGGCTGCATGAATTTGCTGTACGACCCGGTGCAGGTGCGTGCAAACCTCGTAGTGTACCGTCATGATGGCACCCCCTACCCGCTTGACCTCGGCAATGAACTTTTGTGGCTCGACAATCATCAGGTGCACGTCGAGCGGTTTGGTACAGCGGCGGTTCACAAACTCCAGTACCGGGAAACCAAACGAAATGTTCGGCACAAACACACCGTCCATCACGTCGATATGCAACCAATCGGCCGCACTCTCATTAATCATATCTATCTCACTGTTCAGGTTACCGAAATCGGCCGACAGCAACGATGGAGAAATTATCACGCTCATGGCTCAATCTTTTTTAATATTGATTTTTTACAAAGATAGTGAAAGTCGAAAGTAGAAAAACAAGCTTGCTTGATTTTTATACTGAGACGCATCCTATTTTATCCAAAGATAGTGAAAGGCGAGTGCAGAGACAAACGGAAAACGAAGTTTTCAACGTTTGGCTATACCGAGCCGCATCCTGTCTTCTTCAAAGAGATTCACTCACCCGGCCGCAACCGATAGAAAAACTTGTGATGTTCGAAGCCAATCTCGAGCAACCCGAAGCGTACAAACCGGGCGATATGCTCCACGGCCGACTTGTAAGAGAGGTGGGCCAAGCGACTGTATCGGTTCACCGTAATCTCGCCATGCTCGGCCAGGTAGTCGAGCAACAACTGTTCGCGCTCGGTATATTTCACAAGCGAGCCCCGCTTGCTGTTCTTCTGGCGCCACACCGCCAAATGCACAGCCGTAGCCAGTATGTTTTCATCGGCAATGCGCACATAAGCCATATACTTGCCAGGAGCCACCTGAGCCTGCACGGGCATCTCGGTCGCTTTCGGAATCTCGGCAATGAGCACCGTCTTGCCATCGACCGTATAGGTGCGCATCTCGATATCGACCTGCGGCTGGCAATAGAGCCGGGCTGCCGCCTCGATCATGTAAATCTCCTCTTCGGAACGCACCCCGGCTATGCGCCCATTGTCTTTCACCCCGATGAGTAACCTACCCCCGTCGGTATTGGAGAAAGCCGAGAGTGAGCGGGCAATCTTGCGGGCATCGGAAATCTCGAACTTGAAATCCTGCTGCTGATGCTCCCCTTCGTCGATGAGTTGTTGCAGATATACTTTATCGGATATCGGTTTCATGATTCACTACTTTTCATCAGTTTGCGCAAACGGTAACGGAACCGCAACCAAAACAGAAATCCGGCCGAGAAGAGTCCTGCCGGAAAGGCGACCCATACCCCCACGACTCCACCATTCAAGGTGAAACCACACACATAACCCACCGGCAGTGCGATAATGAAGTAGGCGATGAAGGCAATCCACATCATCGGCTTCACATCGGCCGTACCACGCAGGGCATTGGCAAAGGTTATCTGCAAGGCATCGCCAAACTGATAGACAATGAGCGAGTAGATGAGTACGGCAACCACAGCCATCACCTTGGGATCTTCGGTAAAACTGTGCACGATAGGCACCCGGGCCAGGTAAAAGAAGAGACTGGCCGCCACGGCCAACACCAGAATGATGCCCAACCCGGCATGAACCGCCCGGCGCAGATTATGAAAATCGCCCTGCCCCATAAAATGGCTCACTCGCACGGCCAGTGCAGCCCCCATGCCATAATAGATCATGAAGCCCAGCGTACTCACCGAAACCATAATCTGGTGTGCAGCCAGCGGCACACTGCCCAGCCAACCTACCATGATGGCACTCAGCGAGAAGGCAGCCGTCTCCATACCCATCTGCAAAGCCAGTGGCCACCCCAGGGCATTGAGCTGGACAAAGTCGTTGCGATTGAAACGCGAGTGGCGTATGGCCTCTCGATAAGCCCGATAACGAGGCATCCACACCACAATACCCACAAAGACGAGCAGCATGACGACCCGCGAAACCAATGTACTCACCCCGGCACCAAACAATCCCCACTCGGGGAAACCAAAGGTACCATAGATAAGCAGATAGTTCCCCAGAATATTGAGGGCATTGCCTCCCAACAGAATCCACATGGGTGTGCGGGTATCGGTAAGCCCCTCGGCAAACTGCCTGAAGCTATTGAAGAGCATGACAAATACCAGCGAGATGAGTTGCAATATGAAGTAGGGCCGTATGTGAGGCAACAGTTCCACCGGTTGCCCCATCTTATCGACATAGCAATAGACCACATACATGATAGCCGTGAGCAATATGGCCACAGCCGTGTGAGCCATGAGAGCATTGCGAAAGACCCGCCCGATACCCTGAACGTTGCCACTCCCCTGCAACATGCCAATCAAGGGAGTAAGCCCATAGGAAAAACCGGTGGCAAAGATGATTGCCAGATTGAACACGTTATTGACAAATGCAGCGGCAGCGAGCTCGTCGGTACTGTGATGACCAATCATCACCGTATCGGCAAGCCCCAGTATAATCATGCCCAACTGTCCCACCACAATGGGGAGGCCCAGTTTGAGCAACGAGCCAACCTGCTGTTTGTAAGGCAATAGCGGAATCGTATTCATAAATTATATCTTGGTATCGACAAAACAGTGGGCAAAGATAGTGAAAGGTGAGAGCAGAGGAAAACCGGAAACACAGTTTTCGAAGTTTGACTATGCCGAACCGCATCCTATCTTCTACAAAGATAGTGAATGGTAAGCACAGAGAAAAACCGGGAACGCGATTTTCATGTTTAACTACGCTCAACCACATGCTATCTTATTTAATATGAGCCTCCCCTCCAGGAAAGCACAAAGAGAGAGAGACTGTTCTCGTGCGAGAACGGCCTCTCTCTTGATTCATTTTAGATTCGAGAGCTCGGTTTAGAAGAGCTTGGCAGGGTATTCCCCGGCAGCTACGAGCGCTGCAATCTTATCGACAACCGACTGACGATCGGCGGCATAAGTTACCCCGAACCATTTCGACGGCGTGTCGAGCACGGTTACCGTAGCCTTACCCGACTGAATGAGGTCGTTGACCAACAACGGAATGAAGTACTCGGCCTTGAGATTCCCGATATTGGCTTTGAGGAAGTTGACGAAATAGTCCTCGGAGTATTTGAAATAGTCGGGAGTGAAACCCCACATATTCATCGACACGGGCGTATTGTCGTCGATAGCCGTCCAGGTATCGTCGTCCTCCTTGTACATTACCTTCCCGTCGCGACGCTCGATTTGCGTGCGTTCAACCACCGAGGTAAGGTGCTTCGAAGCATTGGTCTCGCAAATACCACGAGCCACGGTACCACTCTCAGACAACGTATTGCCCACGCGATAACCTACCATGCAATAGTCGTTTTGCTTGCCGTCGAGGTTCTTCAGATAATCGGCCAGGATGGCAAAACTTTCACGGCCATAGAAGTCGTCGGCATTGATTACGGCAAACGGCTCTTTAATTACATCTTTACCCATGAGCACGGCGTGGTTGGTACCCCAAGGTTTGGTGCGGCCTTCGGGGCAAGTGAAACCCTCGGGCAGGTCATTGATCGATTGGAACACCAGTTCGCAGGGAATGTGCCCTTCGTATTTGGAGAGGATTTTCTCTCTGAAATCCTGTTCGAAATCTTTACGAATCACAAAAACGACTTTGCCGAATCCACCCCGCAAAGCATCGAATATCGAGTAATCCATAATTGTTTCACCATTGGGGCCCAGACCATCGAGTTGTTTCAAGCCCCCATACCGGCTACCCATACCGGCGGCCAATACAAAAAGAGTCGGTTTCATAGCAGTTTCTTGTTTTTTAGTTTTTCCATGAGTTGCAAATGTAATTATTTTTTGCGAGAAACCGTCCAAGCCACCCAACTTTTAAATTCTCCGCATCATACATTCTACCACACCCATCGCGCCCCAGGAAAGGCCACATCACAATGCCAACAAATCGATTTTGTTCACGGCAATAATGTTAAAAATGGAACGATAGGATAAAAAAATTCTATTTTTACTTTCCGATTTCAAAAAAAACATCTTTATTTGCAACGAATAATAATTATTGAATCACTCTAAAATAAGATTGCCTATCGACAAAACACTACGCTTAAATTAAAAAAAGAGAGGTAGTAATGAACGATTTATTCGACCGCACCGACGAAGAATTGGTTGCGCTGTATGCCGAAGGTAATAATGGAGCTTTTGATGTATTGCTGAAGCGTCATCAAACTCGTACTTTCAACTATATTTTCTACATTGTCAAAGATAAAGAGTTGGCCAACGACATCTTTCAGGAGACCTTTGTCAAAGCCATCATGACTATCAAACAGGGCCGATATACCGAGAACGGCAAATTCCCGGCATGGATTTCGCGTATCGCCCACAATCTCATTATCGACTTCTTCCGCCAGGAGAAGGCCGACAACTACATCATCTCGGACAATGAGAACATGGACATCTTCAACCGCAAGGAGCTGAGCGAAGGGACCGTCGAAGACACCCTCGTGCACAACCAAATCGAAGCCGACGTGCGCCGGCTCATCAAGGCGCTGCCCCACTCGCAACGCGAGGTCCTCATCATGCGCTACTACAAAAACATGAGCTTCAAAGAGATTGCCGACCACACCAAGGTGAGTATCAACACCGCTCTGGGACGCATGCGCTACGCCATCCTCAACCTGCGGAAGATGGCCGAAGAGAACAATATCGCTCTCACATTATAAAAAAAGAAGGTAGTATAGATAATAAAACACAGGCCATTGACGTTTACTTTATATAAACATCAAGATTCGGCCTATGAAAAAAACCTCTACTCCCAAAGACACCCCTACAGTGAGAAGCACTAAATCGTTACAGCCCTCGGCATCGACTCTCGACTTCATCAGGCAGTTTGCCAGAGCTTACTCATTCGAGCCACAACTCCCGGCCTCGTTAGGCGGGTTTGTCAACAACTGATACAAAAAGAGGAGAACCTTCGGCATGAGGCTCTCCTCTTTTTTGGGTCCCCTTCATACCCCCGACGAATTACCAACCTTACCCCATGCAGAGTGCAGCACCACCCCTCATGCCAGACATCAAAACTTTTTTGAAAAAAATTTGTCATTCCACTTTCATTTTTATTCCATAATATATTATATTAGCACGAAATTTCTCTTTATGAGAGAGGCTTATTGCGACCTTAAGAATCTAATTGTCATTAAGAAAAGAAACACGAAGTAAACAAATTGCGGCTTAATAAACCTTTTCAGGAGAGGTATAGATTTTGATTATTCAAAGTTGAATGGCACCGATTGTTCATGACGATAACGATTTTAACCACATTTTTAGGACGTCTAAAAATGGATTTATTCAATTTGCATACTCCTACTTGGGGAATATGCAAGACGCCGAAGATGTGGTCATGGAGTCGTATATCCAGTATTGGGAAAACAAAGACAAAGAGACTTTCCATGCCACCAATATAAAAGGATATATCTTTACCATCATACGCAACCGGTGCATCGACGTTCTCGAGGAGCGCAAAGACCTCTTGCAAAAAAACGACGAACTGCACAAGCACCTTATCGGTGAGATCGAGCTCAACATTTCGTCGCTGAAAGGCTGCGACCCGTCGGACCTCTTTACCAGCGAAATCGAAGAGATTGTGAGCGATACCATCAAGACCCTGCCCAACCGCACCCGCGAAATATTCTACGAACGATACCTCGAGCAAAAGCCCTACAAAACCATTGCCGAGAACTTTGGCATCTCAGTCAAAGGCGTAGAATTCCACATAGCCAAAAGCTTGAACATCCTGCGCAAAAACCTGAAAGACTATTTGTAGCCACACCGACCTCTCTCACTCATCTGTATCAAAAAAGACAGTCGCGCTACAACCCGAGAAGGCTTTTTAAAGAAAAGCAAGATTCATAAATTGTTTTAAATCTATTTTTGCCAAAAAAACTTATATCCCCACTAGGGATACAAAGATTTATAAGGTTTATATAATGTATGAAAAAAGAAACATTATATAGATATTTTGGCAATTGCGCCACCGAAGAGGAGCGCAACGAGGTGGTGGAATGGGCCAAAGCCTCACCCGAAAACCTGAAGGAATTTTGCCACGAACGCACCATATACAATGCCGTCTTATTATCGACCGACCATGTGCAGCACACCCAATATGATTTCCGACGTCACTATCGCATACAACTTTTGCGCATAGCGGCAGTAGTCATTCTGCTCCTGTCGGTAGCCTTTGGCGCCTTCTATTTCACGCTGGGCGACCGCATTGTACCCCTCTACTCGCTCACCGTACCGGCCGGCAACAGCAACACCCTGCTCCTGCCCGACGGGACAAAAGTATGGCTCAATGCCGAATCGACCATCAAATACCCCTCGTCGTTCATGGGGCTGCAACGTAATATCGAAATCGAAGGTGAAGCCTATCTCGAAGTGGCGCACAACCGGTGGAGACCCTTTATCGTAAATACCCCCAACGGAAAAATAAAAGTGCTAGGTACCAAATTCTACCTCACCTCGACCAACGAAAACAACGACTTCATGGTATCCCTCATCGAGGGCTCGGTGAAAATATCGTCGGGCGACAAAAGCGCTACACTCAAGCCCGGGTACCGGGCACAATTCAAAGACGGTGAGTTCAAGCAATCGGTCATCCGCTCTCTCGAAACCGAGTTGTGGAAAGATGGCATATACTATTTCAAGGACCAATCGTTTGACGAGTTGATGGAAGGATTTGAAAAATGTTTCGGAGTAAAAATCAGCATTGCCCGAGAGGTCCAGAGCAACGAACGCTATACCGGCAAATTCTATCGCTACAACGGAGTACAACATGCCCTGCAGGCTCTGCAACACGATTTCGACTTTGACTTCAAGTGGAACAATCAACACGATACCATTTACATAACAGCCAAACATTAAAAAATCTTTAATGCCTATGGAAAAATAAACGATGCACCTTATTCTACCATAAAAAAGCAATTATCATTCACAATTCTGTTGAATACCCATAAACACACGTATGTATAGAAAAAGTTTAAAAGCACTTATCATGGCTTTTGCACTGACTTACGCATTCGAGGTCAGTGCCGATGCGTATTCTCGCATCTCCCTATCCGAAGTGAACACTCCGGTAGAAGACGTTCTGAAAAAGATCGAAAAAGAAGCAAAGTGTCTATTTGTCATCAATACTCAAGTAGATACACAGCGTAAAGTAAACCTGAATGTTAAGAATAAGACTGTAAGCGAGATTCTCGACATCATGTTCAAGGGAACCGATGTATCCTACTCGATACAAAACCCCAACATCATGTTGTCGAAAAGGACTGCAGCAGCCCAAGCTCAAGCCAACAGCAGTAGCAAGAGCACGGCAACCGCTACGGCTCAAGCCAGCAACGGCTCGAGAATCGTAACCGGACAAGTGACCGACGCCTCGGGCGAAACCCTTATCGGCCTCACCGTAAAAGTAGCCGGTACCAGCGTAGCTACCGCCACCGACATCGATGGCAACTACTCGATCAAGGTACCCGCCGGAAGCAATGAACTGGAGTTCTCCTACATCGGTTACCAAACCGTAAAACAGCCCATCAACGGCAAGGATAAAATCAATATCGTCATGCGCGACAATACCAAGCTGCTCGACGAGGTTGTCGTTACCGCCATGGGTATTGCCCGTAAGGAAGAGACCCTCTCCTACTCGACCCAAACCGTAGGTGGCGACGAGCTGACCCGAGCCAAAGAGGCCAACCTCATCAACTCGCTGCAAGGTAAGAGTGCCGGTCTGGTCATCACGCCTAACTCGGGTGGTGCCGGTGGTGCCTCGAAAATCCTGTTGCGTGGTAATGCCTCCATGTTGGGTAACAACTCGCCCCTTATCGTAATCGACGGTGTGCCCATGCAGAACAGCGTAAACGGCCAGATGGATATGGACGGGGGTGGTGCCACGATGATGGCCGACGGTTCGAAAGAGAGCAGCGACGCCCTTTCGCAACTCAACCCCGACGATATCGAATCGATCACCGTGCTGAAGGGTGCCAACTCGGCCGCCCTGTATGGTAGCGCCGCTTCGAACGGTGTGCTCATGATTACTACCAAGAAAGGTAAAGAAGGCCAGCTGCGCATCGACGTATCGAGCAGCACTACGTTTGAGACCCCGCTCGTATTGCCCAAGCTGCAAAATGCATACGGTGCACAAATGTCGGGCTCGGTTGAAAACGGCTTCTCAATGAACTCCAACAGCTGGGGTCAACGCATGAATACCCTCGGCAACGAGTACTACGACACGGCCAACTCGCCCTATCACCTCACGCGTAATGCCTACGACATCAGTGACTTCTATAAACTGGGAACCAACTTCAACAACTCTATTTCGTTGAGCGGTGGTTCAAAAGTAGCCCAGACCTATTTCTCCTACGGAAATACGACGGCCAACGGTATTGTCGAGACCAACAAGTTTGAGCGTCACAACATCGCTCTGCGCCAGAGTTTCTCGTTCTTCAAGGACAAACTCAAAATCGATATCTCGGCCAACTACATCAACCAGAAGACCAAGAACCGCCCCACCGGTGGTACCTTCTTCAACCCCATCTATCAACTCTACACCTCGCCGCGGAACCTCGATATGAACTGGTACCGCAAGAACTACTACGACACCAATGCAACCTGGACTTCGAACCCCTATAGCTACATCGTGTCGCAAACCGGTTCCAACGGTCTGCCCATCTCGGTAGTAGAAAGCGGTAAGACCTCTATTCTCTCCGACTCGAACTACGGTAAACAAGTATGGTACACCGATGCCATCAACCTGAACAACCCCTGGTGGTTGCTCAACCGCATGACCAGCGAAGAGATCATCAACCGTACCTTCGGTAGCATCACGGCCAACTGGCAGATTATCCCCGACCTCAACCTGCAGGCCCGTATCAAATACGACTACAACGAGCGCAACGACGAGAATCGCCAATACGCTACGACTTGGGGTAATGCCGAAATGATTGACCGCGGCCGCCTCATCCTCGACCACACCAAGTCGCAAGACTTCTATGGCGACTTCATGTTGAGCTACAACAAGCAGATTCAAGATTTCACGATCGGTGTAAACGCCGGTGGTAGCATGATGAACTCGTCGTATGACCAATGGATGATTACACCTATTGCCAAATCGGGTGCACCCAATACCGAAGACCTCTCGTGCAACCAGTTCGTACTCTCCGATATCTACATCAACAGCAAGGACAACTACGGAGGACTCACCACCAAAAACTGGGAGCGTGCCATCTTTGCCACAGCCCAGGTAACCTGGCAAGACAAGGTAACCGTCGAGGGTAGCTACCGCGACGACTGGTACCGTGCCTTTACCCAGTTCAAAGACATGGATCCCCACTTCGCCTACTATTCGGCAGGTGCTTCGGCCCAGATGAACAAACTGCTCACCTTGCCCGAGCAAATCAACGAGTTGAAACTCCGCGCCTCCTACTCCGAAGTAGGTAACTCGATCCCCAACAACCTGTTCCTGGCCTCTGCCTCGCGCAACCCGGCTACCGGTGCCTACATCAGTAGTGCTATCATCAACTTCAAGGACCCCAAACCCGAGACCACTCAATCGTTCGAGGCCGGTTTCGACATCAGCCTGCTCGACCGCTCCATCTCGTTGCAAGCCACCTACTACAACGCCATCATGAAAAACCAGTTCATGAAATACGAAGGTGCCGCCGGTAAAGAGATCTACATCAACGGTGGTAAGGTGCGCAACCAGGGTGTCGAGTTGACCGCATCGTATATCTTTGCACCCAACAACGACTTCAGCTGGATCACCACTTTCAACTACGCTTTCAACGACAACAAGATCCTCACCGTAGCCCGCAAGCAAAACGGTCAGAAATACATCCACGAAATCGACATGGGTAACCTCAGCGGTCTGAAGATCAAATTCGAAGAGGGCGGTTCGTATGGCGACCTCTATGCCGTTGACTTCATGCGCGACGAAATCACGGGCGAAATCGTAGTTGACCCGAACACGGGTGCTCCCTTCAAACTCAACGGACAAGCCAATGAGTATCTGGGCAACATGAACGCCAAGCACACCCTCGGATGGTCCAACACCTTCAACTACAAAGACTTCTCGTTCTACTTCCTCATCGATGGTAAAGTAGGCGGTAAAGTTATTTCGTTCACCGAAGCCTACCTCGACTACTTCGGTACTTCGCAACGCACAGCCGAGGCTCGCGACTACGCCGTAGCCAACAACCTTTACTGGACTTCAGACGATGGTGCCATCACCAAACCCGGCATGTATATCCCGGGCACCAACACCCTGGTACCGGTTGACCAATACTACCAAACCATCGGTGGTGGTTCGCCCGTAGGTCGCAACTATGTATATGACGCCACCAATTTCCGTCTGCGTGAAATCTCGCTGGCCTATACATTCCGCAACCTCTTCGGACAGAGCAAGAACCTCACGGTTTCGGCCAATGCCCGTAACCTCTTCTTCCTCTATCTCGACGCTCCCATCGACCCCGATACTTCATTAAGTACGCAAAACGCTCTGGGTAATGTCGATATCTTCAGCATGCCTACTACCCGTTCGTTCGGTATCTCACTTAAAGCATCATTCTAATGAAAGGTAACAACATTATGAAAAAGACAATATATTCTTCCGTATTTGCACTGGCCGCCGCTCTGACTATGGTAGGCTGTGGCGACCCCCTGCTCGACGACCTCAACTCCAACATCGAGGTAGGCTCGGGCGAACTCTCCGTAGCCGAAACCTACGAACAGGCAGCCGGTATGTTCCTCACGGCTCAACAAAAGATGCACGATGTGGGAGCCCAAAATGGCGCACACATCTACCAGGTGCAGTTCAATATCCACATCGACAACTACTCGGGCTACATGGCCGGTACCCAAAACTTCAGTGGTAACCTGCCTTCGACCTACCGCTACTTTGCTCAATATTGCGACGGTCCCAAGGCTAGTTTCTTCCTGGTAGCACAAGCCACCCTGCCCGTGATGCGGTCGGCCGCACAGCTCAACCTGAAAGAGCTCGGCGCCATGTGTAACATCATGTATTGCTTCTCAGCTCTCGAGTTGTCCGACGTGTATGGCCCCTTCCCCTGGACCGACTACAAGAACGACGTTCAGGAACCTCCCGTTACCTACGAGCCCATGGACCAGATCTACGACTCGCTCTTTGTCAACCTCAAAGATGCCGGCGAAATCTTGAAAAACTTCAACAACACGCCCAAGGAGCATCAGGATACCATCAACACCATTCTGGCTCAATACGACAAAATCTGCGGTAGCGTAGATACCTGGCGCCAGTTCTCCAACTCGATTCGTCTGCGCATGGCCATGCGTATGAGTAACGTCGATCCCACCAGAGCCAAGGCCGAAGCCGAAGCCGCTATCAACGATGGCCTCATCGAGAAGAGCATCGAATACAACACCATGGCCATCAACGGTACCAACCACCCGCTGGCATTCATCTCGACATTGTGGAACGATACCCGCATGAACGCCTCGCTCGAGAACATCATGAAACGATTGAATGTACCTTTCATGGACAAACTGTTCAAAATGAACAGCGATGATATCCGCAACGAAGATGGCGAAGTGACGATGACAGCCAACTCGGCCATCGTGGGTGTACCTGCCGGTATCCAGCTCACCCCGCGCGACGACAACAACCAATACACCAAATACTCGGGTGTGTCGGACGCCTTCGCCAGCTTCCCTCTAGCTATCTTCAAGCTCTCGGAACGTTACTTCCTGCAGGCCGAAGCCGCCTTGCGTTGGGGCATCGGAGGTGCGGCAGCCGTGAATATCAACTACCTGAATGGTATTGTAGCCATGTTCGACGATTATGATATTGCACAAACCGACGAACAGTTCAGAAACTATTGGAACCAAAAAGAGGCCGATACGACCATCGACTATGTCGATCCGCACAACAGCCGCAACAACAAGAAAGGGTTAATTTCCGTGGGTGTAATCCTCGATAACAGTGATGATGATAAAACCAAACTTGAAAAGATTATCACTCAAAAATGGCTTTCGATGTTCCCCATGGGACTCGAGGCTTGGAACGACCTGCGTCGTACGGGTTACCCCCGCATCTTCCCCGTCAACGATATCGGTGACGGTTCACTGGGCAACGGCCGTATGATTCGCCGTATCCCCTGGAACATGACCGATGCCGCCGCTGCCCAGGATGTCAACACCTCGGGTATCGAAGCCTTGGGCGGTAGCAACTTGATGCGTACAACCCTGTGGTGGGACGTAGAAGATCCTTCGGGATTGGGCGACAACCGCCGCTGGGAAACCGAAGCCGCCGGTCAGTAATCTGTAAAACAGGAGAGCCTGCATTCCCCCGGGAGTGCAGGTCTCTCCACACTACTTTATAATACAAACCAACTTTTGAGATCTTTTTTATTCACTAAAAAACAAAACAAAAAAACATGAAAGCACCGAAATTACTTCTCTCCGTGCTGGCTTGTGCAGCCGTGGTGGGTAGCTATGCCCAAAGCGTGCCGACACATGACTCCTACGTGATGCCTTTCGATGAAGGAAAATCCAAACCGTTCTCTGAATACTTCAGGAACTGGGAACCTGGAACGCCCCTCTCGGAAGACGAGAACTTCTACATCTCGCGCGTTCCCCTCAAACAACGCTTCGAGAACTCGGCCACTCAGGTAGATCCTACCATGACTACCGCCCGCAAGTTCTGTTTGTGGACTCCCATGGGTATCTCCGATACCTATTGGCAATCGCTGCCCCGCTATGTATTCGACGGCGATAACTTCAGCATGTGGTCTTATGTCGATTCGCAAGGCGGCTGGTCGCTCCCCTGGGTGCGTGTACCGGGCGCATACAGCGACGTGACTCACCGCAACGGTGTAGCCAACAGTGGCGGTCTCGTATTCTTCGACTCGTGGGGCGGTGACAACACCGAGTCCAACAACAGCGTAAATATGCTGGTTGAAAAAGAGGGAGGCCAATTCAAATGGGTTGAGAAATTTGTAAAATTCCTGCGCTACTACGGTCTTGACGGTGTAGGTATCAACCCCGAGGGTACCGTGCCTCAAGCATCGGCTCTGCAGGACTTCTTCTCCCAGTGCCGCGAATATGCCGAGTCGATTGGCTGGCAATTCCATGTATATTGGTATGGGACCAACACCAACAACGGAAGCATGGATTTAGGTTCGACCCTGAACAGCAGCAAGTCAAACTGGCTGTGGAAAAACGGCAAGCAGGTTGTCGATATGTACATGCTCAACTACAATTGGAGTGGTTCATTAGCCAACTCGGCCAATTATGCCGAAGGTCTTGGAGCCGACCCCTATACCGTATATGCCGGATATGATATCCAAGGCAAATGGCTTAGCTATGGTAACTGGTGGGATGTCAAGAACTCCAAGGCATCTATCGCCTTCTGGGGTAACCACACCACCAACATGATTTACCAAAACTCGTCGGAGTTCGGTTCGGGCGACGAAGCCGTACAGGCCTGCTACTTGATAAAACAGGAACAAGTATTCTCGGGAGGTAACCGCAACCCGGCCAACCGCCCGGCTATCAATAGCAACGTAGCCAGCTCAAGCGAGGCTGGTATGAAACAATTCCATGGTATCGCCGAGTTCCTGCCCGCACGAAGCGTACTGCAAGAGTTGCCGTTCGTTACCCGTTTCTGCTTGGGCAATGGTAAGACCTTCCGCAACGAAGGCCAGGTAACCTTCAACCACAAATGGTTCAACGTGGGTGTACAAGACTACCTGCCCACCTGGCGCTGGTGGATCACCGACGACAACAAGAACGTACCCAACGATCCCATCACCTGTGGCTTCACCTTCGACGACGCCTGGTTTGCCGGTTCGTCCATGCAGTTCAGCGGTGCAACCGCAGTATCGAACGTACGCTTGTTCAAGACCAACTTCAACGTGTCGGAGAGCGACGACGTATCGATGGTTGTCAAACTGAAAAGCGGTACCGATACCCACATGAAACTCTTCTGGTCGTTTGTAGGTAGCGAAGATCAACTCCACTACTGCGATATCACAGGTGCTCAAGAAGGCGCTTGGACCAAGATTTCGGCCAAAGCCTCTGAAATCGGCATGAACGGTAATGTAGCTCTCGTCGGCCTCAAGTTTGAGAATACCCCGGCCAACTACGAAATCCTCATCGGCGAGATGTCTATCATCCCCGCCAAAACGTTTGCTCCGGTACAACCCACCATCACAACGGCCGAAAACAATATCCTGAAAAAACGTACCTACAACTCGCTCGACTTCAAGTTCAGCTGGGACTGCGCATCGACCAAAAACGACGCCGATCCCTCTATCCCCGTCTATAACGAAGATGTAGATACCTGGTACTTCGAAGTATATGTACAGGCACAAGGCGAAGATCCTATCCTCTGCGGTACCACCTCGTCGTGGGCCCACTATGTAGTAAGTGCTCCCGTATCGGCCAATACCGAAGTGACCGACTACCGCGTAGGTGTTTGCGCCGTAGCTCCCGACGGTGTAACCAAGAGCGCCATCACCTGGACCAACTACATGACAACCGATCTGACGCTGGTCGATGGTATCGTATGCGACAAAGCCGTGATCAAGGCCGGCGAAGAGTTCACCCTCTCGCTCATCGACCCCAACCAGGAAGCTCCTTACGTTTGGGAAATTATCAATGCCACCACGGGCGGTAACGCTGTTGCTTCTCAAAGTGGAGGAAAATCATTTACCACCACGCTCCAAGACGAAGGCTATTACGATGTGAAAATAACCAACTTCGATTTGAGCACACTCATGTATCGTGGCTACATCCAAATCTCTCCCGAGAGCACAGGATCGATTCCCTCGATTGAAGATTTCACGGCTTCGAAGACCAACGTAACCAGTGCCGACGAAGAAGTCACGCTGAGCTACACCGGTAACAAAGGCGAAGGTACCGTATCGCGCGGTCTTCGTATCGACGACCCCTATATCTTCCGTATCCCTGCCGAGTTCCTGCCGATGAACCAAAACCAATACACCATCGCCTTGTGGATCAAGCCCGAGAAGTTCACCTATGCCCAACACGCTATGGGACTCATGGGACAAAGAGACCTGGATATTCACTGGCCGCACAACAACTGGGGAACATTCTGGCTCGATGTATGGCCCGAGAAGTATGACGCTGATGGTAAAAAAGAGCGTGATGCCAATGTCCTCTCCTACACCATGTATGGTGGTAATACCTATGTAGATCAAGTAGGTGGAGGCGGTAACAGACACGAAAACCCCAACCCCAACTGTATGACCGATGGTTACAGCTTGAGCGAGAACCAATGGACGCATGTATTGATTTCCTACGACGGTAGCAAACAACGCATCTATTTCAACGGTAAGAAAACGGGCGAAGCCGAATATCCCAAACTCACTTATTCTGACCTCAACGGTGGTACGGGCGCTGTAGCCGAGGCTCCCATCTTCATCGGTGGATCGCGCGTGTACTATGCTGGATTCACAGGCACCATCGACGATGTACAAATATGGCACAAAGCCTTGAGCGATACCGAAGTAGTAGATGCCATGAAGGGATACTACGGTCGTGAGATTCCCAGCGACCTGAAAGGTTACTGGACGTTCGAAAGCGACGACTACAACGATGCCGACAAGACCTTCGAAAACAAAGGTACTCTCTCGACAACCAGCAAAGCATCTTACGTAGAAATCAGAGGTTCGGGCGGTGAAAACACTTCGCTCAACGAAGAAAACCTCCTGCCTGCCAACATCAACGTAGAGGGTAACCCCGCCATGTCGGGTACTATGCCTATCACGACAACATCGGCTTTCACCATCCCCGATGCCGAGGTAGTGAACAATGGCGACAACGCTACGGCCACCTTCAGCAAAGACGGTAAATACAGCGTAACGCTCACATTGACCAACGGCTGGGGTTCGGACTCGAAGACCAAAGACGAGTACATCGTGGTAGTTCTCGAAGGATCGGGCGTTGAGGACAACCTGGTGAACAACCTCACCGTATATCCCAACCCCTTCATCGACAACGTGAACCTGCAATTTGCTGCCGATGGCAACTATGTAATCGACGTATATGACGCACAGGGTCGCCTGGTAACAACCCGCAAACACGAGGCTATGGCCGGCGAAATCTGCACGCTCAATATCAACGGCGGTAAAGGTGTTTACTACGTTGCTGTTTCGAAAGACAACAAACGTATCAGAACACTCAAAGTAGTAGCCGAGTAATTATTGGCAATTCAACTCCACCGCATGCTCCAGGTGTGCGGTGGAGTTAATTACATAAATCACTTTTAATCTTTAATCCTTAATAGCTTTTTTGATTTATGAAAAAACTTTACCTTTTGATGCTTACGGCTCTGCTGGGCGGAGCCCTGGCAAATGCTCAAAACCCGCTCGACGGGTACGATGCTCCTACTTATACAAACGGAGTAGGTAATGTGGGAAACATTGTATCATTCAGTACATCGGGTGCCTTGGAAGACCTGAACAGCATCTCTATTCCTAAAGAACCCACTGGAAAAATCGCACAAGAATTACTGGTTGCTCCGGGTAGCAAAGTAGATCTCACCATCAATATCGACACGTGGTGGGGACAATTCGTTACCTTCTGCGATGCCAACGAAACGAAAGAGATGACCCGCCTTATCCTCTGCGGTAACTCGGGAAACGGTGGATTTGAGAATCATACTACCGGTGTAACGGTATATGTTGAAGATGGAGCTACCAAAGTCTCGGAGGGTACGCTTCCCTCGTTCACGGTTCCTGCTTCGGCCGAAGAGGGTACCGTCTATCTGCTACGTATGATGTTCATCGGTGGAACCGACAACGTCACCACCTATGACGGGACCTACGCCGAGGGTACTTACTACGACGTGAAGATAACCGTAAAATCGAATATCCAGAGATATGCCATCAACTTTACCACCCCCGAGAACGGAACGCTCTCAATCAAGAACGGCGAAACTGCCCTTACTTCGGGTACTGAAGTTGCCGAGGGTACCGTACTGACCATCACCGCTACCCCCAACAGTGGCTACGAACTGGTATCGGTAAAGAACAACGACGAAATCTATCCTAACTCTACATATATGGTAACCGCCGCTGCCAACTTCTCTGCCGAATTCAAACAGCTGGCCACCACGGGCGACGCCATGTTGATGTCGGCTCCCGGCTACGGAAGCGAAGAGGCTCAGTTGCGATTCAGCGATACGGCTCTGGGCACGCACAATACCGAGCAAAACCAGGTATCGAGCGACCAACGTTCGCGCAACTACACCTTCTCGGCCTGGATTTCGCCTATGGCCTACAACGGTGTATTCATGGGTCACGTACAAAACAGCATCACCTGGAATGTAGAAGGTTCCTATGGTGTAGGTGTACAAAACGGCAAACTGGCCGTGTGGTATCGTTATTGGGATGGCAGCTCAACCGGTTGTCCCGGTGCTGCAGCTCCGGCCGTATCAGAAACGACTACGCTCTATCCCGGTGAATTTGCCTTCATTTCGCTGGTAACCAGCAACAACGGAAAGACCTTCAAGGTTTACAAAAACGGCGAAGAGGCCCTCTCGCAAGAGGTAGAACAAGGTGGTTTGGCTCTGCTCTACGATGCTTGCGACTTTGCTATCGGTGACTCGAAATACAACCAGATGGCTTCGAAAGTAGAAGAGGTTCAACTCTGGAACAAGACGCTTACCCCCGAGGAGATCAAAGCCTCGATGTATGGCTTCAACGAAATTCCCGAAGGACTGGTAGCCTACTATCGTCCCGAATCGGCCACAAGCACAACGATCGAGAACCTGGCCGGCGATGTAGATGCCTACTATCGCAAAAATGGAGCTCTCTCCAGCAACAACTTCCCCATGGCAACAGCCATTCAAAAGACCAACGGCCGTGAAACGGTAAACATAACCTACAACACGCCTGCCGAAGAAGACGCTGCCTATGAACTGCAACGCTACCATGTAGCCTTGACCGAGTCGCCTGCCGCCGTAAAGACCTACAGCAACCTCTATGCCGTAAACCAAGGCGACACCTACGAAATCAACTCGGTTATGGTAAACGGTGAAGCTCTCGAAAACGTAACCGATCCTATTCAAGTAGGGACCGAAGATGTAACCGTTAATGTTGCCTTCTCGTTGGCTTCGGGTATCGAAGAGGTAGCTGCCGAGACCATCTACTTCAGCAACAACGTGCTCTATATGCCCGAGGGTGCAACCGCAGTAGTTTACAACCTGCTGGGTAGCGCCGTTGCCGAAACTGCCGAACCGGCTGCCGACCTCTCCAACCTGCCCACTGGTATTTACCTGGCCAAGGTTTCGATGGGTGACAACCACAAGATTATACGTTTCAAGAAATAATCAATCCTTTGTCATGCGCCCCGTACCCGACTCTCGCGAGTGCGGGGCGCTTTTCAAAAATAAAAGCCAAAATGAAGACGGGGACTACGAGACAATAATCCACTCGATTTCATAAGATCCCCCTTAACCATGAAAAGCCAACGATATTATCCGTACTTTCACATAAAACAGGCACATATTTCCATAGAAAAACAAGACGCTTTATAAATTATACATCAGCGATGAAAAACATTTTTACCCTGCTTACTCTATTTATTTCGGGCTCCATTCTTTGCAGTCAAGCACAAACCTATACCATATATCCTATTCCGCAAAAGGTCGTTGAGGAAGGGAACTCGGTAGAACTCTCTACCCAAATTAATGTCATCTGCGAAAGCAGTATCGGCGAAGTAACCCGCAACCGCATGGAAGAAGTGCTCGAGAGAGCAGGATACACCTTCTCCTACTCCAACGAAGCATCGCAAACCGCAACCAACCTGTATCTCGGTACAAACGGCTCCGACGGAGCTGCCGCTCAATATGCCACCGAACACAATCTGCCCCTCGCCGTATTCGATGCGGGCGACAACAAGTTCGACCCCTATCTGTTGCAAATCAACAACCTCCACCCCTATGGCGACATCGTCATCCTGGGTAACGACAAAGGCTCGGAATACTATGCCTTTGCCACACTCGAACAAATTTTCGAGCAAGCCGGCGGAAACACCATCCGTCAAATTACTTTTGAAGACTATTCCCACACTCAATATCGGGGAATCGTAGAGGGTTTCTACGGTCATCCCTACTCGGTCGAGAACCGCATCAGCCTCTTTGAATTCTGCAAACGTTTCAAGATGAACGTGTTTATCTACGGTCCCAAGTCAGACCCCTATCACCTGGGAAACTGGCGCGACGAATATCCCACCTCGCTCACCGAGCAACAACGCTTCTTTGGCATGATTACCCAGGACGACCTGCGCACCATGGCCCAGGCGGCCAAAGCCTGCCATGTCGATTTCATCTGGGCAGCACACCCCGCTTTACAACAAGGCATCAGCTTCTCAGACACCACACAGATGAACATGGGCATCGACGCTCTCATGACCAAATTTGAGCATCTCTACAGTCTTGGCGTGCGAGGATTCGGCGTATTTATCGACGACATGAACTATACCCCCAACGGCAGTATGCAGGCTCACTTGGCCGACCGTACTCAAAAACGGTTGCGCGCACGTTTCGTCACCGACGATCCCGACGACGAAATAGCGCCCCTCTTCTTCGTCCCCACAGCCTATGCCCTCAACTATGGAGGTTCCTACACCCTTTATGACCTGAAAAATATCGATAGCGAGGTCGTCATCGCCTTCACCGGATATGACTGCTTCTCCAACATCAGAGCTTCGGCCATCAACGATATGGCCAGCCGCGTGGGCCGCAACCCGGTCATGTGGTGGAACAACCCCGTAAACGATGACCACGACGATCGCATCTACATGCGCGAACTCACCACCCACTGGACCATCGAGACCCCGGGGGCCATCAACACCCTCAACGGACTCGTATTGAACCCCATGAGCCAGGCACAAGCCTCGAAAGTAGCCCTCTTCGGTGCTGCCGACTACAGCTGGAACCCCGACGCGTTCGACGTACACCAGAACTGGGAAGATGTCTTCGCACGCATTGCACTACCGGGTGATACGCAAACGGCCGAAGCCCTCAAATGCTTTGCCCGATTCTCCAATACACTGGTCGAAGACGACGAGATGATTGCCCTCTACGACGGCTTCATGGCCGACTACGGTGGCGAGACATTCCCCTCCCAGGCAGCCCAGCTGCGCACTGAGTTGGGGAACCTCAAAGAGGCATGTACCTATATCGAAACCTTGAAAGATAGCGAGCAACGTGACTACCGACTGATGTACAACGATATTCGCTGCTGGAACGCCAAACTGAAAATGATCAGCACCATTGCACTCGACGCCCTCGATATGCTCGAAAACGGAAGTACCATGTCGCGAGCCGAAGGTTGGGAAAAATACCTGAATCTGAAAAAACTATATACCGGCATGAGCAACGACTCGACCTATCTGGTCAGTGCGCTTGAGGGATATGGGACATCGACCTACGAGCAACTCTACGAAGCCAAACCGGGCGACAGTCACTTGCGTCCGTTTGCCGATTTCCTCATCGAGAAGATAGGCAACAACATACCGGGTTTGTGGCCCGAAAAAGACAACCCGCAGGTAATCTCGAACATTGAGGAGCTGCAAGGCGTAAACCTGTCCATAGAAACCACCTCGTTTGAACTGAACGGATTGACCGACCTCACGCTCGACAGCGATGAATATGTGGGTATCTACTTTGGCAACCTCGAGAAAATAGATGTACCGGCCACCTCGTTCAACCCGGGCATCGAAGTCGAAGTATCGGAAAACGGCAAGCAATGGACTCCCGTACAATTGCCTGTTACCGAGCAAAAAGCAGCCTATATACGCATCAAAAACACCTCCGACGAGCAGGTGACCGTCGGGACCGACCGGTTGGCCGGTTCGTGCCTCTTCTCTGCGGTAACCAGCGATCCCACCGTATCGACCAACATGCCGCAGTACCAAAGCTACAGCATCGAACGGGTAATCGACGGAAACCCCTCCTCGTTCTTCTGGAGCAGCAACTCACAGGCCGAGGGACAATACATCATGCTCACCTACCCCACCTCGCAACCTCAATACGAAATCACAATCACCTTTACCGAGACCGACCAGCTCTCGGGAACGGCAGCCATCGAGATATCGAACGATAACACCGAGTGGACCCAAATAGCCGAGTTTACCAGTAACTACCTCGACTCTTCACGTTCGTTCACCTGCAATGCCAACGGGCAAACAGCCCGCTACGTTCGCTTTATCATTCGCAGCGTTACCGGCAGTTACTGGCTGCAAGTGGCCGAGTTCAAGTCGGAGATGGCCTCCAAAGATACCCAAACGACCGACCAAAATGGCGTGCAGATTGCCACCCTCTCCGATAAAGACCTCTCGACCTACTACCAACCCGTAACAGCCGGGTACATCGAGCACTACTTTATCGAGAATATCAACATCGAATCGATCGAGATTTTCCACAACACCACCTTCGACAGTCGCTACGAGTTACCCACCATCTATGTCAACGACGGTACCGACTGGATCGAGATGGGCCACCTCAACTCGCTCTGCACCGTCATCGACACCCACGAGATGAAGCTGGTCACGGGCGTAAAAATCGAGTGGAACGAAGAGAACATACCCAACCTGCACGAGATACTTCCCTGCGGTACTCCCTATGTAGAGAAACCGAGCTCGGCTACCACCATCGAACAGACGAGTGCCGACGGGTTGAAACTCTATACTCGCGACAATCGCCTCCATGTACAGGCCAGCTGCAATATCACGAGCCTCACCCTGTGCGACCTGAGCGGTAGAATCGTAGCTCGCACCACCCCCAACGGCACCACCTTCGAGATGACACTCGATGCAACCATGCCGAGGGTTCTCATCGTACAGGCAACCGACGAAAAACAGAATTGCTCGACCCACAAAATCGTGTGGTAACTGTGCAGTTTAGAATCATAAACAAGAAAGAATACAAACACTTTATAAATAAAAGACATGAAACGAGCAACGCTTTGGCTGGGACTGGGACTGCTTCTATTTTCGGGCTGTTCCAATACATCGGAAACCCAGTTACAATATTCCGATTTTGTGAATCCGTTCATCGGGACGGGCGGTCACGGACACACCTTCCCCGGTGCAGTGGTGCCGCACGGAATGATACAACCGAGTCCCGATACCCGCATCTATGAGTGGGACGCCTGCTCGGGATATCACTACTCCGACAGCACTATCAACGGCTTCTCCCACACCCACCTGAGCGGTACCGGGTGCGGCGATTACGGCGATATTCTGCTGATGCCTACCGTGGGCAAACAAGACTATCAATACCTGGGTGCCGAAAGCCAGCAAACGGCCTATGCCTCGCCCTTCTCGCACAGCAGCGAAAAGGCTACACCGGGCTATTACTCGGTCGTGCTCGACCGCTACCACGTCAAAGCCGAACTGACGGCGACCGAACGGGCCGCCATGCACCGCTATCACTTTCCCGAGAGCCAGCAGGCCGGCTTCATCGTTGACCTCGATTACAGTCTCCAGGGACAAGAGAATCTCGACATGAAACTCAACCCCTTGAGCGATACCGAAATCGTAGGCTGGAAACGCACCAAAGGGTGGGCCGACAGTCAACCGATTGGCTTCTACATGAAATTTTCCAAGCCCTTTACCTGCCATATTGTCGATACGGTAATCGATATCACGCGCAACGGCAAGCCCTATAAACTGGAACAGAAAAAAGCCCTGCTCCAGTTTGCCACCACCAAAGACGAAGAGGTGCTCGTGAAAGTGGGTATTTCGGCCGTCGATATCGATGGTGCCCGCCGCAATGTCGAGAGCGAAATTCCCAATTGGGACTTCGACAGCATCGCCATGCAGGCTAAAGAGAAATGGAACAACTATCTGGGGACTATCGAAGTAGAGACCGACAACGAAACCCTGCGACAGATTTTCTACACGGCCCTCTACCACACGGCCATACATCCCAGCCTCTTCTCCGACGCCGACGGTCGCTACCGCGGGCTCGACCAAATGATTCATCAAACCAAACCGGGTAAAGAGATCTACACCGTTTATTCGTTGTGGGATACCTTCAGAGCTCTGCATCCCCTGCTCACCATCACACAACCCGAGTTGAACGACAAGCTGGTGATGTCGCTCATGGAAAAATACCACGAAGGCGGTATCCTGCCCATGTGGGAACTGGCCGGCAACTATACCGCTACCATGATTGGCTACCACGCCGTACCCGTCATTGTCGATGCCTACATGAAGGGATTCAACAAGATCGACGGTCACGAATTGCTCAAAGCCTGCATAAGAAGTTCGGTTTACGACACAACGGGCATCATCGCCCCGAGCCGTATGGTCAATGCCCTGGTACCCATCTCGAAATATTACAAAAATCAAATCGGTTATATCCCTCATGAGAAAGAGAACGAATCGGTTGCCAAAGGGCTGGAGTATGCCTACAACGACTGGTGCATTGCCCAACTGGCCCAAGCCATAGGCGATACCGCCACTTACGAAAAATACAAAGCCCTGAGCCAGTCGTATGCCAACTACTACGATGCTCAAACTCACTTCATGCGGGGTAAAGACCTCGACGGCAAATGGCACACCCCGTTCAATCCCCACGCATCGGATCACCGCAACGACGACTATTGCGAAGGCACGGCCTGGCAATGGACCTGGTTTGTCCCCCACGACATCGACGGACTCGTATCGCTCATGGGCGGACAGGAACAGTTTATCGGCCGACTCGACTCGCTCTTCGTAGCCGACTCGAAAATCGAGGGCGATCTCGTATCGTCCGACATCTCGGGCCTCATCGGTCAATATGCCCACGGCAACGAGCCCAGCCACCACATTGCTCACCTCTACAACTATGTGAACCAATCGTGGAAGACGCAGCAAATTATCGACACGATTCTATATACCCAATACTTCGACGACCCCAACGGTCTCTCGGGCAACGAAGACTGTGGACAGATGTCGGCCTGGTATGTACTCAACGCCATGGGCTTCTACCAGGTATGCCCCGGTTCGCCCATCTATTCGGTAGGCCGGCCCATCTTCGACAAAGTCACCATCAGCTTGTCGAACGGCAAGAAATTCGAGATTGTAGCCAACAACAACTCGCGCACCAACAAGTACATCCAAAGCATCCGACTCGACAATATTCTGCTCGAATCGCCGTTCTTCATGCATAGCGACATCATGAAAGGCGGGCGCATTGTCATCGAAATGGGCAACACCCCGGTAAAACAGTAAATGCAAACAAAAAAACATCATCACTCATAATTCACAATCCAGTATGAAAAAACTCAGTCATTATCTCGCATTCGTGGCAACACTCATTGCCTTAATCTCTTGCCAGAGCGAGGAAAACCGCTACGAACTGATACCCTACCCCAACCACATCGAGCAGATGTCGGGGCGATTCACATTCGACAACGGTACCCAGATATTTGTTGCTCCCGAGTGTGGAGACGAGATAACCGGTGCCATGCAGCAATTTGCCGCCCAGTTCCAAAAGATAAGCGGCAAGGAGTTGAAATTTGCCGAGAAAGAGGGCAAAAACGCGATTATCGTGAAGCTCAACCCCGACTTGGCCAACGAGGCTTACCAACTCCACATCGGTAAAAACAAAATAGAAATCACGGCAGCTACCCCCAACGGCGTACGCTTTGCCCTGCAAACCATCAAACAGCTGCTCCCGGCTGCCATCTATGGCGAAACTCCTGCCATAGACGAAAACTGGTCGGTACCCTGTGCCGCCATTGACGACGCTCCGCGATTCGGCTACCGCGGCCTCCACATCGACGTGGCCCGTCACTTCTTCTCGATCGACGAGGTAAAACGCATTCTCAACGTCATGGCCGTGCACAAGCTCAACACGCTGCACTGGCACCTCACCGACGACCAAGGCTGGCGCATCGAAATCAAGAAATACCCCCGCCTCACCGAGGTAGGCAGCATGCGCAGCAAAACGATGATTGCCAAAGAGTGGGACAACTACGACAACACCCCCTACGGTGGATTCTATACGCAAGACGAGCTGCGCGATATCGTGAAGTATGCCGCCAACCTGGGCATCACCATTATCCCCGAAATCGACCTGCCCGGCCACATGATGGCCGCCTTGGCCTCCTACCCCGAACTGGGTTGTACCGGTGGCCCGTATGAAGTTTCGGGTCAGTGGGGTATCCGCGACGATGTGCTTTGCGCCGGTAAGGACAAAACCTTCGAGTTTATCGAAAACGTACTGCTCGAGGTGATGGATATCTTCCCCTCGAAATATATCCACATTGGTGGCGACGAGTGTCCCAAACTGCGTTGGGAGAAATGCCCCGCCTGCCAGACCCGCATCAAACAGTTGGGCCTCAAAGACGACGAACACGGCACGGCCGAACACTACCTGCAAGGCTATGTAACCGAGCGGGTCGAGAAGTTCCTCAACGACCACGGCCGTGAAATGATTGGCTGGGACGAAATCATGGAGGGCGGCCTCTCGACCCACGCTACCGTCATGTCGTGGCGCGGTGTCAGCAACGGTGTCGAAGCTGCCAAACAAGGACACGACGTCATCATGACCCCCACTTCGCCTCTCTACTTCGACTACTACCAGTCGCGCGACACCCAAAGCGAACCGCTCGCCATCGGCGGATACAACCCGGTCGATATGGTCTATGCCTTCAACCCCGTGCCCGAGGAGCTTACAGAAGAGGAGGCCAAGCACATTCTGGGTACACAAGCCAACGTATGGACCGAATACATGCCCACCAACGAGCAGCTCGAATACATGATTCTCCCCCGCCTCGCCGCGCTGAGCGAAGTGCAGTGGGACCAACCGGAGAATAAGGACTACGACCGGTTCCTCAACCACATCGGCCACATACTCGAGATCTACAATGTGATGGAACTCAATTATGCCAAACACCTCTTCGAGGTAGAGGGCGAATATACCGTAAGCGACAGCAAAACTTGTATCGAAGCTACCCTGCGCACACAAGGCGATGCCCCCATCTACTACACCCTCGACGGCACCGAACCCACCACGGCCAGCACCCGCTACACGGGTCCGATCGAAATCGGTATCGATAGCGATACCTGTACCCTGAAAGCCATCGTGGTGCGCGACCAGGTCAAGACTCGCACACTGGTGCGCCCCTTCTCGTTCAACAAAGCGACCGGGCATCTGGCTGAACTCAAAGAGGCTCCCAGCCCCAAATATACGTTCGGCGGAGCTTCGGTATTGACCGACGGCATACACGGCGACTTCAACTACAGCAATGGCTGTTGGCTGGGATACATCGACACCCCGCTTGACGCTACCATCGACCTGGGCGAAACCCAGTCGGTAAGCAGCGTGACGATAGGCTCGCTCGTGCAATACTCCGAGTACATCTTCCCTCCCACGAAAATCACGGTCTATGCTGCCGACGGCGACAACCCCATGACCGAGATTGGCAAGCTCGATATCCCCGTGACCACAGAGCAAGATGCCGACGGTGTGCGCCAATACACCTGCAAATTCCCCTCGGTACCTGCTTCGAAAATACGGGTTGTGGTCGAGACCACCAGCCAGATTCCTGCCTGGCACGGAGCCCGCGGCGAGAAAGGCTGGCTCTTTGTCGATGAAATTTCTATCAACTAATCACGCACATACACATGACAAAACGCAATATATTCCATAGCGCGCTGTTTGCCCTCCTCCTGTTGGTGGGGGCAAGCAGTTGCAGCCAACCCCAAGAACTCAACATCATCCCCATGCCCCGGTCGGTAGAGTATCATCGGGGCGAATTCATCCTCTCGCCTGAGACGAAGTTCTACTCGTCGCTCTCACCCGAGAGCAAACAGGCCCTGGCCCGCTACCTCGAGGGTACGGCTCTCGATTCAGTAGCTTTTGCCGACGAAGCCACCGGTAACGGGGGTATCGAGCTGACCCTCTGCGACACGACTGTCGTGCCCGAAGCCGAAGGCTACCACCTCGAAATCGGCAAGAAGGGAGTGAAACTCTCGGCCAGTACCGAGACGGGTATCTTCTACGGCATACAGACTCTGCTCCAGCTGTTGAACAACGGCGACGGCAAGACTCTTCCCGCCGTGACCATTGCCGACTCGCCCCGATTCCCCTACCGAGGCATGCACCTCGACGTGTCGCGCCACTTCTACGACAAGGAGTTTGTGAAGAAACAGCTCGATGCCATGGCCTACTTCAAGATGAACCGCTTCCACTGGCACCTCACCGACGGCGCCGGCTGGCGTATCGAAATCAAGAAATATCCCCGCCTCACCTCGTTTGCCGCCTGGCGTCCCTTTGAGAAACTGAACGACTGGTGGACCGGCGGCCGCACCTTCTGCGAGCAAGACGACCCGCGCGCCGTGGGCGGATATTACACACAAGACGACATCCGCGAGGTGGTAGCCTACGCCGCCGAACGTCACATCACCATCATTCCCGAAATCGAGATGCCGGGCCACTCCGAAGAGGTGCTGGCCACCTACCCCGAACTCTCCTGCTCGGGCAAACCCTATGTCGATGCCGACTACTGCATCGGCAACGAGAAGACATTCGAGTTCCTCGAGAACGTATTGCTCGAAGTGATGGACCTCTTCCCCTCGGAGTATATCCACATCGGGGGCGACGAGGCTTCGAAAAACGGCTGGCGCAACTGCCCCCGCTGCAAGAAGCGGATGGCCGACGAGCACCTGGCTTCGGTCGAAGAGCTGCAGAGCTACATGATACACCGTATCGAGCGGTTCCTCAATGACCACGGTCGTAAGCTCATCGGCTGGGACGAGATTATCGAGGGCGGTCTCACCCCCACCGCCACCGTCATGTCGTGGCGTGGCGAAGAGGGTGCCATCCATGCCGTCAAGGCCGGTAACCCCGCCATCATGACCCCCGGCAAATATTGCTACCTCGATGCCTATCAAGATGCCCCCGGCACCCAACCGATGGCCATAGGCGGTTACCTCACCCTCGAGAAGGCCTATTCGTTCGAACCGGTACCCGACTCGCTCTCCACGCAGGAGGCCGCCCTCATCAAGGGCTTGCAGGGTAACGTATGGACCGAGTATATGCCCACGCCCGAGCACACCGAATATATGATTTATCCCCGCATACTGGCTTTGGCCGAGGTAGGCTGGACTCCCGCTGAACGCAAAGACTGGACAAGTTTCCACGCCCGTGCCCTCCAGGCTGTGAACTATCTGCGCAGCAAAGGCTACAACCCCTTCCCGCTCGATAAAGAGGTGGGCGACAAACCCGAATCGCTGCAACCCATAGAGCACCTGGCCCTGCACAAGACCGTCACCTATGCCACGCCATACAGCAAGCAATATGCGGCACAAGGCGACCAGAGTCTCGTCGATGGTGTGCGCGGAGGCTGGATGTACAACGACGACCGCTGGCAGGGATTCCTCAACAGCGATATCGACGTGACCATCGACCTGGGCAGCGAGACCGCCATCCAAGAGGTGAGTGCCGAGTTCCTGCAACTGAAAGGCCCCTATGTGTGGTTGCCCAAACAGGTTGTCATCTCGGCATCGAAAGACGGTAAAGCGTATGAAACCCTGGCCACCGTTGCCAACGACATCTCGCCCGAGGTCGAGACCCTCCAGTTCAAGACCTTCGGCTGGCAAGGCAACACCCAGGCCCGCTATGTGCGCTACCAGGCACAGTCGAACGGCATTGCCGGCGGCTGGCTCTTTACCGACGAAATCATCGTCAAATAAAACAGAACAGACAAGAGAGATAAATACGAAATAATGGAGAAGAAAATCAACAAACGTTCGATCAGTCCCATTCGGTGGATACCCTCGGCCTACTTTGCCATGGGTATGCCCTTTGTTGTGCTCAACATGGTCGTAGTACTCATGTACAAAGGCATGGGCGTAGATAACACTCAAATCACCTTATGGACTTCGCTCATCATGCTGCCATGGACTTTGAAGTTCCTTTGGAGTCCGCTACTGGAAATGTACCGCACCAAAAAATTCTTTGTGGTAACTACCCAGATCATCACCGGTATCACCTTCGGCCTGGTAGCACTATCTCTGCATCTACCGCCATTCTTTGTCATTTCCATTATCCTGCTGGCCATCATAGCCTTTAGCGGAGCGACCCACGACATTGCCTGCGACGGCGTATATATGTCGGAACTTTCCAAAACCGATCAAGCCAAATACATCGGTTGGCAAGGAGCATTCTACAATATTGCCAAGGTTGTAGCTTCGGGTGGATTTGTATATCTGGCCGGCTATTTGATCAACTATTTCGGTGGCGGAGAAAAAAATGCAGCCCCCGAGGTAGTGAGACAAGCCAATGAAAATGCGTGGACAATCGTCATGCTCGTGTGTGCGGCCGTAATGGTAGCCCTGGGTATATACCATATCTTCACCCTACCCTCGAGTCAGCAGGAGAAGAGCAATAGCCCCCTATCGGAACAACTGGACGAATTGTGGCATGTGATTGCCGACTTCTTCACCAAAAAGCATATTGTCTATTACATTTTCTTCATTATCCTCTACCGGTTTGCCGAGGGGTTTGTCATGAAAATCGTACCGTTGTTCCTCAAAGCCTCACGTGCAGAAGGTGGCTTGGGACTGACCGAACAGCAGATAGGTATCTACTATGGTACCTTCGGGGCGGCAGCCTTTGTAATCGGATCTATCCTGGCAGGATACTACATTTCACACTTCGGGCTGAAACGCACCCTCTTCTCGTTGTGTTGCATCTTCAACATCCCCTTTGTGGTATATGTATTCCTGGCCCTTTATCAACCCGAGAATACCAGCCTTATTGCAACAGCTATCGCATTCGAATACTTTGGCTACGGATTCGGATTCGTGGGGCTCACCCTTTTCATGATGCAACAGATTGCCCCTGGCAAACACCAGATGGCACACTATGCCTTTGCCTCGGGCATCATGAACCTGGGCGTGATGATACCCGGTAGTATCAGTGGCTGGATATCCGACATGATTGGGTATCACGATTTCTTTATCATGGTAATGATTGCTACCATACCCTCGTTCCTGATTACCTATTTCGTACCGTTCACCTACGACGATTCGAAAAAACAGACGGAGAAATAACACCACCGCATGGTAGTGTCGGGGAAAATGCCGATATTTAATCCGAAAAAAATATAGTACCAATTTCAAAAACGAAAAACGAAATGAGCAAGAAAATAGTTATCCCTTGGGAAGAGCGTCCGGTAGGATGTACCGATGTCATGTGGCGTTACTCGCACAACCCGGTAATCGACCGTTACCACATCCCCTCGTCAAACAGTATCTTCAACAGCGCCGTAGTACCTTTCGGCGACGGCTTTGCCGGGGTATTCCGCTGCGACAACCGGGCCGTACAGATGAACATCTTTGCCGGATTCAGCAAAGACGGTATCCACTGGGATATCGAGCACGAGCCCATCAAGTTCAAACCGGGCAACACCGAGATGATTGAGTCGGAGTACAAATACGACCCGCGTGTGACCTGGATCGAAGACCGCTACTGGATTACCTGGTGCAACGGCTACTACGGTCCTACCATCGGTGTAGGCTACACCTTCGACTTCAAGGAGTTCTTCCAATGCGAGAATGCCCTGTTGCCCTTCAACCGCAACGGTGTGCTCTTCCCGCAGAAGATCAACGGCAAGTATGCCTTGCTGAGCCGTCCCAGCGACAGCGGCCACACGCCCTTTGGCGACATCTACATCAGCTATAGCCCCGATATGAAGTTCTGGGGCGAACATCGTCACGTGCTCTCGCCCACTCCGTTCCCCGAGAGCGCCTGGCAATGCACCAAGATAGGAGCCGGCCCCATCCCCATCCTCACCGACGAAGGGTGGTTGCTCTTCTACCACGGTGTCATCACCACCTGCAACGGATTCCGCTACTCGATGGGTGCCGCCCTCCTCGACAAAGACGACCCCTCGAAGGTGCTCTACCGCACACGACCCTACCTGCTCGCCCCCGCCGCTCCCTATGAGTTGCAAGGCGACGTGCCCAATGTGGTATTCCCCTGCGCAGCCCTTACCGAAGACGACCGGGTAGCTGTCTATTACGGCGCCGCCGACACGGTTGTGGGTATGGCATTCGGATACATCTCGGAAATCATCGAGTTTACCAAAAACAACTCCATATTATGATGCACATTCGCAATCTCATCATTGCGGGTATCTTAACGGCAGTCTCGTCCGTCCCGGCAGGGGCAGGCGAGCCTGTTGCTTATATCAACCCGTTTATAGGCACCACCAACTTCGGCACCACCAACCCGGGAGCCCTCTGCCCCAACGGGCTCATGTCGGTTACCCCCTTCAACGTCATGGGGTCCGACCTGAACGTCTATGACAAGGATGCCCGCTGGTGGTCCACCCCCTATGAATATCACAACCGCTTCTTCACCGGCTTCTCGCATGTGAACCTCAGCGGCGTGGGCTGCCCCGACCTGGGCTCTCTGCTGCTCATGCCCACGAGCGGCGAGCTGTGTGTCGATTACAAGCAATATGGCAGTGAATACAACCAGGAGGAGGCGCATCCCGGTTACTATGCCAACCACCTCACCCGCTACGGTATCGACACCGAGGTGAGCGCTACCCTGCGCAGTTCGATTGCCCGGTTCACCTATCCCGGCGGCGAGAGCCACATCCTGCTCAACCTGGGCGAGGGTCTCACCAACGAGAGCGGCGCCACGGTGCGCAAAGTGAGCGACACCGAGTATGAGGGCAGCAAACTGCTGGGCGGTTTCTGCTACTACAACCGCCAGGGGGTATTCCCCATCTACTTCGTGATACGGGTCGATAAGAAACCCATGCAATCGGGTTACTGGAAAAAACAGCGCCCCATGACCGGCGTAGAGGCCGAGTGGGACCCCGACAACGGGAAATATAAAATCTATTCGCGTTACACCAAAGAGATGTCGGGCGACGATATCGGCGTATTCTTCTCGTACGATACCCAACCGGGCGAGCAGATTCAGGTACAGGTAGGCGTGTCGTTCGTCAGCACGGCCAACGCTCGTGAGAATCTCGACCGAGAACAACAGGGATTCCAGTTCGACCAGGTGACTCACCAGGCCCGCCAGCAGTGGAACGACATCCTGTCGCGTGTCGAAGTCGAGGGGGGTAGCGACGAACAGAAGACCATCTTCTACACGGCTCTCTACCACATGCTCATCCACCCCAACATTCTGCAGGACGTGAACGGGCAATATCCCGCCATGGAGAGCCAGCAGATACTCACCACCCGGCACAACCGCTACACGGTATTCTCGCTGTGGGACACCTTCCGCAACGTGCATCCCTTCTTCTCGCTCGTCTATCCGCAGATGCAACTCGATATGGCCCAATCGCTCATCGATATGTACAACGAGTGGGGATGGCTGCCCCGTTGGGAACTCTACGGCAACGAAACCCTCACCATGTCGGGCGACCCCGCCATCATCATGCTGGCCGACACCTGGCTGCGCGGCTTGAAGGGATTCGACGCCGAAACGGCCTACCGGGCCATGGTGAAATCGGCCACGGCACCGAGCAGCGAAAACATACTGCGCACCGACAACGACGACTACATGCAACTGGGTTATGTGCCCCTGCGTGAACAATTTGACAACTCGGTATCGCACGCCCTCGAATACTACCTGGCCGACTTTGCCCTCTCGCGCTTTGCCGCCGACCTGGGACACAAGGACGACGCCAAACGCTTTGCCACCCGTTCGCTGGGCTACAAGCACTACTATTGCAAGGAGTATGGCACGCTGCGCCCCATCCTGCCCGACGGCAAGTTCTACACCCCCTTCGATCCCATGCAGGGCATCAATTTCGAACCCTCGCCCGGATTCCACGAGGGGAATGCCTGGAACTATACCTTCTACATCCCGCACGATATCGACGGGCTCAAGCGGCTCATGGGGGGCGACAAGAAATTTTCCGCCAAACTGCGCAAGGTATTCGACGAAAATCTCTACGACCCGGCCAACGAGCCCGACATCACCTACCCCTACCTCTTTGCACAGGTCAAGGGTGAAGAGTGGCGCACCGACTCGCTGGTAAACGCACTCTTGAAAAAATATTTCAAGAACCAACCCGACGGTATTCCCGGCAACGACGACACCGGCACCATGTCGGCCTGGGCCGTATTCAGCATGATGGGCCTCTACCCCGACTGTCCGGGTATCCCCCGCTACACGCTCACAGCCCCTACTTTCGACCGCATCACCCTGCACCTCGACCCGCGCTACTACAAGCACGAGACGCTGGTAATCGAGTGTGAGCGCCCCTCGGCCGATGCCATCTACATCGACCACGTCGAGGTCAACGGCAAGCGACTCAAAGGCCGCTTCATCTCGCACGACGATTTGGTCAACGCCGGCACCATCCGGTTTGTCCTCACCGAGAAGAAATAGAGCAATTCAATCTTTCTTCATAATACGAAACGGGACCGACTTCCTATCCAGGAATCGGCCCCGTTTTTTATTTTAATCATTACTTGTGGAAGTAATCCTCTCTTACTCCCACTCGATTGTCGAAGGCGGTTTGGAACTGATATCATAGACTACGCGGTTCACGCCACGCACCTTGTTGATGATATCGTTCGATACCTTGGCCAGGAACTCGTAGGGAAGGCGGGCCCAGTCGGCAGTCATACCGTCGGTCGAGAGTACGGCACGCAAGGCCACGGCACGCTCATAGGTACGCTCATCGCCCATCACACCTACCGACTGTACCGGCAGCAGTATCACACCGGCCTGCCATACCTTGTCGTAGAGGTCGTTATCGATGAGCCCCTGGATGAAGATGTGGTCGGCATCTTGCAGGATGCGCACCTTCTCGGGGGTGATATCGCCCAGGATACGCACGCCCAGTCCGGGACCGGGGAAGGGATGACGCCCGATGAGTTTGTTGCTGATACCCAGCTCGCGGCCCACGCGGCGCACCTCGTCCTTGAAGAGCAGGCGCAAAGGCTCTACCAGCTTCAGATTCATCTTCTCGGGCAGCCCACCCACGTTGTGATGCGACTTGATGGTCATGCCGGTAATCGAGAGCGACTCGATTACATCGGGATAGATCGTACCTTGAGCCAGCCACTTGATATCGGTAAGCTTGCGGGCTTCGCGGTCGAAGATATCGATGAAACCTTTGCCGATGATCTTGCGTTTCTTCTCGGGGTCGGTCACCCCTTTTAACTGTTCGTAGAAATAGTCTTTGGCATCGATGCCCAGCACGTTGAGGCCCATATCCTTGTAGTTGGCCAGCACGCTCTCGAACTCGTTCTTGCGCAACAACCCGTTATCGACAAAGATACAGGTGAGTCGGCTGCCAATGGCCTTGTTGAGCAGTACGGCGGCTACGGTCGAATCGACACCTCCCGAGAGAGCCAACACCACCTTGTCGTCGCCCAACTTGGCTTGCAACTGGGCCACCGTGTGCTCGATAAACGAGGCAGGCGTCCAGTCCATGTTGCAGTGACAAATGTCGCGCACGAAGTTGGTGAGCAACAGGGTACCGTCTTCGCTGTGATACACCTCGGGGTGGAACTGCACGCCCCAGGTCGGCTCACCCTCGATGTGGAAAGCGGCGGTCTTTACCTCGTGGGTACTGGCCACGAGCTTGAACGACGGGGGAATGACCGTGATGGAGTCACCATGCGACATCCACACCGTAGAGTTCTCGCGCACACCGTGCATGAGGGGATCGCTGTCGTCGTGCCAGGCCAGGTTGGCTCGCCCGTATTCACGGGTATCGGCCGACTCGACTTTCCCGCCCGAAGTGTGGGCCAGGAACTGAGCTCCATAGCAGACACCGAGCACCGGATAGACACCGCGGATGTGACTCAAATCGACAAAGAGAGCCTGAGGATCGTTTACCGAGTAGGGACTCCCCGAGAGAATAACACCCTTGATACCCTCGTCGCCATAGGGAAACTTGTTGTAGGGCAAGATTTCGCAGTAGGTATTCAGCTCCCGCAAACGGCGGGCGATAAGCTGAGTGTACTGGGATCCGAAATCGAGAATAATAATCTTTTCCTGCATAATCGTAGGTCTTTATGTGTGTTGTATTGGATTGTTCATAATCTTTTCGCGCGTCAACTGCTTGATGTTGTCGGGCTCGCCGGCCAGCCAAATGACGTCGTGGGCCTCGAAGCGTATCTGCCCGTCGGGCTGGTGGAAGGTCCCGTCGGCCCGCTCGATACCCACGATAAGGCAGTTGTCCTGGTTGCGGATATTGAGCGACGAACTGGTCTGCCCAATCAGCGGCGAATCGTCGGGCACCACCACATGAGTGAAGGTCACCTCCTTGTTTTCGCTCTCGTCGTCGGTCGAAGAGCTGCCCTCGACCACAGCGAGCAGCGACTGTATCTGGTCATCGGTACCGATAACCCCTATCGTATCGCCGGGGAAGATGCGGGTCTCGCCCTTGGGTATATTGATGCGTTTCGTGCCGCGCTGGATGCTCACCACGTTCACGCCATACTCCTTGCGCAGGTTCGAGTCCATGAGCCGGCGCCCGGCAAAGGGACAATCGGCATTCACATCCATATAGGCCAGGTGCATGTCGCTCACCAAGCTCGTATTGCGGCCGGTCTTGCGTAACTCCCGTTCGTTGAGGTTGTCCATAAAGAGGGTCTCGATGCGTGTGAACTGTTTCTGGATGCGCTTCGACAACAGAATGAGTACCACGATAAAGAGCCCCAGCCCCAACAATACACCCGTGCGTTGAGAATGTACACTCGAGAGGTAGTAGATGATGAAGAAGAGAGCCAGCAGAATGCGGAATACGATCATCAGCGTGAGCGGTACCCGGTTGGCCCTGCCCTCACCCAGTTTTTTGATTAGATTCATGTTCACCTCCTTGACCATGAGGGCCCACAAAAAGGGCGACATGACAACCAGTGTCACCACAGCCGTAATGAGCCGGCCCCAGCCAGGCAGAATATCGAGCATGAGAGGCATGAACCATGACTTGGAGATGAGAATGATAGCCACGATGATAGCCGAATAGAGTACGACTCGCCACAGATATTGGGTAAGAGCCTCTTTCCACACGGCCTTGTGCGGTTTAATCTCGGTTTGACTCTGGCTGTACCGGTCGATAACCGAGAGCCACTTCTCGGGCACATGCCGCTCTACCCAGCCATATGCCGGGTCGGACAGGCGTATGCAGTAGGGCGTGAGGAAAGTAGTAATTACCGACACGGCTACCACGATGGGATAGAGAAACTTGTCGATCACATTGAGCGACATACCCAACGAGGCGATGATAAAGGCAAACTCACCGATCTGGGAGAAGCTGAAACCCGACTGCATCGATATCTTGAGCGACTGTCCCGAGGCCAGCATACCTACCGTGCCAAAGAATACCTGTCCCACAATAACGACCAGCGACAGCAGACAGATGGGCAAAGCATACTGGCTCAACGCATCGGGACTTACAAGCATGCCCACCGACACGAAAAAGATGGCACCGAAGAGGTCTTTGACCGGGCCCACTACCTTGCCAATGCGCTCGGCCTCGTTGGTACCGGCCAGAATCGACCCCATGACAAAGGCTCCCAGAGCCGAAGAGAATCCTACATAAGTGGCTAGCACAACCATGCCCAGGCAGAGGCCCATCGAGACAATCAACAGCGTCTCGTCGTTCAAGAAGCGGCGAGCCTTTTTCAGGAAAATCGGCAGCACGGCCACCCCCACCACAAACCAGATGATGAGGAAAAAGACCAGCTTGGCTACGCTCTCGAGCAACTCGGCCCCTTCGAATGTATTCTTTACCGCAATCGACGAGAGTATCACCATCATCACCACGGCAAAAAGATCCTCAACAATGAGCACGCCGAATACTAAATTGGCAAAAGCTTTCTTCCGTAGGTTCAAATCGGTGAAAGCCTTGATAATAATGGTTGTGGACGACATGGAGAGCATCGCTCCCAAAAAGACACTGTCGAGGTAGGTAAAGTGCAGCAATCGGCCGGCTCCATAGCCGACAAACATCATGCCCGCCACAACTACCAACGCCGTAATCACAGCCGACGAGCCCACCTGAAACAGCTTCTTGAAGCTAAACTCCAGCCCCAGAGAAAACAAAAGTACGATAATACCCAACTCGGCCCACAGATTGATATCGGCCTCGTCGATAATTGTAGGGAAAAAACCGAAATTGGGGCCCACCAGAAAACCGGCCACGATATATCCCAGCACAACAGGTTGCCGGAGTTTCTTAAACAGCAAGGTTACCACCCCGGCCACTATCAAGATAAGGGCCAAATCGGTAATGAGTGAATCCAACCCTCCCATAATCAGATTTCGTTTTGAAGAGAAATATATTCGGTTCGATACAGATTTCGCATGCGGGCAAAAAGCGAGATAAAATCGGTTGTCGAGCGAGCAAGCACGACAAACTTCAAATCGGTCTTCTGCTCCCCATAATTATACTCGACCAACACGTTGTGCAACGAAACGTTATACTGCCCCAACAACTGCTTGTAGGGCTCGAGCTCCTCCACAATCTCGTTGGTTCGCAGGTGAATGATGCGGCCCTCCCAATCGAGCTTGGCATGTCGTTCATACTGTTCGAGACTCACCAGCGTAAAGAGGATAAGCGCCGTCGAAATGATTGCAACCCAATAGAGCCCCACGCCCACGGCCAGACCCAGAGCGGCCACCATCCAAATGCCCGCGGCGGTAGTCAACCCACGCACCGAACCTTTGGTCTGGATAATGGCCCCGGCACCCAAGAAACCTACACCCGTAATCACCTGCGCGGCCACCCGACCGGGGTCACCGTTTTTCAATCCCAAATAGACTTGTGGAATGTAAATCGACACAATCATCGCCAGCGTTGCCCCCATCGAAATAAGAGCAAAGGTGCGGGCTCCGGCCACCTGACCCTTTCGCTTTCGCTCAAAGCCAACGATGCCACCCAACAACAGGCTCAGGGCCAACTTGAAGGTAGCCGAGGCAATGGTCACCTCTGTGTCGGATATGGCTGCCAGAAAATCATCGAAGATATTCATATCTTACCTTTTTACCCCTACAAAGATACGAAAAGGTGAATGTAAAAAAGCCAAGCAGGCTCGAGTTTTTTGTTGAATCAAATCATAACTTATCTAAAGAACATGAAAAAGGGATGGCTCTCCACTCTCCACCGTCCCCCCGGTATGCTCATTCCCATCCCCGCGACCCGGTACAGGCTATCAGAAAACTCCGTTTTCATTTGCCTCGACCCCCGCCATTTCCTACTTTTGTATGTCCTTATGACAACTTACAAAAGAGAAATTCATGATCAAACCCCTTACCTCGCTACGCTTCGTGTTTGCCTTTTTGGTATTCATGAGCCACATGAACCTATTTCTCCACGAGGAGCCCGGCTTCTTGTGGCATCTCTTTCGCGAGGGATATGCCGGAGTGAGTTTCTTTTTCATGCTGAGCGGGTTTATCCTGGCCTATACCTACCAGCAACGGCTCATTGAAGGTACGGCTACCGTACGCTCGTTCTATGTAGCCCGCGTGGCCCGCATATATCCGTTGCACCTGCTGGCACTGCTCGCGTCGCTCTTCTTTTTGCAATTCTTTGTCCATCCCTCGGCTGGCGACTTCGGCGAACTGGCCATCAATACCTTGTTGTTGCAAAGTTTCATTCCAGGACAAGAATTTCTGTTCAACTCGGTAAGTTGGAGCCTCTCCGACGAGGCTTTCTTTTACGCCCTCTTTCCTGTGATTATATTCTCGACCGTCCGTGACCGGCGACGAGGAGCCCTCACGCTCTGGAGTCTCCTGGGCATCGGCATTGTGCTTTCGGCCTACCTCTTGCGCAACAACCCTTGGGAACACTGGACGCTCTATATCAATCCTCTCTTCCGCATCTTTGACTTCGTATTGGGAATCGCCCTCTACAACCTTTGTCGCTGGTGGGAGTCGCGCCACCCACAGCAAAGGCACTATACCCGCCTCGAATGGCTGGCCTTGCTCCTGCTCGTTGCGGCTTACTGCCTGGCCTTCTTTATCCCGGTATCCTTCCGCCGCAGCGTGTGGTACTGGCTGCCTATGGGATTGCTCATCGCCTCCTTCTACTTTCACCGAGGAACTCTGTCACGATTACTCTCACACCCCCTATGTGTGAAGTTGGGCGAAATTAGCTTTGCCTTCTACCTGTTTCACTACCTGGTAATACAGGGGGTAAGAATCGTACTCCACCATCTGCATCTGTCTCTCCCGCTTGCCGGTGAATTTGTCGTTGCCCTGGTGACAAACGTCGCCGCAGCCTATATAGCTCACCAATATATCGAACAGCCGCTGAACCGGCTCATTCGCAAGCGATTCTCGTCCTGACAAAAAAAGAGGCGACAACCCCGCGGGTCATCGCCTCTCGTTTATCTCGACAGCGTCTTGTTTACTGTACACCCGAAGTGGTTACTTCAGACGAAATCTTCTTGACCAAACCTTGCAGTACGGCACCGGGACCTACCTCGATAAAGGTATCGGCACCGGCAGCAATCATGTTTTGAACCGATTGAGTCCAACGCACGGGAGCCGTCAACTGAGCAATCAGGTTTTTCTTGATCTCCTCGGGATCGGTTTGCGGCTGAGCGTTTACATTCTGATAAACGGGGCACTTGGGCGTGTGGAAGTTGGTGTGAGCGATAGCGTCGGCCAACTCGGCACGAGCGGGCTCCATCAGCGGCGAGTGGAAGGCACCGCCCACTTTCAGCGGGAGGGCACGTTTGGCGCCGGCAGCTTTCATCAGTTCGCAAGCCTTGTTGATGCCTTCAATGCTTCCCGAAATCACAATCTGTCCCGGGCAGTTGTAGTTGGCGGCCACACAAACTTCGCCTTCGGCGGCTACCGATGCGCAGATTTCCTCTACTTTCGCATCCGGCAGAGCAATGATGGCTGCCATGGTAGAGGGATGGGCTTCGCAAGCCTTCTGCATGGCTTGGGCACGAGCCGAAACCAGACGTACACCATCCTCAAACGACAAAGCTCCGGCGGCTACCAAAGCCGAGAATTCACCCAGCGAGTGACCGGCTACCATATCGGGATCGAATTTGTCGCCCATCGTCTTGGCCAAAATGACCGAGTGCAAGAAGATGGCCGGCTGGGTAACCTTGGTCTGACGCAGGTCCTCGTCGGTACCGTTAAACATCAGGTCGGTGATATTGAAGCCCAATATCTCGTTGGCCTTATCGAACATCTCTTTGGCTACGGGGTTGTTCTCGTAGAGGTCTTTACCCATACCTACGAATTGTGCCCCTTGTCCGGGAAATACAAATGCTTTCATTTCTATTGTTTTTTAATTACGGAAATTTTTCCTTATTCCAAAATCGCTGCAAAGTTAAATCAATTTATCAGGATGAGCAAACTTTTACATATCAATATCATTTTTAAGAGTAAAATAGAAGCTCACCGCCCAAAGAGGCCACTATAAATAACTATTTCTTTATTAAAAATTTCTATCTTTGTGGCCATTACATAAAATTTCGATATCATGAAAAACAAAATCCATCTGCTGGCAATGACCGCAATTGCCACCACGATTATCTCGTGCAACACACCCCCGCCGTCCTACACCATCGAAGGTATCGTAACCGACTCGACTCTCAACGGTCACATGGTTTACTTGACCGACATGGCCTCGCACGAGGCTATCGACAGCGAAATAATTACCGACAACAAGTTTTCATTCACCGGCAAAGCCGACACCGCCTTTGTAGGCCTGCTGCAAGTACGCCCCTATCGCGCCGCGATAATTGTCGAAAACGGGAAAATCCATGCCGAACTTGGCAAGGAGAATAAAATTTCGGGGACTCCCCTTAACGACGACTTAACTCGATTCCTGTCCGACATCGACTCCACAAACTTAAAACTTCGTCGCTATCAAGAAGAGATGAACCAACTGATTGCCGACTCGGCACCCCAAGAACAGATACTAAAAATCTACACCTCTTTCCAAAACAGCATAGACAACCTCTCGTCCAGCTACTTCGACCGCAATAACGACAATGCATTGGGCGCATACGTCTTGTACTACTGGAGCAATTTCTTGCCTCCGGCCCGTCTCGACTCGGTTCTCAACCTGGCCGGCGAAAACATAACGAACAACGCACTCGTCACACCGCTCATCGAGGTAGTTGACGAGTGGCGAAAAACAGCTTCGAGATCTCTGTTTACCGACTTTACCATCGAACAACCCGACAACACGGAAGTTTCGCTGTCGGACTATGTAGGGAAAGGCAAATATGTATTGGTCGATTTCTGGGCCTCTTGGTGCGGTCCCTGCCGCCAAGAGATGCCATACCTCAAGGAAATCTACGACAAATACCACGACCAAGGGCTCGAAATCCTGGGCGTTGCCGTGTGGGATGAACCCCAAAATACACTTCAGGCAATAGCCGAACTGGAGATTGCCTGGCCTCAAATCATCAATGCCCAACGAATTCCTACCGACCTCTACAAGATCGAGGGAATACCCCACATCATCCTGTTTGCCCCCGATGGAAAGATTGTAGCTCGTGGCTTGCGCGGCCAGGCGATGAAAGACAAAATCGACGAAATTATGCACAACAACACCGGTTCTACCCACCTGCAATAAAAGGTAACGTTGTAGTTTTCACATACGACAGGGGCTTGCCACGAGAAGAGGCAAGCCCCTGTCGTATTACCACTCCACGAAACAGATATCGTTGCCCATTCCCTCCACAAAAGCGTATTAATCAATTTTGATATAGATTTGTTGTATTATACAAATATTCTTTCTTATTTTGTTCCGTAAACACTAAACAGACAACAAAATGAATACACTTTCTGCGATATTGCTACTTTTCGGGAATCTGGGGACCACTGAGGTTATCATCATCTTTGTGGTGATTCTGCTCTTGTTCGGTGGCAAGAAAATACCCGAACTGATGCACGGAATAGGAAAAGGTGTACGCAGTTTCAAAAAGGGCATGAACGAAATCGAAGACGAAATAAATACCACTCCCGCCCCCGACAACAAAGAGAAGGCCAAAGAACTTCCCAAAGAGGGAAACAAATAATCCCGACACCCTTGTCACAACCCGTCGAGTACAACAACGGTAGAATTTCTGTTTGGTCGTTACCCCGCAGCAGGTAAACCTGCGAGGAGAATCATTGTATTGGTATGAGCAACGAATTGAAAGAGATGAGTTTTTGGGATCACGTCGAAGACTTGCGCAAGGTCATCCTGCGCTCTATCGGCGCCATTATCCTCTTGTCTGTCGTATTCTTTGCCCTCATGCCCTACATCTTCGACAGCATCATACTGGCCCCTTGCCACTCCGATTTTATCCTGTATCGCTGGCTGTGTGCGCTCAATCAGCACACGGCTATTCTACCCGATTTCTGCAACGACCAGTTCGAGGTAAAACTCATCAACATACAACTGGCATCGCAGTTCTTCATCCACATGAGCACCTCCATGTGGCTGGCCCTGTTGGTCGCCTTTCCATACGTCATTTACGAATTGTGGAGCTTCATCAGTCCGGGACTCTATGCCGGCGAAAAGCGTCATGCCCGAGGCGCCTTTCTGGCGGGCAACATCATGTTTTTCATAGGCATTGCCGTAGGTTATTTTCTGGTATTCCCCCTCACCCTGCGGTTCCTGGCCGAGTATCAGGTGAGCGAACTGGTCCCCAACCAAATTTCTCTCGACTCCTACATGAACAACTTCCTCACCCTCAACTTCATCATGGGTTTGGTTTTCGAATTGCCGCTCCTTTGCTGGCTGCTGTCAAACATGGGGCTCATTACCCGGCGGTTCTTCAAGACCTATCGTCGTCATGCAATCGTCATTCTGCTCATCCTGGCCGCCCTCATTACCCCCTCGAGCGACCCCTTCACACTCTCGGTCGTATTCGTTCCTCTCTATGCTCTTTATGAAATCAGCGCCTGGGTGGTGAAACCGGCTCACAAAGACGAAGATGACGACGAGACCGACAAAGCCGAATAATAAGTCTTTGCAAAACAATAGAAAACAGGCTCACAACCCATACTCATATTCCAAGCCCAGGCTGCATATTCCCGACACAGGATTATAACTATTTAAAATTTATTTGTATATTTACATCTCTTTCTGAAGAGATCATACCACCTTACTTAATCTTGCCATGGAAAAAGAAGAGACGAAACACACCGATAACACCACCCCTTCGGCCCAATCGGAAAATCCCAAAGTCGAAGTGCTCATCGTGCGGCACAAGCAGCTGTTCGAGACCCTCAAGAACCCGCGCATGATGTGGCGTGTGCTGCTGTCGCTCTTTATCATCATCGTCGTGTTGTTCGCCGGGCTCGTATTCGTAGTCATCTCGATCAAGAGCTTCTACCCCTACAACGTCATCCAGACCAACCTCTACGGAGCCACCATCATGAAAACCGAAGACAAGGAGGTGATATACTGGCTCTTCAACACGGCCGAACTGTGGGCCAACTCGGGTATAGAAGTACACAAAAACGACGAGCTGACCATACGCGCGTCGGGAGCCTCGTTTACCGCCATACACCACCTCATAGAGAGTGCCAAAAACAACTCTCTCCCCTCCGACAAATGGGTCGATACCGACGGTCAGAACAAGACCGAACCTCGCGATGTGCTACGCGCCAAATACCGCATAAGCAACCAATGCGAAGTGGGCAAACTGCTCATGCAGGTAATCCCTGCCGAATACCAGAAAACCCAAATATCGTGGGACAAAGAGGCCCTCTCGCACTTCGACAACAAACAGAATATCGAGATCATAGGAAAAGGACGCGAAAAGTTGAAGATAAAACAAGACGGGATACTCCACTTTGCCGTAAACGACATCGTATTGACCGACACAATCATCGATCAGATGTACCGCGAGAATCTCGACTCAATTATCCTGCGCTGTTCCAATAAGATAGACTACAACAAAGTCATGCAGTGTATATCGCAAAATCCCAAAATAGAGGAGCTCAAAAAATACAACGAGCTCATCTTCTCCAACGACTCGACAAACTACCAATACGTAGGACTCAGGCTCGGCTACTACCCCTTCACAAGCGAAAAATCCGAAGAGGCAGAGAAAACCAAAAGGGCCTACTACCCCCTTGTAAACGAACTCATCTACTACAAAGAGAAGCAATATTTCGACGCCTGGTTCATGGACAACGTGGGCTCTTTCTTAATTGTTATCGAACGAAAAAAGTAACATCGCATGGCAATGGGGTTAAATTCACTCATCGATACGATCAAGCGCAGTATCATCACCGGTACCTCGGCCAATGTCAAGATTGTTGACAAGTCATTTTTCGCCGAATTGCTGGGCGAAGACAACAATCCCGACATAAAGGGAAACGAGTCGCTGGGCATCAAACCGTTCTGGAAATACGACACAACCAAACGGTTTCCCTTCTTCACGGCCCTGCTGCGCCTGCTCTATGCCTGCTTCATGTGCATCGTCGCACTCTTCTACTGGATAGCCTCTGTCGTATGCTGGATGTTTACCGGCGAATGGAAAAGCAAACGCACCTCGGCACGACTCAACGCCATCATCTTCATCTCGATGATCATCGTCTATATCGTACTCATCGTGTCGATGCTGGCCTTCCTCATAAACAACGTGCTCCTCTTCCCGCCCAACAGCGACATCAACTCTCGAGGCGCCATCACCATGAACCAGCCCTGCGGCCGCGAACACACGGTCTATCTCTTCAATACCGCCATCTGTTGGGCCAATACCGGCGTCGAACTGCTCGAAGGTGACATCGTAGAAATCACCACATCGGGCTCATTCTACGGGCGCATAACCGATTTGAACGACAAGAATCGAGACAATGCCCGGCTAAACTTCAATTGGAACAACACCGCCTACCCGGCAAAAACCGAAACATTCGACAGCCTGTGCATCTATAAAGAAGCCGATGCCCAATTCGGTTCACTCCTTTGCCATATCCACTCCGAGAGTGCCGGGAACGCCTATGACAGCGATTCGTGCAAAGCCATCATACAATTGGCCAGCGGGCAGAAGAACAGCTTCACCGCACATCAGCCCGGCTACCTGTATGTCACCGTAAACGACATATACCTCACCGATGCCGTCTTGAAAAAGATCATGGCGTCAAATACACTCAAACGGGAACTACTCCCCTATGGCAAAGAGAACTTTCTACAAACCGCCTGGCAAAACCCCACCCTTTGGTTCAACGATAACCTGGGAGAAATACTGCTCAACATCTCCATCACCCGAAACGTAATCAAAAGCGACGGCTCCACCGTCTCTCCCGGCATCTATTCACGCCTCTACCGACTCGTCGAGCAAGAAGCCAACAACGACCACAAGTGGATACACCTGGCCATCGCCCTCGTCGCCCTCACCCTGCTCCTAAGTGCCGACTATGCCATCGGGCGAATGATTCAGCGGAAAAGAAAACATACATCATCCACCCCCTCATAGACTCTCATTGGGGCACAAAGGCCTAAATTACTGGATGCCGCGCGGGGCGCGGTATCCTCCCAAAGCTCCTTCATATATTTGCTCTAAACTCGCCATTTCGCTATCTTTGACTTATTAAATACAGCTCGGGGTCAACCAGGAGGAAAGACTCAGAAGTTGTGATTCGCTTTCAAATTTGTATCTTTGACTTATTAAATACAGCTTATCTACTTTTTTGTAATCGTTATTTCTCGTTGTGATTCGCTTTCAAATTTGTATCTTTGACTTATTAAATACAGCCCGAAAACGGCAGTGTTACAAGCTCGACAAGTTGTGATTCGCTTTCAAATTTGTATCTTTGACTTATTAAATACAGCGCTTATCGATATTTCGGTTTGTCTGAGCCAGTTGTGATTCGCTTTCAAATTTGTATCTTTGACTTATTAAATACAGCGTCATATGCAGTTACTGCTAATTACTACAAGTTGTGATTCGCTTTCAAATTTGTATCTTTGACTTATTAAATACAGCAAGCAAATCGGGGTCTATTGATATTTGCGTGTTGTGATTCGCTTTCAAATTTGTATCTTTGACTTATTAAATACAGCTCCCAAGAGGCCCAACAGATAGCCGGTGTGTTGTGATTCGCTTTCAAATTTGTATCTTTGACTTATTAAATACAGCTGGCTTGACAAGGCAACTACAAGCAGCTAGTTGTGATTCGCTTTCAAATTTGTATCTTTGACTTATTAAATACAGCGGTAAATCACCCCTCGCTTAATGTGCAGTTGTTGTGATTCGCTTTCAAATTTGTATCTTTGACTTATTAAATACAGCAATACTCAGACAAAAAGGTGGCTTGGTTTGTTGTGATTCGCTTTCAAATTTGTATCTTTGACTTATTAAATACAGCGGCAGGATAGAGGCGAGCAAACCGTTGCCTGTTGTGATTCGCTTTCAAATTTGTATCTTTGACTTATTAAATACAGCTCAAGCCCTTCAAACGTTAGCCATACCTCGCGTTGTGATTCGCTTTCAAATTTGTATCTTTGACTTATTAAATACAGCATAAAATGTTTGTAAAGCCCGAGCTTATGCGTTGTGATTCGCTTTCAAATTTGTATCTTTGACTTATTAAATACAGCACCATAATCTACAACTTCATCAGTTTCTTGTTGTGATTCGCTTTCAAATTTGTATCTTTGACTTATTAAATACAGCTTTTTCAATTCATCGTCGGAGTATTCGTATGTTGTGATTCGCTTTCAAATTTGTATCTTTGACTTATTAAATACAGCTTCGTCCTTATGCTGATTAACAACGCTTCAGTTGTGATTCGCTTTCAAATTTGTATCTTTGACTTATTAAATACAGCTAACTGGGAGAGATACGACCATTATGCACCGTTGTGATTCGCTTTCAAATTTGTATCTTTGACTTATTAAATACAGCAACTGTCTATTTCAAGAAACAGTATTTTTTGTTGTGATTCGCTTTCAAATTTGTATCTTTGACTTATTAAATACAGCAACGCTCTGGCAAGCCCTATCGACGCGCTAGTTGTGATTCGCTTTCAAATTTGTATCTTTGACTTATTAAATACAGCATACTCCATCAGCGGGCGGGTGTCCCCGTTGTTGTGATTCGCTTTCAAATTTGTATCTTTGACTTATTAAATACAGCATACCCAAGCTGTTTTCTGTCTTTCGCTGCGTTGTGATTCGCTTTCAAATTTGTATCTTTGACTTATTAAATACAGCTTTCTCATTCTCTTACTCGAAATAGTACCTGTTGTGATTCGCTTTCAAATTTGTATCTTTGACTTATTAAATACAGCAACGGGAACTTCGGGTTCGGCAACAATGGGGTTGTGATTCGCTTTCAAATTTGTATCTTTGACTTATTAAATACAGCTTTTCATCGGCCGTCAGTTGAGCGTTCGACGTTGTGATTCGCTTTCAAATTTGTATCTTTGACTTATTAAATACAGCACAATACGTGCATCATATTTATAGTCAAACAGTTAAACAATCTGTTAGGATTTAAAATCAAAGCTGTATTTTATAAAAAAGCCGATTATATGATCGGCTTTTTTGTTTTTAGAAAAGCTCGAGTTGCTGAGGAGGCACCTGAGGTTTAGCCTCTTTGGCCGAATAGAAAATCTCCATGAGACCAAACTGTTTATCGGTAATACACAAAATACCCACTTTCCCCAGGGGAGGTAATGAAAGTTTTACCCGACGAATATGCACCTCGGCATTCTCCCGGCTGGGGCAATGCCGCACATAAATGGAGAATTGAAACATGGTAAAACCATCTTGCAATAGTTTCTTTCGAAAATCGGCATAGTATTTTCGCTCCCGTTTTGTCTCTGTTGGCAAATCGAAAAACACCAAGACCCACATAATGCGATATTCGCTAAAACGGTCGAGATTCATCACATCTCAGGATAAACAATTTTACGCAGCTCTCCACTAAAACATTTATAAAGCGATGCCGTAGTTTGGGCTACGGCCACCATCAGTGGACTGCGACGGCCTTGTATATCCACCTCTACAACAGGAAGAGACAACAGCTTAGCCTTCAAATCGGTTGTCATCACCGCATAATCGGCTCCACTTGCCACAATATCGCACACCAATTTATCGACATAGGGGCGATAGGGTTCCATCACATCATCGGCCAGGCAATAGGCATTGTAGCGGTTGTGATGATGGATACCCCACGTTGGCAACAAGCCACTAACAACCAATGCACGCGCAACCACCGCTCGCACAATAGCATAGCCATAGTTGAGCAGCTGGTTGGGTGGATTGCCTTCCCGGTCGCGCCGAAACCCCTTGAACTCGGGAAAGAGTGCCGACCAATAGTAGGCTGCCGCACGCGCTTCCATATTGCCGGTATCGCCACTGCGCACCTCGCCTATCCAGGCTCGCATATTCCTCGCCCCGATACCTCGCGATTCCAATACGGCTGCCTGATTGGCAATCTTTTGCTGGACGGTCTGTTGCCACAGTTGCTTCTTCAGCGGTTGCGATGCTGTGAGTTGATGGCGAAACCGCTCGGTTTGTGTCGTATTACCGCAAAGGGGTAGCATCAACCCTACGGGCATCCGGTTCTTATCACAGGTAATTACAGCACAATTATTCTCGAGTAGAGCCTCAAGCAGTCCATGGGTAACTGTAATTTGCGAATGATCAAGTACCACGACACCTATATCTTCGATAGGAATTGTTCGCTCGGCTTCCCGCTTGAAGGTATCGGGCAACGCATCGTTTTTCGATACCTCGGGCAGGCGCAAAACCAACTGTCCGTTGCGCAAGCTCAAGTATGAAGGATTTCCGAAATATAGTGTGCGCTTAATCATAATGCTTCGTCTATTTCACCCAGCACCGACAAATGCACCTTATGGGGATTTAACTCCGATAGAGCTTTAATGCTACGAACCCGCTTCAATTTTCCCATACGGATAGACAACGTCGCATTGGGCTTTCCATCATATTCATCGTCTACCTTGGTTTCTACATGGTATCTGAAGCGATAATCACCTGTACTTACATTTTGCACCCGATAGAGGTACTTGTTCAGCAAGGCATAGTCGCGATGATCCATGGCATAGCGATAATCCTCGTCGCTCATGCCCAGGATAAACATTTCGTTTTGCTGCAAAGAGAGTACAAACTGCCACTTCACATCGGGGAGGGTTTTCAGGAAGGCCTCAGAGAGGTCGGTTCGCTGCAACACACTGTCCCACACGGCTTGTGGCTGCGTGATAATGGCTGGAAGCCCGGCCCTTCGCCGATCGACCGCATTCCAGAAGGTAACGATCTGCTCCCGATACTTGCCGGCCTCGTCGCGATAGATGGCTACGTGGTGATTGTTACCGGGGTTGGCCCAAGCTATCGGACTCCCCGCCTCGTTGCGCCTGAGCGGGACCAACGTATCGACCGCAGGCCGGGCCAGGCACCGCACGGTGCGAATGGCGACACGCCCCTCGGCATCGCTATATACAGGGGTGGCAAAGGCCTTTTTGGGATCATCGTCGTACTGGGCCAAACGGTCGGAGAGTATCTGGCGGATACCCTCGTCAACTACTTTGTTGAGAGACTTGCAATCAATTGAAGCAACGGGATATTTGAGCACGGCATACGGCACTTGCACGGGATTGCCCTGCTTGTCTTTCTCCCATCGGCGAATAATGCCATATACACTCTCTTCGCTCAAGGCTCCGCGAGGCACCAGCAACCCACGCTGAGCCACCACCCGCTTGCCCTTCTTGCGAGTGTAGCGCTTGCCGGGGGTTACCGACTTCTTGCCGGCCTTGAACGAAATCAATATCTTGTCGGCTGCCTCACGCACCTGGGCTACCGTGAAATGGGGCTGCGACTGGATATACCGTTCCAGATTTTGAGAGCGCACATCTTCTTCTCCCTCTTCTCCTTCTACCTTGCTTTGAGCGTTCATGCTGTTCAACCGCTGTATGTAGCCCTGCTTGGTACAGGCTATCGTGAGGGCATCGATGGCATGGTGACGATGGTCGAGACGCTTGGTCCACCCGACTATCTGCTCTTGTTTCATCACACTGCCGTTGTGCTGCACCTCTTTCATCTCGGTAAGCCCCACCGCTTTATATCGGGGCAAGTTCAGGTCGTGCAACACGGTATCCCATCCCCACGTATGACGCAGAAAATCGGTCACCGTACCGCTGGTTGCCGTTACCTGGCGACACACCATCGAGAGCAGCTCACGAGCTTTGCGGGCAATATACTGGCTCTCGCGCAACTGTCTGTCTATAAAATCCTTGGGAATGTCTTTACCGGGGGTAAGCAGATTGCGCCACTTGGGTTTCAATATCTTGCCCCGATCCAGCAGGTCGTTTACCCGACCGAGATAGTTCTGGAAGCTCTCCGCATCTTTCGACGCCATATAATCGTAGGCGGTTCTGTTTCCCTTCTCGCTATTGCAGCGGCGGCACGAACAAACCTTGTTCATAAAGCTGTTGTCGAAATACAACGACCGGGGTATGATGTGCTCGACCTCCACGCCGAATCCTTGCAAAAAATCACTCAGTTTTACAGGCTGCCCGCAATAGATGCAACATTGATCGGTCTCTTCCCACATCTTATACTTCTGGATGCGCGAGCGTGTGGCGATGCCATACTCGGCTATGCGGGCGGCAATCCGCTCGTTCTCACGCTGAGTGCGCAGAATAGACTTGTAACTCTTCTCCCGCTCCTCCTTGCTCTGCTTCAGCTCACGAGCCAGCTCCACCCGTATCTCGTCGAAACGGCCATACTTCTCCATGAGAGCATTTACCACGTTGACCATCTGGTTAAGAATCTTCTCGACCACAGGTTGCCGCAACTCGTTTTTGCGAATAGCCGGCAAGCGGTCGAGCAGTTGGCGCGCCTCGCTCTCGGCCTTGGTCTCGCTACGGCTATGATTGTATCCGGCGGCAGCACACGCATCGGCATAGTTCAGCCCCAGTTGCAGGAAAGGCAAAATGCGGCGCATCGCCTTACTCGATTTGTTGCCAAAACCGGCTTTCACGAAATCGAGCTTACTCAAGCGGGCGAGCACCTCTTCGTCGTCGATACCGAACTGCCAGCGCAACACAGCCTGCAACTGCTCGCGATCGTCGATTGAATAGAGTACATGCCAAAGTCTGTACAGCGGTTCCTGCTCGAACGAGGTATCAATGATGGGCAGAATCTCGCCAGTCTCTTCATCGACCAGTGTAGAGTCCACCTCACGAACATTGAACTGCAACAAATGCTCCTGGTCTGGATAATTGCCCAAAGCCTTGGCTATATCGATGCGGGTCTTGTTACCCTGCAGCCCGGCCTTGAACTGGTCGCCAAACCGAAAGCCGCCCGACTTGGGCAACCCCAACAGCTTCATCAAATCGCCTATTTTGAGCTTTTCATGAGTATTCATAAAATCCAATATCCGATTCTTCTGCTCCAGCGAAATCTCAATCACCTCGTTCCGGCGGTCTCTGATCTCAATGTGGTTTATGCTCTCCCACAACCGGCAAAGCTGAAACAGCGGAGAGGTGCGGGGAGCAACCCGAGGACCGGCAAATACCTTCTCGCCGGCCCCATTCTCATAGGCACGCTTCTCAAACTCGCAAAGCGAAACCAAATGCTTGCACGATTTCAGGGGCCGTTGGTAGTATATAATCTCGTCGCGTATGCAACGGATATTCTCATCGGTCAGAATCTGCGGATAGAACTGTCGCTGGCAGGCCATCAAGCGGTCAAACTCCTCGACATACGCCTTGCGTGGATAGACCTGCTCTTTACAGCGGTAAAAAGGGTCGGCACTCAACGCCTTGAACAGATGCTGACCAATGGTCAACCCCTCGGCCGTCAACTGGTCGTATCGGTTGAGAATCGTCTTCACATAATCGGTCGTCTTCTTATCGCCCGAGAAATCACTTTTGGTCGATTTGTATCCCCGTTTCTGATTCAGATGCAGCAACACTCGTCCCAACTCAGGCAAAGCTATCTGCTCAGTCACCGCGCGAGAACGCAATCCCCACAATTGCAACTTGGGCAATCCTCTCAACGAAGCATCAGGCAACATTCCCAACGACCGCAACTTTTCTATCAGTGCCGACCTGCGCAACTGGTAACGGTCATACCCCCTACGCTGTCCTCGAGTCCGTGTCCGCTGAGCATTTACCGACTCTCCGTTACCTTGAGTAAACGACGACAACTCCTCGACCGAAAGTTGTACAATACGACTTCCCATCGCTATCAAGTCCCTATTATCTTCATCTTCATGAACAACAGCCCAACCTATACTCGAAGACCCTAAATCCAGCCCCAATATATTTTTCATGTTAATCGTGTGTTTATAGTATTCCCTATTTTTTTGTAAATGTAAAAAAATTTATCTATATACAATATAATTAAGAAAGAATTCCTATATTTGCTCTACAAATTTGAAAGCAAATCACAATAAGGATTATTCCGTTGTGAAAACATCTGAGAGGGGGAGCTTCTTGCTCCTCGTCTTTTTATATGCCATCCCTTCTACTTATATACCCCTACAATCACGGCCTAGTCGACAAAATTCAGGATTAAACCTCAGTAAAGCATTGATTTTAATATCTTTGTGAAGATTATTATAAATATGGCACAAAAAATGCTTTTTCTGTGGGTCTTCACATGTGGTC
>NZ_NFHZ01000011.1 GCF_002161555.1 Barnesiella sp. An55 | reverse complement strand
GCTCATAGAATGAAACTTATTGACGAATATATATCAAGACATTATTGAGGATTATCCTGAATTTTGTCGACTAGGAAGTTTTTCAACTGGTTTCATCCTGAATTTTGTCGACTAGGCCTGAAATTTATAATCAGCCGACAACTCCCGTTTGTGTTCCGGAGGCGGGTTCTGTCGAGCAACCTACTTTATGGTAAAATTTCTCCGGACAGCAGTGAAACGTAATACATCGGAAATAAAAAAGCCTCACTCTATGGTGAGGCTCCCTCAATGCTTTCGTAGCGAGACCGGGGTATGATCCCGGGACCTCATGATTATGAATCATGCGCTCTAACCAACTGAGCTATCTCGCCATCATGTCTATTTTTGCATCGACCACTTGTCAAATGCGGTGCAAAGATAAACGATTATTTTGTACTACGCAACAAATCGGTGTACTTTTTTCATCGAGAGTCCCCCACTCAAGCAATCTGTTAAAAAGTTTGCGAATACTAAAAAAAGAGATATCTTTGTAGTTATCAACGACAAACAGAGAAGCACCATAAATTCTGTACACAAGAGGGGGAACAACAAAATTATGGAACCTATCGGTCAACTCATCAAAGCCAAACTAAAGGAAAGAGGCATGTCGGTTGCACACTTGGCCCGCCTTCTCTCATGCGAACGATCCAATCTTTACAGAGTCTTCGAGAAAGAGAGTATCGATACCCGATTGTTATTACAAATTTCCCGGGCTCTCGAGTTTGACTTTTTCCAACTATACTCCAATGAGCTACAAAAGTAAGCGACCGTATCAATTACCACACAAAAACGTATCCTTTTTGATACACATTTCTACCGTTTTTTTAATTCTTTTTTACGTTATTTGTACAATCAAGGATTAATACAAAATGCTAAAAGCCTTAAAATCTTATCTATGCAACGTAGGCGCAATATGCCTGCTATGCTTACTGTTATCGCCGCTCACGCTGTCGGCACAAGAGGTTGTCAATATCTTTCAAGTAGGCGGCGACATCTGTGAACCCGTCACGCTGAAGACCTCGAAAGGAGATTATACCTTCCGCTCCAGCATTACTATCCATGGCAACATCAGTTGGTTCGAAGCCTATGATTGCCAAGGAAACCAAATTGTCAATCCCTCGGGATCGACATCTACTGCCAGCGGTCAGGCTACCGTGCGCACCTATGTTCTCAAGACCCTATATGAAAGCAGCCGTTCCGGCAGCAGTTCATATTCAAGCAATACGCAAGAATCGTCCCAACGAGTCATCGAAAACACTATCACCCATGTGGGCAGCAGCATGGGGCGTTTTGCTTCGTCCATGGCATACTGGCCGGCAGCCGGATACCCCAACCTCACGCTCAACTTAGGAGCCTCGCATCTATTCGGCGAGTTTGCTCGATTAAAAGCCTGCTTGGGTGGTGCCGGCGGCTTTATTCTCTATGGGGGTGTAGGCAAAGACTGGATCTTCAAAGGTGAGAATCACGAAAAACTCTCGTGGCATTGTGGCCTTGGCTATTATGGCAGTTGGGGCTACGACAGTGAACATGAATTCGACATGGGCATCACCTTCTCCGAGACACCCGTATGCCCGGGATATGCCCTAAGTTTGGACTTGTCGTACAGCTACTTCTTTGGCGATACAACCCGTTTCGGCCTCATTGGAGGAGCCGGTATAGGTGTAGGTCGGATAAAAGACATCTTCGAGATGCAAACCCAAGACCGTTTCGCCGGTAAGTTTGTTTGGGACGTAACTTTGGGTATAGCCGTAAAGCTATTTGCCGACAGCCACTAAAACAAGTACATAACCGAATCTTTAACTAAAACAGAAATCCTAAAAACGAATAGAACCATGAAAAGCAAAAACTGGAGAGATAAACGATATCTCTTTCTCACATTTGTGTGTGCAATGCTGTATATAGGTGTTGCCGGGATAATAACCTCTTGCAGTAAAGACGACGAAGCCAACGGGGACAGCGACATTATTACGCTCGATTCGACCTATGGAGCTTCGATAGACGGATCTTTCATATTCCACCCCAAGTTCATGCGACTGGGCATATTCTCAGACGATGTAGTAGCCGAGGTAGGACCCGTGAGCAGCATCTATGATATCACCTACATCCCCGAAGGGGGCTGGGCCGACGAGCTACCGGTTAAGGAGGGTTATGGATATGTGGTTCACAACAAAGACCTCCAGCGGTATTCGCGGGTATATATCGTGGAAAAGACCGAGACACACACCATCGCCCAATACCAATGTCCGTTTATTCCCGAATAAAACGCAAAGACAATGTTCTAACAACAAAACGCCCCGTCGCTGTAACGACAGGGCGTTTTGTTATTTCTATTTACAGGTTCTTTTGGTAGAGACCATGCCCCCACAGACTTCGATTCACGCCATCAACCGGCGTATGAGCCGATAGATCTCACCTATCCACAACACGATCGAGGTACCGGCAAAGATGTAGAGCCAATCCATAGGCTGCAAGGGAGTCACACCGAACAAGGAACCTCCCACACTCACGATGAGTATCTGCCCGGCCAGGATAATAAGGGTCACCCACAGGAAGCCTTTGCACGAAGCCAACCGACTGAAGGCCGACTGTACATTACCAAAGGCCTTGGCATTGAACATGTTCCAGAACTGCAGAAACACGAATATCGAGAAGAACAGCGTGAGCTCATAACGGGTGAGGCCATCGGGCACCGGCGTAAAATTGAAGAAGTTACCCAGGAAGAGCCGCAGGTCAAACTGGGCTATCGAGGTCACATCGACATGCTTGAAGTATTGCAGCAGCCCAAACAGCAGTAGTACGAAGGCGATACCGGTACCGATGATACCCTTGCCCATGGCGCGGGTCACAATGTTGTCGTTGAGGTGACGGGGTTTGTCGCGCATCACCCGTTCGTCGGGCGGCAGCGAGGCCAAGGCCAGAGCAGCAAAGGTATCCATGATAAGGTTCACCCACAACATCTGCGTGACGGTGAGGGGCGACTCGGTACCCAGGAAAGCACCGATGAGCACAATGAGACACGCAGCCACGTTGATGGTCATCTGGAAAAGAATAAACTTCTGGATATTGCGATAGAGCGAACGCCCCCACAGCACGGCTTTGGTGATGCTGCCAAACGAATTGTCGATGATGGTAATGTCGCTGGCCTCCTTGGCTACCGAGGTGCCGTCGCCCATCGAAAGGCCCACCTGTGCCGCGTTGAGAGCCGGGGCATCGTTGGTGCCGTCGCCGGTCACGGCCACCACCTCGTCTTGCGACTGCAAGAGTTTCACCAGCCGCTCCTTGTCCATGGGACGGGCCCGGGCAATAACCTTCAGGTCGGGGATACGCTCGAGCAGCGTCTTGTCGTCGAGATTGGCAAACTCGGGGCCGGTGATGATGTTGCGATCGCCATCCTCGGGTTGCCACAACGAAATCTGACGGGCTATCTCGCGAGCCGTCGCAGGGGTATCGCCCGTCACGATTTTCACTTTTATCCCCGCTTTCAAGCAGTCGGCCACGGCAGCGGGGACCTCTTTGCGCACGGGGTCGGCAATCGCCGTTACCCCCAGGAAGGTGAGGCGGATGTGGGGTGCCAGATGTCCGGCCAAGAAATAGGGGCCGTCGTCGTCCACCAACGCATAGGCAAAGCCCAGTGTACGCATGGCCTGGTTTTGGTATTGCAACAGTTTCTCCTCCACAGCCGGGCGGCGGCTGTCCATGGGCACCAACCCCTGAGCCGTAACCATTTGAGAGCAGAAGTTCATCACATACTCGGGAGCTCCCTTTACATAAATCACCCGATGGTTGAGCAAGGGCGAATCGACCACCGTAGCCATGTACTTGCGCTCGGTCGAGAAGGTGAGTTGCTCCACCACATGAGCCTCGTTGCGCAACCCGGCATAGTCGATACCCTGATCGGCCATCCACAGCAGCAAAGCACCTTCGGTGGGATTGCCCAGCACCTTCACGCCATTGGCTCCCTCGTCGAGGTGAGCCGTAGAATTGGCGGCAATGCCTTCAAAGATAATCTCCTTGATATTCGAGTCGGGGGCATAGTCAAATGCGGCCTCACTCACCCGCATCTGGTTTTGGGTGAGGGTACCCGTCTTGTCGGTACAGATAACCGTTGCGGCCCCCATCGTCTCGCAGGCGTGCATCTTGCGCACCAGGTTATTGTTGGCCAGCATGCGTTTCATACTCATGGCCAGACTCAGAGTCACACTCATGGGCAACCCCTCGGGTACAGCCACCACAATCACCGTTACGGCAATCATGGCGGTCGAGAGCAGATAGCTACCGAAGTTGAGCCAGTCGAGCTCCGGATGGTCGGTGAGATAAATCACCGTGCGGGCTATGAAGATGATAGCGGCAATCACATAACTGGCCTTGGTGATGAAGGCGGCCAGCGTATTGAGCTGCTTGTCGAGAGGTGTCTGGGTATTGTTTTCGATTTGCGAACCGGTATAGACCTTGCCATACTCGGTAGCGTCGCCCACCTGGGTAACCCGCATCACGCCGTAACCACCCAACATGGTCGAACCGTTCATCACGGCATTGGAGGGATAGGTAGCTTCCTTGTCAAAGTCGGCCTCGACCGTCGTCTTGGTAGCCATGGGCTCACCGGTAAGCGACGACTCATTGACCTGCATCGAGACGGCACTCAACAAAATACCGTCGGCCGGTATTTCGTCGCCGGCATTGAGCATGACGATATCGCCCACCACAATATCCCGTTTGGGAATCTCGAGGATGTGCCCCCCACGCACCACCTTCACGGGAAGGTCGTCGTTCACCTGGTTGAGGATATCGAACTTGCGGGCGGCACTCATTTCAAACAGGAAGCCTACCACCGTGGCCAGCAAAATGGCCAGGGCAATACCCGCCGGCTCAAACAGGGCCGAGAGCCCGGCCTCGCCCGTTGCCACATGATAGACAGCCACCGCTATCGAGAGGAGCAGGGCTACCAGCAGAATACGGATAATAGGGTCGGAAAACTTCTCCAAAAACAGTTTCCACATAGGGGTTCTTGCCGGGGGCGTCAACACGTTTTCGCCATACTTTTCCCGACTCTTCAGCACCTCCGCCTCACTCAGGCCGGTGTATTCCAATTTCGAGCTCATCAGTTCTATTGTCTATTATTTATCATTTTGCATCAGGCAAACAGGGCTATCACCTCATCGAGAGTGAGCAACGACTGCTCGCCGGTTGTCATGTTTTTCAATGCAATTTTCCCGGCTGCGATTTCGGTCTCGCCCACCAGGGCCACATATTGGGCTCCGATTGAATCGGCATATCCCATCTGTTTTTTCATCTTGGCCGACTCGGGATAGATTTCGGCCCGGATGCCGGCAGCCCGTAACCGGGCCAAATGGCTCAAGCAAACGGCACTCTCTTTCTCCCCGAAGTTGACGAAAAGCACCTGGGTCGATTGCATCGACTCCTTGGGATAGAGATCGAGCTGATTGAGCACGTCGAAGATGCGGTCGGCACCAAACGAGATTCCCACGCCCGATACACCCGGCAGGCCGAATACACCCGTCAGGTTGTCGTAACGGCCACCGCCCGTAATGCTGCCAATCTGCACGTCGAGCGCCTTTACCTCGAGAATGGCTCCCGTATAGTAGTTGAGGCCGCGGGCCAGGGTCAAGTCTATTTCGAGAGTCGAGCGCAAAGGCGAAGCCGAGAGTTTCTGCAAGATATACTCCAGTTCGTCGATACCCTTCACTCCTGTTTCCGAACCGGCCAGTTCGCGACGCAGCACCTGCAACTTCTCCTCATTGCTGCCTTGCAGTTGGATAATGGGTTGCAGGCGGGCCACAGCCTCCTCGGACAGCCCCTTCTCCAACAGTTCGGCATTGACCTTGTCGAGCCCCATCTTGTCGAGCTTATCGATGGCTACGGTAATATCGACAATCTTCTCGGGAGCCCCTATCCACTCGGCAATACCGCTCAATATCTTGCGGTTGTTGAGCTTGATGGCCACCCGTATGCCCAGGCGGGAAAATACCTCGTCGATCATCTCGATGAGCTCTACCTCGTTCAACAGCGAGTCGGAACCCACCACATCGGCATCGCACTGGTAGAACTCGCGGTAACGGCCCTTTTGCGGACGGTCGGCTCGCCAAACGGGTTGTATCTGATAACGCTTGAAGGGGAAGGTGAGTTCGTTACGGTGCATCACCACGAAGCGGGCAAATGGCACCGTGAGGTCATAACGCAACCCCTTTTCGCACAAGCGGGCAGCCAACCGGTTGAGGTTTCGCTCGGCCAAATCGGCCTCGGTCACATCGGAGAGGAAATCGCCCGAGTTGAGCACCTTGAACAAAAGTTTGTCACCCTCTTCGCCATATTTGCCCATGAGCGTTTGCAGGGTCTCCATGGCCGGAGTCTCGATTTGGCGGAAGCCATAAAGAGCAAAGACTTGTTTTATCGTATCGAAAATGTAATTGCGCTTGGCCATCTCATCGACCGAGAAGTCGCGCGTACCTTTGGGTATGGAAGGTTTTGCCGTCATATATTCATCTGTTTTATTTTCCAACAAGAGATCCCCGTCATGATCCGTTCTCAAGGAAAAGCCTCACCCGGCATTGCACAGTTGCCGTTTGACCGGGGATAATCGGTTGTGCACTTTACTTTTCCTCGCAAAGATAATGCAAAAATGTGAGATAGTGCACATCCACCGGAATATAGTTACCGGGTAACCCGCAAGTCCAATCGGGGTAGAAAAAACAGATGCCTCATCCCATTTGTGGAATGAGGCACCCGAGATTGTATTATAGTCACGTATCAGAACCGATAGGCCGTACCCAACGAAACCCGTCCTACCCCAATGAAGTGGTGGGTGTTAAGTACTCCGTCATACAACTTGTCGTCCCAAAGAGTCATCGACGGCTCTACAAACAGATCAACCGAGCGCGACACATTCCAACGCATCTGCACGCCACCCCGGGCTACCCAGCCTATACCCCCCTCGCTGTTGTAGTTGCTCCAGCCCAAACCGGTACCCAACGAAGCTATCAGATGGAAACGGCGATCGGGGTCGGGCTCGAAGAGCGACGAGAGATTAAGCAGATAGTCGGCATGGAGTGTACCTACATTGAGGGTGCGCGAAGAGTGCGGCGCGATAAAGTCGTAGCCAAGCCCTACCGATATGCCCGATACCCCCGTGAGCCAACGGCCCAAAGAGAGGTCGGCACCTACCGACACCTTGCGGTACTGGTCCATCATGATGGTCTCGCTGAAGAGCGACGGACCCACCGATACCGACACGAAATTTCGACGGTCGGGAGCTCGACGTCCCGCAGCCACGGCACCGCCGCCCAGCTTGTAATTGAGACCTACCAGCACACGCCCCTCGGGATCGAAATTATTATAACTGTGAGGCATGTGCGACGCTACAAGTTGCGGCTCGATGAAGAGGTCGATATCGGACGAAAGGTTGAAGCGTCCCTGGAGACCGGCCCGCGCGCCATAGACAAACTCGTTCTTCTTCTGATAATTACCCGCTCCACCATACACACCTACCAAGGCCAGCAGGTCAAATATGCGGTCGGGGTTATACCCGGCCGTAAAGGCCGACAGGTTGAAGAGATAATCGGCCGAAAGCGACAGGGCCATATATTGCGACCGGGTAGTATAATAGCCATAATCCAAGCCCAACCGCCAGGCCGACAGCGGGGTGTACCACTTGCCCAGCGAAGCGAATACGCCATACCCTTTGGTAAAGTTGAAACCACTCTCCCGGAGCCAACGACCCGTATAACCTACCGAGAGGAAATATTTGTCGGAGTTGTCGTAGGCTGCATGGTTGGCCTGGTAGTCATACCGGTCGAGCCGATACTGAAGGCCCACATTGACCGAAGCATGCAGGTCGAACGGAGTTTCGCCAAAGCTCTCGCGCGAGTAATTCTTCCCGAAGGCCCGCAACTGCGGTTCGATAAACAGGCCTACCCCCGAGCCCACATTCCACAACCCCTGCAGGCTCAATGCCGCACCGGGATAGAAAGCGGTGTGATAGCTGGTTGCATAGGAGAGCACGGCTCCTACCCCCAGGTTGGCCTCGAATACCCGCGAGGGGTTATAGCCATATAGCGTCGAGTTGATATTCCACAGATAGTCGAGCTGCACGAGACCGAATTTGCGATAGCCGGGTTCGGAGTCGCCATACACGCCACCACCGGCCGACAGTCTTACACCCGATGCAGCCGTAAACCATTTGCCCAAATAGAGCGAAGCCATGGGGCCCATGCGGTCGAGGGGCCGGGTGAACAGGTCGTGATGCAAAATTCCAGCGGCACCTACACTGATACCATAGAACATGTGGTCGGCAAAATTCTCGTTGCGGAACTCCTGAGCCTTATCCAGTGTGCCGTGTCGCATGCCATATCCATAGAGATAATAGGTGAGACCGGCCGTTACGGTGGGTACCACGTCGATATCGGAAAAGAGCCCGTGCTCCCAACGGTTATCCTGACCTACATTCAGTCGGGGCTCGATAAAGAGACCAAACATGTCGTTGAGACGGAAAGCGCCATTCAATCCTACGCCTACGCCCAAGCCGTGCTCGAAGTGGCCTTCGGACGAAACGTAATCGTAATTGAGACCTCCCACCCCACTCAACGAGAAGACGCGGTCGCGGTCATAACCATAGAAGAGATTGGTAAAGTTGAGCAAATAATCGAGTTGAGCCCCCACGCCCAGCGTGCGATGCGACGAATATTGGGCATCGAGCGACGAGAAGTTGAACAGCAGGCGGGTACCCGAAACCGAGTTCCACCAGGTGCCCACACCGCCAAAGATGCGGTATCCCTTGTTGGGGAAGGGGTTGGAAATCGACGACTTCATCGCTCCCACAAAACCGGCTCCCATCGTCAGATAGAGGTCACCGATGCCCCGGGGCAAATCGAACTTGTCTTCCTTCATCGCCGAACGGTCGAAATGGGCGGCAATAGGTCGATAGGTAATACCGGCCAATAGAGAGGGCAGAGGATCGACAGCGCTCAGTCCATCGCCCCAGGCCCCATTGGAAAAGAAATCGACCCGAGGTTCGATGAACAGACCTATATGACTCGACAGGCGGAAAGCCCCGTGCAGACCGGCGCCCACGCCCCACCGGCCATTGAGCCGGTCATCGACGGCCACCGAATGGTAACCGACACCCAGCAGTCCCGACATCTCGAATACGCGGCTGGGATCATATCCGCCAAAAAGCGAGTGCATGTTGAAGAGGTAATCGAGCTGAGCCCCAAACGACGCCTTGTTGAAAGCTTCGCCGGTTTCCAAATAGCGCATTACCCCCGACAATCGCAATGCCGATACCGGCGTGAACTGCTCGCCTATCGACAGCATGGTCGTACATCCGGGATCGAGCAGCGGGTTTACCCGGCTCGTCAATGTCGAAGAAAAGCCTCCGGCCAAGGAGAAGAACAGCCCTTGCTGGGCACCCCAGAAAGGTTCGTGGCGACGCACCGGTGCCGAAAGCAGGCGATACCCTACACCGGCCATGAGCGAGGCATCCCAGTCGTAACGCATCCAGGTCTTTATCCCGTCGATACCGTCGGAATAGAGTCCTACCCGAGGCTCGAGGTAGAAGAAAGTGAGCGGCGAAAAGTTGAAGCGGGTCTGCATACCCAGGCGGAAACCGCCCGCATGAGTCCAGTTGCCCCGCCGGTAAAGCAATTGGTATTCACCACCGGCAACGCCTATCAGTTCGAACATTCGTGCGGGATTGTCCTTGTGCAGCAAGGCCGAGAGGTTCATGAGATAATCGATCGACACCCCGGAAAAATAGGGATTCACATTACCCAACCCGTTGTGCAGACCAACATTCAGACCCAACCGCGCACCGTGCACGGGGGTGAACCAGTCGCCCACGGTGATTCCCGAACGAAGTCCCAACCCCGGCGTGGCAAACAGAGAGCCCGCCGAACGATTCATCGTAACGCCAGCCTCTCCCGAAACGAAAAGATGGTCGCCAAACTTCTTCTTTGCAAACCGTTCGTTCTTGGCCGGTTTCTGCAACATGTAGTCCAAACCGTTGAACTGGGTGGCCACTTGCTGCTCTTGCCCGGTAGCCGGCTCTTGCTCCCGTTCCGACTCTTGTTCCCGAGCCGGAGCCTGCTCCTGGGCTACGGCACTCCACGTGCACAAGAGCCCCAGCAGCCAGAGATATCGAACCACCCTTCTAAAACCGCACATGTTATATTTCATTTTCATACCTTACTCCTCTTCGTCTTCGTTTTGTTGCAACAAATCGAGCACATCGCCATCGACACTGGCCACATCGCGCAGCGACGGGTCTTTCTTAAACGCCGTCTCCAGATAGGAGAGCGCAAGCACTACCTCATCGACACGATTGGCCGCCACGGCCTTGATATAATTCTCTCGAGCCGAATTTCCCAGCAACTTGGCTTTGGCCCAAGCCTGGTCATTAGCCTTGATAGCCAGCAACATGAGCACCTCGTTGAAAGGCGACTCGGCCGATATCTCCTGAATCACCTCGTCGTAGCGCCCGTTCATGGCCGCCGCATAGATTTTGGCTTTGTGATAACTACCGCTGTCGGGCAGCTCGGCGGCCAGCGAATCGGCTTTGGCATACTTGCCTACCGACATCCAGGCCACTACCTGGTTGAGACGGGTCTCGTCGGGCACCTCGGGCTGGTCGAGATAGGGCACGAGCAGCTCGGCATCGGGCTTTCCCTCGTCAATGAGGATGGCGGCCAAGTCGGTTGCAGCCACCAGAAATTTAGGATAGACCTCGAGAGCCCGCTGGCATATGGCCTTGCGCTCGGCCGGCGTCGCAGCCAGATTGTACAGACGCCAGAACTCGTTGCGGTTGAGTTCCGAGCTGCGAGTCTGGTAAAGACTCTTTATTTCATCGTCGGTGAGGTAGCGATACTGCGAGAAAAGCAATTCGTAGCTTACCCTACGCAACCGTGGCAGATACTCGCCGGTAATCATGGGCCGATAGAAAGGCAACGATACCACATTGCGCCACTGGCGGTTGGGGTTGTCGGGATATTTGTCGATGATGGCCTGTATGGCGTCGGCCTCCTGGTTCTTGCCGTCGGCCCGCAGCAGGGCGACCACCTGGCTCCAGGGTTCGACCGAAGCCTCGGTACCTATCTCGATCTGTCGGCGAGTCGATTCGCTCACCTCCTTGAGTACAAGTTCCATTGCCGATTCCATACGACGCTCGGCCAACTGAAGGTTCTTTTCATAGTTACCATCGGGCGACGCCGTTCCCGCAATGGAGAAGCTCTTGAGCCGGGAGTTGGGATCGTTCTCCACCTCGTGCAGGCGGGAGACCAGTCGCTGCAGCTCCTCGCGGTTGTCACCATCGTCGAGGTTGAGCCGGCTCTGGTTTACCCGAAAGGTCAAGTTTACATCGCCCCGCGTATCGCGCAACTGCATCTCGGGCTGCGGGAAAAAACGCTCGTTCTTTACCGCACTGCCGGGAATCTCATACTCGAGAAAACGCAACGGGTTGACCACCCCCCTGGCAATCACGAAGGTATCGCGGTAAAGCACCCGGTTGTAATTCTCCATCGCCACCATCATGTCGCAGCGGAAATCGTCTTTGGGATTCTCGACATAGGTCGAGTCGTTATACCCCACCAGATCGTCGCGGCGAGACGAGGTGCTCTTGATCTGCACATAACGCGACAAGGGGTCTTGCCGGGTATCGTAGTCGTACATGCGCTCCTGGGTGATGGCATACTCCTTACCGTCGAAAACCAGAGGCTCGAGAAAAATCATCTGCCCGCGGGTGACATTGTAAATGCCCGGCTGAATGATCATGCGGGCATCGGTCGAGAAAAGCTCCTTGGGAATCTTCACCCGGGTCTTGATGTGGAAATAGTTCCCCTTCACCTCGATATCGGTAGGCTCGGGCACGACGTTGTCGGTAATACGTTTGGCCGAGACCACCACCTCTTCGAGCGCCACGGCCGAGGGAGCAAGTTCGACATCGACCGTCAGTTCGCCACGCACGGCTACACGCTTCTCTTCATATCCCAGCGAAGAGAAGAGCAGTTCGCCCTCTGCATCGATTTTTACCAGATACTTGCCATCTTCGTTGGTGGTACCTATCAGTTTATTGGTCGTGGCATTATAAATACTCACCCGGTAAAGCGGCTCGTCTTCGACATTGGTGACCGTACCCCGCACATTGATATCGCGTGCCGAGAGCGGCAGGGTTACGAACCAAAGCAGTGCACCTGCCACACAGCAGGAGCGAAATTTATTGAAACTCAACATACGTCACAGATTATAATCACTTGAATATATAGGAAAACGAGAGGCCCAGCCGAATGGGAACCGGCGACCACTTGCGCAAGTTGGGCGTATCGGGTTTCTCCTCGCCCTCGCGATAGTCAAAAGCTCGCAACCGGGCCATACCCACCCCGAGCGTAGCCTCCATATTCCAGTGCTTGCTCAACACAAACGCATAGCCATACGAGAGGCCTGCGCCCCACATATCGCCTTCATACCAGTGTTCCTTAAACCTCACGTTGTACAGGGCACCCAAGAAACTGAGCCCCACGAAATGACGCGCCATAGGCCGGTTGAACCAGTAGCGCAACTCGGGCTGCAATCGGGCATGAGTGGCCTTTATATCGGCAATGGTAAACGAAAACGGATGCGTAGTCGCACTGATATCGAGCGTCAACCTCCCGTTGAGCCTCATTTCTAAAGCCAAGTTGGGCGATAATGTGGCCCAATCGATCAAATTACTTTTTAAAGCGACCCGCTGTGCATTGACAAATTGCGTACTCAAGATGGCCGTAACCACACACAAGAGCCTAAACAGAAACTTCTTCATACATTCATCCAGATCGATAACCGATCCACTTTATCGAGAGGCTTCACCTGAAACGCCAATCGACAAATCTTATTCAAAAAATTAAACCTTGCTCAAAAAACGGAACAAAAATAAGCAAATTGCTTATACTTACCAAGCAAGAAAATATTTTTGTTTTCTTTTCATAAAAAAACCGTTGCCAAACCTAAAGCAACGGTTTTCGACCTATTTTGTTAAACTGCGGTAACGGCTCTTATTCGTCGCGACGGCCACCCACAAAGATGAGGATGTAATATACCAGTGTAGCCAGCGAACCCAAAGCGGCTACCACATAGGTGTAGGCGGCCCACTTGAGGGCATCCTGTGCCTTGTCGTGCGTGGTAGAGTCGGTTACTCCAGCCTGGTTCAGCCAGGCCAAAGCCCTCTGGCTGGCATTGATTTCAACCGGCAGTGTAACGAAACTGAACAGCGTCGTGGCGGCAAACAGGATGATGCCTACAAACATGATCTGAGGCACAGTTTGGATGGTAAAGATTCCTATCAGCAAAATCCACTGTACCCAATTCGAAGCGAAACTCACAAAAGGCACCAACGCCGACCGCAACGTCAGGAACGAGTAGGCCCGGGCATGCTGCACGGCATGTCCACACTCGTGAGCGGCAACGGCGGCAGCAGCCACGCTGTTGCCGTAATACACGTCACGGCTGAGGTTGACGGTATGGGTCGCAGGGTTGTAGTGGTCGGTGAGGCGACCGTCGATCTGGGTCACCTTCACGTCGTTGATGCCATTCTCCTGCAACATGCGCATGGCGATATCGCGCCCCGTAAGCCCATAGGGGATGGGAATCTGCGAATAACGTTCAAACTTGCTCTGCAGGGTACGCTGTACAGCAAAGCTTACCAACGCAATGAGTATAAACAATACATAAATCATAGTCTTTCCCTTTTTTATAAATTGGTTATCAAGCTCGATGTCATAAAAATGGCATCCTGCTTGGCGGCAAAGATAACAGAATTTCAGGTATCATATATGTTAATGGACAGTGCTCGATAACCAAATTGTGTTAAATCGGAGTTAATGAGCAGCGATTCCGACTTAGAGAACAGGACTGGAGATAAGAGGGAATAGCCAACCGATAGCAATATTCAACCACACGGAGCCAAGAGTCAAGAGACAATCATCCCCTCCGCCTCCCCCCAAAAAAGAAACGCCCCCGTCGAATCACTTCGCCGGAGACGCCAAACACTGTGGAAATAGGGACTTAGCTAATAATCATCACACACTTTCTATAGTAGTCATTTTACAATCTTCACTTGATATTCTCCACAGCGTATTACATAAATACCCGACGGACAAGCCGTCATATCGAAAGTGGATATCCCATCCACCTGTTGTTTCATCATCAGCATGCCGTGCATATTATATAGGGCTGCTTCTACCGGCTCGACCGACTCTACCCGCACTACACCTTGGGCCCGGTCGTAGTAGGCCTTAACCGTAGGAAGCGCAGTATTTTCGACCGACGAAGGGACGGTCAATACCGTGAGGCGGTCGAGGCAAAAGTAGGATGGTGTCTTCATGCCATACTCGCCCTTATCGCTCGAATCGAGGGTAAAATAGATCGACGAGACTTTACCCAGGGAACTCAGGTCAACCCACTCCCACGACTTGTTCAAAGTCCACTATTCCGGTTTCTCGGCCCGATAATCGGCCAGAAAGTACTCTACCGTTCCTGTTTCGGTACCAGAGGCATCGACCCCGTGAGCAATCAGTTTGAGCCAGTCTCCTTGTTCAAACTTCTTGGCCAGTATGTTCCCTTTTTGTATCGCATAGTAGGTATAGGGGCTGTTGCACACATAAAACCCGGCAGCATAATAGGGAGACGACATGGTTACCTGGCAACTATTCTCCACCGATAAAAGTTCGGAATCCCAGTAGGCAACCAGATAAGGGGAACCCTCACCGGCATAGCCTCCACGAGCCATACAGCCCCACTGGTCGTTGGATCTGGCACTCTCGAATATCGTGCTTGACTGGCTGGCAAAAAAGCCGTTGTAGTAAGTTGGCGATGACGAAACATGCGAGAAGGTAAACTCTTGCGAGCGTATGATACTCCCATCCTTATAGACGTCGGTCCATACTCCTTTCTCGTTATATTCAATTGCTTCTATCGGCTTCGACAAATCCAACACAATGACTTCGGCCGAAACTGTACCATAAAGACAAACTGCCAAAGCAAGTAACATTATTCTCATTCGCATCTTAAGTTTTAATACGTTCATACTATTCTTTTCGCATCACACCTGCCATCGGAAAATGTGCGGTGTCGATAGGATAACGCACACCCCGGGTTTTACCCCTATCGGAGAAAGAAAAAATTTCATTCTTTTTCAACCTAAGGGGAAAAACAGATCGGATGCAACCAAACAGCAAAACGGGAAAGGAGAAAAAAGAGATGCCCCCGTCGAATCACTTCGCCGGAGGCACCATACCCTATGGCAGTAGGGACTTAACTAATAAATTATCATACACTTATATCAGTTACTTGACAATCTTCACGCTATACCCACCGCAGCGCACTACATATACGCCCGAGGGATAAGCGCTCATATCGATCGAAGCCGTGCCATCTACATACTGGTTCATTACCAAAGCTCCATTCATGTTGTAAACAGCAGCCTCTACCGGGTTGGCCGACTCTACACGAATCAAACCGTTGGCACGATCGTAATAGGCTTTTACCGTAGCAACTGCAGCCTCCTCGATTGACGAAGGTTTATCGGTCGAAACCGTAAGCCGGTCGAGACAGAAATAGGCCGGAGTATTCATACCCCACTCGCCCGTGTCGCTCGACTCAAGGGTGAAATAGATGGTCAGCACCCGACCCAGCGAGCTCAGGTCAATCCATTCCCACGAGTTGTTGAGTTTCCACTCCTCAGGGTTCTGCGAGCGGTAGTCGGCTAAATAATATTCTACCGTACCCACCTCTGAATCAAACTCATCGACCCCGTGAACTACCAGCTTGAACCAGTCGCCCTGCTCGAATTTCTTGGAGTAGGTATTACCTTGCTGAATCGTATAATAGACATAGGGGCTGTTGCACACATAGCAACCCACGGCATAATAGGAGTTGGGTGTAAATGCCTCACAGCTGTACATGTCTTGCGTTGACTCGGTATAGGAATCCCAATACGATACAAAGAAAGGAGTGCCTTCACCGGCATAACCACCCTTGGCCATGCAGCCAAACTGGTCGTCCATACCGGCCGAAGCGGTAATCGTAGTCGATTTGCTGGGGACAAAACCATAGAAAGAAGTGGGCGATGTTACGCCATGAGAGAATACGAACTGTTGCGAAGAAATCATATCGTCTTTATACACATTGGTCCACACCCCACTTTCGTCATAATTGACGGGGTTATTGGGATTGGCAAGATCCAACACAATCTCCTCGGCCGAAACGGCGCCACACACGCACAAGGCCATTGCAAGTAAAAATTTTTTCATTGTCTGACAATTTTAAAAGGTTAATAATTATTGCTTTATAAGTCGTATATTCTCTATTTCATCGCCCCGTTGTACCGCAAGCAGATAGACGCCAGGCGAAACACCCGAGAGGTCTATGCCAGCCGGCACATCGGTTACCCGACCTTGGCACACAACCACTCCCCGCAAGTCGGTCACCCTGAAGGTCGAACCCGCAGGAGCGCGCAACGTGAGCCAATCATGTACCGGATTGGGCCAAGCCTCTATGCATCTGGTCTCTATCCGCGCCGCCGCACTCACACCGGTCACATGCAACGCGACACGCTTTGTGGCAAGTCGGCCATTCGAATTGGCCGTGAGGGTCAACCAGGTATCGCCTGGTTTCACGGCCGTCAACGTGAGGTCATACCCCGACACCCGGGCAGCAGCTACCGTACTATCCTCGACAGCGACGGTCGATACAATGGCAGCCGACAGATTATCGGCATCGGTCACAGCCTCGAGCAACGAGAGTTTCATCGGTTCGTCGGCTACCGTCAGCTCGTCGGCTATTGCGATAACCGGAGCCTCGTTGTCGGGAAAGACCGGCATGGCCGGGAACCAGTAATAGGGTTCGAGTTCTACCGTATTCAACCGTTCGCCCGAGAGGCCATCGACCACATACACCCAATTGTGCATGTAATGCGACAGGTAACCGCTCTGGGTCGTGGTCACGAACAGGCGGTCGTTCTGCGGCTCTACCCGCAAGCCGGCTCCTTGAAACTGCTGTACATATTCCTTGTCCTGGTCGGGCAAGGTAAAAAATGCCGCATCCAATTCGTCGGTATCGATATGGTAACGGGCTATTTGTTTTCCTTTTTCATTTGCAAAATAAAGAAAATTTTTTCGATATGCCGCACATAAACTGCCAGCATTCCACGCACCCCAGCTACTGGATACCCGACAATCTTCGGGCAACGGGCGATTCCACATCTCGAGGGTAGCCACATCGATGCGAATGAGCGAAGTGGCATCGGCCGCCCATACACAACCATCGCGTCCCAGAGTAAGGGTCGATATGGTGGGTAACTCGAGCGTCGTATATAACGTGTGGGAGGCGGCATCGATGACCAGCACTCCTACCGACTGCTTGGCGGCAAACACATAGCGGCCGGCTCGCACCATAGCTCCTACCTGCCCGCTATAAAGGCCTCCGTCTCCGGCAGTACCGGCAATCGTCTCGCCCACACGTATCGACTCCAAATCGAGGCGCGTGATACCGGCCGAGGTACTTATGTAGGCGGTCTTCTCATCGACCCCTACAAAGGCACGTCCATCGCCTCCCAGCTCGTCGAAGGCGGCAATCTTTTTCAAAGTGTGTGCATCGGCCACCACCAACCGGCCTCCTGTCGAGGAGTCGGTCGAGCCGTTGGCCTGTTTCGACACGAAGAAAAAACGGTCGCCATAGATGGCACCATACTGAGTGGTCACGCCCAGCGTTTCTCCGGGGTTCTCCCGCCGGAAAGCCCGATAGACCCAATGGCCGTCGCTCGTGAGGAAATTGACCGTACCATTGTCCCAGCCATACCAATCCTCGTTGACCAGGAAGATGCCTTGCGTGTAATCGACCGGTGCCAGTTCATAGGGTTCCACAGCCACGGCCCCGGTGTGGTCGGGGCGGCTGCCGTCGGGCATCTCGTAACAGAACAGATAGGTAGCACCCGGTTGCAGGCGGGTGGTATTCACATCGGCCTCGACAGTTGCGCCGTCGGGACTCAGCTCGAGACAACGCCACACACCGGGTTCGGCCTCGGTAGGCGAATTCCAGTGGTCCTCTGCGTCGGTACAACTCCAGCGGTTGTAGTTGTTGGGAGTCGAAGTGAACAGCCCCGATGGCTGATACTTGGGATAGGTGGTATCGCCCCCCACCACCAAAGCTATGGTATTCTCGCCATTCAGGTCGAAACCAAGTCCATCGACCGTATAACCCCCTTGACGACGGGTGAGCGAAAAGAGCCGGGGATCGGCCTTCACCACCTCGTTGAGCATGGTCACCACGGTAGTCTCGCCAGTGCCCCGGTAGCCCCAGGCCAACGCTTCGGGCAAACGACCGTCGTTCCAGGCTATCACCAAGGCTACCTCGACCTCTCCCTCGCCCGTCCAATAGGTGATATCGGAGAGCGGATAGGCCCCGACGAGCGCAAGCATACTGCTCATCCAGGCGGTCAAAAGGAGTATATATCGTTTCATCTTGCTCTGTTTCTCTTTTTTAAGGGAGCCTCCCGGAGCTCAGCCCCGGGAGAACACCCGTGATTTGTTGTATCCCGGTCGATCAGCGACGCAGGTCGGGGTTGACAAAGACCTTCAACACCTCGACCGAATGGTCGTCATACACGACTTTCACCAGGTTTATACCCGGTGCGAGAGCCGGCAAACGCTTGCCATCGACCGAATAGTATTCGCACATCAACACCTCCTTGTCGGCTCCGATACCCTCGATGCCGGTGGGCGTAGCCACCCGGAAAGAGATTTGGAAGGTAGCGGTTGCGGTGGTCACCACCAGCGTATAGTCGCCGGCGGCAAGAACTTCACCCTCGCGCATGAGTGTGAGCACGGCTCCTTCGCTCGAGAGTTTGAAGGTCTGCCCTTCAAGTTCGGCATCACCCTGTTTCAACACGGCCGTAACGGCGTCGGCCTCTACCAGATTACGGTTAAAGGTAACGGTGAAGGTCGTTGTCTGTCCGTCAATTTCGAGGGCAGTACCACCGTCGAAGGTCATCTCGGGAGTGGTAGATACGATGGAGAGTTCGGTGAGCCAGGGCAGAATCTCAAACTTGTTCCAGTAGTTGGCTCCGACATAGTCGTCGCAGGCCTCGGCCGGAACATAGATCTTGCAGCTCTCGGGCACCTTGTCGAAGGTATTGGAACTTGCTCCCGAGGGGAGTGCGCTGTTGATATAGATACGCTCGAGAGCGGTGCAGCCGCCAAAGGTATAGTTCGATACCGAAGCTATGGCACCGTTGGCCACCACCCGGGTGAGCGAAGTATTGTTCTTGAAGAGGTTCGAATCGAGTTTCTTCACCCCGGCACCCAACACGGCCGACTCCAGGGAAGAGCAGCCATAGAAGGCCGAAGCGCCCAGCGAAGTCACCCCATCGGGTACTACAATCGAGGTTAGCGAGGTACATCCCGAGAAGATGGCCGAACCCAGGGTCGTCACCTTATCGGAAAATTGAGCCGATTCCAGCCCCGTGCAGCCATAGAAGGCCGACTTGCCGAAAGTAGTCACCCCGGGAGCCTCGGGCAGTTTTTTCAAACCCTTGCAGTTGTAGAAGGCATAGTCGCCTATCTCGACAATCTTGTCGGAGAGCACAACCGATTCGAGTACCGTACAGCCGTAGAAGGCGTAGGTGGGCACAGCGGTTATCCCACCGCCCATGCGGACCGTGCGCAAGCCGGTACACTCTCTGAAGACATAGCCGCCCAGGGCAGTCACCCGGTCGGGCACATCGACCTCGGTCAATTTCGTACACCCTTTGAAGGCATAGTCCTTGATTTCGGTTATCTGTTCGGTCAAAGGCAAAGTCGTCAATCCAGTGCTTTGGAAAGCATACTTGCCTATCGCAGTGATATTGGCAGGCAGAGTCACCGCCGTGAGGGCCGTACAACCGTTGAAGGTATAATCGGGGACCGATGCGAGACCCGTGCCAAGCGTTGCCGCAGTCAAGGCCGTACACTTCTCAAAGACCGAAGAACCCATTGAAGTAACGCTGTTGGGAACCGTCACTTCGGTAATACCCGTACAGCCCGAGAAGGCCGAACCGCCCAATGTCACAATACGGTCGTTCAGGGGCAACGACTTCAAGGCCGTACATCCTTTGAAGGCACTGGCTCCTATCTCGGTCACAGCGGGAGAAGAGACTTGCGAGAGAGCCGAACAGCCATTGAAGGCATAGTCGCTTATCTGGGTAATACCGGTACCCACGGTGAGACTCTCGAGTTTCTTGCAGCTGCTGAAGGCATAGGTACCCAGCTCTGTCACGCTGTTGGGAATATCGAGCGACTGTATTGCAGCACCATAGAAAGCCCGACTGCCTATCGACTGCAACCTGTTGTTAAGTGTGAGTGTCGTGAGAGGACAGTAATAGAAGGCCCATTCGCCTATCGTCTGCATCGTCTCGGGCAACACCAGCGAGGTGAGAGCGGCATTGTTGAAGGCACGGCTGCCAATCGTAGTGAGCGCCTTGCCCAGTTCGACCGAGGTGAGCGCCTTACAATCGGCAAAAGTATAGTCGCCGATGGCGGTGAGTCCATTGCCCAGCGATACGGTCGTGAGCGAAGTACACTTGTTGAAGGCATAGTTGCCCAGCGAGGTGAGGCCGTCGGGCAAAGCTACCGACTCGACAGCCGTTTCGGCAAAGGCATACGCCCCTATTTCGCGCAAGGCCGATTGCTCGGCAAGTGTCATCGTACGCAAAGAGTTGCAACCATAGAACGCATGGTTGCCTACCCGATTGACCGTAGCGGGCAGAGCCACGGCAGCCAGTGCGGCACAGCCATAGAAGGCCGAATCGCCCACCTGTGTGAGCGAGTTGCCCAACGTTGTCGAGGTCAGTTTGACACAATCTTTGAAAGCCAGGGCTCCCAGCGAAGTTACCCCCTCGGGTAAAGTCACAGAAGTCAAAGCCGCACAACCGGCAAAAGCCGAACGGCCTATGGTTTTAAGATTTTCGTTGGTCGTGAGCGTAGCCAGTGACACACAATCGCCGAAGGCTTCGGCTCCAATCGCGGTGATGGCGGCAGGCAAAGTGATTGACGCCAAACGAGAACACCCATAGAAAGCTCCCTCGCCTATCGTCTGCACCGTCTCGGGGAGAACCACAGCCGTGAGTTTGACACAACCCATGAAGGCCATGTCGCCAATCCCCGTCACCGTACAGGGTTTCCCGTCGAGTTCGACGGTCGAAGGAATGGTCAGGGTTCCCGAGAACGTAGCATAGGAATCGTCATACATGACGACGGCCGTACCAGGAACCTCGCCCGGCATGGCCACTACCGGTTTCTCACCCACGGTAAGGGTAACCGTTTCGGTTGAAACCGTGCCCAGGCGGTTGCTGGCCAAGCAATAGTAACTGCCGGCATCGCCTGTCGTAGCCGACGCAATCGAATAGGTAGCCGAGACAGCATCTCGAATCACCGTCTTGTCTTTATACCACTGGAAAGTGAGGCTGTCGCCTCCAAATACAGGAGCAAAGGTCACGGGTTCGCCCGGCGATACGACCAGGCTCTCGGGTTGAGTTTTTACCGAGGGGGCCGTCAATCCGTTTTTGGAAGCAGCGGCCAACGGTTTCCAGGCATACGACTGCATGCCGGCGGCAAAACTCCAACCGTCCCAACAGCCGTTGGTGAGCTTGCGGCCCGAGATACCCATATTGCTGTATCCCCAGGGCTCGCTATCGCTCGATTTGGTCCAGTATGACCAATAGCCCTGATACCACCCCGACTGCCAGTAATCCTCGGGATCGGTACAACTCCATCCGTCGTAGGTATAGCCCGACATGGGAATAAGTCCTATCTCATTGGCATGCAACACCTCGCCATCTTTGGAGATGGCAAAATCGCCGCTCTTGTTGACATCGTAACCCAAGCCCGATACCGTGCTGCCAAAAGCCGTGCCCGACTCCGAAGCAATGACAAACCGGGGATCGGCCGCAGCAATGGCCATAATCATGGTAGCTCCGGTAGCTTCGCCATCCCAGCGAAAGCCCCACACGAGGGCGCTCTCCTCGCCATCGACATTCCACTGCACCGCCAAGGCTGCTCGATTGGAGCCCTCGCCGGTCCAGTTTTCAATCATATCCATAGTAAAGGTTCCATCGGCAATTGCCTGGGGCAATACCAATTGCATGGCTGTGGGGTGCGGACATCCCTGCACAAGAACTTGTGCTGGCAACTGCACTACCGCAAGCAGCAAAAACATGAAAAGATAAAATTTTTTCATTTCGGTTAAATCTTTAAGTATTAAAATTAAACAATCGCGTTTCCATTTCAATACTTGCAAGATATGGTTTACTCATGCCCCATAGAACCCGCCCGATACACCGGGAGTCATTTTTGTCGCAGCTCATACCTCGCAAGCTTTTGAGACAATACGCACGGCAGGTCTTCTGACTTACTCCGGCTACCGAGGCCTTCCCGATTATCAAAATCAGTGACGTCCTTCCCGGCACCTTTTGTTTGGAGTTCACAGCAGCGGGACTGTTCGGGACTTGCACCCGATTCCCTTTTAATCGGCTTTACCAGCCGAACCTGTGCGCACTACACTATTTCTTTTTCTTTTTCTTTTTCTTTTTCTTTTTCTTTATCTTTCTATTCTCGTCTGGTTCTCTATTCTGTTTCTATTTTGTTTTCAGTCTCTATCGTGTGTTTTTCAATGAGCATCGACATGGAGATCGGTTACTCCGGCCACCTCGGTCGAGCACTCGCCCAACCAACCGTTGAACTGGTTGACCCCGGTATATATCTTGACGAAATCGATACCCGGCAACGTCACGGGATTACCCTGGGCATCGACGGCCCAATCGATCTTGAAATTCGACTTTTCGCTGTCGTTGGGATGATTGTCGGCATAGCCCCAGTCATAGGCATAGAGCACATAGTAGGAACCGTTGCCACTCTCATCGACAGCATTATCGGCCAGGCGGGTACCCTCGAACGAAAGGGTTTCGCTCGCAAGCCATTGGGGATAGTATGCTTGCTTGTGATAGGTCAGCTTCGAGATATATCCCGTGCTCCCCTGATTATCGGTCCAGCGCACATAAGTTGCATCGGTTACACTGGGATCGGTACCGGGCTCCGGAGTCTTGCCTTCGTCGGGGCGATAGTAGGTAATCTGGTAGTTCTTCACCGTCGATTCCTTGCCATATTCGCTGCCAGCCAGCTCGTACCACGCATCGTCGGCAATACCGTTGCCGTTGACATCGACCGATACCATCACGATACCGGGCTCGCTGCTTCCCCCCGAGGCCCCCTGGGCTGACGAAGAGTAAAAGGCATTGCCCAAAATCTTGAAGTCGTATTCGCCCGGGTGATTGACTATCGTGTGGTCGAACCCTACGACAATGTAACCGCCATAACCGCCCAGTGTCACCAGGGTACCGGCATTATAGGCCAGACAATCCTCGGCCTTTTGCCGCATGGTCTCCTCGGTATCTCCCTCGTTATATTGCGGCAACTCGTTGACAAACTGTCCCGGTGCCGGACGATATTCGAGGACCCGGGTAATGTAGGGACTATAGGCAACCTCCTCATCGTGTACGACAATCTGCATGAGATGTTCCACAGGATTAACCGCATCGTAGATGTTCAGCTTCAACCAATAAGTCCCGGTCTTGGGAGCGACAAAGGTATAGTCGCGGGTAGTCGCCACCAGCGAATCGACGGCTGTCGATTCGTAAGAGAGGTGCCACTCATACCGCTCGCCCGAGAACTGGGGGTGAAGGGAGAGGCTCTTCATGCGTTCCACCACATAGGCATCGTCGAGTCCCAGCGAAATCATGGCCGGGGTATCGCTTTGGCAAGCGGTCAAAAAGAGAAGCCAAAGCATCGGAAAAAGGTACAAGATTCGTTTCATATCCATCAGTTAGTTTTTTTCAAAAAAGCCATGTGCGCAGGGATATCGCCAGTGCGTACTTTCCACTTCAATTTCCCGTCGCGGCCGTAACAGAGCAGATTCCCGCTCGAGACATAGTTCTTGGCATCGGTCACATAGATGTCGCCGTTGTAGGGGTTCACCTTCAACCCATAGGGGATATCGATGTCGGCATCGGTACCGTCCTTGATAAAGTTGTCGGAGACCAGTTTGCCGGTGCGCACATCGACAATGCCATAGGTCACGCTATTCTCCTGCGACACATCGCTCCACGACACACTGTACAGGTAGAGCGAGTCGCCACAGATTTCCATCTCGCTGCACGGGATATCGAGCGTGTCGCTCACCTCCATGCGGCCGGTGCGCCCATCCTTCTCCAGGACAAAGAGGCGCGAGGGCACCGTGTTGTAATCGCCACGCGACGACACCCACAGCTTGCCGTAGCGGTCGGCCCGGATGCGATGCAGGTTTATCCCCACGGGAATCTTGCGTATCTGGGTCATCGTGGCGATATCGACCACCGATACCGTATAGTCGTAGTTGGGTTTGCGATACCCGCCCGAGTTGGCTACATAGATGAGCCCGTCCTGCACAACCAGTTCGTCGGGCTGATAGCCCACCGTCACCTCGGCAGTCACCTCGAGAGTAGCCGTATCGACCTGGAACACAGCTCCCAGCTGGGCGTTGGGGTCAATCCCCACCGGCCCCACATAGGCCGACACATAGGCATACCCCCCGTCGAAGGTTACATAGCGACAGTTGGGGATATCGACCTGCCCGATGCGCTTGCAGGTGCGGGCATCGAGCACCTCGACCTTGTGCGAGCAGTTGATGACGGCATAGAGTTTGGAGCCGTAAATCTGTATATCGTTGCCCACATCACCCAACTCCTTGACCACGTTTGGATTACGCTCGGCATAGAGGTTGCGGGCATACTCGCCCTGTTCGAAATCGACAAAGTCGAGCGTACATTTGTTCGACCCCATATTCCCCTCGTTGAGCAGGTAAAGCCCGGCGTAGGGCGACGAGGTATCGAGCATGCCGGGATAGGGCTCATACTCGGTGAGGATGATTACATCGTCCTCGCGACACGAGGTCATCGTCGCCAGCATCGCCAACACCACTCCGGTGATTATATGTAAAAAACTGCCTCTCATCATAATTCGATAGCTATGCCAAACCGATAGTTACGCATGGGCATGGGGTAGTTGAGCACCACATCGTAGGCCTGGTCGAAAAGATTGTTGACCTCGGCCGTCACCTTCAGCGACACGGCTTTGATTTTGAACGACTTCACCAGCGATATGTCGCTCGTGTACCACGGCTGCACATAGTTGTACTCGATATTCTCCTGCTGGTTGTAACGCTCGCCCACATAGACAAAACTGTAGTTGAGCCCCCAATCCTTGTAGGTGAGTCCCAGAATGGCCGAACCACTGTGCCAGGGGATGTAGGGTATCTGGTCGCGGTAGTAGTTGTCGCTGGGACTGGTAATATCGATAGCCTCCTGGTAGGTATATTGTACCTTGGTCATCAGCCCCATCTCGAGAGGCAGACGGAAGGTTGCCGTTGCCTGCACGTCGATGCCCCGTATATCGACCTTTCCCAGGTTGAGCATGGTCCAGCGAAACTGCTGCCCCTTGGGATAGGCTACAATCTTGTCTTTCACCAGATTATAGTAGGCATCGACCCCGGTGTGGAATCCCGAGAGGAATCCCGTTTTGGGAGCCACGGCATAGGTGAACCCCACGTTGTACTGGGTGGCACTCTCGGGTTTCAAGGCCGCATTACCCATATCGGTATAATAGAGGTCGTTGAAGGTGGGCATGCGATATATCTGTTTATAGAAGGCACGCAACACCCAGTTGTATCGCTTGAGCGGCTGGTACGAAAGGAAGAGGGCCGGGGTCACCTTGCTCTTGTTGGGAGCCTTGGCCTGCCCCTCGGTAGTCTCATCGACGAGGGTGGCCAGCACGCTGGCCTGCATCTTGAGACGGTCGGCCAGCGAAAAGGCGGTAGCCGCCGAAATCCAGTGCGTGTAGCGGCTGGCCGAGAGATACTCCGACAAGCCGTTCCACTGCATGTCATAGGCCACCGACATGTCCCAGTTGCGAAGTATCGAGTACTTGTTGGCCACCGACACATAGACCTCACGCTGCTTGTATTGGTTATCGACCCGCATCAGCTTGTCGTCGTTGTTCACATAGTGGGTGTAGTCAAAGGCATATTTGGCATTGACCTTGAGGCTGTATTTGCGTGTGATATCCTGCTGATAAACGCCCTGCACGAAGGAGTTGCGGTCCCACAACCGCTCGCCGTTGCGCCACACGTTGTTGACAATGGCGCCGGGGATTCCTCGCTCGGAACTGTAATGATAGACATAGGCTTTCCAGAAACCGTTGGAGAGATAGCCCTGCAACCCGCCCTCGAAGCGCACGGCATCAATATCGCCGTTTTGCCGGGTAGCCGTGGTGTCGTAGGCCACCTCGCCCGAAGGGGTAACCCGCTTGTAACGGAACTTATACTTGCCGCTCGAGTTGGTCCACTCGCTGTTGAAAGTCATGCTCACACTCTCGCTGAGCTTGTATTCGAAGAGTACCGAGGGGTTGATGAGATCGAACGAACCGGCCTTCAGCGAGGCTTTCAGGTGCGATTTCTCGCCCGGTTTGAACTTGGGCCGGCGGGTCGTAAGATAGATGGAACCGGCCGAACCGAACTCGCGAGCCGACTGGAATATCTCGCTCTTCTGCCCGTTATAGAGCGAAATCTCCTCGATATTCTCGAGCGAGAATTTGCCCAAATCGACCTGTCCGTTCTGGGCATTGCCCAACTGGATGCCGTTGTAATAGACCCCCATGTGGTTGGTACCCATGCTACGGATGTTGACGGTTTTCAAACCGCCCACTCCGCCATAGTCCTTGATTTGTATCCCCGAGAAATAGCGTATGGCATCGGCTACCGAAAAGCTGTTGAGCGCCTGCAACTCCTTCCCCGCGAGTTTCTGGGAGGGAATCACCTCGCTGTACCGGTTGGCGGTAACCATCACCTCGCCCAGGCTCTGGGTCTGTATCGAGTCGGGCGACGAAGGCGCACCGGCCCACGCCCGCCCCGGCACAAGTGCCAGCGCCACGATTATACAACCAAACGATACCCAACGACAAAGTCTTTCCATCGGACTATTCTTTTACAGCCTCGGGCGGGTTCTTTCCCAAAAAGTTCAATGTAAACAGGCAGATGCGGGTATTGTCATCCCCCTCTGCAGATTCACAAGCTCTACCCCCCGAAAGCTAATGACACAAAGCATGGCAGGTCTTCTGACTTACTCCGGTAACCGAGGCCTTCCCAATCGTCATAATCAGTGGCTTTCAAGTATTCTCGGCACCTCTATGGGAGCTTACAGCAGCGGGACTGTTCGGGACTTGCACCCGATTCCCTTTTCATTCTACACCCCGAACGGGGTTTCGAAACCAATGCGCCACAAAGGTAACACAATTTATTGATACTGTTCCATTTTTTTCTGGAAATTATTCCAAACCAAATCTCCACCCCAGTCGTTACTGATAAAAAACGACTCATGTCTCATAAAAATAATGGTTATAAATTTGTATCAATCACAAATTTTACCGAATATTGCGAAAACTTTCTTCACCTATTACCTCCTGTCTATGGAAGAATACAAGACCTTGAAAAACGACAACGTCCTGCTGCGGGTATGGCGATTCTACCTCGAAGGGTTCCGGTCAATGACCTTGGGAAAAACACTTTGGGCGATTATTCTCATCAAACTGTTCATCATGTTTTTCATCCTCAAGCTCTTCTTTTTCCCCAACATCTTGCAAAAGGATTTCGACACCGACGAAGAACGGGCCAATGCCGTAATCGAAAATCTAACCAATCCCTATAATTCTCAACCACAACAATCACAAGAGTTATGAACGATCTATTTACGCTCGTTGACTGGTCGAGGGCACAGTTTGCCCTCACCGCCTTTTATCACTGGCTGTTCGTCCCCCTCACTCTGGGGCTGGGCGTAATCGTCGGTATCATGGAAACCATCTATTACCGCACCGGCGACGAACGCTGGAAAACCATTACCAAATACTGGATGACTCTCTTCGGCATCAACTTTGCCATCGGGGTGGCTACCGGTATCATTCTCGAGTTTCAGTTCGGCACCAACTGGTCGAATTACAGTTGGTTCGTGGGCGATATCTTCGGGGCACCGCTTGCCATCGAGGGTATCATGGCCTTCTTCATGGAGGCGACCTTCATTGCCGTGATGTTCTTCGGGTGGAACAAAGTGAGCAAACGGTTCCACCTGGCCTCGACCTGGCTCACCGCCATAGGTGCCTCGATTTCGGCCCTGTGGATTCTGGTGGCCAACTCGTGGATGCAGTATCCCGTGGGCATGAAATTCGACCCCGAAACTGCCCGCAACGTCATGGACGACTTCTGGGCTCTGGTGCTCTCGCCGGTAGCCATCAACAAGTTTTTCCACTCCATCTCGGCCGGCTGGGTGCTGGGCGGTATCTTTGTCGTGGGCGTAAGCTCGTGGTATCTGCTCAAGAACCGGGAGAACTTCCTGGCCAAGCAGAGTATCCGCGTGGGTGCCTGGGTAGGTTTGGTGGGGGCTCTCGTCGTAGCCTATACCGGTGACGGATCGGCCTACCAGGTGGCCGACAAGCAGCCCATGAAGCTGGCTGCCATGGAGGGTGTCTATCACGGCAAAGAGGGGCAGGAGCTCATCGCCTTCGGTATCCTCAATCCGGCCAAGGAGTTCAACAACAACGAGAAGGAATTCATCTTCGACATCCCCATTCCCAAGCTGCTCTCTATCCTGGCTACCCGCGAGGTGAACGGGTTCGTGCCGGGTATCAACGACATCATCGACGGCGGTTACCCCGACAAGAATCTCAAGGGCGAAGAGATTATCGCCCTCTCGGCTCAGGAGAAGATGGAGCGCGGACGCCTGGCCATCGCGGCCCTGGCCGACTTTAATACGGCCCGGCAAAACAACGACACCACGGCCATGAACGAGGCCCGGGCCCGACTCGACGCCAACTACGAGTACTTCGGCTACGGCTATATCGACTCGGTCGAGCAACTCATACCCCATGTACCGTTTGTCTTCTACTCGTTCCACATCATGATCATACTGGGTGGCTACTTCATCCTCTTCTTTGCCCTCGTGCTCTTCCTCTCCTACAAAGAGAAACTGCCTCGCCTCAAATGGATGTTGTGGGTGGCCATACTCACCATTCCGCTGGGCTACGTCTGCCTCGAAGCCGGTTGGGTGGTAGCCGAGATGGGACGCCAGCCGTGGGTAATCCAGGATATCATGCCTACCTTTGCCGCCATCTCGAAAATCGAGGTAGCCTCGGTGCAAACCACCTTCTGGCTGTTTGCCTCCCTCTTTACCATCCTGCTCATCGCCGAGGTGGGTATCATGCTGAAACAAATTAAAAAAGGAACCGAAAAAAAATAAAGACATACTATGGAACTGAACGAACTATTCTACCAGCACTACTGGTGGTTTCTCATCTCGCTGCTGGGCTCAATACTGGTATTCCTGCTCTTTGTGCAGGGCGGACAGTCGCTGCTGGCGACCATGGGTAAAACCGAAATCGAAAAGAGCATGATGGTCAACTCGCTGGGCCGCAAGTGGGAATTCACCTTCACCACCCTCGTGGTATTCGGTGGCGCCTTCTTTGCCTCCTTCCCGCTCTTCTACTCCACCAGTTTCGGTGGGGCCTACTGGCTGTGGATGGCCATCCTGTTCAGCTTTATCATACAGGCCGTGTCGTATGAATACCGCTCAAAGAGCGGCAACTTCCTGGGCAAGAAGACCTACGACGCCTTCCTCTTTGTCAACGGTGTGGTGGGCCCCGTGCTGCTGGGTGTAGCCGTGGGAACCTTCTTCACCGGGGCCGACTTCGTGGTCGAGAAAGGCAACCTCACAACTCCCGGCTCGCCGGTCATCAGCAGCTGGACCAACAACTGTAACGGTCTGGAGGCTCTGTTCGACGTGCGCAACCTGCTGCTGGGCTTCACCGTACTCTTCCTGGCTCGCACACAAGGGGCTCTCTATTTCATGAACAATATCAAGGACGACACCCTCTTTGAACGCTCGCGTCGGCAGGTACTGTTCAACGGCATCCTGTTCGTGCTGCTTTTCCTCTCGTTCGTCGCAGCCACCCTGCTGGCCACCGGCTACGAGACCAACCCACTCACCGGCGAAGTGTTTACCCGTCCCTACAAGTATTTCCACAACCTCATCGAGATGCCGTGGGTAGCCTTCATGTTCCTCGTGGGAGTGGTGCTGGTACTCTATGCCCTCATCCGCTCGGTATTCGGGCAGCACTTCACCCGAGGCATCTGGTTCTCGGGCGTCGGCACCGTGCTGGTAGTGCTGAGCCTCTTCTTCATCGCCGGCTACAACAATACCCCCTACTACCCCTCGGCCGCCGACATGCAGAGCTCGCTCACCATCTACAACAGCTCGTCGAGCCTCTTCACCCTCAAAACCATGAGCATAGTCTCGCTGCTCATCCCCTTTGTACTGGCCTACATCTTCTATGTGTGGCGGGCCATGGACAAGAAACCCATCACCGCCGGCGAGATGGAGAACAACGATCACAAATATTGATACTTGTGTATTCCCCAAAAAGAGCTTACTTTTGCAGAGGTAAGCTCTTTTTTTTGCTACATGGACGACACCTACCTGACCATATCGCGCACTTCGGAGGGAATTTACAAGGAGAAGATGAGTAAGTTCCTTGCCTTTGCCATCCCCGTCACCACGCTCGACGAAGTGAAGCAACAGCTCGAGAAGTACCAAAAGGAGTATTACGATGCCCGCCATGTGTGCTGGGCCTTCATGCTGGGGCCCGAGCGTACCCAGTTCCGATCGAACGATAATGGCGAGCCTTCGGGCACGGCCGGGAAACCCATACTGGGGCAAATCAACTCGGCCAACCTCACCGATATCCTCATCGTCGTCGTGCGCTACTTCGGCGGTATCAAACTGGGCACGAGCGGACTGATTGTCGCCTACCGCGAAGCGGCTGCCGAGGCCATCGCCGCCAACGAAATCGTGGAGCGACAGGTCGAAGACGAGGTGCGGTTTGGCTTCGAATACCCTCTCATGAACGAGGTGATGCGTGTCGTCAAGGAGGAGGGGCCGGCCATCATTTCGCAACTCTTCGACATGGACTGCGAGATGACTCTGCGCATACGCCGCTCGCGCATGGAGAACCTCAAAAACCGGCTGTCGAAAATCGACGGTCTGCACTTTTTCAATAAACCTTGACCCGATGATGACCGAACAAGAAAAGATGGAAAAGGGGCTGCTCTACGACGCCTCGGCCCCCGAACTACTGGTGAAGCTGCAAGCCACCCGCAACAAGATTTTCGAACTCAACTATCGCCTGCTTCCCTCACAGACCGAAGAACGCGAGCAACTGCTCCGCTCCATTCTGGGCACGGCACCCAAGCGATTTACCTTCGTGTCGCCCTTCTTGTGCGACTATGGGCACAACATTCACCTGGGCGAAAACTTCTTTGCCAACTACAACTGCGTGATGCTCGACGAGGCACCCATTACCATCGGCGACAATGTGCTCATTGCTCCCAACGTGGGGCTCTATACCGCCGGGCACCCCACCGATGTGGAGCGTCGCAACGAGTGGCTCGAATATGCCTGGCCCATCACCATCGGCAACAATGTGTGGATTTGTGGCGGGGTGACCATAGCCCCGGGTGTGACCATCGGCGACAACAGCATCATCGCAGCCGGCAGCGTGGTGACTACCGACATCCCGGCCAACGTCATTGCCGGCGGCAACCCGTGTCACGTCATTCGCCCCGTTACCGAGGCCGACCGCCAACGCACATACAGTTGGGAAGAGGAGCAGGCCCGACGCGCCCAAAAGAAGCTGCGCACCAAGGAATAAATCACACCCGAACGGAGTCTGTTCTCACAGGCAAGCGTCCGAACTCCAGGCCGACTTGCAATGGCAGCACCCGCCCCTACAGAATCGTTTTCAGCTGAACCAGCTCGGTAACCATATAGTGGGGTTGGGGCCCTGGCACGGGCAGGTTGTCGCGGTTGAAATAGATGGCCCGCCACCCGGCGTTCATCGCCCCCAAGATATCGGCATCATAGTTGTCGCCCACGATTACAGTATCGGCGGCATCGGCCCCCACCACCTGCAAGGCATAGTCGAAGAGCCGGCGATCGGGCTTGGTGATGCCTATCTCGTCGGAGAGAATCAACCGTTTGAAGTAACGGTCTATGCCACCCGACTGTAATTTACGCGCCTGTACCTCGGCAAAACCGTTGCTCAAGATGTACAACGGATACCCCTTGGCCGTGAGGTAGTCGAGCAGGTCGATAGCCCCCGGCACCAGTGTCTTCTGCTGGGCCAGCACGTCGAGATAGCGGTGGTTGATCGACATGATAAACTCTAGGTCGTCGCTCAAGGCACTGCCCACCTGCCTGAATGGCCGGGCAAAACGTTCCACAATCAGGAAATCTTTCGTCACCCGGTTGTGATGATAGGCCTCCCACAGCTCGTGGTTGGCCGTCATATACAACGACTGGAACTGCTCATACCCGGTGAATACCCGCTCGAGCGAGAACTCGTCGTAAATCTGTCGCAACGACAATTTGGAGTTGGCCCTGAAATCCCATATCGTATCGTCCAAGTCGATAAACAGTGCCTTGCATATCAAATCGTTCATACCTCTCCTGTTTTTACCAAGCAAAGATAGTGCAAGTCAAAGGCAAAAGCCAAACTCGCCCGAGATTTTTGCCCCTCCTCACCGCCATCTCTCAAGAATAGCAAGCGAATACCCTGCCCCATCATGCGGGAGAAAACGGATTTACCAGCTTCTGTCGGCCCATAATAAAAAGAGCCCCGACTCACAAGGAGAGACAGGACTCTTTCCGTTTTTGGCAAGGAAAATTCGCTATTGCTTACATTCGGTAAAGCCGGCCCATAACGGGCACCTTACACCGACACAATGCGAATCTTTTTCTTTTTCAAAAGAGTGAGGCTGGATGTGGCTCGTCAAAGCCCCCTTGCCTCACTCTTCAAAATTATTTCACTACCACTTTCCCTTGAACCGGGCTCTTCTTGCCGATCCGTACCACATAGATGCCCGATTCGAGTGTAATCTCTTCGACGGCTCCCGATGCTTTACGAACCGCACTCTGCCGGCCCAATGAATCGTAGATATAAATAGTCTCGTTGCCTTGCAGATTGACTACCCGCAAGAGGCGCTTGGCGGGAGAATAGAACGTGGGCGCCAGCATCTCGTCGGAGAGTCGGCCAAACGACAGGACAAAACGACCGTTGTCGGCAGCCCGGTCATCGACCGAGAAGCTATACGAAGCCTGTTTCAAATCGACCTTGTTGCCGGTTGCCCGGTCGGTCAGGATCACGGCCTCGTAGCGGTCGTAGTCCGAGTCGTCGGTCAAGGCTATTTCGTAGATACCCGATTCACCGGTATAAACTCCCAGCGGAGTCTCGCCCTCGATATCGGCACTCTGCGTGTGGGCAAACCGCACGCCATCCTCATTATACACATACATCTGAGGCACTCTGGGATCGAAGCTCATCATCTTCAATGCATCGCTGCTCATGTCGAAGGTCATGGGCTTGTCCTCTACCACATCGGCTACCAGCGACACGCAATCGCTACCACCCGAAAGGTTGCTGCCGGCAATTCTCAACCGTATGCCTTGAGGCGCAGGCGAGGTATCGAGCGGAATAGCGGGCTTGCCGAATTTCAGTTCTTCCGACTCGGCAATCGTAGCCGTCTGGGTGAACACAGCCGAGAAGGGCGTTATCGTGTTGCCTTCCCACGAATTCATCGTCACAAAGCTACGGGCAGTCGCATCGTAGCCATAGAGTATGTGGTCGATGCTCATCTGCTCACTGGTATAGGAGCAGAGGTAGGGAATACCGAAGAGATTCCAACCCATGTTCTCCTTGTAGGTAAACTGAGGCCGTCCGTTGACCACATTCTTCAGGTTGTGCTGCACAAGGAACAAGCTCTTCGTGCCCGTGGCGGCCTCTTCATAGACAGGCTGTGCCGTCGAAGATTTCGAGAAGCGCACGGTCACTCCGCTCGAAGCCGAGGGGGTAGCCACGAGGTAACCCACGTTGGCTCCTATCTGATTGTTCTCAAAGGTCCAGTATTTGCTGTTTTGGGGAGCGGCCTTGCTATACAGATCCTCGGCACGCTTGGCTCCGTCGTATCCATACAGGTAGAGGCTCGATGCATTGCCGGTCGTCTCGTCGGCAGCCTGGATAGCCTCTATGGCATGCCCGTCGATGGTAATACCGTTCTGCAACGTACCCTCACCCACCTGGAGAGAGAAGGGCAGGCTCACCATATTCCAGTCGGCCGTAGAGGCATCGATGAGCGGATTGAGGTCTCGCTCGATGGCCAGGTTGTAGAGCGACAAGGCATGGTTGCCGGCTCGCACTCCGGCAGCATGGCGCAGCAACAGATACGAGGGAGCGAACTCCTTGGTCAAAGCGGTAGAGAGCCGCAACTCACCCCGCTTGCCCACATAGACCACGCTACCGGCACGCGGATAATCGCTATCGCTGATATTCACTACCTGATCGTTATCGGTATTCCAGGTCTCGAAGCAACCATAGTCGGGACGTATCATATGGTCGTCGCCCACCGGTTTATGCGATTGAATACGCTTGTTGCCCAAGACGTCGCAATCGGTCGAGAGGTTGATGATATCGTCGTAGCTGCTGCCATTTCTGATTTTGGGAACGGTATAGTTGCCAATCTGGGTTGTGCCATCCTGGCCCGGTTCCTGCAACTCCCCAACGCAGAAGAGCAGCGTATCGGCCCGGTCGGAAAGCTGGTAGCGCAGATGGGCCTCATCGGGGAGATAGTCGCCCACATACTGGGGAGCATAAGAGACACCGCCCAGTTGGGTTGCGGTACCGTTGATCGAGTTGATTACCTTACCGGTTCCCACGATTTGAGCCTGGTCGCCCACAGCCGTTACATGCACGGCTGCCGCATGATCGCCCTGACTGATTTGGGCACCGGCGGTTTCGTTGTCGTGCAGCAGCACATTATAGAGCAAACCGTCGCTATCGACCGTAGCCCCGTCGGGGTTCACATTGTCATATATCACACTGTTCGTAATGGCAAACGAGTCGGCCAAGATGACTGCCGGGCTGTTCTTGCCACCCTTGATATGGAATCCGTTCAGTTCGGCCCAGTTCTCCACAATGGTTCCGGCCAGGTGGTCGTTGTCCGAGCGGACAACCGGCACGCCCTCGGCCTCGACCGAGAGGATACTGTTGGGAGCGTTCTCCTCCAACAGACCCTGACGCTGGGTAATCTCGGTCTCGTTGGTACCTCTGAAACCGCCATACACCTTCACATTGGCCATCCACTGCAAGGTAGTGGGCAACACATAGTCACCACCGGCTACCCACACGGTACCGTAGGTTCCACTCTCGTCGGGATCGCCCGAATAGTAGGCCGAGTAAACAGCCTCCTGAAGGTCGCCCATGGCATCGTCCCAACTCGAGCCCAGACCAAATCCGTCGGGTTTCACATAGAGGTTGGGATAGAACAACCGCTGGTACTCATAGGCACCAATATCGATGCTGTTACCGGCAATACGACGGCTGCCACCGGCATCGACAAACATCACGCGGGCCAGCGAATCGCCTGCGGCTACGGGCTCTTCGACCGAACCGAAGGGATAGTAGGCAAACAAATCGGCATACCACTTGTCGTTCTCTTCCTTATTGTAAACGCCACCGGTCATGTAGCGATAGCCTGTGTTGATGAGCTTGCGCCCGGGACGTATGCCAAACTTCTTGTTCAGCGGCTCGGTCTCGTCGGGAGCTTCGAAGCGGGGGCCATACGACATGTTCTCGTTGTCGGAACTCAAGGTCTTGTTCACGTTGGCAGCCAAGTCACCCAGCGTTACCTGAGCCGACGAGTTCCAATAGGTATAAACCGCATTGGGCTGCTCGGCCACCTGGTCGTCGATTTGGATGGCGTTGCTGTACAAGGTGGCGTTGTTTACGTCGATTTGATGATTCAAATCGTCGGCCGACGGAGTCTGCCCGGCATAGTTGCGCCAGATGATGTTGTTATAGACCTGCAACGGATCACCGGCCGTAGCACCACGGCCATAGAGTCCGCCCCGGGTATTGTCGGCAATCGTGTTGCTGATGATATTGCCCGAGCCACCCATGGCAATACCCCAAGCCTCGTTGGTATGGAATACCGAGTTGTAGATATTACCCTTGTTCAGATAGACAGCGGCACCGTTTGCACCGGCAGCGCGGTTCGACACGAACACGCTGTTGCGCACCGTAGTGCTCGCGTTAGCCCCATAGATGGCCGCACCGGTCGAGCCCTCGCCCGTAGCGTCGGAGGCGTTACCGTCGAGGAAGGTGAGACCCTCGATATAAACCGGCGACAACGTACCGTTTTCACCAGCCGTATCCATGGACTTATCGATATAGAAAAGGTGTTTCGAATCGTCGCTGTTGCCCCGGATGTAGGTCGGGTACAGAACAGGGTCGCGCAGGTTATCCATAGCGACATCGGTACCCGTAATGTTGTCGGGATACCCACCGCGGAAGGTGAGGCTCTTGGTCATGTTGCCGAGGTTCTCGACATAGGGTTTCGACACCACAAACGAATAACCGCCTTCGTCGTCCTTCAGATAAGGCATATACTCACCCGCAGCAATCTTAATATATTTGTCTTTCGTGTTGGGGCTGAGCAACAATACCTGTATGGCTTGATAGATATTCGAGGTAGCCTGCTCCCAGGTCTCGCCATTATTCTCTTGGTCCGAGACAGCTTCGGTGCTCTTCACATACAGAATGTTACCACCGAAAGGTGTGAGCGATACCGATTCGTACTCATAGGCTCCGATATCGATAATACCCTCTTTCCACTCCTTCACGTCAATCATATCGACACCATTCTGTTTAATAATGTGGTAGGTATCGGGCTCCTTGGTAATACGCCATTTACTGTTGAGGGTATCGGGCACATTCTCCCGGCCCCACTGATTTTGTGCGGCATAGTAGCCCTTGCCCGAGCCGTCGAGTACCACAGGATCGGCAGTGATGGTCGTGCTTTGTACCGACCCGTCGGGGTTCATCTGGATGGTCGTATTCAGTTTACGCGTACCGCCGTTGGTTCCCCGGTTGACGAGGGTTGACAGCGAAGGCAACGAGAAGTCGGCCATGGCAAAGTAGTTCTCGGCTCCGGCATAGTCGCTGGGGAATCCGAAGCGCGGGCCCATCACCGCAGCATTGGCTCGGTCGAGGAATACCTCGAAGTTACCCACCGACTCATCGACATCGGCAGCCGAGGTCACTACCTCCCAGTTGCCGGTATTGATGCAGTCGGCATCGTCGTTACCCCACAGCACGGTATTGGTGAGCGTGTTGCCCGAGGCCGAGGCGGCATAGACGGTACAACCCGTGGAGGCACTGCCCGACCCGCTTTCGTCGCTCGAGTTGCGCGCTATCGTATTGTTGACCAGTTGCGACTCAGTGCCCGACTCGGCATAATAGGCCGAGCCTGTCGCTGCCGTATTGTTGTAAATCACACTGTTGACGATATGCGACCGGCCGCCCTCGCGCAGGTAAACGGCGCCGCCCGACTTGCCGGTAGCCGCATTACCGCCCAAGATAGAGCCATAAATCTCAATGTCGCTGGCATACACGGCACCACCGCCAAAGCTCGACTCGTTGAGCAGCAACTGGCAGTTGCGCAGGGTCACAGGACCCAAGGCACACAAGGCACCTCCGCCGTGGTCGGCACACAAGGTATTACCTTTGATCAGTTTCAAGCCGTCGAGTACAATCCGACGCGTAGCATCGGCATCGCCATAATAGGCCACATGGGCCGTACCCGAGCCACCGCCGACATCGCCCGAGAGAATCGACTCGTTGGCATACTCAAAGTCTTCGAGCAAACCGTTTCCGTTCCAGTCCTGACGGGGACGCTCGCTCAAGAACGACTCTCCGGCATAGTATTGATCGGACATGGTAAAGCTCTCGGTCTTGTCTTCGAGCACGATATCGATATACTGGCCCGAGCCAAAATCATACACGGGACTGGTCGAAACAATTGCGGTAGCCGTTGTCGTAGCCGACTTGCGGTTGTCGATGGTAGCGCTGTATAGCGTAGTCCCGGCAGGCAGATTCGCAATCTGCACGGTCTCGATAACAGGAGCCGTCTCCCAATCGGTATTACCAATAGCCAGATAACGCAGGTCATATATATACTCGGTGGTCGAATCGGTCGAGACTACCGGTAAAACCAATTTGTCGGGAAGAGTCATGCCATTGACCGTAACGGTCGGCTTCGTTGCCGAAGTCTGGTTGGTCGTGAAGTGGAGGAACCACGAAGAGGGCTCGTTGGCCAACGCTTTTACGTTGGGCTTGAAGGTAATTGCACCATCACCGCCCAGCGTGTAACTGTAATCGGCTTCATTCCAGGTACCGGTAGCGGTCACCCGATTGGACGGATTGGTCTTGAACGTCTCGATCCAACCCTCGTAATAGGGCAGGTTGCTACCTCTGAAACCTCCGTATATCGAAGTATAGCGGTTGAGCACATACGAAGCTCCCTTATTGGCCTCCTGCACAGCTTTCTTGGGATTGTAGGTACCCTTCGATACCCAAATCTCACACTGACGATTGGCGGCCTGGGGATCATTGACAAAGTTGGCATCGTTGGCAAAATAGTCGAGTGCCTCCTGGATATCGCCCAAAGCGTTGCGCCAGCTGTGACCGGAAGCCAAGCCTTGTGCCGTTTGCGACACATACAGACGATACACTCCACCCTCACCCTGTACGGCATCGATATCCGGGTCGATAAACAAGGTACCATCATAAGTGAGTGCTCCTATGTCGAAGTAGTCGCGCAGAGTAGAACCATCACTCTCATAGTAGCGACTGGTTCCCAACATGTCGAGTTGCGACAGGTGCAGAGCTTCCATCAAGTCGGCATCGGGTTGCTCGACCTGTATGCCCGAGCGAATGAGCGACGAGATGCGTTTGAGTGTAAAGTCATTATTGTCGGGGTCGGTAAACCCGGGAGTATTCTGACCTACAACCGTGGTATTATTTTCGTTGAAACTGGTCAAAGCCATGTTGCCATAGCCCACCACCTTGAGCCCCTCGACGGCACAGTGGCTGAAGATATAGCTCTCGTAGTGTGTGCCGGCAAAGGTGGTATCGACCTGTTGCGACATATTGCCATAGATGTTTTTACCGTTGCCCGAGTCGTTCATCCAGAATACCGAGTTGAGGATAATGGGTTTGTTGCCCAACGAGATACCACCGCCTACACCATTGGTCGTAGTCTTGTTATCGACAACCGTACAGTTCACCACCATCGAGTTGTCGCCGGCATAAATGCCACCACCGTTGGCACTCTCGTTGGCATAGATGACCGAACCGGTAACCCGTCCACCCGGTGCCAAATAGACACCACCACCCTTATCGGAAGCAGCGCAGTTGTAAACAAAACAGTTTTGCAACAGCCCATTGACCGTGACCTTGGCACCTCCACCCGACTGCCAGTCGGCATCGGAGGGGTGATTGGCATTACCGTCGGTGAGATAGATACCGTCGAGCAAAGCAATCTCGGGGTTGGTATCTTCGTAATAGGTAGCCCCTTCGGCCGGTACCGAAGCATTGTCCTGGTTCTGTTTCATACCAAAGGTTACCACATGATACGAATTCTCTTCGGCCGAGCTGCCTATCATACCACTGAAAATCGTTTGGTTCACCTGGATATTGCGATCTTCGATAGTCTCGTCGTCGTTGGTTCCGGCAAAACCGCCATATACCTCGACGCCGGCCGGGATGATAAAGGTAGTCGTTCGCGGCTGGTCGGGCAACACGGCATCGGTGGGATAATAGGTCCCAGCGGCAATACGCACCTGTATGCGGGTGATATCGCGATATTTGCCCGAGGCATAGGTCTCTTTGTTATGGATAATGTATCCGGCCCAGTTGAGTGCCTTTTGCAACTTGGCTTCACAGGCGGCGTTGGCCCACGACGAACCATCGACCGTACCGTTGGCCGCTTTGGTCACATAGATGATACCCACCACTTCGCCATTGATCGTCTTGGTAGCCGGCATGATAGGCTCGCTCTGGTCTATCTCATAGGCACCGATATCGATCGAACAGTCTTTGAAGCGATCGGTATAGTCCATATCGGTCTCGGGCAACGTAATCCCCTCGGGGTTGTTGTTACCCGCATTGATACAGGGCGACGTACCCTGCAGACGATAGTTGGCATTCTCCTTGTTGGTCGGCGTGCGATCGACAAACTGTGGATCGGCATTGATAAGCCCCTCGACCGTGAGATTACCGTTATTGAGATACCCGTTATAAGAAGGTACACAGCAACGGCTCAAAGTCATGACACAGCCAGCAGCTTTATAAATTTGATATGTCGAATTGTTGTGATAGACAATCGTGTTATAGATATTCATCTCACTGGCACCACCCCCATTTTCCAGGAACCAGTTACCTCCATAGATAGCACCTTCCGATCCCGAGTTATCGGATACCGTATTGTTATAGAAGCTACCTACTTCGAGATAAACGGCCGAGCCTCGAGCTGTACCCGTGTTGGCCACATTACCCACAAACACACAGTTATAGGCCGTACCGGCACGCATATATATGGCACCACCATAGTTTTCGCAATAACGAGGGCCCAATTTGTTATTGAAGAACGAGCAGTTGGAGAAGACACCATCATTACAAAAAGCGGCACCACCACGTCCTTGAACAGCATTACGATTGTCATTGGGACCTGCTCCTGTCGAATTAGGAACATAATTGATATTGTTGCGAATCACACAATTCTCGAGACGACCATTCTTGCGCAGGGCCACACCGGCACCACCATCCTTACCGTGGTTGATGCGGGTACGTCCATTCTGTATGGTAAAGCCATCCCAAATAGTCTCCATAACAAAGGGATTGAGCGGACGATTGGCCAACTCGGTACTCGACAAATCGCTGAAATTCCCTTGTTTCGTACGTTCATAATAAGGGAAGGGTTGTGTAAGTACCCGACGGGTTTTATTGGAACTTGCATAACCCGAGTTCAAATCATAAGAGTTCTGTGTACTGAATCCGCAAATAGGGCCATAAAGCGAATGATTCTCACCGGCAGCATCGACTTGAGCAGCTTCGGCAGTGGTCATGGTTTGAATAATCGTATTATATACCCGGGGATTACGCTCCTCCTTACCGGGTGTACCGGTAGCGGGGAATCCTCCATATACCTGCACGGCATCGCGCATGAAGAATCCGCGACGGCTGGTATATTCGCCCTCGGCTACCCACACCTCGACCAGAGCCGTGGTATCGACCGCAGGGATATTGATGGAAGTCTGTTGTTGATCAGTCCACCAAGCCAATTCGTAATAATTCAACGGCGTGTAGGCAATGGATCCATCGGCTTCCTTTTTCAACGAAGCTTTATAAGCCATATTCACGGCATACTGCAAACCGGTGATATAGTCGGTAGCATCGCTGCTGTCATACTCGATTTGGTCGTAGGGCAGACCGTCGTCGAAACCATACCAGGCATTACCGTTGATGGCATTCGACCACGACGAACCGTCGCCCGTACCGAAGTAGGTCGTTTGGGGCGAGGCGGCCGTACCGGCCGGGCCACTGCGCACATAGAGAACCGACCCGATGGGGTTCAAACAGGTTGCCTCGTAGGCACCTATATCGGGGGCACCACCCACTACATAGTTATGACCCGTGATATCGGCCTCGAGAAAGAGGTCTGGGTCGCCCACCACACTCTCGTCACCGGCAATGACCAGCGGCGATTCGCAATTGGGTTCAAACCGGGCAGGACCTCCCAGCGGAGTGTCGTAACCAGACGAAACGGCTCCTATGCTGCGAGTAGGATTGACAAAGGTGGGATACATGGGGTCGCCCGACACAACACTCAACTGCATGTTGTCGCTCCAGAGAGCCCAGTCGTCGGGAGCATACTGTATGGCATTGTTACGGATATCCAGACTGGTAGCCATTCCCGTGATTTGCAAATCGTTGGCAGCAATAGTCCCGGTTGTAGTGTTTCCCCACAGCACCGAGTTGTAGAGCATCAACTGCCCGCTGATGGCACAAATGGCCGGAGCGTTGTTGTGAATAAAAGTGCAGTGGTTTATGCGGGCATCGTTTTGGAGAGCTACCGCAGCATGAAGAGGATCGCTCACCAAACCGGTATTGGTATTGTTGTTGACCACCGTATTGGTCATAACCATTTTATCGGCGGTAGCCAGCATGGCAATACCAGAGCCGTTGGAAGCCATATTGTTCTCGATCATACAGTTACGCACATACAGCGTACCGTTCTCATGCAGAATACCACCACCCGACTTGAATACCGAGAAACCATCGGAGGCATTGCCATTGACAATGTGGAAACCGTCGATAACGGCCGTACCTTCGTCGGACATAGTGACCACGTGATACAGATTTCCACCGGCCAGCGAGCCATCGAATACCGTGCGGTAATTGACCGGGTTGCGCACAGGCTCGGCCTCGCTGCCTCCAGCCGGGACAAAGGTTTTGCCCTCGGTTGTGGAACCTTCGGTACCCGTCAGTTTGGTATTGAAGCCACCATAGAGCGAGACACCGCCCCGCAACACTACCGAAGAGGTGCGACGGTCGCTACCCACGGCCCTCCATACGGGGTTAATCGTACCGGCTTTCACCCACACTTCGCGGGAGGCTCCGGGATGTTCGGTGGCGGGGAGAGAGGCCAGATACTCAAGAGCCTGGTTACCCGATATCATGGGCGAATCCCACGAGGCTCCCGAGAGGTCGCGGTCGGTAGCGGGATCGACGAAAACAACCAGTTTCTCCACGCCATCATCTTCGATTACACTATATTGTATGGCCGGACGGTCGGAAGCAAAGGCTCCCAACACACGAGGCTCGACATAGGCTTTGCTCAAAATACCGGTAGCCGGTACATAAAACTGCATGTGTACCGGTGTATATTGCACATACGGTGCATCGGACGAGGTGCCACCTTTTCGTTGCAGGGCCGAATATTCCGACGGAATCCACAGCTGGGCATCATAAATCGTGTGCAGAGCACCGTCGAGCGTCTGAGACCCGGCCACATCGTCGGCCGACGTTTGATAAACACCTGCCGGAGCATTGGTCACATCGAGCTCATCGACCACCGGATTGGTAAAGTCGGGATAATTGGAGGTGTATGACGACGACGAACCATCGGAGCTATTCTGGTCGGCCAGCGCATAAGTCTTTTGTGTAACGGTATTTACGCCCCAAATGGTATTGGACAAGTTTTGCAACGCCGTGTTGTAAACCTGTATCGAAGCGGGTGCCGAGGCACTGGCCAAACGACCGTTCTCGCCGAAGAACTGGCGGGTATGTTCGATCGTGGCATTACCCCACAGTACCGAGTTATAGACGATACCGAATCCATCGACCACCATACCGCCCGAGTTTCCGTCCTGGTCTGAGGCTACCGCCGAACAGTAGTTCTTCACCACCGTCGAAGAGGTGAGCCCTCCCACCCGATCGAAATAGATGGCTCCGGCGTCGGACGAAGCCGTGTTGTTCGACACGAGTACATTACTCAAGACGCCCCGGTACATATCGCTCTGATACTCTTCATAGTTGGGGTTGTTAAACTCAGCCTCGCCCACATAGATACCGGCACCCACGCGGGCCGTATTATTGGTAACGGTTGTACGCGACACAATACCGTCGCCCCAAATATAGATACCGCCACCTACACCGTTGCGCACCTGCACACCCGGCGAAGCATTGCGGAATACCAGGCTGTTCAGCACCGTACCGCCGTTGTTCATCATCACACCGCCACCTCGAGTGAGTGCATAGTTTTGGTAAATGATACAGTTGGAGACTACACCTCTCTCCACCAGATAGACGCCGGCTCCCATGCGGGTCGATTCGCCCCGCTCGCCATAGTTGGCACATCCGCCAGTGATGATCACGCCATCGAGGGTGGTCTCTACGGCCAGTGGTTTGGCAGCAACCGGTTCGTATTGTGTGGTACGCTCATAAAAGCCCTCCGAAGCAAACCACACTACATGGTAGGAGTTGCGGCCGTAGTATTGTTCCCAACTCTGGCTATTGGCATTCCACCTCCATCCCTTCTGAGCCTCGTCGTTGCGATCGATATCGCCACTGAAGATGGTGCGGTTGACAAATGCCCAGTTGGCATCGGGATGATTGGGGTCGCGCGGACGGGTCGTGCTGTTGTTGATTCCCTCGTCGCCCGTCTGCCCTCGGAAACCACCATAGACCGAGATACCGCTTCGCATCACAAACGAGCGATGGCGCTCGGTATTTCCTTTTGCTCCGGTTTCATCGGTAAAGGTCGTAGTAGGATAGTAGGTACCCCCGGCAACCCATACCTCACCTATTACCTGGCGGGCATAGAGTTGGTCGATAGCCATCTGCACATCCTGCAGGGCCAGACGCCACGAACTGCCGTCGCGCACCTCGCCGGGAGCAAGCTCTGGCTCATCGGCCGAAAGTTGTCTCACATACAGAATATTACGGCCGGTTACCGGTTGATATTGATAGGCTCCTATATCGAGCGACTGGCTCACCACCCGGGGTTTACCGGCGATATCGTATGAGATATCGGTACCGTAGTAGATATTCAGGTTTGTCATCCACGAGCTCTCGGCTTTGGAGAGGAGCGCCGAGTTTTGCTGCAGGAGGAACGACGGAGCCAAATCGGCATAGGCCGGCTCCAAAATGATTCCCACCTGAGTTGTAGGATTCACAAAGTTGGGGGTCGATTGCACCTGGTCGTTATAGGGTTGCAACGAGATATTATCGGTACCATCCGATTCGTTCCAGTTGACAATGGCACAATTGGCCACCTTGTCGGTGAGAGCCTCAAAGTCTCTCAACCCGGCATGATTGAGCAGGTCGATATTCCACACGACCGTATTGGATACGGTAATCGACGAACCCGGTACATTGGCATCGGAAGGACGGCCTATCCCATACAACTGGTTGTTGACAATCGTATTGTTGACAACCGAGGTAGCATCGTAGGCACAGATACCGCCACCATTATTATTGTAAATGAGGTTATTGAAAATAACGCCGGCCTCGGAGTAGATACCGCCACCATAGCCATAGCCATAACGGTCCAGGGCCGAGTTGGAAACCATCACCGAGTTATTGACAAAACAGCGTTGAGCATCGGCTCCGCCGTTTTTCTTGATATAGACAGCACCTCCTCGCACGGCAAAGTTATAGAGGAGCAGACAGCGTTGCAAACCGCACCTCATACCACTCAACTGCACACCGCCACCATAGGCGGCATCGTAAGTCCCATTGGCCGATCCACCGGTAATGGTAACTCCATCGAGGACCACATCGGAGCTCGTAGGATCGAAAGTGACTACCGTATTGAGGTTGTCGGCACGGCTTGTATTATGCGAAGGGTCGAGCGAAGCGATAGTCGTTTCGCTTTCGCCCATATTATCGTTGCCGAGTCGGTCGCCCGAGAAAACAGTCTGGTAGGCCAAAGCCCACGGTTCCTGTCGGTTACCCGAGAGCACATTGCCATATACACGCTCTTCAAGGCTGTTTTCTCCGGCATAGACCAAGGCTCCCAAGTCGTCGAACACCTGACCCCGGAAACCGCCATAAACCACTACCTGGTTGCCTTTCAAGACAAACGAAGCACTGCGTTCGTCGCCAGGCGACAACGGTTCGGTGGGGATATAGGTACCGGCGGCCACCCAAATCTGCAACGTAGAGTTGATGTTGTTCCACGTATCGGTCGAGCGGAGTATTGCCTGCAAATCGGACCCCTTGGCGGCATTGGCCCACGACGAACCGTCGAAGGTACCGGCACCACTGGGCGAGACATATATGCGCCTTATGTTATAGGCCGGCCGGGCCGGGTTGATAGAAAGTTGGCCATACATCGAGATACTCTCCAGCAATACAACCAGCAGCAACAGTACCCGAGGCCATCGTCCGGCATGCCTCATCGCGACGGCAATCCGAGCGAACCAGTTCATGGATTCGATATTCTTTTCGTTCAACATATCCATAATGCCTTTTATATCGATGTCGTCCACCGATAATTATACTCTGTTTGTGAAAAACCCACCACATCGAAGCGCAGCAAGTAATAGGGAGCTACGGTCAAGTCTTGTGGCGTATCTATATGTACATTGTAGGTGGTGTTCTTTTCGTACCCGTCGGCATAGGTACTCTGCACCACCAGTGAAAGATCGAGCGAACCGCTGTCGTAGAGGTAGCAGTCGTAGCGCCCGTTTATCCACGCAGCCTGTCCCGGAGCTGAATTGCCGGAGAGATTGATAGTGTGGCTGGGATCGGGCGTGTTGGACCGCACATCGAAGAAATAGCCCTCCCTGGGCACATTCTTCAGTTGCAGCGACACGACCTTGGCCGACACGCAGTCGCCATTGGGTTTCTGAGCCCCTGGCTTGGCATTGTAATTGGTAATTGCCGTGCCTATGTTGTACAAGACATCGACCTTGGCCGCTACCAGCCCGGCCTCGATGAGGCCCGAGTGTTGCTCCTTGGTAACCGCGAGATTGAGCAGCTGCCCGGCAAACAGGTCGCGCGAGGGGGTGGCTATAGTGGTCAAGGCCAGCACCTCACCCACGGTTGTGAGTGCATCCCATTCGTTGTGGACTCCGGCATTGACAATGGCATAGAACGACGCTGTGCTCTCGGGCATGACAATTCCCTGGAACACATAGTACACCGTACTGTCGGGCACCTCGATATAGAGGTGATCCATGTAGGCGGGGTCACCGTTCAAGGGCTCGATCCACATGAACAGATGGATATTCCTGATTGTCCCCGGCATCTCGGGCGAAGTGCCCGGGTCTCCCGGCAAATCGACGGTCCTCGAGACATTTGAGCCGGTGTATATACTCAATGTCATGCTCGCTGTCTTTTGAGGCCCGGGCAAAGCGGCTTCAGACTGCAACGAGTTGTCGCCATCGCAGCCAACCAACAGCCCCACGAGCGACAAAAGAATTACTATCGTATATCTCCGTTTCAAAACATTACTCTTTTTGCGTTCAACAAAACAGATTCACTCTCCTTTTGTGATCATATCACATCTCCACATCGATGCTGCCACCCGGTTTCCAGTCGATGGTCACCGCCACGGTTGCCTGCAAGTTGTGGCCAATATCAATACTGCCATCGTCACGCACCACGCCGTATATATCGACACACTCGCCGGCGGGGAGCGGCTCGGACAGATTGATTGTATTTCGTGTTATCTTATTTCCTATGGTTATATAGACATCGGTATTCCAGATGGAATTTTCATCCGATTCACTTTGTTCCCAAATAGAGGCCTGACTATCGGGCTTGTCTTTCGACGGGAACGACATGGCTTCGAAAAGCGCCAGACCATTTTCATCTTTCCCCGTTTCATTCATCTGCACGACCACGGGACGATCGTACTCATACACGCTGTCGCGGCACAAAAAGCCGGTTGCGGTTTTATTGACATACCCTTCGACGTGATCCACGGCCACGACAGGGTTGGTCCCATAACTAAGGTGTAATCTGGTTTTTGAGATACAGGGGGTTAAAACCACCTCGACATACTGGTTGCGGTCGGCTATCGTAAACTGTTTGCGACCCACATAAAGCTCCGACCCATGCGACGATACCGTATCGGCAGCCGACTCATAGGCCAACTTGTAACTGCCCGACTCAACCACGAGATCCGAGTTCTTCACACTGCTGGCTCCCGAAATATTGGCTATGGCAAAGTGGTGATAATCGTTCATCGGCAGGCTTATCGCATAGACATTATCTGCCGGCATCTCTTCCCGCTCTACATGCTTGTGATAGGTGAGCGACTTGCTGTCACTATCGTAAAAATGCATGTTCAGGTTGTCCATCCTACCCGAAAATCCTTGCGACTGGGTAGAAAGTTCTATTCTATATCGCACGGTGAAATTGTTACAATCGGACATGTTGTCGTCGATACAACTGCTCGACAACGGCAGTAGAGCAAACAGAATTCCTCTTACAATCCAACGCTGCAAATCACCTGTTTTCATCTTTCCAATTTTTTGAGAGAATATCCCCGGCAAATGGGCTTTCACCCATTTGCCGGAGAGTGATAAAAAATTTTTTTAGTCTTTGTCTTTTATTCTCAAGCGATTAATCGCCCAGAGGCACATCGAGTACGAGACCGGCCTGCCAGTCGATATCGACAGCCAGAGAGAGTTCCAGACGCGGGTTGATCAGGTCGGGAACCGTGTTGTAGGCGTTAGCCAAAGAGCTGATGGTCAAGTTGGCCGTCGTGTTGTAGTCTTGTTGGAATACACGCACAACCTCAGTCTTGTTGTTATCTTTCACATAGGTGAGTTTACCTACCAGGTAGAACGTGCCTCCCTCGGGTATCACGTTGCCATCCAGACCGTAGAATTGAGGACCGTCGTTGTAGATCTCCAAAGCGATGTTGGGAGTCTGTCCGGGATTGGTGGTACCAGTCGAGCAGTCGGCCGTCTCGGGCAACAGGCTGTACATGAAGGGAGTCATGCCGGCAAAGTCGGGAGTAGCAGCCGAAGTAAGCGAGTATTCGCTCTCCATGCGGGTATCATAAACCACCTTCGAATAGGTGTCGCCCGTCGAGGGATGCATTTGCCAGTCGAGTTGGTCGGGCAGACCGCCTACCAATACACCTTTTACTACGAAGTTGTGGTTGGCCAAAGTAACATGAGTAGGAGCTCCGCTCACCTCACCAGCCGGTACAGTACCGTCGGCCGATTTGAAAGCGGCTTTCACATCGAGACGAGCTACACCATAGTTAATGGTCTTGTTGAGGGCAATCTTGGTCGTGCTGGGGGTAATCACCTCACGTGCACCGCTATAAATGCCGCCGGTCCATTGACCAAATGTCGGAGTTGCCGTATAGGCTACAGGATAAGCGTTGGCCCAGTAGTAGAGCGAAGCAGGATAGTTATAGGCTTGCGAAGCAGCAGCCACGATACCCGAACCCGAAGGGCCGTTCTCGTCGAACACAATCTCGCCGTTCGACAGTTTGTAAGTACCTTTCGGCAAGTTGGTGGGGAAGTTGGCATAGGCCGGCAAAGCCAGCTCGGTAGCCATAGCGTCAACCGAAGCCTTCACAGCATCGGCACCTGCAATCGTGCTCAGCTTGGTACCCAGTTGATTCGTGAGGTATTGCAGAGCCATTTGCAGATTCTTGAGCGATGCACTGTTGAACAGGTAGTAGTTGTCGCGCACTTCGGTGGCGGCATCCTTGTCAGCCCCACTCAACCCCTCAATCCAGGTGTTCAGGGCATCGGTTACGTTGGCCTTCCAGGCATCAGCCAATTCGTCAGTATTCGCATATTGACCACCGGTGTATTCTTCCTCCTCAATATTCTTGAGCGAGAAAGCAATGTCGGTAGGCTTCATTGCCGTAACCGAAGCATCGGGAGTCATCACCAGCGCACCGTTGAAGTCGGCATTGTGATTGGCCTCGCCATAGAACAGGAATGCGATATTGCCTGCAGGAATGGCTACATCGTTAAAGGTCTCGACGATATCGGTCTGCCCGCCAGCAATCGAGCGATCGGTCAATTGCGTGAGGCCGGCCAATACCGAATTGGCTCCTACATAATCGCCCTCCAGGTCAGTGAAAGGCATCAACCGCAGGTTTTTCATACCCTGGAAAGCACCGTCGGCCTGAACATCAGAGCCCGTGGCACGAGATACCGGCGAAGGGATTGCAAAGGAGAAACTGGTTTTTACAGCGTCTCGGTCGCCAATAGGAGTTGCCCCGCTGGGGGTTACCTCTTCATTGGAGCAAGACGACAGAATCAGGGCAGTCGCGAACATCACAGTCCCGGCTTTTACCCATTTGGTCTTCATCGTTTTCATCTCTGTAACTGTTTTTGTTAAGTGATTAATAATCGTTTTCTATATTTTTTATATTCTGTTTTGCAGTTTCGTCGCCAGCCTCGGCTGCCTTCTTAAACAAGGTGAGCGCATGCTCTTTGTCGCCTTTGCGATAATAGGCCGTAGCCAAAGTATTGAGGCTGCGGGTATCGTCCTGGATAGGCTCGAGCCGAGCTATGGCTCCATCATAATCCCCGGCCGCAATAAGCCGCTGGGCCTCGTTGATTGTTATCGCGTTGGAATCGGGCTCCGAGGTATAATATACCCGCATATATCCCGAGTTACGTTGGTCGGAGAATACCGAACGCAACAACTCGCCAAAGGGCTTGCCTCCCTCGAGCTGGCGCAGCAACCATTCACGGCGACCCAAGTCGGCCGTATTATCTATAATGTGCAGCATCTTGTCTTTGCAGTCAAACGAGCTGGCCTCGACCATATCGCGCAACTCTCCCCAAGCCTCGCCACCGTTGGCTACCTCGTAGAGGCTGTCGGGCAAATTGAGATACTGGTTCACATACTCCTTCAGCACCTGGGCACGGGCACCGGCCAACCGCTCGTTGCGGCGGGTGGGACCCTCGGGCGAGGCAAAACCCACAATCAGAATCTTGCCCACATCCGACCGGTCGTCGGCATAAATCTGTTTCAAGATATCGACTATCTTGTCGAGTGTCTTGCCATTATCCCGATAATCGCGACTCAAATCAGACTTGTCGAGCGGGAAATATACCTTCAAAGCTCCCTTGTCGCGCCAAACCTGCATCGACTCGGAATAGGGTTCATACTGAGTCATGGGAAACAGCACCTGCTCGACCTCGGCCAACCGCTCGGCCACACTGGGCTCGACGGCTACCGGAGCAACCACCGGCTCGTAGGGCGGGCGCAACCTCACATCGCGGCACACGGCAATACCGGGCATCGGCGACACCCGACAGCATCCCTCGCGTTCACAGGCCAGAGTGAGTGCAACGGGCGAATCGCCCATCCACGACTCATACGGCACAACCACCTCATATTGCAATTCGCTCCCGTTGACAGCCTGGTAGGGAGTCACCTCATACTTTTTCCCGGTGAGCACCTCTTCCCGGCGGCGCAACTTCTGCATGCGTTTTCCCACAATCTCGATTTCGTCGAGTGCCACCGAGTCGCTCCCGTTCTTGATTACGGGGGTAAACCGTTGCACATAGTCCGACCCTACGGTGCGGGAAGGAATCGTCATCTTGAAATCTACACGCACACTGTCGCCCGAGCGATGCACCGACGCATCGTCGATCTTCACCTCGGCTCCAGCCATAGAGGTTGCCCACAGGAATATCGGCAGGAATATGATATATCTCTTCATGGTCACTTCAGTATATAGATTATGGAAATAGCGGCTTCGGTGGGAGCCAAATAGCCTTTATGGCCATCGCCCACCTTGTTGCCACAGGTGCGACACTCGTAATAATCATAGGTATTGTATTTATAACCTACACCCACAGAGGCCTCGATACTCCACCGGGGACTCAAAATCCACTGATAGCCATACGACAAACCGGCACCGTAGGTGTTACCCTGGTAACGATACTTATCAACATCGGGAAACGCACCAAACAAAAAAGGTACCTGCCCCGCATTGAAGTGGGTATATAACAGGTGCAACCCGAAAAAGTGCCCGTTGAACTTCTGGCAAAGCCAGTAACGCACCTCGGGTTGTACACGAATGTGCTTCCACTTGCGGTTGTCCTTGAACGTAAACGGATTATAATATACATGTGTATTCAGTGTCCAGCGGTCGGCCAACCCCACTTCCACACCCAGGGTAGGAGTAGCCGTCGCCCAGCTCAACAAGTTGCTCTTGAGGGCCACCTTTTGCGCCGGAGCCAACAGGCAAACCGCCATAAACAACACGGTTATAATAATATTTAGATTTATACCTCTATTCATACAATTTATTATGTGTTATTATGAAGTATATAGTTCTATGAATAAAAAGATTATTTTCCCCTTTTATTTTTTATATTACTAAATTCATTATTTTTAATTACAATCCATACATACCTATCAAAGTCCCCTTTAATTTAGATTATTAAATTAGGACCAGTACCCTTATTCTGGTTTAAACCTCGCCTTAAAATTACAACAAATTAGTATTTGTTACAACAATAATACCTCAAAAAAGTTCATATTTAACGAAAATACTTAATATTATACTTTCATATTTTTGCTAAAAAGCTCACCAAAACCCTTTATTCATAGTTGCTGTGAAAGATTGCCGACAAATAGATTTCTATCGATGTTTCTATTTAAAATATATGCCCCCAATTATTCCATAAGTCTTTTGTCCCCTACCAAGAAATAGGCCGCCCTTATGAGGGGCGGCCATAAATCGCAAATATTAGATATACAGTTCTCGGACCTAACACAGGTGAAAAGCCTTGCGCAATTCCTCGGACTGAGCCTCGGTCATTCCTTCGGGTTCGAAGCCCATAGCCCGGGCCTGCAAATAGATCTGAGCCGATTTGGAGAGGGTATCGATCATATCGAAGCACTCGATCACATCGCTCCCCACGGCCAATGCACCATGCTTTTCCCACATGACCACATCGTAACGATCGAGCAACTGGATAGTTGCATCGGCCAAAGCCATCGACCCCGGCAGTTCATAGGGTACGATACCCAGGCCTTTGGGCACTATCACCCGAGTCTCGGGAATCATCGACCACAGCAGCTTACCCAATACATCGGGTTGCAAAAACGGACGATAATGGGTCATGGCAACCAAATCGGTAGGGTGTGTATGCAACACCACCTTGTTGTCGATACCCTGTCCCTTAAGGTAGTCGTGCATCGACAGGTGCGACGGCAGTTCCGACGTGGGTCGCACCGGGTTATCGGCAATAATTTCATAGGTATCACCCGCATTGTCTATACGAATAATGGCCATATTCTCCATAGGCTGCGAAGCCACATACCGCATACGCCGGTTGGTCCCGGTTACCAAAAAACAGTTACCCTTCAACCACTTCATGGTTTTAGGCAGAGCATAAGACTCCGAAATAGCCGGCAGTGCTTTTTCGCTTTCGGTAAGCAGATCGGTCACATTGACCGAGATGTTGCCACCGTTTCGCTCGGCCCACCCCCTTTGCCACAGATAGCCGGCGACCTCGGCTACCTGAGCGATCTGACTTTCGAGTCTATCGTTTTTCATTCGTTTCATCTCTTTTCGAAGTTTATTATTTAATAATGTGTTATCCTATATGAATCAAGTTGGGGAAGAGAGTCGAGAAAACCAAAATCAGCAAACCGACTATCAGTACCACAATCGTGCGGCGATCTACACCTTTCCACTCGTTCAGCACAATACCCCACACATTGCTGAATAGGACATTGAGCGACATCAAAATACTCCACGAGAACGAAAGCATCACCGGCGAATCATTAAAGAAACTCTTCCCCATACCCAACCCGAAGAACTGAGAATACCAGAGCAAACCGGCCAAAGCACAGTAAAACAGATTGTTGAAACCTATCGATATTGGTACCGAAAAATACTCTTTCCCGGTGTGGTTCTTGACATTTTGCCATAGGCAATAGGCGGCATTGGTAATAAATCCACCCAGAGTCACCAGTAAGATAACCGGATTCAAGGCAAACAAATCGAGCGCACCCAAAGAGCGGGCCGTTTGCTGCACCTCTCCGCCGGCTTCGAGCCCAAGACTGAAACAGGCACTCATGACACCGGCAAGCAGAGCTACCAGAATTCCCTTGGTAAAAGCAAAGTCTCGAACGGCTTTCTGTTTGGCTTCATCGCTCATGTGACGGGCCTTAAGGCTGCCGGCATAGCCGATAACCGCGATTCCCGCCAACGTGATGCACACCCCAATCAGCAAGACAAGGCCTTCGCCTCTGAACAAATTGGTCCCGCCAAACAGAGCCGGCAATAGTGTCCCGAAGGCGGCACAAGTTCCCAAAGAAACCGACTGCCCCAACGCTACACCCAGGTATCGCATGCTCAACCCAAAGGTGAGACCTCCAATCCCCCACAGCACACCATACAGAACCGAGAGCCAGGGCACCCCTCCGGCATACAACTCGGCAAGTGTACTACCCCGAGGCACTGCCAGAAAAGCCCCCAAAAGCGGGAACAGCAGCCAGGCAAATATTCCCTGGACCAGCCAAAAGCTCTCCCAGCTCCACGACTTCACTTTGTTGATGGGAACATAGGAACTCGATTGGCCAAAACTTCCCACAGCAATAATGAGCAAACCTACAAGAATATCCATGGCGCGTTATCTCCGTTTGGAAGTTATCTTCTTTTCATAGGCCTCGATTTCGGCCACATAATCCTCACCCACAGGCACCTGGTTTATCAGGCAGAAATAGTCCCACACGGCATTCCACGGCAGGCTCTTACACTCCTCGAGCAATGCAAGACGCTCGAAGAATCGGCCCTCGGCCTCATACCTGCGCAACTGTTCGAGCGGCTCGAGCAATGCCTGCAAGAAACACTTCTGAGTAGCCCGAGCACCTATTACATAGGCTCCTATGCGATTGATCGAAGCGTCGAAATAGTCGAGCCCGATATGGACCCGCGACAGCGCATCGCACCGCACCACCTCATGAGCCAGGTCGAGGGTATCGTCGTTCATGATGGTTACATGATCCGAATCCCAGCGGATGGGTCGGCTCACATGCAACATGATCTCGGGCGTAAACAGCAACAGCGACGAAATCTTATCGGCAATACTTTCGGTCAGATGGAAATGACCGGTGTCAAGAGTCACAATCTTGTGATGCTTCACTCCATATCCCAGATAAAAATCATACGAACCTACCGTATAACTTTCGGCTCCGATACCAAAGAGTTTGGCCTCAATACAATCTTTCATGTGAGCATACTCGGTAGCAAAAATGCGATCGAGCGATTGTTCCAACAACTGGCGATAGTAGAGCCTATTGACCGTCAAGTCTTTGGACCCATCGTGAATCCACAAGTTCATGATGCAGGGATCACCTTGATATCGGCCCATTTCGTCGGCTATCCACCGGCATCGGCGAGTGTGCTCGACCCAAAAGTCACGCACCGCCTCATCGGGGTTGGCGAGGGTGAGCATACCGCTTTTGGGATGCGAAAACGAAGTGGAGTTAAAGTCGAGCTTAAGCCCATTTTCCCGAGCCCACTGCATCCAACTGGCAAAATGGTCGGGAGTCACTTCGTCACGATCGACTCTCTTTCCCCCGAAATCGCCATATATCTCGTGCAAGTTAATGCGATGCGACCCGGGAAGCAGCGATTTCACCTCGAGCAGATCGGCCCGAACCTCATCAATATTACGGGCTTTGCCCGGATAGTTACCTGTGGCTTGAATTCCACCGGTCAACTGCCCGTCGGGATTTTCAAACCCCGAGACATCGTCGGTTTGCCAACAGTGCAACGACAAGGATATACCTTGCATCTTTTTCAATACCTCATTCACATCCACCCCCAAGGCGGCATAACGTTCGGCAGCATATTCAAAGGCTGCCCTTACAGCTTGTTCGTTCTTCATGATACTTCTCCTATTTTATAACAGATTACAATTCCTTTTGAACACCTCGTACTTCTTGTTCCACAAAGCGCTATTATCGGGCTCGTAACGTTTCAACGACACCGATGCGGCCGACAACCGACGCATCGAATCGCGATCAGATACCACCCCCAGTGCTCTCAACTGTACCAGCACATTGCCCAACGCCGTAGCCTCGGCCGGACCGGCTACAACAGGCACTCCCGTGGCGGCTGCCGTAAAACGGTTCAACAATTCGTTTTGCGACCCGCCACCAATCACATGCACACATTCGATGCGAAACGGCGCTATCTGCTGCAGGCGCGACAGTACATAACGATACTTGAGAGCCAAACTCTCCAAGATACATCTCACATACTCGGCATGGGTTTGTGGTATATTCATGCCGTGTGCACGACAATAGTCGGCTACGGCTTCGGGCATCGACCGGGGATTGGCAAAGGCCACATCGTCGGGATCGACATAACTGTCGTTCTCCTCCACAGTCTGTGCCATGGCCACAAGCTGCGGATACGTATAGACCGTACCCGACTCATCTTTCCATCGCTTGAGGCACTGCTCCAACAGCCACAACCCGGTAATGTTTTTCAAGAATCGGGTAGTTCCATCGATGCCGCCTTCGTTGGTAAAGTTCATGCGATAGGCCTCGTCGGTCACCACCGGCGAATCGGTCTCAATCCCCATAAGCGACCAGGTACCCGAACTGAGGTAGGCAAAGTTTCGACCTACTGCCGGCACGGCTGCCACGGCCGATGCCGTGTCATGACCGGCCACCGCGATCACAGAGAGAGGAGGCAAACCGGTTTCGGTTCTCACCCGATCGGAGAGAGGGCCTATCACCTGCCCTGGCCAGACGACCGGAGCAAATTTCTCGACCGACAATCCCAGCGGCTCCAATAACCGGCTCTCGATCTGCCTCTTACGGGGATTCATCAATTGAGAGGTCGATAATATGGTATATTCACATACCTCTCGCCCCGTGAGCAGATAGGAGATGGCATCGGGCATAAACAGGATACGCCGTATCGACTCGGGTTCAAGACTACCTTCGAGCCGGACGGCATAGAGTTGAAACAGCGAATTGAAATTCATGAACTGTATTCCCGTGAGGCGATAGACCTCCTCCCGATCAATATGCTCAAAGTATTTTTCGGGGACCCCGTCGGTATAGGGATCGCGATAGGAACGGGGCAACGAGGCGAACGACCCGTCAGGCCGAACACCTACAAAATCGACTCCCCACGTATCGACACCTATCGAAGCGACGGGCAACCCACGGGAAGCAGCTATCCGTAAACCGGTTTTAATCGAATCGAAAAGAGAATAGATGTCCCAATAATAACGACCCTCGATTACTTTTATCTCGTTGGGAAACCGGCAAAGGATTTCCATATCGAGTTTTCCCTGCGACATATTTGCAAAAATGACACGACCACTGGTCGCTCCCAAGTCTATGGCAATACAGGCTGTGTTTTCCATGTAAATACAAGATAATTTATAGTTTATGCGGCAAAAGTAGAATCATACATATATAATCGGCTGATGTTTTTGATATAAAAACTTTCTATTTTGATATAACCCAAAGAATATCTATATTTGACCCGTTAGAGTGAGAATAGATATGGTACGACAGCAAAGCGACGAACTGAAATATCTGCGAGTCAATGCTCGCGACGAAGAGTGGGGTATCGTTATTACGACGGTAGGCTACCAGTATGTCGCCCCTCACGAGAGCTATCCCCTGTCGAAACACCCCGACAGCTACAACTTCAAGAGCGAAGGGAAACGCACCCTCAACGAATACCAACTGGTCTATATCACCCGAGGCGAAGGATTCTTTACCAGCCGTTCTTGCCCAATGACGCACATCGAAGCCGGCACCATGCTGCTACTCTTTCCTGGAGAGTGGCACAAATACTATCCCAACCCACAGACCGGATGGGACGAACATTGGGTAGGATTCCGCGGATGCCACATCGACAACCGGGTCAAGAGTCACTTCTTCACCCCCGACCATTGCCTGTTCAAAATAGGAACCGACGACAAAATCATCGACCTGTATCACGAAATCATGGAAAAGGCCGAACGGGAAAAAGCCGGATTCCAACAAATCATATCGAGCATCGTACTACATCTGTTGGGAAGCGTCTATTATAAAGAACTGAACCGCTCGTTCAACGACAGCGTCATGGTCGATGTAATCAACCGGGCCCGAATCATGATGAAGGAAGATCGCAGTGGAAATTTGTCGCCACAACGTATTGCCGAAAGACTGAATGTAGGATATTCTCTATTCCGCCGCGAGTTCAAACGATACAGCGGCATTTCTCCCGGCCAGTACCAACAACAGGTGAAACTGGCTCGAGCAAAAGAATTACTCACCTCTTCGTCTCTTTCGATTGCCGAAATTGCTTTCGAACTCAATTTTGAGTGCGTGGGACAGTTCTCAACCTTTTTCCGCAGGAAAGAGGGGATAACACCTTCTGAGTTTCGTAACCAAAGACACTGAGCAAAAGTCATTTACAGACCAATTCCTCATATATACCAGGTTACATAAAAGATATCCGAGGAGTTCTTCCCGTCTATATTTTTGACAATTTGACTTGAATTTTTGACGCATTGCTCTTTGTTTTTTCCTCATCCCGACTACTTTTGCCCTTAAATTTATGCTTTAATTTCATCCATGAAAAAGTCTTTCATTTACATCGTGGGGTTACTGCTCACACTTGGATCTTGTAGCGAAGAGAAGCAACAGGAGCCCGAAGTACCTGGAACAACCCCCGAAGAGATTATCCTTACCGTATCGCCCGAATCACTGACGTTCGATGAAAACGACGCTTCGAAAAACGTCGTGACCGTCAGTTCAAATACTTCGTGGGAGGCTACGACAAGCACCCCCGCCCTGGTCATAGACCGCAGTAAAGGCTCGAGCGGCGAAAGCTCGATCGCCATCAGCGATGCACCCGTGGGAGAAAGCTGCAAGCTCACCATCTCGACCGTGCCGCAAAGCGACGGAGAAAAAGTAATCACCCGCGAAGTGACGGTGTCGCGCGAGGCGGCCGTAGTCGTCCCCGACCGCACGGTTATCTACAACAACGATTTCGACCGCGAGATTGCCGTGAAAAACACCTACTGGCCCTACCTCGACCAGTTCGACGGCTGGAAAAACGGCTCGGGCACGGGACAGGGCAACGAAACCTACGACCAGATGAGTGTGTCGGTACGAAGCGATTGGAACTCAGACTATAACCCGTCGGCCGATTACAAGCCTTATGCCTCGGGAAAAAACAACCTCTATTTCAACAAAAGCGGTAGCTTCATCGCCATCAACGGTATTGAGGTGGGCCAAGAGCGTAACTTCGTGCTGCAATTCGGCAGCTCGGAAAACAAGATGTTCGACTATACCGACCTGACAGTCGAGGTAGGCAATGGCTCGTCGTGGGTCTCGCTCGACTACACCCGCCCGTTGAACAACAACTGGGAGCTGACGACCAGCGAATTTTCTCTGCAAGAGAGCTCGAGCAACGGTACCCTCAGCATACGGTTCAGGACCACAAGCGGGGCCAATATGATGCGCATCGACGATGTGCGGTTGACCAATGGCGACCCGTCGAGTCAGGTCATTGACTTCGGCTCCACCATCGCCTATCCGCCCGCCGAGTTGCCCGTTTACGGCACCAACGACCTGGTTGTGACTCATTATGGCTCGATAAACGGGCAGCGGGTGAGAAACTATACGCTGCTCTTCGACCGGGATAAACATGCGGCCTTGTGGGTAGCCTATCCGCTGCACGCCTGTTACCGGGGCTACAGTGGCCGCACCGAAGCTTGGGCGGCCGACCCCCTCATCGATGCCAGCTTCCAGGCACTGCTGTATGGCAACCCCTATTGCTATTACCAGGACTACTCGCGCGGGCACCAGATTCCTTCGGGCGACCGCACCGTAAACGACGAACTGAACAGCCACACCTTCTATGCCTCGAACATGACTCCCCAAAACAGCAGCTTCAACAGCGGCATATGGGAATCGCTCGAGAGCAAGATTCGCAACAATATGTGCACCGATACGCTCTACGTAGTAACCGGCTGCTATTTTGGTGATGGATACATCTCGACCTACGACGGTAACTATAACGACAGCTACGACCCTGCGGCCAAACTGTGTGCCGTGCCCACGCACTACTTCAAGGTGATTTTACGCACTCGCACGGGCAATACCGGCAAAGCCATTGGCCAGTGCGAAGCCAGCGAATTGAAAGCTATCGGGTTCTGGCTCGAGCATCGCAACGATTACCCCGAGACCTTCAGCACCGACTATTGCAAATCGGTTGAATATATCGAACAACAGACCGGCTTTACCTTCTTCCCGACTGTTGACAACGAGGTAAAGCAACAATGTACTCCCTCAGAGTGGGCTCTCTAAAATACCCCCGCTGAGACTGACAGCTTAAAAAGGGGACCGACCGCAAAGACACTTATTCACGCGGCCGATTAAAGGCTGTGTCCAGGACGATAAGTTTTGGCACAGTCTTTTTCTTTTTCTACACAACTGCGTATAGAAAAGTTTACCTACTAATACATTAGAATAAAGGGATGAGAGTGCATGGCTTAGTCAAGAGGACGACAATACACTCCCGTGAGAAAACGGCCCGAACGAACGCCCAAGGCCCGTGCCGAGAAAAACTCGTCGCTGTGCTCCCGGGTGCAGAGTCCGGCCACCTCGATATGTTCCAGCTCCACGCCACAGGCGGTGAGCTCTTCGACAGCTGCAGCCCACAGGTCGATATGGGGCCGTTGCGACGGATAGCGCCGAACAACGGCCGACTCGTCGAATCCGGCCGCAAGGAATGTCTCAACAACCTCATCGCCCACCTCGAAACGGTCGGGACCTATCGACGGTCCCACGGCGGCATACAACCGAGCGGGTTGTGTGCCATAACGAGCCTGCATGGCCTCGACCGAGGCTCGAATGATGTGAGCAGCCATACCCCGCCATCCGGCATGGACAGCAGCGCAGGCGCGGCTCTCGGGATCGAACAGCAAAACGGGGACACAATCGGCCGTAGAGACAGCTACGGCCACCCCGGGACAGTGGGTCGCAACAGCATCAACGCCCTCGAGACGCTCGTGCCATACGGCTGCGGGAGCATCCAACCAGTCGTCGGTAACGACAGCCACCCCGGTGCCATGCACCTGATGGGGTGCCGCCAGTCGATCAAAGCCCAAGGCCAGGTGCAAACGCTGTCGGTTGGCCGCTACCCGGCCGGGGTCATCGTCGGTATATTCGCCCAGGTTATCGGCCGAGAAAGGATTACCCGCCACCGCAGCACCGCGCGTAGTCACAAAGGAAACCACCCCCGGCAGCGCATCGAACAAGGCGAAGGAGTACCACCTGAATGTATCGGTCTCGTGCAGAATCATTACCAATCCTCTTCGTCGAAGTTATCGCCATCAGCCAAGTCGTCGGCCTCATCGTCGAGCCCGACACTCGTATCGAAATTGTCCTCCTCGGCTACCCGGTGACGGGCATCGAGGTTGCGGTGAGTCATGGTCATCACCCGGTTGGCCTCGTCGTTGAGTTGGCTCCACAAGAGGTCTTTCAACTCGGTGATACCCTGCCCCGTCACCGACGAGATAAAGACGGTGGGAATATCGGGCAGGTCACTCTTCAACGCCTCGATCAATTCATCGTCGAGCATATCGCATTTGGTCACGGCCAACACCCGTTGCTTGTCCTGCAAGTCGGGATTAAAAGCAGTCAGCTCGCGCAACAAAATTTCATATTCACCCCGAATACTGTCGGCATCGGCCGGTACCATGAACAGCAACACGGCATTACGCTCGACATGGCGGAGGAAGCGCAGGCCCAAACCTTTCCCCTCGCTGGCCCCCTCGATAATACCGGGAATATCGGCCATCACAAACGAACGGTTGTCGCGATAAGAGACAATTCCCAAGTTGGGCTCGAGCGTCGTAAAGGGATAGTCGGCAATCTTGGGACGGGCTGCCGATATGGTAGAGAGCAGAGTCGATTTACCGGCGTTGGGAAAACCCACCAGACCCACATCGGCCAAGAGTTTCAATTCGAGAATCACCGTGCGCTCGATAGCCGGTTCGCCAGGCTGGGCATACCGGGGAGTCTGGTTGGTCGCCGACTTGAAATGCCAGTTGCCCAATCCGCCCCGACCGCCTTTCAAGAGCACAAGCTCCTCGCCGTCTTGAGTCACCTCGCACAAATACTCGCCCGTGTCGGCATCGAACACCGCCGTACCGCAAGGCACCTCGATGGTTTTATCCTCGCCATCCTTGCCAAAACTGCGGTTGGCCCCGCCGGGCGCACCGTTGCCGGCAAAGACGTGACGCGAGTATTTCAAGTGCAGCAGAGTCCACAAATTGCGGTTGGCCCGCAAATAGATGTTTCCGCCACGACCTCCGTCACCCCCATCGGGTCCGCCCTTGGGTACATACTTGGCCCGATACAAGTGCATGGCTCCGGCGCCTCCTTTGCCCGAACGACAAAGTATCTTCACATAATCTACAAAATTCGACTCTGCCATATTTTATCTCTGTTTTTTATTTTCATCCATATATCACGTTGCAAAGATAGTGAAAGGTGAGTGCAGAGGCAAACGAGAAAACTTGTTTTTCAAGTTTGGCTATACCGAACCGAATCCTGTCTTCTGAAAAGATAGTGAAAGGTGAGTGCAGAGGCAAACGAGATGAAGCTTTCCCATGCGACAAGCAGCTACAACAATAAAAAAAATAAATAAAAATTCACAGTAACGCTTTTTAATAAAGATTTTATGCATACATTTTCATATCTCATAAAAACATATACCTTTGCATAAATAACACCAAAACAAAATAACTATGAAGAAATTTGTTACCTTTTTTGCTGCCATTACGGCACTTTGCACGTTTCAGGCCCAAGCCGCAGAATCTACAACATTCGAGGCAAACAGAATCCAATACACTGTTACCAGTGAGAATACGGTAGGAGTATCGGGATTCAATGAAAATTACGAACAGAACGAATCCCCGGTAACCGAAGTCGTCATTCCTGCAACCGTTGCTTATGAAGGGAAAGACTACACAGTAACCTCACTCGAGCAGTATGCTTTCCAATGGCTGTCGGACATTCGCAAAATCGAGATGCCCAATACCGTAACCTCCTTAAAAGACAATGCCATCTACTACAACTACGATTTGGAAGAGGTAGTCCTGTCTGAAAACCTTACCTCACTGGGAGCTTATGCCCTGGCTTCGAACAGCAAACTGACCTCACTCTCTATTCCTGCCGGAGTGACCGAAATTCCCCAAAGCTGTTTCTTTAACGACCAGGCGCTCACCTCAATCACCTTCGCCAGCGACTACACTTCGATAGGCAGCGGAGCTTTCTACAAGACCGCCCTTACCGAAATCAATATTCCCGGCAGCTGCAAAACGATTGGCGACAATGCCTTCCAGCTCTGTCCCAACCTCACTCGGGTAACCTTGGGCGAAGGTGTAGAGACGTTGAACGAAGGGGCTTTCCGTGAATGTAGCAAACTCTCCGAAATCAACCTTCCGGCCAGTCTCAAGTCGATAGGCGAATATGCTTTTCTCGATAACTCGTCGCTCGCCTCGGTAAACATTCCGGCCGGTGTATCGGAAATTGGAGATGCCGCCTTCTCATACAATGGCGTCACCGCCTTTGAAGTAGAGTCCGGCAACACCGTGTGCCAAGCCATAAACGGGGTGCTCTACTCGGCCGACGGTAAAGTGCTCATGGCCTATCCTACAAAAGCCGAAGCTACCAAATATACCATTGCCAACGGCTGTCTGGGTGTAGGCGAAGGGGCATTTGCCCACTCCAACCTGCAAAAGGTGGTCGTACCCGAGGGGATGCGCGCCTTCGACGACAACGCCTTCTCCCAGTCGGCACTGGCCGAAATCAACTTCCCGACATCGCTTGTGCTGATAGGCAACCAGGCTTTTGCCAAGACCCAACTGACTACACTCATACTCCCCGAAAACATGACCAACGTGTATGAAGGGACCTTTGCCCAATGCACTACATTGAAATCAATCACGATTCCCTCGGGCATCCGATCTATCGAAGCATATGCGTTTAACGGTTGTACGGCTCTCACCGAGGTTTTCTGTCTGGGTGCCACTCCTGCCGTCTTGAATTATTACGAGGGCTTCGACCACCCCTTCGGCAACCTTGAAGCCTCACAAGTGACCGTGTATGTGCCCAAAGGCTGCAAGAGCGACTATGAAAACAGTGAGTGGGGTTACCAGTTCGACAACATCGTAGAATCGGCAACCGGAGTCCTCACTTACGAAAGCGTACTCCCCGCCAACGACTCGGAGCTCGAAACGCTCGGCACGCTCGAGATTACCTTTGCCGACAACATCTCGCTTCTGCAACAATTCCCCGAAGTGACAGTCGTGAAAGGTCAGGAACTCTATGGCGAACCCGTCGTGAACGAGGGCGGATGGATGGCCTTTGCCAGTGGTAAGACAGTAAATGTATTCCCCTCTGACGAGTATCAAGAGGGAGTTCAACCTATTACCCTGGAGAGTGGCGAAGATTACTATGTGACCATCCCGGCCGGTATCGTTGAGAATACCGACGGCTACCAGAACCAGAAAATCGTTCTTCACTTCACCGGCAAGGTTCAGTCGGGCATCGAGCAACTCGAAGGCAACGCCTGCTTCGTGGCTCAAAATGGAGGTGCACTGCAAGTGGTATTGGGCTCGCTGAACAACTGTACTGTCGAACTCTTCAACGCTACGGGCAACCTCATCGACCGTATAGACGGCGCTCAGGACTCGGTGTCGTTCCAACCTGCCGCCAGAGGGCTCTACCTCATCTGTGTAACCTCGGGACAGACTGTCAAAACATTCAAAGTGATCAAATAATCTCCAAAACACACCGCGCAAAAGAGGGCGACCTATATCAGGTCGCCCTCTTGTTTATCCCAAACTGATAAAGAGTGAGACATCTGGAGAAAGAACAAAAAAAGGAGTATCCCCGTGGGGTACTCCTTTTCTCTATCTGGATATTCTGGTTTACAAATTGGAGACAACCTGTTTGATGTTCTCAAAAATATCGTCGATGCTGCCCATGCCGGGGATAGCCCGATATTTGTTCTCCTTCTGATAGAAGTCTTTGAGAGGGCGAGTCTGGTTATGATACACATCGAGACGTTTCTGGATAGTCTCCAAATTATCGTCGCTACGGCCCGAAACCTGTCCACGTTTCAACAGACGATCAATCAGCTCCTGCTCCTCGACCTCAAGTCCCAACACGACATCGACCTGAGCGTTACGCTCGGCCAGCATGCGGTTCAAAGCCTCGGCCTGGGCTATGGTACGGGGGAATCCGTCGAAGATCACACCCTTCTTGCTCTCCTCGTGCGAATCGAGCACATGAGCCAAGATATCGACCATCAGTTCGTCGGGGATGAGCTGGCCCTTCGAGATATACGAATCGGCCGTCTTACCCAGTTCGGTACCCTTGGCAATTTGCTCGCGCAATACATCACCCGTCGAAATATGGTACAAGCCATACTCTGCGATGAGCTTCTCGCTCTGAGTTCCTTTTCCCGAACCCGGAGCTCCAAAAATAACTACATTCAACATTTTACCTTATATTATCCTATTCAACCTTGTGTTTGTTCAATCTTCGGCAACAACATAAATATCTTTCAGATTGCGTCCCTGCTCATCATAATCGAGTCCATATCCCACAATAAAGGCAGGGGGTATCTCGAGAGCCACATAATCGGGCTTCACATCGCACTTGAGCGACTCGGGCTTGAAGAGCAACGTAGCCACTTTTATCTCCTTGGGATTGTGAGCGTTGAGTTGCTTGAGCAGCTGTTGTATCGTGAAACCCGTATCGACAATGTCTTCGACCACGACCACCGTGCGCCCCGAGATATCTTGCTGCAAGCCATAGACTTGCTTCACTTCGCCCGTCGAGTGCATACCCTCGTACGATTTCATACGGATAAACGAAATCTCGGAATCGACCTTAATTTCGCGAAAGAGATCGGCCGCAAAAACAAATGCGCCGTTCAATACACATAAAAAAAGAGGGTTCTTCCCGGCCAGGTCTTCGTTCATCTTCGAAGCTATACGACCCACAGCCGCCGCAATCTCATCTCTCGAAATATAAGGAGTGAAAAAACGGTCTTTAATCTGAATCTTTGTGTCCATTGGCATTATTCTGAATGTTGCACAAAGTTATAACAAATCGTAAAAACTCCGACAACGAAGGCCTATATTTTTACAGAATTCGATTCTTGGCCGCATCCCCACCCTACAAAATATTTCACGTTCTGCGTTTTTCTTTTTACTTTTGTATGACTCCTCCCCGGGAGCATAGCCGGGAGAAAAAAGCATATATCGACATGAAACTGTTCACTACCCCATCGATCAAGCTGCTCGACCAGCTTACCACAGAATATGAACCCATTACCTCCATCGGCCTGATGGAACGGGCCGCCGAGGCGATTACCCAAGAGATAAGTAAAATCGTATCGCCCGAACGCCACATCTATATCTTTGCCGGGCCAGGCAACAACGGTGGCGACGCCCTGGCTACCGCCCGGCTGCTCATCGATTTGGGTTATCGCCCCATCGTATATCTGTTCAACACCTCGCCCAGCCACCACTTGTCGGCCGACTGTGCCAAGAATCGCGACCGGCTGAAGAATACCGGCACGACCGATTTTTTTGAAATTACCAATCAGTTTACTCCCCCGGTCATAGAGCCCGACGATGTAATCATCGATGGCCTCTTCGGTGCCGGACTGCGCGAACCTCTCACAGGTGGCTTTGCCTCGCTGGTCCGCTATATCAACGAAACCGAGGCCTTCGTCATCTCCATCGATATCCCCTCGGGATTGTTTGGAGAATGGAATCCCGACGCCTCTCCCGACCGGGTGGTCAAAGCACACCTGACGCTCACCCTCCAGACTCCCAAACTGGCCTTCTTCTTTGCCGAGAATACAAAATATACCGGCCAGGTCAAGGTGCTCGACATTGCACTGCACCCCCGGGCTATCGCCGAGACCGAAACCGGCTACTACCTGACGACCGTCACCGACGTGGCTACCCGGCTCCACTCCCGTGCCAAATTCTCCGACAAGCGCGACTATGGCCACCTGCTGCTGGCTGCCGGTCAGTACAGCATGATGGGGGCAGCCATACTCGCATCCAAGGCGGCCCTGCACAGTGGTGCCGGACTGGTATCGGTGCACGCTCCACGCTGCGCCAACCTCATCCTGCAAACCGCCGTACCCGAAGCGATATTCTCGCCCGACAAGGGAGAGGAACACATCGAGGAGATTCCGGCCAATCCCCGTTACACGGCTTTGGCCGTAGGGCCCGGCATGGGTTGCAACGAGACTTCCATAGCCGCCCTCTTGCACCTGCTCAAAGAGATAAAACAACCTCTCGTGCTCGATGCCGATGCCCTGAACTGCATAGCCCAGGAGCAGAGCATCCTGCGATACCTGCCCTCGCGCACCATACTCACCCCCCACATTCACGAGCTGGAACGCATGTTCGGCCCCATGAACAGCGATGCCGACCGATTGAAATGCATCACCCACGTAGCCACCAAATACGACATTATCGTTGTCTTGAAGGGGGCTCACACCGCCATCGCCCTGCCCGACGGTTCGGTACATTTCAACTCGACGGGCAATCCCGGCATGGCTACCGCCGGCAGCGGCGATGTGCTCACCGGCATCATCGGCTCCCTGCTGGCCCAAGGCTATCCCCCCGAAGAGGCAGCCATCATAGGCGTGTTCCTGCACGGTACCGCCGGCGACCTGGCCTCCCAGGAAGAGGGCGAAGAGTATGTCACCGCCGGTGATATCGTAGCCCATTTGGGAAAGGCGTTCAAGCAGATAAAAGCCACACGAATGTAACAGAATGTCAAAACATTTTATATCTTTGCATAAATCAAGCAAATGGAACCGGGAACTACAAGCCAAGATCCGGGAATCGATTTGCCGTTTTAACCCCGTAAAACCAACACAAGACTTATGAAATACGCCCTCTTATCCCTCTGCCTGCTCCTCACCACGAGCCTGGGATTCGCCCAAGAGACCAAAAGACTCACCGCCGAAAAGCACAACGAGTATGGCCTCATATTCTCTTTGCCCAAAACACACCTCGACCTCGAGGTCGTAGCCACAAAGACCATCCGTAAAGCGGGCCCCTACTGCCAGTATGCCGAGAAATACCTGGGCATACCGGGAGCCATCACACAAGACTCCGAAGAGTGGAGCATCGCTTCGGTAAAGGCCATCCCCTACGGCCTGCCCGATCCCGAGGAGCAATACCTCATGCAGTTTAAGTCGGGCAGCGAGGGCTATATCGTGCTCGACGAAAACGGGCTTTTGCTTTCGATCAACACCGAACCCGTGCTCGATACCATCGAACCCGCGGCTCCCAAGGCCAAAAAGAAATCGCCCCTCGACGATAAGGCCTATGCCAAAGTTCTCTCCGAAGAGTTGCTCATGTCGGCCTCGACCGCCAAGATGGCCGAGGTAGCCGCCAAACAGCTTTACCGCATACGCGAAAGCCGTCTGGACCTGGTCACCGGCGAAGTGGACGAACTGCCGGCCGACGGGGAATCGTTCAAGCTCGTCATTCAACAACTCGACGAGCAGGAGGCTGCCCTCACGGCTCTGTTCATGGGTACGACCCAGACCGAGACGGTAGTGAAACACATCGACTATGTGCCCGTCGAAGAGACCACCAACGAGGTGGTGTTCCGCATCTCCGACCTCTATGGCGTGGTTGATGCCGACAACCTGAGCGGAGCCCCCATATACCTCACCCTGAAGATTACCGAGGAGGGGCAACTCCCCGTCGATAACAAGGGCAACGTGAAGAAGATGCCCAAAAACGCCGTACCCTATGCCATTCCCGGCAAGGCCGAGGTAACCCTCACCGACGGCAAGAAAACGCTCTTCAAAGGCGAGGTCCCCGTGGCCCAGTTTGGCGTCATCTTCGGGCTCGACCCCTCGCTCTTTACCGACAAGAAAAACCCCACCTGCGCCACCTTCTATCCCCAAACCGGGGCCATCCGCCAGTTAGGCAAATAAGGAGAACGGGAAATTATGCTGTTGCCCTACATGAATAGCGGAGTGGTCGAAGCCGGCTGCGACGAGGCAGGTCGCGGCTGTCTGGCCGGTGCCGTTTATGCGGCGGCCGTCGTATTGCCGCCCGACTTCCGCAACGAACTGCTCAACGACTCGAAACAACTCACCGAGAAACAACGCTACGCCCTGCGCCCCCTCATCGAAGAGTCGGCTCTGGCCTGGGCCGTAGGCATTGTCTCTCCCCAGGAAATCGATCGCATCAACATACTCAATGCCTCGTTCCTGGCCATGCACCGGGCCATAGAGCAACTACGGGTCGTCCCGCAGCACCTGCTCATCGACGGCAACCGCTTCAAGCCCTATCCCGGCATCGCCCACACCTGCGTGGTAAAGGGCGACGGCAAATACGAAGCCATCGCAGCAGCTTCGGTGCTGGCCAAAACCTACCGCGACGATTACATGAACGAGCTGCACGAAAAATACCCCATGTATGACTGGAAGTCAAACAAGGGGTATCCCACCAAAGCTCATCGAGCTGCCATTGCTCAATACGGGCCTTCGCCTTATCACAGGCTATCGTTTCAGTTGCTCGAGCGGCAACTCTCTATTTTCTAATTTTCGGGTCAAGCTGCGGGCGAAAGCAACCACCGGTCGAGCACACGGTAGAAGGGGCTCACCACATGCACGATAGGCCCTACCAGCAAAGCCGAAACCACAGTCCCCAACCCTACACCGGTAATGGTCGAGGAGAAGATAAACGACATGGCACAAGCCATCAACACCAGCGACACATCAAAGCCTAACTTCACAGAACCAAAGGGGCGGCTCAACCGCTGGGCAATCGTCTTGACAAAGAACTCGCCGGCCGTCATGGCCACATTCACCTTCATCTCGAGGGCTATCCCCACGGCCAACACACAGCACCCGATGAAGAGATAGACCAACTGCTGCACAAGATTAACAGGAGCAACCCAAAACAGCATATTCATGGCCCAGTCGATAAAGATACCGAACCCGAGCGAAATAGGTATCTGCATGATATAGGGACGCATCTCTTCCTTAAGCGATTCGCGTGTCATAAACGGCAATTCAAATAACAGAAACAGAATATTAACAATAATCGTCCACTGCCCCATCGTGAGCGGAGTAAACAGACTCAACACATAATTGACACTGGTAATGGGTGAGGTTCCCAACAAAGCTTTCGTAATGAAATCGATACCCAAGGCGTTGACAAACAGAGAAACGACAAACAACAAATAACGCCTCAACAAATAAACATTCATCATAATTTTATAATACCTTTTAAAAACCGGTGCAAAGTTCTCTCCATTTTTTGGATTCCCACTCATAAAAGAAAAACCAACCTTGGTTAAAAACGAAACAATTCTTACCTTTGAAAGAAAAAACGGAGCATGAATATTGCGCTTCTCGAGATCTTGTACAAGATACCTAATGCGGGTTCCTACGGCGATGGAGCGGGTTTTTCGAGCCTCGACACGATAACCATAGCCAAAGGATTCTTTTTTATTTTCGTCAAAAATGGAACAGCCTTACTCTCCGACACCCATCGCTGTTACCGACTGAAGAAAGAGGAGCTGGTCATCTTCACCCCAAGCCTCACAGCTACACTACACGAGATGAGCACCGACTTTGAATTTGCTGCGATTTACCTCGTGCCCGAGTACTTCGACAGTCTGCCCGGCGGCCAACCCCTCTATAACCAACTCTCCGAGTTTATCCGTAGCGACCGCCTGCCTCTCCTCTCTCTCAAACCCGAGAAGAGCCGTTATCTGCTGCAAACCTTTGCCCTCTTTACCAGCGAGCTCAAAGGCTTCAAGCTCTACATGAACGGCATCGCCAGGCACTTGTGCAGCCTACTGCTATTGCAAGTGGCCGATTCCTTCGGGCAAAGCAACCGGCACATGCCCACCTATATAAAACGGTCGGGCGAGATATTCCGCCGATTCAGAAAACTGTTGATGGACAACTACAAGCAGCACCACGACATAGGCTTCTATGCCGACGAGCTGAACATCTCGACCGCCTATCTCTCGCGAATTGTCAAAAAAACAACGGGCAAAACCGTGCGATTCCACATCTCGGAACTCATCAGCGCCGACGCCCGCCGTCTGCTCGACTGCACCGATCTCGACATCAAAGAGATTGCCTCGCAACTGGGCTTCTCGGACCAGTCGGTATTCGGCAAATTCTTTGTCAAGAAAAACGGGATATCCCCCCTGAAATTCAGAATGCGCAAGAATGCATAACACGACAGAAGGCCCCCGGGAGTAGTCCCGGGGGCCTTCTGTTATATGGTGCTATGAGCAGCGCCCTATTCGGCCACCCGCTCCAGCCATTTGAGCATACCCAGCATCACGCCCATCGATATCAGGCAGAATCCTGCGAATACCGCCCAGCACATCCATTGCTGCGGAAACTCGTTCAGCATTGTCACACCAAGCGCAATGAACAAGTTGCCGATAGCGGTCGCCGTCAACCAAAGTCCCTGGCATATACCTTGAAGATGTTTGGGAGCAACCTTCGACACGAACGAAAGTCCAAGAGGAGAAATAAACAACTCTGCCACAGTCAAGAAGAAATAGGTCAGAATCAAAACATACGGACTTGACTTCATCGCCAGTTTTGCAGCGTCGCTCAAACTCTTGAACTCGGTTCCCGAAGGATAATTATTGGCCACAGCCACAATCATCAAGAAGATGTAGGCACAAGCCGTGATAAACATACCTATCGCAATCTTGCGGGGTGTAGATATTTTGCGTCCTCTCGCCGCCAAAGCGCCAAACAGCCACATAATAATCGGGGTCAGCACAATTACGAAGAACGGATTGATACATTGCCAGATTTCGGGAGCCACAGAATCGGTAGCCACGAAGTCGCGGGCGAAAACCGACAAGGATTGCCCGTTCTGATGGAACGAGAACCAGAAGAATACGGCCACGCCAAGCACTGCAAACAGCGCATACAATCTTTGTTTGATTTCTTTTGCGTCGGCATTTCTTTCTTCCTGCGTCACCTCAACGGCTTTCTTTTCTTTCTTGGCCGGATTGGGAAGCTTGTTCTTCACAACCAAGAATATGGCAAGCGAAATGAGCATGGCTACCACCGAAGCGATAAAAGAGAAATGGACTCCCGTGTTGAAAACCTCCAGATATTGATTACAGAACGCAGCGTCCACGGCACCTGTGTGACCCACTTTACTCGAAAGTTCCACCAAGTTGGCCATATCGGTAGCCGGCATCGCACCTGCGTTATCGTTGAACATGTGGCACAAACGGGGCAGATCGGAATTGTATGCAAGGTGATGCGCCTTCAACCAGAACTCTCTCAAAAGAGGAGCCACGAATGGTGCAATCACACCTCCGATGTTGATAAAGACATAGAAAATCTGGAAGCCCGAGTCGCGTTTCGACTTGGCGGCAGCCAACGCATCCGGACCTTTCTTGGCGGCCTCGGCCTCGAAGTTGTCATACATCTGACCTACAATCGCCTGCAAGTTGCCTTTGAACAACCCATTACCAAACGCGATAAACAACAACGCCACGCAAGTGAATACAAGCACCCACGAGATTGTGCCTGTCGTTTCGGCAAAGACAGGTATAGACAACAGGCCGTAACCCAACGCCATCACCAGCAAACCTGAAATAATAGTCCCTTTGTATTTTTGAGTTCTGTCGGCAATCATGCCACCCGGCAGACTCAGCACATATATCAAGAAATAGAATACGGCATAGATCCAACCGGCCGCATCGTCGCTGATACCGAATTTAGAGCACAAGAAAAGCAACAGTACCGCATTCATGATATAGTAGCCAAAACGTTCTCCCATATTGGCAAGAGCGGCAGCAATAAGCCCCTTGGGGTGCTCTTTTCTTGCTTTTACGATGTAGAATACCAAAAATGGGATTACTACAATCAACACGGCAAACAAAATCGCCAGCGATTGGTTGGTTTGCCAAAAACTTTTCAAAGATTCAAACATAGATATTAGGGTTAGTTGTTCATAAATATTCTCTGGTTTCTCAGTTTTCCGATTTCACTTTAAAGGCCAATGCATACATGCGCATCTGCTTGACCATGGCCAGCAGCCCGTTGGAACGTGTGGGCGACAAGTGTTCGGTGAGGCCTATCCGCTCAATGAAGTAGAGGTTGGCGTTGAGAATCTCGTCGGGGGTACGCCCCGAGAGCACCCGCACCAGCAGCGACACAATGCCCTTCACAATGATGGCATCGCTCTCGGCCTCGAAATAGATGCGACCGTCGCGATAGTCGGCTTGCAGCCACACCCGGCTTTGGCAACCTTCAATCAGATTCTCGTTGGTTTTGTATTTCTCTTCAATCGGGGGCAGACTGTTGCCCAATTCGATAAGTAAAGCATATTTATCCATCCAGTCGTCGAAGACCGAGAACTCGTCTATAATCTCGTCTTGTATTTCGTCGATACTTTTCATATTAGGTAGGTTTTAAAATCACTCTTCATAAATGACCGTCAGCACGGTTTGGCCCACAGCCTTCAGTGTAGCGGGGTCGATATTCTTCATCGTGTCGTCCACCGTGTGCCAGTAGGGCGGGAACCCCGTGGCCGTTTCGCTCGAGCAGGCAATGATGTCGATACTGGGTATGCCATACCGGTTCACATACACATGATCGTCGGTCACATAGCCCCCCTTCTCGTCCACAAAATAGTTGCCATACCCCAACCGGGCAGCGGTCTCCCACACCTGTTTCACAATGCCCGAGGCGTAGTACTCCGAAAACATTTCGCGACAGAAACGGGCTCCCGAGCCTCCCACCATATCGAGCAGGATACCGAAACGGGCCCGATAACCGGGCTTGTGCGGACGGCGGGTCCAATATTGTGTACCCAAAGCCCAGGTATCCTCGTCGCTCGAGTGGCTCCAGTAGGGAGCTCCGTAATCTTCGGCATCGAAGAAGGCGATATCGACTCCCGTAGCGGGCAACTTCTGTCCCAGCTGACGGGCTATCTCGAGCAGCACTCCCACCCCGCTCGCACCGTCGTCGGCCCCGGCTATGGGCTGGCGATGCTTGCTCTTGTCGGCGTCATTGTCGGCATAGGGACGGGTATCCCAGTGGGCAAAAAGCAAAATGCGATTTTTCTTCTCGGGCGAGAACGACCCGATGATGTTGCGAATCGAAAGTTCGGTACCGTCGTAGGCGGTAACGGTGCCCTCCTGTACCTCGACCGAGGCTCCGTGGCGGGCCAGCTCGGCCGCCAGATAGTCGGCCGTGGCCCGATGGGCCGGCGTGTTGGGTACCCGGTATCCAAACTCGACCTGGCGTTCGACATAGGCATAGGCACTGTCGGCATTGAACGCGGGCACCTCGACCGACACCGTGTCGGCCGTCTTCTCCTCGTTACTCTTTCCCGACTTGGCAGAACAGGCTACCAGACCTGTAATCAGAATCAAATACCCCAGTTGACGGTTTAACGTTTTCATCATGTTCAAAAGTAATCATTCTGACAAAAACTCACAAATATCCCGCCTATTTTATACAAAAAGAGAGCTCCACCGACTGTTTTCCTACCGCAAACGTCACCTCGGCCCCCTCGATGAGAGGCAGATTGTCGGGGACATGGCCTACGGGGAAATCGAAGCATACCGGGTAGTCATACTCCTCGACCATCTGCGAGATGAGTTCATAGAGCGTACCGCCCAATCCCGGGTTCTCGGTGTACTCGGTAAAGCGCCCCACAATCAGCCCGGCCAGCGAAGCAAGCCGCCCCGAGAGTTTCAACTGGTAGAGCATGCGCTCGATCTTGTAGGGGGGCTCGGCAATATCTTCGATAAAGAGCACCGTGCCCGGGCGGAAGACATCGTAGGGGGTCCCTATCAGCCCGCAAAGCACGGCCATATTGCCGCCCACCAGCATAGCCCGGGCTTCGCCGCAACGGTTCAGCGGGTGAGTCTTTTCGTGATAATGAGGCAACTCGCCGAAGAGAATCTGCCGCAGATACTGTGTGCAGCGATCGTCGGCCGGTTCGGCCGTAAGGTGTTTGCACATGGGAGCGTGCAGCGACATGATGCCCCGACTCACACACAAGGCGTGCAGGGCCGAGATATCGCTGAACCCGATTATCCACTTGGGGTTGTGAGCCACGTCGTCGGCCAGCTGGTCGAGCAGATGCACGCAGCCATAACCGCCCCGGCTACACAGAATGGCTTTCACCTCGGGGGTATATAGGGCTTGACGAAAGTCGTCGATGCGCTCGTCGATGGTACCCGCATAGGCTCCCGACTTTCCCAGACAGTGCGGCGATACCGAAACGCCCAACGGCCAACTCTCGAGCCGCTTGACGGCACCTTTTACATAATCGGGGTTAATGATACTGGCCGGCGAAACAATAGCGAGTCCGTCGCCGGGAATTAAAAAGGGGGGTTGAATCATCTTCACGGTCATAAGGATTAAAAGGTTATCCCCGCCCCGACACCGTCGCCGACGAGGTTTCTACAAATATAGACAACTTTTGCCGGCCATTGAAACAGACAGTATTGTTCTTTTCGTTATTTCTCACGCATGAAGATATTGATGGGGGTTCCGCTGAAGTTCCACGTTTCGCGAATCTTGTTCTCGAGATAACGCTTGTAGGGGTCCTTCACCCACTGGGGCAGGTTGCAGAAAAAGACAAACGTGGGCACATAGGTCTCGCGCAACATGGTCACATATTTTATCTTCACATACTTGCCCTTGTGTGCAGGGGGCGGATAGTTCTCGATAGCACTGAGCATCACTTCGTTGAGCTTCGAGGTGGGTATCTTGCGCTGGCGGTTCTTATAGACCTGCACGGCACTCTCGAGCACCTTGAAGATGCGTTGCTTGGTCAGAGCCGAGGCATAGACGATGGGGAAATCGACAAACGGCGCAAGGCGTGCCCGTATGGCATTCTCGAAGGTCTGTATCGCCTTGTTCGACTTGTCCTCGACCAGGTCCCACTTGTTGACACACACCACCAGACCTTTTTTGTTTTTCTGTATCAGGGAGAAGATATTGAGGTCTTGCCCCTCGATACCCCGGGTGGCATCGATCATGAGGATGCAGACGTCGGAAGCCTCGATGGCCCGTATCGACCGGATAACCGAGTAATACTCGAGATCCTCGGTCACCTTGCCCTTCTTGCGGATACCGGCGGTATCGACCAAGTAGAAGTCGAAACCGAACTTGTCGTAACGGGTATAGATAGAGTCGCGGGTGGTGCCGGCGATATCGGTCACGATGTAGCGCTCCTCACCGATGAAGGCGTTGATAATCGACGACTTGCCGGCATTGGGTCGGCCCACAACGGCAAAGCGGGGTATATTCTCTTCAATTTCGGGCTCCGACTTCTTGGTAAAGCGTTTCAAGATTTCGTCAAGCAGATCGCCCGTGCCCGAACCACTGGCAGCCGACACACAGAAGGGATCGCCCAGACCGAACGAATAGAACTCGGCGGCATTGTACTGCCACTCGTTCGAATCGGCCTTGTTGGCTACCAGAATGACCGGTTTGGACGACCGGCGCAAGATGGCAGCCACATGGTCGTCGAGATCCACGGCACCGGTTTTGACATCGACCATAAACAAGATGACATCGGCCTCTTCAATAGCCAGAGCCACCTGCTTGTTGATCTCTTCCTCAAAAATATCTTCCGAATTAACGACCCATCCACCGGTGTCGATAATGGAGAACTCCTGTCCGCACCACTCGACCTTGCCGTACTGGCGGTCGCGGGTCGTACCGGCCTCTTCGTTAACGATGGCCTTGCGAGTTTGCGTCAGGCGGTTAAACAGGGTCGATTTCCCTACGTTGGGGCGACCTACGATTGCTACGATATTTCCCATAATTCTCTTTCTTTTTTCGAGGCTGTCACAGCCCCTTCGGGGGTTTACTCGGGCATATACCCAAATCCTTTCAGTTTATTCTCTCGGCTACGCCAGTCTTTCTCGACCTTGACATATAGCTCGAGAAATACTTTCTTGTCGAAAAATGCCTCTATGTCTTTGCGGGCCAGCATGCCTACCTTTTTCAAGGCCGAGCCGCCCTTGCCTATCACGATGCCTTTTTGGGAATCGCGCTCGACATAGATGACCGCCATGATGTGTATGCGGCCCTCCTCCTCTTTGAATTGCTCGACAGCCACCTCGCAGGCATAGGGTATCTCCTTGTCGTAGGTGAGCAGAATCTTCTCTCTGATAATCTCGGTCACAAAGAAACGGGCCGGCTTGTCGGTGAGGGCGTCTTTGTCGAAGAAGGGAGGCGACGGGGGCAACAGCTCCTGGATGCGCTTCAACAGATAGTCGAGATTGAATTTGTATTGGGCCGAAACGGGTATCACCTCGGCCTTCGGCAGCAGTTGTTTCCACTCCTCTACAAGCGACTCGAGCGCCTCCTGACCCTGCAACAGGTCTATTTTGTTGATTACGACCAGCACGGGTACCGTCTCCTGAGCCACCTTGTCGAGAAACGACTGGTTCTTGGTGGGGGTCTCCACCACATCGGTCACATAGAGCAGAATGTCGGCATCGACCAGCGCCGATTGCGAGAAGTTGAGCATCGACTCCTGCAACTTGTAGTTGGGCACGAGCACCCCGGGCGTGTCGGAATAGACGATTTGCATATCGTCGGTATTCACGATACCCATGATGCGGTGACGGGTGGTCTGGGCCTTCGACGTGATAATCGAGATGCGCTCTCCCACCAACGAATTCATCAGTGTAGATTTACCCACATTGGGATTTCCTACAATATTTACAAAACCGGCTTTATGCATAGTTCCATTCGGTTAATCTGCAAGACAATATATCGGAGATTCTATTTTCTCCAAAGGTAGTGAAAATATTCTACCTGACGAACAACCGCAGGCTGCTTTTGTTCAAAGACAAGAAAAGACGCATCTTTTGCAACAAAAGATGCGTCTTTGTCTTATTCTCAACACGTTTATTTTGCGTCGTATCCCCACACGAGGTAGAGAGCTCCCCAGGTAAACCCGGCACCGAAGGCCGTGAGTACCAGCTTGTCGCCGGTCTTGAATTTGTTTTCAAACTCGGCCATGCACAAGGGGATGGAGGCTGCGCTCGTGTTTCCGTACTTCTGGATGTTGACCAGCAGCTTCTCTGCGGGCAACTTCATGCGGTCGGCGATAGCCTCGATGATGCGCAGATTGGCTTGGTGCGGGATGAAGTAATCGATCGTATCGACCGTGAGACCGTTGCGGTTCATCACGCTCTCCGACGAGGTGAGCATATCGGTTACGGCGTGTTTATACACGGCGCGACCCTCTTGATATACATAGTGCTCGTCGCGATCGACCGTCTCGTGCGAAGCCGGATGTACGGCTCCGCCGGCCTTCATCAACAGGTGGGGCAACCCCATACCGTCGGTGTGCAGCACGGCATCCACGATACCTACCGGTTCGTCGGTGGGCTCGAGCATCACGCAGGCAGCGGCATCGCCAAACAGAGGACAAGTCGAACGGTCTTTGTAATTGACCATCGACGACATCTTCTCGGCAGCCAGCACGATTACATGTTTGTACAAACCACTCTTGATATAGGCAGCACCCGACTGCAGGGCTACGATAAAGCCGGCGCAAGCAGCCTGGATGTCATATCCATAGGCGGTCTTTATTCCCAATTTCTCCAGTACGATCGAGGCCGTAGAGGGGAAACGATAGTCGGGGTTGGAGGTTGCACAGATGAGCAAATCTACCTCTTCGGGTTTCACGCCGGTCTTGCGCAACAACTCGGCAACGGCTTTCTCGCCCAAATCGGAAGACCCCGTTCCCTCCCCTTTCAAAATTCTACGTTCCTTAATGCCCACACGAGTGGTAATCCACTCGTCGTTGGTATCGACCATATGCGACAACTCATCGTTGGTGAGCACATAATCAGGAACATACGAGGCTATTCCCGTTATTTTAGCGTTCATAACTATAAAATTGGCTTAGTGTGTGAAAAAAATGCCCTAAATCGCTTAGGGCCATACATACTTTATCGAAAAACTTAGACGGCTGCCTCTTTTTCGATTGCCAATTTTCCTCTGTAATAACCACACTCGCCACATACGGTGTGATATACGTGCCAAGCACCACAGTTGGGGCAAACTGCCAAAGTAGGAGCTACTGCTTTGTCGTGAGTTCTTCTCTTGGCTGTTCTCGTTTTAGATTGTTTTCTTTTAGGATGTGCCATTTTTCTATTATTTAATTATTATCTATCATCTTCTTCAATTCGTCCCAACGAGGGTCGGTCATGGCCTCGCCTTCGTCGGAGATTTCATCTGCGATATCTTCATCGTCAAACGAATCGATATCCTCCTCGTCGCTCTCGTCGAGTGCACGGGCTCGGTGTTTACGCAACTTAGCACTCATCGTCTTATTGCACTTCCCGGCCGGGTGAACGTGCTTCAAGGGAATGGTCAACGCCACAAATTCATACAAGAACCAGGCGATGTTCAACTCCCCGTCGCTCTCGGGAATGACAACCACATTGTCGCTCTCTTCGCTGTATTCTGTCCCGAATTTGACGAAGAGCGTCTCGTGGGTTTGCACTTCGTGATCCATGTCGTCGAGACAGCGATCACACGGAATCTGAATCACTCCTTCCAAATCGAAGTCCAATTCAAAAGAAGCCGCAGTCCGCTTCACGGTCAGCTTCACATTTACCTTCCCTTTTTGAACATCTTCTCCTTCGATATTCTTAAAGAACTCATTATCCAATATATACTCAAAATCCTGAGTACCTATCGGCATGCTTTTGAGCGGTAATTTATAAGCACTAAAACGTCCCAATGCTATTTGTCGTTAAAACTGCGCAAAGGTATAAAAAATAATCGTTATCTGTCAATTTTTTCGGGAGTTTTTATTTCATATTTAAATTTTCACGACCAAAGACAAGGGCGTTACCGCCGAAACGGACAGCCCGAAACAACCCGAATCGACCTCCCGGCCCACACCCGTTTCACGCCACTCGCTTCAACTCGATGCGGAAGGTGGTTCCCTTGCCTACCTCCGACTCTTTCACAAAGATGCGCCCCTCGTGATACTCTTCGATGATACGCTTGGCCAGCGTGAGTCCCAGTCCCCAGCCACGTTTCTTGGTCGTATAGCCGGGGTTGAAAACGGTCTTGAAGTTTTTGCGGGCTATCCCTTTTCCCGTATCCTTGATATCGATATAGATCTGCTGCTTCTCCGAGGTCATATACACGTCGATGCGCCCCTCGCCGTTCATGGCATCGACGGCATTTTTGCACAGGTTCTCGATGACCCATTCAAAGAGCGGCAGACACACCATGGCCCCTTCGGCATCCGAGGGGAGGTGGGTAGTTATCTGCACCTTGTTGGAGACTCGCCGGCGCATATATTCGGTGGCGTTCTCGAGCACCTCGTTGACATAGACCAGCTCCATCTCGGGCTTCGATCCTATCTTGGAGAAGCGCTCGGCAATGACCGAGAGACGCTTGACATCTTTATTCATATCGGACAACAACGACGGGTCCACCCCCGAGGCTTCCAGCAGGTCCATCCAGGCCATGAGCGACGAGATGGGGGTGCCCAACTGGTGTGCCGTCTCCTTCGACAATCCCACCCACACTTTGTTCTGCTCGGCCTTCTTGGTGCTGATGAGAGCAAAATAGACGATGAGTACAAACAGCACCATCACCCCCAACTGCACATAGGGATAGAACGAGAGACGCTTCAGTAAGATGGAGTCGTCGTAATAGAGGTATTGCTTTTCGTTATCGCCCAGGTTGATTTCGATGACGTTCGAGCTACCCTTCAGCCGGGCCAACTTGCGCTGCAAATATTTCTCGGGATCCGACTCGGGCAAATTCAGGTTGACATACTGGTTTATCTCGCCATTCTCATCGACCAGGATGGCCGGAATCGAGGTGTTGCTCTGGATTACCTTCAGGATAAGCTCCATGCTCATCTCGGTCTTGTCACTGGCCAACTCGCGAGTTGCCTCGGCCCAAATCTCCATCTTCTTGCGCTCCTCGATCGAGAGGTCCTCGACCAGGTCGTTCGACACATAGAGCACCCCGCCAACCAGCAGCACCGATATCAACAGAAAAATCAACTTCCCCTTTTGCCGGAGATCATAAATATTTTGCATAAACCAAGTATCGTTATTACATATTATATAAACGCCCCGAGAGCCCGAATATTATCTACAGGCTTAAAATAGGGTTCGCTCCAAACATAACATCCGGCTCGACAAAAAAAGAGGAGGTCTCTCGCTTGAGACCTCCTCTCGTCTATTTACAGTCAACTACCCGTTATCGACAACGGGCTTTTATCTATCATTCATTTCAATTTACTTTCACCAATCAATTTACTTTCACCAAGGTTCCCTTATCGCCGATGCGTACGACATATACTCCAGCCTCAAGTGCTACAAACTCGCCATCGGCCTGAGTCTCGCCCACAGCTACCAGTGCACCACTCGTGTTGTAAACGGCATATTCACAAGCGGTCGTAAATACGACACCTCCTGCTACGGCATAGGCCGAAACTTCGCCAGCCTCGAGCGACTCCACACCCGAACCACCGGGTACGTTCAATACCAGGGTTACCTCTTTCTCCACGCCATCCAACGAGGCTGTGAGGGTATAGCTGCCCTGGGCTCCGGCCTTCACGGCCACCGACCCATTGTCAAAAGTAAACACATCGTCGCCCGTCCAGGTAACACCACCTTGCACACCTACGGCAAAATTCTTGGTCACCTGCTCGTAGCTGTCGTCCTCGCCGAGAACCACTGCGGCACTGTAAACCAAGGCCTCGGGAGTGGTCTCAAACCCGGCAAGCACAGGATAGTGGTTGGGATAGGAAACCCAGTTATCACCCATATTGGTCTGCACGAGAACAGCCGTCTTCATGGGCATTGCATCGGCATCGTCGCCGGCTATTGCCTGGATATCCTTGTTGATATCGGCATCGTAGGCCACCTGAGTCAGGGTCAGTTTCGAAGAGGCTTTGCCCAGGATAGCACCCACATTTTTCGACGTTTCGCCGGTAGCAACCACCTTGCCAGCCGAATATACATTGGTAAAGGCAAAGGCCGTATAGGACGACGAAGGATAAGCCACGATGCCACCCACGCCATTGACGGCCGACACATTACCGGCATTGTAGCTATCGGTAATCTGCGGGATACCATAGCCCACGAGCCCGGCGGCACCGCAGGCCGAGGTCGAAACCTTCTCGTCCGTATTGACCACATCGCCCGTATTGAAGCACTTGGTAATCACGTTGGCATCACCTTTGCCAATCAAGCCGCCCAGGTTGGTCTTGCTACCAGTCACATACCCGGCATTGAACGACGACTCCAGCTCGAGGCAACCCGTCTCATAAGACTTATAGGCATAGCCCACCAGGCCTCCCGTTTCGGAGGTTCCCGAGATGTTGCCGCGGTTAATCCAGTTGACACCTTTGGCATAACCGTTTACATAGCCAACAATACCACCTGTGTAGCTCGAAGTCGAGGCGACATTACCATTATTCTCGAGGGCACCCAAATCGACATCCTCGAGAGAACCTACGATACCGCCCACGTTACCGGCACCCGACACGGCCCCGTCGTTCACGCAATTCCGCAAGGCCGAGCCCACTTGAGCCGAACCCGTGATACCGCCTACATACCCTTTGGTTGCAGCCACGCTGGCGAGGTTGTGGCAATTTTCGATTGTACCCTCGCACAAACCGGCAAAGGCTCCTACATAGCTCACTCCCTTGATCGACGAAGCCTCATCGATGGTAAGCCCATCGAGCGAAGCGGCTGCACCCAAGCGAGCAAACAGACCCACATAATTATTCTCGGTATCCTCGATATTAAGCGATTTTATCGTCTTGCCATTTCCCAGAACAATACCTTCAAATTTGGCCACCGACTCGGGAGCGATGGGGCTGAACGAGCTGCCAGCCATATCGATATCGGCCATAAACTTAAAGTAGCAACCCTTGTAAGAGCTGTTCGACTTGAGCACCTCGCTCGACAGTTTTGCCAAATCGGCTGCCGTGGCAATCTGATAAGGCTCGGCTTCGGTACCCTTACCGGTGAGGAAATTACCCAGGGTCGATATGGGGAGAACCCGACGATATGACCCTTGAGTTCCGGTGAGCACATCTTCGGCAAACGACGAAGAACCAGTCATCTCGACCTTGCCCCCGACAATATTGAACACGTCGCCCTCCTGCAGGGTCCACGAGATATTGTCGTCGGAGGGCAAAACAATTTCCGAATCGACTTGCGTACGCAGTGCATTATCGGCCACCACAATGGGTTTGAGCAGGAACTGTACATGAGGCTCGTTAGCAAAATGCGACAGCACGGGATATTGCCCCGACACGCGGGTCCAGGCCGACTCATCGGCAAAGAGCGAGGTTTGAGGATTCGTCAGTTCGGTCGTACTCTTCCCGATAGCGCTGTGTGCGTCGCCTTCGTAAATGGCGATTTGACTGTCGTAGTAAACCTCGGTCAATTCGTCGGTATCCACACTGCCGGCCACGGCTCCTACCCCATCGTAATTTCCGGTCGATACAACCGGAGCTACCGACAGAGACGAGACGATGGTTCCCGCACTTGTGCCCGCGATACCGCCTACCGATTCAACCCCTTTGACGAGGCCCATATTCATGACCGATTTTATCGTGCCCCGGTTGGAGTAGGCGATACCGCCCACATTCTCCGAGCCCGACATGGCAGCCTCGACATTTCCCACATTCAGACAGTTCTCGATGGTTCCGTAGTTCGACCCCACGATACCGCCCACACTGCCGTTGGTCGCATCGTCGGCAAGCACGATATCGCCACCGTTGAAACAGTTCTTAACGACACCCGTCTCCTCGACTATATAGGCAATACCGCCTGCAAAACCGGCCGAAGGTGAGAACGAGGCATAGTTGTAGCAGTTGTCAACCGTGCCATACAATGTGCACACAAACGGAGCAAAGTTACGATATACACTAAACCGGGCATTGTCGGCAATTTTCAGATTCTTGATCACGCCATCTTTCGTCACCTGCCAGAACAAAGCGACATTTAACTTGCGGGTGGTGAGGTTGTCGATGGCCAAATTGTTGATGGTGTGATTGTCGCCATCGAAGATTCCGGCAAATCCCAGCGTCTCGTCGGCCGAAGAGACAGGCGTAAATGCCGCATAGTTCAAGTCGAGATCGGTTGTCAGTTTGAAGTAGTCGCCCTCGAAGCAGAGGCCCTGCTCGTTGGTAGCCGCTACAAACTTGTTAAAATCGGCCACCGACGAAATGAGATAAGGATCGGCTTCGGTACCTGCTCCCGTGAAAATCGACGGATATATCTTGACCAGGCTGCGCTTCATGCTCTCGCCCAGATAGTAGGTCACGGTAATCTCTTCCTGTTCCGAGCCCCGGGTTACCAGCACATTGTTGCCTTGCACCTCGACGAGGTCGCTCTCCGAAACAGAACTCTCCATACCGGGATAGGTGCCCAGCACGAAATCGGACTGTACCTTCGACTCGGTCTCCCCTTCGGCAAAATAGATGGGCACGGCATACAACGTGGCCACCTCAAGGTCGGCAAACTTGGTCAACCGGGGATACAGACCATCGGCAAAACTCCACGTATCGGCATCAAAACCGGTGAGCGGGGTAGCACTCGCCAGTTCCCGGGTTGTCTTGTTCCAGGTGGTAGAACCACTACCCGACACCTGTTCGTCGAAGAAACAGTTGGTAATGGTAGCCTCACCATTCTCAAGGACACCCAGCATCTCGCAACCGTCCTGACGCAACAGTATCGAGTTGAAGATGGGACCATAGACAAGACAGTTCTCGAGGACCGTCTCATCTTTGGGAGAACAGTATCCGGCGATACCGCCCACATTGGCCGATGTCGTGTTGTAGAGGGTACTGGCCGAATAGCAATCCTTGATGATGCCCGACTCCAACGTACCCAGGATACCACCGCAATGCGACGACACACCCGAGCCCGACACATAAGCGGCACTCCAGCAACGCGTCAGATTGGTTCCCCGCGAAGAGCCTACGATTGCACCGCAGTTATTCTGATACCCACCGTTGATTGTTCCGGTAAAGTAGCAATCAACAATCTCGGGCTCGGTATTGAGGGCCAACGATACCCCGGCAATACCGCCCAGGTGGGTAGATGAGCTGCTCTCGGTCTGCGACACAATGGTAGCCGACGAGTGACAGTCGAAAATCTTTCCATAGTTCTGCCCCACGATACCGGCAGCCGACTGCAGGGTAGTGATACTCCCCGAGAAAGAACAGTTCTGCACGGTACCGTTCGACTGCCCGGCAATACCACCTTTGTATCCGCCCGTCGAAATCGAAATCACGGCATCGGTCACCTGGCAATTATCCACCAGTCCGTCGTTGCGGCCTACGATACAACCGCCATATCCACCCGTTGACTGAAGGGTAGGCGATGCCAAATTCAAGTTTTTGATGACAGCCGCTTTATCGGCATATCCCACAAAACCCTGGTAGGTATTCCCATCGAAAACCAATCCCGATATCGTATGGCCGTTACCGTCAAAACAGCCATTGAATTTCTTGGTATTGGTACCGATTACCGTAAACTTGTTGATCGAGGCATAGGTAATATCGTTCTCCAGCCTCAGGTACTTACCCTCCAGATTATCGCCTCCTGTTACTACCGTGGCCAGCTCGGTAAGGTCGGCCACCGTTTTGATCTGGTAAGGAGAGGCCTCGGTACCCTCCCCACCACTAAATGTCTGCGAATAGCCCGGCACACACAACACCAGACTAAACAAAGCAAATCCTATCTTCTTCATGATCACTGATAAAAAGTTATTTATTGAGTTTGAAAACCTTATCTCCATCTTCGGTGCTCACGCGCACGATATAGACGCCCACGGGTTCTGCGGTCATATCCACGATATACTCCTCGCCCAGGCTCAGGCTGCAACGCTGATTCAACACGCACACACCTGCCAAATTATAGACAGCAACGCCTACCAACGGGCTCCGCCCCAACGATACCACATGCAACTGCCCGTCGGCTATACGGCACATGATATCCTCATCGGTATCATCTGCCACATCCTCGACCGACGAGTAGTTTTGCAAAATCTCGAGCAAACCGTTATAGGCATCTATCTTGCCATAGCCGCTCACATTGTTGGGCTCGGCCCCCGTGTATTCATCGCGTATGGCGGTCTTGCTCAAGACATCCCTGATCTCGTCGGGGGTCAACGTGGGGCAAGCCCCCAGCCAGGTAGCAATGACACCCGTTACATGGGGCGCAGCCATCGAGGTCCCCAGCATGGAGCCGTAGTAATACGACTTGCCATTCCAAGTGTGAGTAGCCACAAGCCCCTCGGAATAACCGCCAAAACTGTTCAGCGCCGATACAATCTGACTGCCGGGAGCAACCACATCGGGTTTCATGCGGCCATCGACCGTGGGGCCTCGGTTGGAAAAGGGCGAGACTGCACCCACCGTATATTCCGAAGTCGTCACCGACCCATCCTCGAGAGTCACATTCTGCTTGGTCGTGAACGCCCCTACACTGATGATACCCTCGGCCACTCCACCAATTTCAGAGGGCGAAGTGTAAAGGTCGGGAATATCCATCGACGCGGTTTGCTGGCGGAAGACGGCATAGGTCGAACTCGTCCAGGCATGCACCGTCTCACCGGCCTCGCCCGTTACGAGAATGGCAATCGCCTTTTCGGGATAGAAATCGCCAATACTCAGGTCGATGCGCACGTTGGGTTTCCCGTTCAACGGACTGATGCCCGTGGTAATGCTGAAGGAACCGCTCGACTTGTCATAGGGTAACTGCAAGGTTACCGTGCCTTTATAGGTATTCGAGGCATCGAACGTGCGGCTCTTATACACCACTTTGTCGGTGCTCTTATCGACCGTCACCACATTGACCTTAAGCGTCTTGCCCACCTCGCCCCAGATATCGAGCGGGCAATATCCCTGGGTATCGCTCTTGAAAGCCAGGCCGGCCAACATCGTGTTGTCCTCCTCGGTGAAAGTTTTCTGGATATGCACCTCGACCTGGCCATCATTGCCCATGGCACCCACAACGATACGACCGGGGCCCACCATCTCATCGACAGCCACATCGAGCAGCGAAGTCCCGTCATGCGGTCCCATCTGCGTACCCAGACTCATGTTGATAACCGCCGGTTTGTCCACACTGTCGGCATACTTGAAAATATAGCTGATGGCATCGATAATACCGGCGCTCTCGTCCAGAAAGTTCGAGAACACCAGGTCGGCCTCCCGGGCCACCCCATAATACTTGTTACCATCCTCCATATCGGCACCCGCTGCAATATTCATCACATGACTGCCGTGAGACCAATAGCTCAAATCGGTCTCGGCCGCAAGAATATCGGCCTCGGTCGCATACTCGGCACCATACGAAAAACCCTCGGGAGGGGTACCCGTTGTGGCACTCTGGTTCCACACCCGCTTCAGACGCAACGCCGAACGATCGCTCGTGCGAAAAGCCGGATGCGTAAAATCCAATCCACCATCGACCACACCCACAATCACGCCCTTCCCCAGGAAAGGAGTCTCGAGCGGAGCCAAACCCTGCTGCACATCATCCACCCGCGTGGCCATGCGTGCCGAGTCGAGTTGATAATCGACACTCTGCGAAGCCTGCACCGCAACTACCCCCGAGAGATCGGTAACATCCTCCAACCGATCCAACGGAATAGTGGCCGTAACCACACTACGAGTTTGAGTGCGGATATCAACTCCCAATAAGCGCAAAGAATCCAAACACGAGTCATCGGCATAGCGAATAAACGCCGAAATCGTTTGATGAGAAGGAGAGATACTTCGGACTTTTGAAATACCATTTTCTGCTTTCAACAAATCCATCTGGGTACCCATGGTCAATTTAGACTCATCGGCAAACAAAGTCGAACTAAGCCCGACCAAGAACAAAGTCGTAAAAAACCTAAATTTCATAGCACTCCTTATAAAGTTACAGAATAGTGAAAATGTGTAAATCTACCTATTAACCTAACACTTTTATTAAAATACGCACCTTTGCATAACGATCATAAGCACATATCAAAAGTATATATATAACATGAATATAAGAAATAAATGTTATTGTTTTAATAATATTTCAAACAAAACGATTTTAATAGTTCAGCTTTCAAAAAATCGGCTCAAGAAGATTAAAATAAATGTGATTTTAATAAATTATATATTTCATTTCACATCCCCATATTCCACTCAAAGAAGCACACAGTAATCCGACTATTATAAACAAACATCTTATATACATTATAAGATACTATAAAGTTCCCTTTCACAAAAGGCTCTATAATACTCCTACATTCAAATACTTTTTTGACCATAAACAATATGATTTTGAAAGCGCAGGGATTTATCATCATAAGACCAAAAACTATTCAAAAAAGTACAACCCTTTAACTCGATTATATCACTATAATTCAAATACCTACTCTAACTTTGCATAAAAACATACAAGATATAAAACAAAAAACTTAATACTCCCTATCATGAAAACCAACGTACTCAAAGCAAGCGCCATGCTTCAGGGCACCAGGACAATATCTTCGACCTGCCGGGGGAGACTGCTGTATCGCGACACCCTATCGACCGATTGCGCCAACATCGATTTCGACAAAGGGAATTATCTGATACAGATAGACAACAAAGCTTTCAAGTGTAATTTATAATACTCTACTCAAACCATGATGACTGCAAAAGAAAATGTAATACGCACTCTCCATCACGACAACCCCGAATGGGTGCCGGTAAACCTGTGGCAGCTACCGGCCACCCGACTCAAATATGGAGAGGCACTCGACGAAGTAATTGCCGACTGCGACCTCGATATTCTGTCGGCTCCATTCGACGACCCCACCGAAGATCCCCGCCATTACCAGGTAGGTAGCTATACCGACTGCTGGGGCTCGACCTGGGTAAACCACCAGGCCGGAATCATCGGCGAAGTAAAAGAGTATCCCTTTGCCGACTTCAGTCGGGTATGGGACTACAAAAGCCCCAAGGAGCTCTTCCTCTCGGGAGTGGCAGGGTTCGACAAGACCCGCCAGTTTATCGAAACGCACAAAGACAAATTTATTTTGGGTGGTTGGATCAGTTTGTTCGAGCGAATGCAATATCTTCGTGGAACCGAAAATCTCTTCATGGACACACTAATCGAATCGCCCGAATACTTCAAGTTGATGGATATCGTCGAAGACTTCTACAATACCTACGTCGATGAGTGGCTCAAGCTCGATGTCGATGGTATCATATTCGGCGATGACTGGGGTTCGCAACGCTCGCTGCTCATCTCGCCCGATACCTGGCGAAAACAGTACAAGCCTCTCTACAAACGATTCTTCGACAAGGTTCATGCCGCCGGCAAATATGTGTTCATGCACAGCGACGGATACATTCTCGACCTCTACGACGACCTCATAGAGATCGGTGTCGATGCCATCAACAGCCAGGTATGGTGCATGGGGCTCGACCAGGTAGCCGAGAAGTGCAACGGGCGCATCACCAACTGGGGCGAGATATGTCGCCAACACATTCTGCCCAACGGCAGTGTCGAGGATGTCATCGAGGCCGTCCACGCCATGAAAGAGAAGTTGTGGGTAAACGGCGGCCTCATCGGGCAATTCGAAGCAGGCCCCGATATGCCCCTCGAAAACATCAGGGCCGGACTCACACACTGGAATGATTAAATCTCATAGTTATGGAACAATTTCAACCAAACGCAAACAACATTCTCGAGGTTCTGTACAACCGACGCCCCGGATATCTGCCGCTTTATGAACATCATATCGACACCGAATTCATAGAGAAATATACCGGTGAGCAACTGGCCGGATACCAGGAGACCGATCCCGAATATTTCTTTACGAAAGTCACGAAGTTCTGGAAAGACAATACCTACGATGCCTTTGACTTCGAAGCACCTATCTGCGACGTCTATCCCGACCACGGTGCCATCATGGGTGGCAAGCTGGGGCCTATTCAAACTCGGGCCGACTTCGAGCGATACCCCTTCGACGAGATTCCCTCCCGTTTCTGGGAAGCCAACAAACCCAAACTCGATGCCATACGCAAAGTGCTGCCCCCGGGCATGAAGGCCTACGGCGGCTGTGGCTACGGCATATTCGAGTCGGCTCAAGACCTGGTAGGTTACGAAAGCCTCTGTATTCTGCAATACATCGACCCCGACCTCTTTCGCGACCTCTTCATCCGCATCGGCGACCTCTATGTCGAGTTATGGAGCCGCATGATACGCGAATACAGCGATATCTTCGTCTTCTTCCGTATGGGCGACGACCTGGGTCACCGCACCTCGACCATGCTCGAGCCCTCGACCATCATCAACCACATACTGCCCCAGACCAAGCGGGTTATCGACCTGGTACATCAAGGGCACAAAAAATTCCTCATGCACAGCTGCGGGAACATATTCGAAATCATGCCCGACATCATCGCCCTGGGTATCGATGCCAAGCACAGCAACGAAGACCAGATTGCCCCCTTCGACGAATGGATCAAACGATACAACGACAAGATAGGTCTGTTCGGTGGATTCGACGTGAACCTGCTTTCGCTGGGCACCTATCAGACAGTCTATGATCAGGTGCTGGAGCGAGGCACCGAATACCGCCGCATGTGCAAAGGCTACGGATTGGGATCGGGCAACTCCATCGCCTCCTATGTCTCGGTCGATGGGTTCAGAGGCATGATTGATGCAGCGAAACAGATTCGGGCCAACGAAAAACGAGGTTAACCCCAAAATCTGCCACTCTCCGAGATTCAGATAGAGAAACGACAATCATAACACGGTTATATCATATGAAACGAACAGCCATTTTTATTACTCTTGCCATCGCAGCATGGATTGTACCGGCGCACCTGCAAGCCTTCGAATCGACCATCGAGGAGGAACTCTCCACCCCTTGGGAGGGATTCGGATACAACCAGTGGGGATTTGCCCGTGAAAGCGACGGCAACACCTTCAAACCCTGGGACGACGAGTTGTGGGAAACCACCTCGGAACGTATCCTGGCCATCAAGCCTTCGCTGGTGCGGCTCCCCGTCATTCGCGACTGGTTCAACAAAGACGATGCCGGCAACAAACTGCCCATCGGCACCTACAACTGGGACAGCAAATATATGCAGGCCTACTTCAAAATCATGGACCTCTACAAAGAGCACGACATCAAAGTGATGAGCGGTTTTTGGGGTGTAGCCTACAACGGCGAGGACCAGAAGGAGTTCTACACCACCGACGAGTGTGCCCAACTGCAAGCCGACCTGATCGAATATCTGTTCCGCACAAAGGGATACGATAAAATCATCACCAGTTATGCCCCCACCAACGAACCGCTGGGGTTGGGTATTCCCTTTGAAGAATGGAGCACAATGATCGAAAAACTCCATGCCGAACTGGAGCGACGCGGACTGCCTACCAATTTCCTGTCGGGGGCCGACTCGTGGAGCGACTGGATATGGAAACCGGCGCAATACAATGCGGCAGAGCTGTCGGCCTACGACTTTCACAACTACCTGAACGACACGCCCGACGACACGCACAACCAGCTCTACAACCGCACCATCGAGACTACCTTTGCCAGCAACCTGGCCAACATACTGCAATACGACAACAGCAACAAACCGGTACATGTATCGGAGATGGCTCCCATCGGAGTCCCCTTCATCGACTGGCCCGTAGCCGACGCACCCGCCCACTGTCGCATCGACACCTATGAATATGCCTTGGGATTTTGGGATTACGGCATACAGTTGGCCCGTTCGGGCATGGCCTCGGGTTTGGCCTGGGCTCTCGACGGTTTGGAACAGAACAAGAACGCCGGCATGTGGAACAATGCCGGCACATATGGAGGCATGACCTTGCGACCCTGGTACTACACCTGGCAACTGATGTGCCGCTACTTCCCCCGCGGAGCTAAAATACTTAAGATGAGCGAACTCGAGGGGCGTAAAGACATTCGCATACTTGGCGCCCGCATCGGTACCGACGACTACTCGTTTGTGGTGGTAAACCGCCGCATGGATGCTCAAAGCCAAACCCAATCGATTACCTTCCAGGTAGAATGTGACAAACCGGTCTATATCTATCGGTTCAACCGGAATAACTGCGGCGACGGAGCTGCGCTATCGCTGCCCTATGAGGTAGCAACCACGACTCTCTCGGGCGGCATAACCATAGAAGTACCGCTCGAAGAGGGGGTATTCATCACCACCCTCGAGCCGCTGGATTCCGAATCGGCCGCGACCCAATCGACTTTGACTCTGGATTTTGAATCGCAAAGCGGCTACATGCTGCTGGGCGACTATAACAAAGGGGTTAGAACCTACGTGGGTTCTAACCCCCGCAAACGCGACCCCAATACCAGCAACTATGCCGGTTATTCCGAAATCCTTATCAACGATACCTACAACGCCAACGATTGTTTCAGCACCATCGTTCCCTTAAACAAAGTCCTCCTTGGCGAGGAGTTACCCTTTCTCAACATCCAACTCTACCGCAGCCGCCCGGCTCAGGTGGCTATCGCCCTCCACATCGAAGGCGAGAATGAATTACTGGGCTACGAATTTGAAATTCCCCATCGGGAATGGAAAGAAGTTCAACTGAATCTGACTCCCCTTGCCGGCAAGATTCTGGACTATATCATCATCTATCCCTATCGCGACCCGACCCCTTCGACGCTCGACTCCGAGTCGCTCATCTTTGACAACATTTCGCTATCCTCCACAGAAAACAACCCTATCGATTTGCAGCCTGTCGCTGTAAACGAGAACTCATCATACCGCCAAGTACTCGACATCGACTTTGAGTACCTCGACTCTTTTGTACAAATTGTCCCGGCAAGTGCCTCGGTAACGACATCGATTGTCGCCAACCCCAAAATGCAGGACGAAAATTCCAGTAACCAGGCCTTACAGATAAACCTGCTCTCGAGCAATCCCGACCAGAAGCTATCGGCCAACCTGAGCCTCTACCCCTTCGTACAGGTTCCATCCAGCAAACCCAATCTTTTCTTCTCCTACTACCGTTACACGGGTGAGGCCGACTTGAAAGTGACGGTCAACTTCCTCTCGGGCGAACAGGTATCGGGCGTCTTCTCCTGCAACGAAAAGCGCACCTGGTTCAACTCGGGGATAGATCTCTCCGACTATGCTGGACAGATAATCACCAGCATCGATATCTACCCCAACATCGGTTATGCCAACCAGCTAAACATGCTCGACACCTCGTTCTTCGACCACTTCATCTTCAGCAACACCGAAGTCTCGGGCGTCAGCGATGTCACAGCCGACAAAATATCAATATCGTGTGACAACGGATACATCCTCATCGATCACCTTGAGGGACAACCCGTGTCGCATTTTACACCCGACGGAAAACTGCTGCACTCGGCAACCAACGTAAACGGCAGCTACTCGATACCGGCCGGGAAAGGATTTCATATCGTGAGAATAGGAAATAAATCGTATAAAATAATCAACTATTAAAAACAGAACTATCATGGTAAATCTGACTAACTTATATGACGCTATCGTCAAAGGCAATCTCGAACTGGCGGTAAGCACCACCCGCGAAGCTCTTCAAGAAAACATCGATCCACAGACTCTCATCAGCGACTACCTCATCAAAGGTATGGAGGAGATAGGAGCCCAGTTCGAGGCCGGGAAAGCCTATGTTCCCAACCTGCTCATGAGCGCCCGGGCCATGAAAGGGGCCTTGGAACTTCTCAAACCCTATATGGAGCAAAACAAAGAGGTAACAAGCCTTGGCAAAGTGGTAATCGGTACCGTCAAGGGCGACTTGCACGACATCGGTAAAAACCTCGTCTGCTCGATGCTCGAGGGATGCGGCTTCGAAGTCATTAACCTTGGGGTCGATGTCTCTGACGAAAAATTCGTTCAGGCCGCCAAGGAGAACAAAGCCAACATCGTCTGCATGTCGGCGCTGCTCACCACCACAATGGTCTATATGAAAGAGGTTATCAAAGCCTTCGAAAAGGCCGGTATCCGCAACGACGTGAAAATCATGGTGGGTGGAGCTCCACTCAGCGAAAAATTTGCCGAGGAGATTGGAGCCGACGGATACAGCGACAATGCCAACGCTGCCGTTACCCTGGCCCGTAAATTATTGAACAAATAGAAGAGATGGAATACCATTTACAGTTCAAAGACCTGAACCTCTCGAAAGAGGCTGTATATACCAAAATGGGATACGGAAAGGAGTTGCCCGATGAGCCTGTAAGGCAATTGGTCGATAAGCTCTTCACCACCGCCTACACGACGGTAAAGCCCCGGTTCTACTTCCAGATTTCGGAAGGGCAGCTCGACCAGGATTGCATCATATGCGGCTCCTGCGTACTTCATGTAAACCGCACCATCGCCACGCTGTTGAAAAACTCCGAACGATTCATCTTCTTCGCAGCCACAGCCGGTATGGAGTATCAAGAGATTCATAACCAACTGGCCAACAGTGACGATGCCCTCACCCTGTTTGTGTGGGACTCGATGGGTAGCTGCATTGCCGAAGCTACGGGCGACCTCATGGAGAAGTTCGTCGAAGCCACACTCCCCGACATTCCCCATACCAACCGCTTCAGCCCAGGGTATTGCGGCTGGCATGTGAGCGAACAGAAACTACTCTTCTCGCTGCTGCCTCCCGATGTCTGCGGCATCCGTCTCAACGACAGTGCCCTGATGTACCCCATCAAGTCTATCAGTGGAGTCATAGGTTCGGGTCTCCACGTCGATACCCGCAAATACGGATGCCAATTCTGCGAATTGGAAAACTGTTACAAAAAACGACTTAAAAAACGATTCAATCATGAAACTCAAACTCAACCATAATCACCGCCTGGCCATCCCCATCATGACTCACCCGGGCATTGAAATCATAGGCAAAACCGTAAACGATGCCGTCACCGACGGCCAAACCCATGCCGATGCCATCGTAGCCCTGGCCGAAGCTACCCCATCCGATGCCGCTACGGTAATCATGGATCTCACCGTCGAGGCCGAAGCCTTCGGGGCCAAACTACACTTTGCCGACAACGACGTGCCCAGCGTGGCCGAACGCCTGCTCCACAACATGAGCGAAGTGGAAAACCTGCCCATTCCCGATCTCACGGCGGCCCGTGTACCCCAATATCTCAAGGCCAACCGTCTTGCGGCCGAACGCATCAACGACCGGCCTGTCTTTGCCGGATGCATAGGGCCATACTCTCTGGCCGGACGTCTTTACGACATGACCGAAATCATGATGGCCATCTATGTCGAGCCCGAACTGGCCAAAGCCCTACTGGAAAAATGTGCCCGATTCATAGGTTCATACGTCAAAGCCCTGAAAGAGACCGGGGTCGATGGTGTAATCATGGCCGAGCCGGCAGCCGGGCTGCTCAGTAACGACGATGCTACACACTACTCGACTCACTACATTCGACCCATTGTCGAGGCTGTGCAAGACGACAATTTCCTGTTCGTCCTGCACAACTGCGGAAATACCGGTCATTGCACCCAATCGATGATCGACTCGGGGGCCCGGGCACTCCATTTCGGCAACAAGTGCGACATGGTCGAAGTGCTTAAACAAGTACCCCACGACCTTATCGCCATGGGTAATCTCGACCCCGTAGGGGTGTTCAAGTCGGCCTCCCCCGAACAGGTTTATGTCGAAACAGCCAATCTGCTGTCGGCTACAGCCGATTGCGACAACTTTGTCATCTCGACCGGGTGTGATGTACCCCCGGGAGTCAGTCGCGAGAATATTGCCGCATTCTACCAGGCGGTCAAAAACTTCAACCAACAATAACTGCGCACAATTCAATAACTTCGTCCATGATAAAGGCGGCTCCCGCAATGGGAGTCGCCTTTATCTATCTCAATTGAAAAGTTTCACCAAGTATCAAACCGGTAGCGGGCTATCTTATTTGTATTTTGGCAACCTCCTGCACACCGGTGCTACAGCCGATATGCAACACATAGTAGCCCCGGGGCAAATCGCTCCAAACCACAGGCTCCGAGGCGGTACGAAGCAGCATGCCCGATATGGAGTACAACCGGGCACAATCGCCTTCCTCCAAAGCCAGGCAAACACTATTGCCGATCAGGGAGTAACGGCTCGTCTCTTCACGAAGATCGGCTATCGACGTAGGCTTGTCGGCAATCACCTGCTCATTGAGGAAACGGTAGAGCTCCTCGGCTATCGTCTGCTGTTCGCTGGCAATGGGATGATCTTTTACCTTGCCCAACTCAAAAATATATTGATAGGCATCTATCCCCTCGGCTTTCAGGGTCTCGACCAACGTCGTGTTCCACTGAATCACGTCGGCATCGGCATCGACCATGGGCGGCACGATAAAGACAAACCGGGTGTCGGTACCGTACTGCTCTCTCAACTCGTGTACCAGTTGCCGATAATTCTCGCGCCAGGTGCGGCCGTTGACGTTGCCCGGAGCATATGTATCGTTGATACCCAAAGCCATCACACAGATATCGGGGACAAACCGGGTGAAATCCCAAAGCGACGATTCGTCGTCGGGATCGAGCAGCCGATAGCGCGACTGCATGCCATAGGGCAGATATCCGGCACCATCGGTCAAGGCAATGCCACTGATACTGATGTTATGATAGTCGGCCCCCAACATCTCGGAGACCAGACAGGGATAGGCACAACTGTGGTCGTCATACAGTCCGTTGTTACGCTGCGACTCGTCAATGGCTCCGGCTGCATATCCTTCGGCCACCGAGTTGCCATAGAACTCGAGTTTCAACTCGGCCTCTTCGGGCAGAGCCAACTCACCGTTACAAATGATTTTCGAGAGATACAAATCGCCGTTCTCGACCCGAGAGGCCTTGCGGAATACCACCTCGTGCCAACCTTCGTCACACACGCCGGTCGATACCGGAACTTGGGCCGCAGTCACCGAGGTTACCCCTTGCCGCTCACCATCTACCCACACGGCTACCTTTCCGTTTTCAGCCGAGAAGAGAGCCGTCAGTTCGGTCCCGTAAAAGCGAGTGCGTACCCCGCTACCGGTCCAGATAAACCGGGGTGTCGTGACATCGCTTCGATCGACGCGCCCCATATAGGAGAGCATCTCGTGATCGCACGCCACGGCGTTCTCTACCGGGAGCGACGTCACCGCTATGATTTGGGGAGCCCACGACGGCAAATTGTCATCGCCACTCCTCATCGTGATTTTTACCAGTTGAGCCCCGGCCGAAAAAGAGACAACCTGAGCTTTGTACAAAGCATAATATCCGTTGGCGGTAAGAACTCCCGTATTGACCAGACGGTAATCGAGTGGAGTCCAGTCGGTGCCGTTGGCCGTCTCGGCAATCTCAATAGAGGAGCTCAGGTTGGTCAGTCCCGCCACGCCCAGAATCTCGACTTCGAGACCGTATGTATCGTGTATCACATAGGTGACACTCGATGCCGACTCGCTGGCTCGTTGCAAACGAGCATAACGATCTTGCAGTCCCTCTCCTTTAAGCTTCCACCCCTCGGTGGCAGCCGGCCCGTCGCCCATGATATTCTCGACCGAGAGATATCTCTTCTCGCCTATCTTCACCGCCTTGTTATCGGCAAAGTCGGTAATACTCTCGGGCACCGGCGTTCCGTCGGTATAGACGATGCGTCCCTCGTCATCTCGGGCCATAAAATCATCGGTACCCTCGAGCGGAGCGACTCCTTGCGTAATATCATAAACTTGAATCATAGCAGTAGCCTGGGTATTCCCGGTATAGGCATACCCCAACGGCAACTCGACAGTTCCTGCAAACCGATACTCACCAGCCACATCCGGCTCATAGACCGGCGTTCCACCGTCCCATGCAACCGGGAAATATTCGACCGTTCCACCAGACAAAGTCACTTCGGCCTCGGGGGCAAGTCCAACCTCGTCGAGTGGTGTCCCTATCGAGACCTCTTTCTGCAAATGCATGGTGCCCAAATCGATTCGTGCCATCTGGGTTCCCCACGAGTTACCACTGGGCAAAAAGATGGCTTTCAGAAATTGCGAACCTTCAGGCAGCTGAGTCTGAGGCATAAAATGCTTGCGATACCAGCCACTCGTCTCGGTGGTTTGCTCACCCACGCCGTCATTGACGGTCACCGGGGTCCACACCGACCCGTCGGTCGATACTTCGAAACGCAAAAGCCCCTTGGCTCCCGTAGGGCCATACCCATAGACCAACACGTCAAAGGTGCTGAACGCCTCGCTTCCCCGCACAACCACATATTCTTCGGTATCGGAGGTACGGTTCACCCGAGCGTAATCGTCCAACAGATTGGCATTGCTGCCGTCGATGGTGAGATTGGCCGAACGTTCATAGAAGTTATTCAGGTTGTTACCCAACGTCGTCTCCCGAGCAATCGCCATTGACAAAATCGATTTGTTCTCAACCACTATCGAAATGGTGGCCGGGGCAGACTCGACATCATTGCTCACCCCAACCCAACTCCAGGAGTCGCTCCCGACAAATCCGGTCGAGGACTCATAACGCAAGTTCCCTAACTCACCGGCACCGATTTCCTGATTAAGCGCGACAGGCTGCCCCGACAACACGAGAGAGCCCGACTGAGGCAGTGCCACCACCCGGATGGACTGTAACGGGTCTATATAGGAGAAGCGGTCACTAAAAAAAAAATAATCATACTCCAGCGGTGTTCCATACAACGCCTGCTGCTCGACCGACCTGCTCATTGGGGTCATGCCGGTAGGATTGTCGCTGGTACCGGTTTCGAAGGTAATGCCACTTGTAAAACTGTTGGTGGTGAGGTTGGCCGACTCGGCATCGGTCGCGGGCACCCCGTTAATGCGGTAGTTGGTAATGGTTACCCCCTCGACCGTGTGAGTGGCATCGAGGCCCAGTATGTGGCTGGGACTGGCCTTGGTACCGATATACGAAATGTTTTCAAAAGTCACGTTGCGCAGCGATTTGCCATAGCCCAACGGAGCGTAGGCATTCTGGTAGGTGAGCGAAATGACCTGCCCCGCATCGATATCCTCGACGCGAATGTCTTTCCAGTGAATATCGGAATAGGTGCCTTGGTCGGCAATCATCACGGCCATCACCCCGGGATATACGTCGTCGTTCTGCCGGTTCTGCAACACGTCGATATTCTCGAAATAGATGCCCGACACAGCGGTGCCGTTCACATCGGGACCGATGAGCATATTGTGTGCCTCATCGGCCCACAGCACACAGTTGCGCATGCGTATGTCGTGACTCTCGGTCACATTCAGCCGCTCGATTTTATTGCCTCGCAAGCCGTCGAGCAGTCCACTGGTATTGACCTCCAGGTCGATAGCCTTGACCGAGATATTGTCGTCCTTGTTACGCTGCATGGTATTCTCGATGAGTATATTGCTCGACGACACGATATCGAAACCATCGGAGTTGGCATTCGACCCAATCTCCTTGATGCCGTCGAAATGGATATTGTCGCAGCCCACGGTCACGATATTCCAGGTAGGCGTGTTGCGAAAAACGAGATCCTCGACCGTCACATCGCTGCAGTTGACCAACAACAACTGACTGTAACGCACCTTACCTTCGCCATAGTCCATATTCTCTTTCGAACCGTCGATAATACCCCGGCCGCAGATGCGTACCCCTTGAGCCTCATTAGCCTCGATATAGCCATAGACCAGCGCATCGGGGTGCAGATAGAGAGTCTGCCCGCTCTGCAATTCGATTTTACCCACCTCGTGTACGCCCGGGCCATACCACAGTACACGGTCGTCGTTCTTATCGGGGACATTGGTGTCGGTCTCGTCGGCAAAAAGGAAGAGATTGTTCCAACGATCACCATCGAACTCGACCGAGACCTTGCGGGGCCGGTCGAGGGTAAAGGTAAGGGTTCGATCGTCGAGCTTACGGTAATCGATAAAATAGGACTTCGGACGTATTTCGGCCCGATTGAATGTACCGCTGTTGCGAGTCACCCGCACCTCGACAGGCGTCGTAAAGTCGGCCTCGAACTTGGCAAAGGTCATATTCTGGGTACCCCAAAAAACTATCGCATTGTGCGACATGAGTGTCTCCCAGTTGCCATCGCCCCGGTTTATCTCCACGGTATAATCGCTGTTCTGGGGGAATGTCTCCCCGCTGTTGCTCACAATCTCACGCGCATATCCCCACAGGGTGCATGCCAACATGACGAGCAGAAATACTGTTTTTCTCATTAGATTTGTCTATTATTTATTACTACTGTTTCTTTTCACACAAGTCTCGCCGACTGCCGTCGCGGGCGGCCCGCACGAGTGCCAGATAGTTTTCGGCCGGAGCCTCTACCTGCAATGCATTGGAGGCCCCCAGTACAAAGTTGGGCGCGGTCTGCAACTGTCCTACCAAATCGAGCGTGGCCGCATAGACGTCATCGGCCGAAGCCTGTTGCAACAAACCACAATCGACGTTGCCGCACACGCACAACAAGTCGCGATAGCGCCTGGCAATATCCACAATATCCATGTGGGCGGTACTGTCGAGAGCCTGAAGAGCATCGACCCCACTGGAGGCAATCTTCCCGACCACGGCATTGATATTGCCATCGGTGTGCATGATGGCCCGCAGATGCCGATCATGCGCATAGTCGGCCCATCGGGACAGATAGGGAAAAACAAAGCGGTCGAGTTGCTCGGGCGAAAAGTAGAGACCATGACCATCGGCAATATCGGAGGCCGTAAGCACCACATCAACCCCATGGTCGCTGCACCAGTCGATGGCTGGCAGAGAATTCTGAAACTTTGCACGGGCTATCTCGTCGATTTGGTCGGGCTCGGTCATCAGCTTTATCGAAAAGTCCATATACTCATGAGCCTCAGGCATGGCCATCACACCTCCCACGTTGACCACAATAGCCACATCGTCGCCCAACCTCTTCTTCATCAGGTCGATTTGCCGTAAGCGATACTCCTCGGGCAAATAATACCACGCCGGCACACCGGGAGCTACCTCCCAGTAACCGCCGGGAGCGGTCACTGCCGAGAACGACAACAGCTCGCACACAGCGGCCATTGTATCGACATTCTCTTCCAAGGTCCGCTCCTTTTGTCCCCGACTCAGTTTCTCAAAATCGGTTCCTACACAGAAGCGACCCTCTCCGAATTTTCCCCACAAATGGAATTCCAACTCCCACAAGGGGGCGTGCCGCTTTGGTTCTTCTTGTCCAACGCGTCAAAAAACAGGTCCTTATTCATTCCTATTTCTCTTGAAAAGAAGAAGATACCAAACCCACCTTTATATCCACAATGCATTGACTCGCATGCGTGAGATTCGGTATCTTCTCCCTACCGCAATAACTCTATCGTCGCACCACCTTTTTATCGTTTCTCTATCTTCACTTCACGAATACGGGTGTTGGCAAAATAGCCTTTCGGCAACATCTCGATTTTCAAATAGTTGACATTTGCAAGTGGAGCTTTGGGGGTCATCGTCGCATGTACAAATCGCCAAACCGACATCTCGGGTTCGGTAAAGTCGAGCTCGACAGGTTGCCACGTCTTGTTATCGGACGAAGCATAGACCTTGAAACGGTCGGCTACGGTCTCTACACCCGACACTTTGATTTCGAAATGGTTCATCCCATCGAACTTGTAAGTGACATAGGCACTTTCGTCGTTGGTCGAAGGATGAATCGAACCGTGGTCTTCCAGCACTTTAAAGAATTGGAAATCGGGGGTAGAGCCACCACACTCGTCGTAAAAGCGGGCAAAGCTATTCATCCCCAGATTGTCGGAGTGATCATACATGCGCTGGATACCCTCCATGGGATCTACCATGCAACGGTCGTTCTTGACAATCTCGGGACGGCTCCCGCCGTTGGTCGTGAGCATCACAAAACCCTTGGCCGGGAAATCGATAGTCACTCCACGAGTGAAATCGACACTCTTCAGCACCTCCTTTGCCACAGGGAATCCATCGGCATCGACCGGATAGTCGTCTTCGAAATAGACATATTTATTGACCGTGGGCCGATTGGTCACCGTGGGAATCTGCAAAGTTACGCTTTGGGCAAAGTCGGCCGTATTGGTAATAGCAAACGTCAAATCGCCCGCCGGGGTGAGAGCCGCCACACAATTGAGATTCTGAGTACGATATGAGTTGCAATATAAAATTTTGGAACCCTTGGGAATATTGCGCGACATCAACGACCAGGTATAGAACCAGGGACGGATGTTGGCCTCCTCGGGTTTGTTCTTCTGCTCGGCAATGGAGTTCCAGAAACCCCAGCGTTTCTGTTCATCAAGATTATCCTTGTAGTGCATGGCATCGTCCATACCCCAGGCTGCCGCAGCCGACCAGCCCGAACGCAAAGTCTGTATCAAGGCATCGGCCACGAATGTACCATACCACCATTGGTGAATGAGTGTATGCTGGTCGAAGACCTCATCGTGCCCGTCGCGGATACCCATCTCGCCCCAAATATTCACCTTGCTACTATCTTGCATCTGCGTGAAGAAGCGGAACATGCGGGTCTCGTCTTCCACCCGGTTGGTATAGGTCCAATCTTTATTAATGTACCAGTGATAGTCGATTACCGACACCACGCTGTCGAGCTCGTTCAACGTCTTGTTGAACCATACATCGACCCCCCAGTACCCCCCGTCGGGACCCACGATTTTAATATCGTTGAGACCGCGTTTATCGAGCTCGGCCCGCAAGTTGAGAATAGACTGTTTCCACTTTTCCCACGAATAGCCGTTCTTGGGATCATTGGCCATGAGGTTCACCTCGTTACCCAGGTTGAACTGTTTGATACAGGTGAAACCCTTCTCCTTGACCAGATGCTCGACCATCGTGGCAACTGCCGCGGCATACCGGGGGTCGTCGAGTTCAATCGTATATTTGGGCATATCGACAGGGACAGTCTGTTGCCAGTTGGGATTCATCGGTTTCCACCATTCACCCAAGAGCACATCGATATGGTTGTCTTTACAGAACTGAAGCTGGCGGTACAGGTCGTTCATATACCGGCGAGAATTGGCATACCACCGGGCATCGACCCGGGTCGAATCCATGTTCCAAAGCAGTATGGGATTCTGCCCTTCATACCCAAAACAGTAATAATAGGGCATGATGCAGCAGCGTATATACCCCAGATTCATAAATTTCACGCGCTTGAAAAGGCGCTCCCATTGAGCCTCGGTCATCGAGTCGCGATCGGTAGGTTCCCACTGCATGGCTCCCCCGTAATAGTTCCCTTGCAAAACAAAATCGGTATCTACCACAATCGGGTTTTTTACCTCGGTTTTCTCGGTGGTACAACCCACCAGACCGGCCAGGAGCAATACCGCATATATCCAATTTCTCATCTTCACAATCTATCTATCTTTAATTAGCAACTGTTATTCGTTAAATGTGTCTATCTTGTCATGCCCGCATATTTCTCGAGCGACTATCGGTAGAAGCGACTTTTTTTCTTGTATGGGCAGGAAATGTTCCTGGCTCCATATAAGAGGTTAAACAATCTTTAATACCCGGGATTCTGAACCAAGGCTCCCCGACTCAAGTCAATCTCGTTCTGGGGGATGGGGAACAGCTCCTTCTCCTTGGTATAATAGCGTCCCTTATCGACATCTTCGGTCGCATAGCCGTTGGCATAGACAGCCTGCATGATTTCGCCATATCGGCCCTGCTGCATCAGATCGCGACGGCGCACACCCTCGCAGGCAAACTCGAATCGACGTTCGTCCCAGATGGCCTGGCGCACCTCCTCAACGTTATCCGATGTGATATCGGGCAACGAAGTGGGCTTCGTGTCGGGCACATATTTCTGAACCACACGCTTCGGATCCAGCGGGCTGGACTCGCGAGCCCGTTTTCTAATCATGTTCAGGTATTTCTTGGCACCCGTGAGATCACCCTTCTCCAAGCAGGTCTCGGCATACATCAACAATACATCGGCATAACGAATGACATATACCGTAGCCTCGGTATCCTGGGGATATACAGGCGAAGCCGCATTCATGGTCTCGCTCATGGGAACAAAATGCTTACGGTCGAAATAGCGGCTGGGGTAGTTGTTGTCTTTGGTCTCGAAGTCGTTGCCCACGAACTGGTCGCCTTGACGAACAAAGGTCCAGGTGATGCGCGGATCTTCGGGGTCGAAGGCATCGAGCAGATGTTGGGTAGGCACGTGGAAACCATAACCACCGTCGCTGCTGGGGATAAACCACACACCGTTCCATCCGGTCGATTCGTTCCAGTTCTTGCCATTGGTCACATACTGAATTTCAAAGACCGACTCCTTTGTATTGGAATTGGGATTGAGCCACTGGGTAGCGAAATCGGGATCCAACTCATACTCTCCCTTTTGGTCTCCCTCGACCAAAATATGAAGCATCTCATAGGCTTTCTCGAAATCCCGTTTATACCAATAGGTACGACCCAGCATGGCATAAGCGGCGCCACTGGTCACGCGGCCCATGTCCTCGGCCGGATATTCGCTCCGTTTCGGAAGAGCCGTAGCAGCTGTAAAATCGGCAATCACCTGCTCCCAGATTTGAGCCACCGGCGTGCGCGACTTGTAGATATCGTCGGGTTGCTCGGCATGCAGGAACAAGGGTACATCGCCCCACAGATAGGCCAGATTGAAATACCACAAACCTCGAATCCAACGTGCCTCGTTTTCATAGCGGGAGAGCAGAGTAAGATCGTCCTCGGTCAGGTCGGTATGCGAAGCACGAAATGCAGCAGTCTTGTCCAACAACGTGTTCACTTGATAGATAGCCGAATAGGCCATACCCCAAAACTGACTCACCTTGCTGTTGGTCGTAAACACATTGAACGTCTCGAGCTGGTAAATATCGCCGTTGTCGGTGAGTCCACCACCGCCCTTCTCGCAATCGTCCGAAGCGCAGTCGTTGATAAACATGAGCTCGAGGCTCATATCGTTCCAACTGTTTTTCATATAGAAGTAGCAGGCGGTCAAGGCTTGATTTATCTCCTCAAGATTGCTGTAAAACGCCGTATCTTCTCGACCTCCATACATCGTCGTGTCGAGATCCTCATCGGTACACGAGGGGAGCACACACAACGAACCCAACAAAATATATAATATTCCTAATCTTAGTTTCATGACTGTAATCGTTTAAAATTGGACATTAACACCTACGGTAAATGTGCGCGGATTGGGATATCCCAGATTCTCTATACCCATATCCAAAGCATTTCCGTTGGGCACCTCGGGATCCATATATTTGAATTTGGTTATCGTAAAGAGATTCTCGGCACTTACATACAAGCGCAAAGAACTGGCCACCTTGGTAGCCTCGATCCATTTCTTGGGGAAGGTATAGCCCAACTGTACCGACTTGATTTTGCAGAAGCTACCATCCTGTACATACCACGATGAGTTGCGATAGTTGTCGTTATCGTCCTTGCGAGTGATTCCAAACACATCGGTCTTGTCGCCGGGTTTACGCCAGGCATCGGTATAGGTCTCGGCCAACAGGTTGGTCATACTCGTTTGCCGCATGAGGGCCTTGGTCCCTACCCAGATATCATTACCGGCCACGCCCTGGAAATAGAGGGCAAAGTCGAGACCCTTATATCCCAACTCGATGTTTCCACCGTAAATTACGTCGGGATTGGGATTACCTATATAGTCGCGGTCGTCACTGTCGAGGGTATTGTCGCCATTGACATTTTTAAATCGGGCATCACCCGGCTCGGCCATCGGCTGAAGCAGAGTCTTGCCATCGGCACCCACATGGGCAAGCACCTCTTCCTCCGACTGGAATATTCCGTCATATACATAACCATAGAAACGTCCGAACTCCTCGCCAATCTCGTTTTTGGAGACGCTTCCCCAGATGGGGTCGTTCGTACCGGTCTCGACCAATTTATTCTTTTGGAAGGTAAAGTTGGCACTCACGGCATAGCGGAAGTCTCCCACTTTTCCCTGATACCCGATCAAAAACTCCAGGCCTCGGTTCTCAACCGACCCGGCATTTACCCACGGTGTTGTGGGATAACCGGCCATGCTCGGTAGCGGGTTCTGCATCAACATATCGCGGGTGGTCTTGATATAGGCATCGGCCGACAAGGTGAGAGAGTTCTTGAAGAATCCCAGGTCCACACCCACGTTACCCTGTTCTACGGTTTCCCACTTGATATCCTTGTTACCTTTCGAAGTAGAGGCATAGGCCTTGAGCATATTCTGCCCGCTGTTGAAACCATACACCCAAGTGTCGTAGGTCGAAACAATATCGGCATAGGCATAGGAGGGTATATTCTGGTTACCTATCTGGCCCCAGCCTCCACGCAGTTTCACGGCGCTGAGTGCATTTTGATTCCAATCCTTGAAGAACTCTTCCTGGTCGATGCGCCAGCCCAGCGAGAAGGAGGGGAAAGTTCCCCAGCGATTGCCCGAAGCGAACTTCGAAGAACCGTCGGCACGTACACTCACCGTAGCCAGGTAACGGTTGTCGTAGTTGTAGTTCACACGACCAAGGTATGAAATGAGGTAGGTCTCGTAGCGGTAGCCCGAGGAGGTTCCCTCTTCGGTACCGGCACCCACAATCTGGAAGGCTTCGGAGTTGCTGGGGGTATTGAGGCGCTGGGCCGTGAAGGTATTACCCGTATAGGACTCCCAGGTGAAACCAGCTACGGCCGAAATCGAGTGCTTGCCAAACGTATTGTCGTAGCTCAGCGTATTCTGGAACGTATAATTCAACTCGGTCGTCGAGGTATTGGTCACACTGTTTTGCAAAAGGAACTTGCTCTCGGGATTGGTACACATGTTATAGAGTGTATCGTTGGGTCGCAAGTCGAAGAAAGGATTAAACTCGGTATAGGTATATCCTGGAAGTTCGAAACCCAGCATGGTTTTGAAATACAACCCTTTCAATCCCAGGTTGATATTCAAATAGGCCGTACCGTCGATGTTGCGGTTGATGTGCTCTTTCTTCTGCCGGTTGAGCTTGGCCACCGGATTGGAGTAGTAGCTGTATTGCGAACCCATGTACTTGTTGTACTCATAGTTGGGATCTTGCTTGTCGGCATCCTTGGCATAAATCGGGGTGAAGGGGTCGGGCAACAGAATCTCATTGATGGGAGTGTTCAAGTCGTGGCTCTTTACATAGGCCACACCCAGGGTCTGCCCGATGGTAATCCACTTGTTGAACTTGTATTCGTTGTTTGTTCGCAGAGTAATACGCTCATAATCAGAAGTCTTTATGATACCCTCCTGATTCATATAGCCTATACTGAAGTGGCTGGTGAGTTTATCGGTACCCCCACTGACCGACAGGTTGTAACTATGCTTGAAAGCCGTTTGAGTGGTCTCTTTCCACCAATCGGTGTTATACACGTTAATGTCGGTAGGCTCTCCATATTCGTCGAGCGGGCCAAGCCCCTCACCGTCGAGGTGATAGAGCCTGGTAATGTTACGCGGCATACGCAACCCATCGTTTTCATAAGCCTCTTGAAGGAAACCATATAATTGGTCACTGCTCATCATGTGTATGCGATTGATCGCATTTGACCAACCAAACGATGCATCAAACGAGATATTGGTCTTGCCGGCTTTCCCCTTTTTGGTCGTGATAAGAACTACACCATTGGCACCACGCGAACCGTAAATGGCGGTGGCCGATGCATCTTTCAAGATCTCGATATTCTCAATATCAATAGGGTTAATGGCATTGACACTGCTCTCTTCCATAGGTTGCCCGTCCACAACATAGAGGGGGGTCAAATCGGTCGAGATAGATCCATAACCACGAATACGCACGGTAGCACCGGCTCCCGGGGTTCCCGAGTTGGAGGTTACATAAACACCGGCGGCCTTACCTTGCAACGACTGGGTAATGTTGGCATCGCCTGTCTTGACGATATCCTCGCCTTTTACCGACGACAGCGAACCGGTCAAGTCGCTCTTCTTCTGCGTACCGTAACCGATTACCACCACATCGTCCAGTTCTACTTGATTCTCCGACAAAACGACAAGCATCGTCTTGCCAGTCACCTTGACAACCTTTGTTTCGTACCCGATATAGTGAAACTCCAGCTTCTGCCCCTCGGCCGCCTTGATCGAGAAGTGCCCGTCGGCATCGGTCATGGTGCCTGCATGAGTCTCCTTGACAAGGACACTCACACCTACCAACGGTTCTTGACTGGCATTGGAGACACTACCAGAAACCACAAGACTGTTATCTTGAGCCCATAGCCCAACGGGGAAGAAGATCACAATCAAGAGACTGGCCACTATTAATAAATACACTTTACTTTTCATGACATTAAAATAAGTCGATTAAAACAGAGGCCATACAGCCTTTACCCATACACCGTATGGCCTACTGCTTGTTTTTAATATACTATCACTTTGGAAACCGTGTTACCACTCTTTACCAAATAGATACCCGGAGTGAGTTCTACTTGCAAGAAACCGTCCATGGCATAGGCTCCAATCTCTACACCTGCAACCGAGTAGATGGTCACATGGCCGGCTTCGCCCTCAACATAGAGCATACCTTTACCACCCCAGGCCTTTGCCGTTGCAACTACCGTCTCGTCTATGGCCGAGGAGGCAGCCTCTGGCGAGATATAGATATTATCGAGGTAGGTCGTCTCGGCCACCGATACATTGTCGGTTCCATACCGCTCGTTGGGCGAGAAATAGAACTGCTTGAAGGAGGCTCCGATGAACTCCTGCAAATCGACTACAATCTCTTGCCATCCTTCAGAACCGGTAAAGTGAATCTCCTGGTCCTTATAGGTGCAGGTGCCACCCCAAGTCTCCATACCGAAAATGGAATTCTCGGCTCTCAAGATCTGGAAGTGCAGGTAACGACCATCGGCCTCGGTAATCTCAACCAACTGATTGTCTTCACCATCGAGTAAACCGACAGCTACACCAAACCAGTCGGCATTCTCCCATCCCCAGTTCGAATCGGAGGGGTCTTGTACAATCTTCAGCACTTTGTTACTACCGTTAACAGCGTCTTTTACAGGGTTGTCAACTACCTCGATGGTCGAGGTAGCATTTTGCGAACCGGCCATGTCGATACTGTAATTTTCAGTTTCGAAATCGACCGAAAATTCGGTAGGAACAACCATCAGATAAGGAGGTTTCTGATACTCATAAGGAGTACCCCCTTCATAGAAAATCTCGGTACGACGGTAGCAGGGAATCCAGTTGGCCACCTCTTCATTAGCCACCATCGTCACTTTAATCTCTTTCACACCCTCGGGCAGGGCAGCTTGATACCACACATCGATCCAATAGTTGCTGCCTTGCACGGCGTCATACGATTTTTCAATCTTCATATCGGGAATCTCGTGATAATTCAACTCGTCGGTCGAGTATTCGATGGTTATGAACTTATCGAAATCCATACGGTCGTTAGGCACCAAAGCATTGACAATAAAGCCTGTCAAGTTCTTATTACCCCAAATATCCCGGTTAAAAATCAAAGAGGTAGGAGTCGAAGCAGAGGATTTCTGCACATAACTCCCGTCGTCGTAATATACTGCCGATTCGTCGTTGAACAAGGCACTACCTCCTTCGATATAGCAATCACGCTCTACCTCGGCTTGTGTCATTTCATTCACATAGGTTTGCGCACCGACACTAAATGAGGTCAGTACCAAAGCAGTCGTCAATAAGTTGAAGATTTTTTTCATAATGATTTATTTTACGGGTTAATAATCGATTAGAAGAACCACCAGTATTCGAGCAATGCAATAATAATCAAAGCGATACTGATGTATCGGAAATTTTTATACCAAGGCACAGTCTTGAGTTCTTGGGTATCGGTTTGCCAAACGGTCTTATCCCAAGTATAGGCTTCGATATCGCGCTGCTCGGTCTTGTCGCATTTGCTCACAATCACATTCACGAGCACACTCAATACCAACAGAATAGGAACCCACAACAGGAAATGGAAGGGAATCTCACCACCGAATCCGAATTTGTAAATCATGATCAATGCCGACATGGCCAACCCCGACATCAAACCGGCAAAAGCACCGTTTCGGGTAGAGCCTTTCCAGAAGAGCCCCACCAGGAAAGTACCCACAATGGGAGGTGCCAGATAGGACGAGAACTCTTGATAATAGGCAACCAGCGAAGCAAACTTGCCAATGAGCGGAGCCCATGCTACCGCAATGGCCAAAGCGATGAACGAAGTCCACTGCCCCACACGCACCAAATGCTTGGGCGACGAATTGGGTCGCCACGACTTATAGAAGTCCATCGTAAACAGGGTCGATACCGAACTCAACGTAGCGCTCAGGGTCGAGGTCAGCGCCGACACCATACAAGCAATCATCACTCCTATCAAACCGACAGGCAACAACCTCAGAATGAGACGGGGATACACCTCGTTGGTATCGATTCCATACTGCGTGCGCAGCGTATTGCCGTCAATAATTTCGTTGGGCAGGGCGTCTCCCACGCCAAAGAGGTCGATCATGCGCCCCACCATACCCGGCGTGATGAAGATAAACAAGGTGAATACATACAGGAAAGCGACGAACAGAAACCCCAACCGCCCCTCATTTACCGTCTTGGCCGACATGACCCGCTGCACCATCACCTGATTGTTGCCCCAAAAGTAGAATCCCAGAATGGGGATAGACAGGAATATGGAGAACCAGGGTACCGTAGTATCGGTATTGGAGCGTATCAAATTGAGCCACACACCATCGTGGAAATGGTTCACGAAGTTGTCCCACCCGCCTACCGAATTGAAGCAGAAAATCGACAGCAACACCGAACCGGCTATCAGAATAACCGACTGAATCATATCGGCATTAATCGCCGACGACAATCCACCGATAATCGTATAGGTACCGGCCATCAAGGCCATACCTATGATAATCCACATCATATCTACCTCGGGGAAGATGATTTTCAAGATTAAGGCTCCCGTATATAGGGCTGCGCCGGCATCCAGGAATACATTGCCTATAATGGTGATGAACGAGAAATATTTGCGCGATCGGTTGTCGAAGCGTCGTCCCAAATACTCGGGTATCGTGTATATGCCCGACTTGATATAGAACGGCAGGAAAAACAGCGACACAAAGATGATGACGAAAATAGCGCCTACATTGTAGTTAAAGACCGCCACCCCACTGATAAATCCTTCGCCCGAATGGCCCATCAAGGTCGAACTGCTCACACTGGCAGCAAACAACGAAGAACCTACCACAAACCAGGTTTGAGATTTCCCGGCCAGAAAATACTCGCTGGCATTCCCGTTCTTTCTGTTTTTAAGTGCCCACCAGATGATGCCTACGACAAAAAGAAGAATGACTGCTATATCGATATAGGATATATTCACTTCCATGGATTAATTTATTAATTCATTTATTCCTTTCGGGTATTTGATTTTACAAAGTCTATCAACTCTTTAAAATTGCAGGTGGCCAGATTGATCCACTGATCGGAGGCTCCATAATAGACATAAAGAATACCATCCTTGACCACGGCTCCGGTGGGGAATACGACACCCCAGCGATACAGACCTTGTGTCTCTTCATAAGTCTCGGGCTCGAGTATAAAGTCTTTGGTTCTGTAAAGCACTTTCGTGGGATCATTCAAATCGAGAATAGCCGCCCCTATCCGGTAGGTAAAATTCTTATCTACTCCGTGATAGAGAAGGAACCAACCCTCGTCGGTCTTGATTGGCGGAGTATTACCTCCAATCTTGACTTCCCAATCTTCTTTTCCTTTCATCAACAATTTACTCTCGGTGTGCCACATCATCAAATCGTCGGAGCTTTTGATCCAGATCGACGGATTGTCGGTACCATAGTCGCCATTGGCATTGACATAATCCTTGGGACGATGCAGCATCCAGTATTTGCCATTTATCTTTTCAGGAAACAAAATTACATCTCTATCGTCTAACGAAGGCTCGGTAAGGCGCCCAACTTTTTTAAAATGTCGCATATCTTTCGAAACGGCCAGAGCCGTATTGCTTATATTCTCACGCAAACACTTCGGGACGTTGGGGTCATGATCGGGGGCATCAACCTTATCATATTCGTTTTTCCAATACTGCCCGGCAAAATAGGGACGAAAAGCATAAGTAATGAAAAACTCGGTTCCCATCTTGACAATGCGAGGATCTTCGTTCGAACCGGCATCAAACGAATTCTTCCCCGGAGCAAAGGCCGGCTCATTCGAAATTCTCTTGAAATGGATACCATCGGTACTCTCGGCTTTCCCCAAATACACCAAGTGCTCCATATCGTCACCGGCGGCTCTATATAGCATATGGAAAACTCCTTGGTCATAAATTACACCCGGGTTACATACTACCAAATTTTCCCAGTAATTCTCAGGATTGGGCGACAATATCGGATTGCCTTCGTACTTCTTCAACTTCATAATTATTTGATATTTATTTTTTATGACAAATTTAAGCCAAATAACCCGCCATACTTAATACATTTTAGTCAAACACATATACTATATTGAACCGCATAATGCAATTTTTTATCATATTTTTTCAAAATAGTATCAATAATACATTCTATAAATCATTATATCAGATATTTACAATATAAAATTTTAAATATCCATCATATATATTATTGATATTACCTAAATTATTTTATATATTTGTCCTACTCATCAAACTGCTCCTATTATGAAAAATATACAGCACGAAATCACACCGCTTAACGAAGACGACCTGTTCATTATTCTCAACCATCCGAAGGCCGATTTCAACTATCCCATTCACTTTCATTCCGATTTTGAGCTGAACCTGGTTCTGTGGGATTTCGGGCGACGCATTGTAGGCGACTCAATCGAACCTTTCGAAGAAGTAGATCTGGTTCTCACCGGCCCCAATGTACCCCACAAATGGGAGGGGAACAACATAGACAGCAACCACGTCATCACCATCCAGTTTCACGAGCAGTTACTCTCCTTCCCCATTCTCCAGAAACGCATGTTCGCCTCGATTAAAGAGATGCTCGAGAAGTCGCGACGAGGTATTCAATTTACCGAAAGTCCCAACTCCGATATCATCAAAAGAATTATCGCCATGACTCAAATGACGGGGTTTAACGTATGTCTCGAATTCTTTGCCTTGCTCTACGACCTATCGACCAATCCCCGCCAGCGCATACTGGCCAGCGGAACATTCGACAACGACAGTATTCTGCGCGACTCGAAAAGCCGCCGCATTGCCAAAATCAACGAGTATATCAACGCCAACTACATGAACCCCATCAAGCTATGCGATATTGCCGAACTGGTATCGATGAGCGACTCGGCCCTCAGCCACTTTTTCAAGAAACGTACCAACCGAAATATTGTCGATTACATCAACGACATACGCATAAGCAATGCCACCAAGATGCTTTTCGAAACCACGAACTCGATTAGCGAAATCGCCTTCTTGTGTGGCTTCAACAACATCTCGAACTTTAACCGCATTTTCAAAAAGAACCGAGGGAAAACGCCATCGGAGTATCGCGAGTCGATTCAAAAGATTATGATTAAGTATTGACACTCCCCGGGGAAACGTCCCCCCAACCGGTTGTAGCTATTTATCTACAGGCGTCAGGATTGATTCACATCGACCTGCTCGGCAGCCAGATGCAAAGCCGTGCGATTGTAACAATTGTCGTCCCGATTGTCGAGTGGGAACTCGGCAAAAGCCTCCAGCAATTCCCTCCTGGAGGCCTTGTAATCATACAGTTTATAAATGGCTTTGACAGTCATGGCCGATTTGTTCAATGAGGTCACAGATGTGCCGGTATCTACTAACCAGTCGGGCGGCAATGGCCCGGACTTCGTCATATCGTCTCAGCCGGAAAGCCGCCTCAGCCTTGAGGCGAAGGAAAAGAGACTTGGTCTCGGAAGAAAAGGGTGCAACAAACATGGGGCACAAGGGCAAAGCGCTCTCATGCTCCCAGTCGAGCAAGGGTTTGGGCAAAACCGAAGGTGTAACTGCTGCTTTATCTCCGAGCAATTTCACCCAACATCCGTTTTACTCAAACTCTACCTGCCCGGCCTCGTTCACCTGGAATGGCACGGTGTAGTAGTTGGTTGTGAGTAATCGGCCATTCATCTCTGTCTTCTCGCCTTTCTTCGTGTAGTTCAGCGAGAAATAGGCATATTGCTTCTGGCTGTCGGCCTTGTAGGATTCGTCTCTGTTCCAACGCTCCACATTATTCAACCCGACGGGTAAGGTATAGAAGGTGTAGTTTTCGACCGATTTCAGTTCATATTGGTCGCCATCTTCCTCGGCCTGCAGCAGGTTATTCCCCTCCTCGCCCCACTTTTGCAATTTCGCGGCATCAATAACATTCAGGTCGAGCGTGGCAGACTGCTCATAAGCGTATGTCTGGCGATTACTTTTCGAGGGTTCATCGGCTTTGAAGTCGCCACCGTCTTTGTTAATAGTCAAGACATAATCGCTATTATCGGGAGTAATATAAAACACGATTACCTGGCTCAACACATTCTCGAGCTTGCGGTCACCACGATCTTCGTTCATCTCGACCCGATAGACTTTTGCATCGGCGGGTACATGAGTTTTCACGAGTTCTTTCACTTTGGCCACAGCCTCTTCCGAAGCCATTCCCAAATCATTGCCCGACGAGCAGGACGACAACATGGCCACGGCAATAGCCACGGCTGTTACGATTCTCATAACTTTTGTAATCATGATATAGATGTTTTAGTTGGTTGTCATACTAACCGAGCAGAGCACGAAACTCTTCGTACTGCTCCCACGAATCGAAATAGGGAATTTCGAAAACCAGGTATCGATCGGGCAAACTCACCTTGCACTGGTTCTCCTTCTCATCGTACTTGATATACTCGATGTCGCTGATGGAAAAGGTATCATACTCGACCCTACCCGACTTTACCGTCGGGTAGGTAACCCTATTACCATCGACCTTAATCGTAGCCCCCTCGCGAATAAAAGCACGGGCCTTGCGCATGGCCAACCAGGTAAATACCAATAACACGATGCCCCCAACAATGAGAATGGTCGAAAGTACGGCCGGTGACAAAATATGCAACCGACGGATACGAAGTCCAAAAGGACAGATGGCCGGCACGACAATCATGCCGATACCGAATGCCAGATTGGACCACTGGTTGGTAAAGATGCTACCGGGGGTATAATTAAAAGTCTTGTGAATACTTGTAAATCGCTCCTGCTCCATAAATATTACCGGTTGGTCATTTTTTACAGGGGCAAATATAGCATAAAAAAATAAAATATGACCGGTTGGTCATATTTTATTTTTTACCCTACTCTTTTTTTATTAACGCTTCAACTGATTGTAAATATACCGAAAATGTGCAGACAAGCGATTTATATCAAGGCCCTCATAAAACGACATTTCAAACGACATGCCCACAAATGTGAGGCGAAACTGAGCCACTGCCTCCTCAACATCGGTCTCCCGATTGATTTCTCCGCTCTCGATCGCCCGACGAATAACACTCCGCCAATGGTCATACTCCGATTCGATCCAAGCATGCAGTTTTGCCTTACCTCCAGGATAGTAGAACAACACTTGTTGGAAGAGGTGGAAATATCCCGCATTGGCCGACTGACCGGGCATGGCCTCTTGACGCACATTACCCAACCGCACAATCTCGGCCATCGTACGCTCTACTCCGGTCACATATTTGTCGATGAAATCGGACAACGTACCATCCGACTCCTCATATTTACGTTTCGGGTCTTGTGCGTTGAACAGATATTTATCGGCCACTGCTACAAACAAATCGAGTTTGGTAGGATAGTAATTAAAAATACCCGTCTTGGTCAGTCCCACCATACGGGTAACCATTTGCAGGCTCACCCGCTCGTAGTTCATCGACATAAACAACTGCAATGCGCTCTGCAAAATCTCTTCTCTATTGGTCTTCATTCCCTTATACTTTAATAAATCAAAGATACTGGCTTATTTCGGAAAATCCATAAAATCAAGGGAATTCAATACTCCCAAGCAACCTTTTTACAAACTTCTATTCAAAAAATTATATATCAGTATTCGGCTATCCGCCAAAAGGAATAAATAAACTTGCCAATATCTATCCAATCAAAAAGTGATCATTCAAAATAGTATCGATATCTTCAATAAAAGTTCTATTGTCACTCTTCTTATTTTCACGATATATTTCCCTCAATCTATTCTTATCATATTGATTCAAAGAGCCTATATCGAGCATATAAGATTTATTTAAATCATTAGGTTCAAATTTACTCAATCCATTACCATACTCACGTCTTGATACAGAGAACAACTGTTTTGCTGTATCGGAGATTAAATATGCGAACAATAAATCAGGATCAACATCAAAAAGGTTATTATTCACATATACACAATGGAATGTTGTCAAATTAAGCGTAGAAGTTTCGTTTCGCACAAATCTTAATCCTGTCCTATTAAAGACACTTACCCAAATAGGAGATGGAAGCCTCTTTTCCATTGAATACCAAGGATTCCTTTTCGACACCAAATATCCTTTATGAACTTTCTCTCTTTCTCCCAATTCAATATAAGTTTTAAGCCCTCTGGTCTGATTATTTGGATTAAGAATATACACATTCTTATCATTCTCCAAAAGTTTTCTAAAATCTTCGGGAGTAAAGCATAAACCTAAAATATCTGTCGAATGACAAATACATGGCTGCAAATTATCAAGTCCTATCTGGAAATATTGAGCCTTAGTTTTATTGAATGAAAAAAAACTATTGGCTCCTGTTGCAATACCCCTCATCACTTTGCCATAAGTAGCAAAAGAGACTAAATTTTTAAACTTAGGCAACGATTGTGGTTGGTAATAGTTTCGCCACTTAACATCGGCCTTTAGATCACTAATGTTATACGTATAATCGGCATATTGAGTTAACGGATAAGACAAAATAATTTGATTAACTCTATCTAACTCTATTATATCATTTAAATTAGAAAATGATATTTGAGTAGAATTATCATCATTTGCACATAATAAGATAGCCGATGTTGTCAATGCATCATCAAAAACATTTTCCTTAAAATTAAAGATAATGATATGTCTGATTTTCCCCGATTGAATCAAATGTTCTTTCACCAAAACACCATAATCAGAGTTTAGGAATTCCGATGGAACAAGATATGCACACCTCCCATTATAATTTAACTGATTAAGCGATTTTAACAAGAATAACGCATATAAATTTGTTTGTCCTCTCAAATTGATACCCAATCGATCCTTTATTACAGGAATAACTTTCTTATTTTCATAATCGTGAAATTTCAGATAAGGTGGATTACAGATGATGCCATCATATTGTTTATTCCAATCTTCATTAATATAATCTTGAAGAGCAAGATCAACCGAGCAATTATGTCTAAACAGTTCTGAGGCCCATTTATATATTATACAATCGACATCACAACCTGTTATCTGCAAATCAGATTTTTTAGAAAGCAAGATCCTTGAAAATATACCCAGTCCAAATGCCGGTTCCAAAACAGTTGTTAGATTCTTATTTCCCAACAACCAATTAGTCATGACATCTGCCACTTCTGCAGGTGTAAAAAACTGAGCATATCGCTTCCTATGCTCAAGATTAACACTTGTCGAATAACTATATTCTATGTGGTTGGTCAAATCCATTAAAATTCTTCGCTTTCGATATGTAATATTGCTTTAAGATTCTCAAGATCTAGATAGGCCGTTCCTCCTTGAAAAGAAACATAAAACAATAGTCGTCCTCGATTCATCTCCTTTCGAACGCTATTATGACTCGGTTCATCTACCTTATAAGCAATCTCATATCCAACCTTCGACTTAATTTTTATAGTCGTCTTATTTTGATTCTTCGTGTCTTGTTCAATAGAAAAGATATCACCTTCATTGTCACTATCAGAAATTATATGAAGTATTTGTTCGAAAGAGATTCCATATACCTTATCAAAGAATACCTGGAAATAATAGTGAGGTACATTAAACGTTTCAATCCATTTATATACGACCTTAATATCCTCAACCTTAGGTGTTATCGATAAATAATCTCTCTTTTGGATTTCTTTAATACAAGACTTTAACTCTTTAAATCGCTCATTCAATTCAATTAATGCTGCCGATGAACGCCATCCTGGGACTTTAAAATCACAAGCATGAATCGTATCTCGATTTATTGAATTGAGGATTACCCGATATTTCTCTCTCAACGGATGATTTAATAACCCTGAATAGGAATTCAATATCTCTTCCTTCAACTCTATAGCTCGAGATATATTTTGCTCCGTTTTTCTTGTCATTGCCTCTTCATACTTATCAATGAGAAATGCACTCGACCTCACTTCTATCCCAGCTACAGCCATTCTAACATACTCATCAATCTCTTCATGAGGTATTCTACTAATATCAAATCCCAAATCGGTTCTAAAATCAGACTTCCTAAAAATTAACAAATCAGGACGTTTGCCTATAGTATCCAACTCATTTTGAAATTCCTCATAAAATGCATCAAATCCTTCATCTCCAGCGACTAAATCATCATTCTTTCCATAATGAACCGCCACATAATTCTGAGATGTGCTATTAATGGCTCTCATTACAAGATTCTCTGCCCAATCGCCTTGCTCTTTATTTGTAATAAAATTAGACGATGCTTGTGTCGGTGCACTCGCCCGTGTTCTCTCTTGAGAAAAATCGACAAGCTCAACAGGTATTCCCGATGTTAATTCTTTTATCCTTTCAAAATAAGTCATACATTCAAGAGTTAATGTCTCCAACAAAGTTAAAGTTTATTCCTCAATTATCCATTGACTCCATAATAAGAAATTTATTCCACTTAATAAGGCCCCAAAAATCCAAGAAGACTTGATTTCTTTACTTTCAACTTTTATTATCTCTATTCATCGAACTTGAAAACTGCATTTCCCGTTTGCTTCGGGGCTCGTCTTTTTTATATCTTTGTAGAAGATAGAACAACATACCATGAACAACCGCATCGTCTTATCCCTTTTGTTTTTGTTATTGTCTATGCCTTTTACCTTTTCGTTCAATACAACCGACACGTATGTTATGAAGCTCGACCGGGATTGGAGCTTCGCCCAAACGGGAGACACCCGGTCATACCCGGCGACTGTACCGGGTACCATCCACGCCGACCTGCTGCACAACGGACTACTCGACGATCCCTTCTACGGGAAGAACGAGGAGAAGGTCCAATGGGTCGAAGAGAAGGACTGGTGTTACACGACCTCCTTTACCATCGAGCCCGAGGTGTATGCCCGATTTCCCTATGCCCGCCTCATCTTCGAGGGGTTCGACACGTTTGCCCAAGTACTCCTCAACGGCAAGCCGGTGATGCAGACCAACAATATGTTCGTGGCTTGGGAGAAGGAGGTAAAAGAGCTGATGGTCCCGGGCGAGAATACCCTCACCGTGCTATTTACGTCGCCCCTCAAGGCGGTTGTTCCTCTATATGAGCAGACGGGTATCGACTACCCGGCCGACAACGACCGCAGCACACCCCACTTGAGTGCCTATGCCCGCAAGGCTCCCTATCACTACGGGTGGGACTGGGGTATCCGCATGGTAGGCTGCGGCATCTGGCGCCCCGTGCAACTGTTGTTCCACAACGGTTGCCGCATCGACGATGCCTTTACCCGCACGATACGAATCGACAACGACCGGGCTTCGCTCACGACCGACCTGCTTGTCGCCAACGAAACCGACAGCCCCGTCGCGACCGAACTGCTTATCTCTATTACCCATGAGGAAAAGGTGGTCGCCCAAACGTCTCGCCCCTGCACACTGCAACCGGGTGAGAACCGAGTAACCCTCCCTACCGAAATCGGCCACCCGAAGCTGTGGCAACCCAACGGCTGGGGCGAAGCGCATCTGTATGACGTAGAGGTTTCCTTGATAAAAGAGGGAGTATATTGGGCACAGCGCCGATACCAGACGGGGATACGCACCATCGAATTTGTCAACGAGCGGGACGAGTTGGGCCGCAACTTCTATTTCCGGGTAAACGGCCAACCGCTGTTTGCCAAGGGCACCAACTACATACCCCAGGATATCATCCTTTCCCGTGTCACCCCCGACGACTACGAACGCCTGTTCCGAGCCATGAAAGAGTCGCACATGAACATGGTGCGGGTGTGGGGCGGCGGAGTGTATGAAGACGACCTCTTCTACCGCCTGGCCGACCGCTACGGCATACTCGTGTGGCAGGACTTCATGTTTGCCTGCTCGGCCTATCCCGGCGACCCGGCCTTTCTCGACAACGTGGCCCACGAGGCCCGCTACAACATCGAGCGGCTGCGCAACCACCCTTCGCTGGCGCTGTGGTGCGGCAACAACGAGATTCACGAAGGATTCAAATACTGGGGCTGGAACCGTCGCTATCCGGCCAAGACCTTCGAGCAGATGCAACACGACTACGACACCCTCTTCCGCCACACGCTCGCCGAGTGTGTGCGCAAGTATGACCCGCAACGCAGCTACATACACACCTCGCCCGACTCGGCCAACTGGGGGCGGCCCGCTACCCAGACTCAGGGCGACATACACTACTGGGGCATCTGGTATGGCGAGGAGATGTTCGACGCCATGGACACGCTCCAGCTACGGTTCGTCAGCGAGTTTGGCTTCGAGTCTTTCCCCGAGATGAAAACCCTGCGCACCTTTGCCGGCCCCGCCGACTTGAGCATCGACTCCGACGTGATGACCCACCGGCAGAAGAGCAGCATCGGCAACGACTTGATAAAAACCTATATGCAGAACTACTACCGCATGCCCCGCAACTTCGACGACTTCGTCTATCTGGGACTGCTACTTCAGGGACACGGCATCGCCTACGGCATAGAGACCAACCGCCGGCAACGCCCCGTGTGCATGGGGTCGCTCTACTGGCAGCTCAACGACAGTTGGCCCGCCATCTCGTGGTCGGCCATCGACTACTACAAAAACAAGAAGGCCCTCTACTACCACGCTCGCGACGCCTTTGCCCCCCTGATGCTCTCGCCCTGCATCCAAGGCGACAGCCTCGCAATTTATGTCCTCTCCGACCGGCTCGACCCACTCGACCAGGCACAGATAATTGTGGGCATCGACGATTTCTACGGCACCCGGCTGAAGACCATCGACCTCATCCGCACCATACAACCCAACTCCAGCCAGAAGCTTATCACCCTCGCCCTGGCCGATCTGTTGGATAACCATCGAGCCGGTGAGGTGGTCATGACCCTGCAGATATGCCACGACGGCAAGACTCTCTTCGACGGGCACAAATTCCTGACCGTCCCCAAGGAGCTGGTCCTGCCTCATCCTCATCTGAAAAAAGCCATCGAGACGACGCCTCAAGGCATCGTCCTCACTCTCACGACCGACTGTCTGGCCAAGGATGTGTTCATCGAAATCCCCACCCAGGGGGCCGATTTTTCCGATAACTTCTTCGACCTGCTGCCGGGTGAACACAAGGTAGTATCCATTACAAGTCCCCATATCACCCCCGACGATATCGCCCGAATACGGATACGCACTCTCACCGACACCTATGAGGAGGAGTGATAAAAGAGTGAGCCCTTACCAAGAAGGACTTTTTTTAACAGGATATCCCCTCAAGAAAGGATATAGCCCTTGTCTTCTCTTTTGAGTACCCCTCGATTGAGCATTTGCAAGATGACTCTCGAAAGAGAGGGGCGGGCCACCCCAAGAATAAAAGCAGCTTCTTGCACATTCTGTATGGAGCCGTTTTTCTCGATGTAGCTTATAATCCTCGACGAGAGTGTTTGCAGGGCAAACTCGTTCAGCCGTTTGCTCAAGAACATGCTATGGTCCGATATCACCGTCAGGTAATTTCGCAAGACCGACGAATCTTCTTCGATGATTTTCAAGAGACTCTCTTTGCTGACTATCCAAAGGCTGCAATCACTATTGGCCAATATCGTAACGGGGAATACGCCTTCGGAACTGAATATGAAGGCCGAGGCCAACACATCGGGTGCCGACAGGGTATCCAATGTAAGCTCTTTACCCTCTTCACTGATCATCTTTGCATAGACACTCCCCTCGCACAAAATATATAGCGAACGGCACGCGTTCCCCTGCATGGCAATGGTATCGCCCTTTTTGTAATGCACATACCGGCTGGGAAAATCGCGCATGATTTTTTCGATAGTATCCCTGTTACCGCCTTTGAACAAAGGCATTTCATAAATATCGTCGCTCATTGCTGCCAATTATATAATTCAATACTCCATCTATTTTTTACCTCGCGTAACAATTGTTACCGATTATGGTCATGCAATCCTATACTTTTGCACCGGTCAAAAAGAGATTCAACAATCTTCGGGTACAATCATCCTCACAGTCACACCAATAGGGAGTCACACAGCCCTATTAACGATCAAATTTACCCATTTTGTTCTGTTTAATCCCCCTTTTTTGCCAAAATATATTTTATAAAAACATCTGTGGACATGAGAGCTACGATTTATATCCTTTTGATGAGTATCTTTTTTCTTCCTGCCTGTGTAGAGGAAGATCACCTGGATTCTATCCCTTCGGGAAACACATCTGGCGATTTTTCGTTTCTGCTGGTTCCCGAAGAGTATGTCGGGCAACAACCCGCGGATAATCCCCCGACATATCGCCAGGCTCAATCGGGTTCATCGCACCCCAGCAAAGATACGAGACAGACCTTGTCGAACTATGACCAGGTAGAGTTTGTGGTAGTCGATGAAGCCGGGAATAAGGTGAACGGCGTAAAGGGGTTATACGACAAAGTCACGTCGAACATGAGCTTAGAGGGATTGCACGAAGGCTCTTATCGGATTCTTATTCTTGGGATGAAAGGCGACATGACAGCCGATCAAGCGTCCATCCACCGCATTAACCATATCTCGGAAGTGTGGCTCTCGTTTCCCGAAGACCTGGCCAAACCCTTGACGTGTGAATACTTCTATTCGGCAACCCCTTTTAGCGTAAGAAAGGTATCCACCCCATACGGGAACGAACTGGTAGCCGAGATTTCCGAGAGAATAACGCAACGCCGAATTGTCGGTCGAATGGATTTTGTCTTTTCATACAACAATCCCTTCGTCAGAACAGCGGTCACCTCAAACACGATTACGCTAAATTCAAGCAGCCGATTCTATACTCAACTGTCGGGAGAGGGCACGTTGTCGGGAGAAAGCAATGGAGCCATGAAGGTCCTGGATATGTCGGAACAGACCGAATACCTATTTATGCCCACCGTCAAAGGTCGTTCGGTCAAGGGCGATGTAACGATGCTTACTCGAGATTATCGAGGTAGCACGACCAAACGCTCATATACCTTTGATTTAGATTCTATCGTGGGGAATTACGTGGGCCGAGTCGAGATAGACGTGGTCCACCCCGACGATGAAATAGGCACCATGTTCATTACCAACCGGGCTTATGCCGAAGGACAACATGGCCTCATTCTGCAAGACGATGAGCCCCATACTATCTATACAGATAAATCATTGCGTAACTTCAATACAACCAGACCTTTGCAGCTATCAATAACCGATGAAGGTCTGTTTCATGCCCGGTTCTATTCTCCGCGAAGCCTCAGTCAGGTGCTGGTCAAAGCGCGCATCCCAGCTGCGGGGAACGAATATGTAGATTGGGCATATTTCGATAGCATACCGGCATTTGCCGATTTCTACGAAAATATTCCGCTGACGGAAAAAGAGATGTATTTCAGGGCCGAGTCGGGAAAGATAGTCAAGATCCCCGCGATGCAGGCCAATGATCTCTCAGGCATCGAATTCAAGATAGAGTCCAGCGACCCCTATCTGAAAAAACTGCAAGGCATCATCCACGGCTGGAATATAAGATTCCATCTGTTCGACGGAGATCCCACGAAACCCAACGGAGGGCCCGTAGGAAACTGGATGGGTATCAGACCGGTGCACTGTCGCGAAGCGGTGGCATTCTTCCTGAACTTTACCTACATGATCGATATGCCCGAGCATGAAGAGATATTGAGAGCCAACGAAGACCGACTGTATGGCAACGGCGGTGTAAACGACAAGGTGAGCCCCGATGTCGTATTGCGACAGATGAGACAGGAACGCACCCTGAACGTGGGTCTGGTATATCCGGGGAACGGTGTTATCGGACTGGGGGGAGGTTCTTCCTACGGCGTATGGCAGACAGGCTGGCTGAGCCACTACACCAATACCTATGCCTGCGAAATCATGTTTCACGAGCTGGGACATGTGATGGGATACAGCCACAGCAGCGCCTTCACGTATGGCCCCTGGGCACAGGAGCTGATGAACCACTTTTATGTCAACCATCTGGCCGACATGCCCATCGACTCGTCCAGTTATCTCAACAGCAGCAAAAACCCGAACCTATATTAATAACCCGATATCAAATGAATACAAGAATCTTTACCTGCATACTCCTGTTCATCTCGATGCTTTTGACCATCACGGGATGTCACGAGAATCTCGGTCCTTTGGAATCGGGAAATTCCCAAATGATAACCGTGAAGCTGGCTACGGCAAGTTCATCGGGACCAGACGATGAGTCCAAAATCAATCATGTAACAGGATACCGTTTTGTAAATGGCATACTCGAAGAGGTCATAACACCCTCGCAAGCCGGGACCGCCAATCTCTATACCTTTGTCCCCTCCTCGTTTTCGGGCACGCTATACATATTGAGCAACTCGAGTGCTTTGAAGGGTGTGGAAACACTTGTTTCCAAGAGCTCGACCCTGGACGACTTCCTCGCCACCGAAGGGAGTATCGAAGAGATGACCGGCGACGGTTTACTGATGACCGGCAAGACCACACTCGAAGGCTCGACTTCGGTCGTCGTCCCCATGACACGAAGCATGGCAAGAGTCGATATCGAGTCTCTTGAAAAAGGAGTGCAGGTCCAACGTGTAACCATCCACAACCTGGCCGATAAAGGCTATGCCATGCCCAGAGAGAATATCGAGACGTCCATATCGGCTTCGGGGGTTGATTTTACCAAAGAGTATGCCGGCTCTCCTCTCGAGAACAAGAGCGAAACACTTTTGTATCTGACAGAGCAGCGCAACAATTCTCTTTTTGTCGAGGTGACCATCCAGTTCGGTGGAGGGCTACATTTGCTGAAAGCGAAACTCCCATCGGCGATACGGCGGAATGAAATATATACCCTCAAAATAGACGGGAAAGGAGCCGAAATGCAACTCGTTATAGAATCTGAAGGCTGGGGAACGGGCGCATCGGTTGAATCGACTCCGTCGCTCGGCGGACTCGTCGATGTAGAAAACTCCATATTCTCCGAGGGCGTCAAAGTGAACGAGACAAGAGATACCGTCTTTGTTCCATACCATGGGAGCGATTTCACCCTGGCCCTGCTGGCCGAGGCTGGTGCGACGGTGACCATCGACGGCTCTGTCGCGGGCGTAGAAGTAGCTCGAAATTCAACTAAAAGGAGAGCCACTTTAGAAAAAATAGCCGAGGTCTCCATTCGCAGCAGCTTGCGTATGCCCGGCAGAATAGCCGAAAGGATTCACTTGGATATTTACAACAAGGCAGCTACCAACCTGGGGCGAGTCGTTCTCGTCGTCGAGGCCAGTCCCATACGAGTAGAAGGGTTGATGCATTTTGACGAAGAGGCTGTCTGCGATTTCAAGGAATACGTCGAAGGTGAATTGGGGATAATCACTCTGCCTTCAAACAAGATGCTTCACGTGGAATTCGATACAGACGAATCGGCATGGATGCAAGCTACCGAAACAGAACCGGGGGCAACCACCCGGACAGAAACTTCGGGCAGGCAATATCGAATTGTCGGAGGGTGGAAACCCAATGACCCTCGAGCCGATGGAAGGGCTCAAGAAGGCCGGCTGGTCATCTCGAACGAAGACGGATCGAACAAAGAAGTCTATACCGTTCGAAGGATAAACTGGGGATTGCCCGTAGTGAAAATAGGTGAGACCTGGTGGTGCAAATATAACCTGCGGGGAAACGTAAAATCGTTTGAAGACCAGGTGACCATACCCAACGACCCGGCGTCCCACAACGACCTGCTCGCCTATCTGACCTCGGTCCCCGAGGATGAACTGCTCAAGCTGTTGGGCGATCAATATCAAGGCGGGAATAAACAGGGGCTGCCCCTACGGCACGACGGGACTGTATTCTACCACGAAGGAGTTGTCGCGAGTGCTCAAAACTTCGGGACATTACCTCCTACCGAAATGGCTCCATCGGGGTACCAGATTCCCGGCTACGACGATTATCTCGCCTTTTCGAAAAACGGGAATTTCAACCTCGGAGGCGTAGGCTCTAAGAGGTTTATTTTAAGACATAGGCAGACGTACCCAACAAGTATATAACTGTCTATGTCTTATTGTTTTAAGTGATACCATTTGAAACTACCATAATCAAACATTAAATCTG
>NZ_NFHZ01000010.1 GCF_002161555.1 Barnesiella sp. An55 | reverse complement strand
TTGATGGCTACCGCAAAGTTACTGATGTTCTAATCGAAAAATTTTCTAATGCTTATAACTTATTGATGTTTAATAATTAAACCCTTGTCGGAGAATTTTTCTCCGGACACTAGTGATATAGTTCTTCGTCCACACTGCAAGCCGACGCCATTTCGGCAATCGTCAGCCCCAGCGCGTCGCGCAAACCTTTAAGACGGTTTGCCACTTCTTCAATATGACTCATAGCGTTTCTTTTTTAATGGTTTTACACGTCCTTTCCTTAAGGACTCTCGCAAAATTAGGAAATAATTTCGCAGATTGTAGTCGGCTCGGGCAAAAAAATTGCATAAGTTATTCTATATTACACATTTGCGTTCCATGTGTGCAACACACTCCGGCAAGAAGTGTGCAAAAAATACCCGACACGGCAAGTTTTCACAGCCGTTAACGCTTGCAGAACTAAAAAATCAAACAACTAAATCAAAAATGTTTGTTACGTATGTTTTCAAAGAAACAATCGCAATAAATACGCAACCGAACTCTACTTTTTATAATGAATTAAAAACATAATTCACTGTTTATCTTGTAATTAACATTTAATTCTACTACTTTATTCCTACTCTTGTTTTACAATCCTTTCTGCTCTAATTATATTTGCATAAACACATCACTTTAAACACTAACAAAAAACTAAAAACATGAAAAATCTTTTACTTATCTGTGTATTTTTTATTCTTTCATTTCTGCAAATATTAGCAGCAGAGAACAATCCTGTAGCAGATCCAAAAGCTATTGTCCGATCTGGGGATATGCGCTTTACAATTCTAACCCCTGAAATGATTCGTATAGAATGGAGTGACAAACAAATCTTTGAAGACCGTGCTTCATTTACTGTGATAAATCGTCGTTTACCTGTTCCAGAATATGAAACATGGGAAGACGAAGAATTCCTATACATCAAAACAGAAAAACTATTATTACAATATCGCTTAAACAGTTTTCCTGGCACATTCAATCCAGCCAGCTCTAAAAATTTAAAAATTACATTTGAGGTGGATGGACAGACTGTCGTCTGGTATCCTTGGAAAAAAGACCCATTAAACCTAAAGGGAACAATGCGCACGCTTGATGGTGCCGACGGAGAAAACAAACGTGCGGAGATGGAAGACGGACTTCTTTCCCGTTCGGGATGGTACGTAATTGATGAGACAGCTGAACGAGCAGATGGAGGCATCAGCCTAATGTTAGATAAGCGTGAAGATGGTGTTGACTGGGTATCTCAACGTCAGGATCCGCCTGCAATGGACTGGTATTTCATGGGATATGGACACAACTACAAAAAAGCTCTTTATGACTTCACTCGCATAGCCGGAAAAATTCCTATGCCACCAATGTATGCATTCGGTTACTGGTATTCAAAATATGAAGACTATAGTGCAGATGATTATAAGAATCTGACTTTAGAAATGGAAGAAAACGGCCTGCCGCAAGATGTCATGGTCATCGACATGGATTGGCACTACTCAGGAAGTGAACTTGACGGAGGAAAAGGTGGATGGACCGGATGGAGTTGGAACACACGTTTGATTCCAGATCCTAAAGGATTGTTAAACTGGCTACACGAAAAGAAACTTAAAGCCACATTGAACCTTCACCCAGCTTATGGAATAGCCCCTTATGAAGATAATTATCAGGCACTTTACAATGACCTTCAATCAAGAGGTATGGATTTGACTGCCGACAGCATCATCAATGAAGATGGTACTATTCGATGGAATTTGGAAAATGAAGATTTTTATAAAGCCTTTTTTAAAAACATAATCCGCCCACATGAAAATATAGGAGTTGACTTTTGGTGGCTTGACTGGCAACAATGGCTGCTTGCAGAAAACGAAGAAAAACTCAGTAACACATTTTGGTGCAATCATGTATTTTACAATGACATGAAAGCAAAAGGACAAGCCCGTCCGATAATTTTCCACCGTTGGGGAGGATTGGGCAGTCATCGTTATCAGATAGGTTTCTCAGGAGACTCCCACACATCATTCGAAACTCTAAAATTTGAAACATACTTCACATCTACAGCTTCCAACGTCGGTTACGGATACTGGAGTCATGATATAGGCGGACACCATCAAAACGGAGAAAACAATCCCGAGTTATTTTTACGCTGGATCCAATTTGGTGTTTTTTCCCCAATAATCCGTACACATAGTTCAAACAATCCGGACGTCGAACGCCGAATGTGGAAATATCCCAACTATCCATTAATGCGCGAAGCGGTAAAACTTAGATACGCAATGGTACCCTATATATATACACAAGCACGCGTTTCCTACGACACAGGTATTTCCCTCTGCCGTCCATTATATTATGAATGGCCAGAAAACAACGAAGCATATAAGCACGATGATGAATATATGTTTGGTAATGATATTTTAGCAGCTCCAATTGTAAAAGCTGCAGATGCAGACGGAACTATAAGTAAAACGATATGGTTACCAGAAGGTAAATGGTATGAAGTTTGTTCTGGTGAAATCTTAGAAGGTAACCAGTCTTATACCCGTACATTTACACAAAGTGACATACCTCACTATATTAAAGAAGGTGCCATCATTCCATATTTCCCCGAATTAATGGATTTGAAAAGCCGTCCTGACAAATTGATATTAAAATTCATCCCGGGTTCAAAAGGTGAATTACGCTATTACGAGGATGAAAATGATAATGACAATTATGAAAACGGAGCATTTACCTTTACACCTATTACCCAAGAAAAAAATGGGAATGAGGGTATATATACAATTCACCCTATCGAAGGATATTTCAACGGAATGCTTAATGAACGTAGCTACGATATTGAATTATTAGCCGTCAATAAGCCTGAGAATGTAGTTGTCAACGGCCTTACATATACTTATGCAAACGATGAAAAGCCTGGTACTTGGAAATATGACAGCGCAAAACGTACAGCCATAATTTACCTTCCTAAAATTGCATGTGATCAGGAAACAAAAATAGTTGTAACACACGGCATGAGTTCTATTAACGACATAAAGGAATCCAAACAAGCTGTCATTTCCTACTCAAGCGATAGCCGACAAATGCAAGTTTCTCTCGACAAAAATTGCAATAATATACACGTAAGTCTATTCGATGTTATGGGAAAAAACCTATTGTCAGACCATTTCAAAGACGCCCGAAATATCCTGCTTGATTTATCAACAATACCTTCAGACGGATTATGCATTGTTCAACTGACTTACGATAATCATATTCAAACACAAAAAATTATTCTTTAAGACTTTATAATTTTAATCAAAAACACATTTACTAACTATTAAAAATTAACGCTATGAAACGTATATCACTAATGCTTATCCTTGCCTTACTTTTCTTAAAAGTAGCGGCCCAAAATTACACCCAAGTCTATCTTATTGGAGGTGCAGCACCTAACGGATGGGATAATAATAAGGCAGAATACATGACACCGGTTTCCACAACTGAAGAAAACGCCATTTTCACTTGGACAGGTCCGTTGAAAGCAAGTGACTTCAAATTCATCAACACTTTGGGAACTTGGCAACCATCTTTTAATGCTCCAACAGAAAATGAGCCTATTGAACTCGGCAAATCTCATAACCTCGTATATAATGAAAGCGGCAATGACCATAAATTCATGTTATCAGAATCCGGGTTTTATACAGTTACCGTCGATTTGAAGAAACTTACCATGGTAGTTGAAAAGGCCAATGTCGAAATACCGGAAGAATTATGGATAACTGGAACAGCTATTCCAGAAGGAACTGTAAAATTATCAAAAATTTATGGAGTAGCCAATTTCGCTTACAACGGCGAACTACAGCAAGGAGAACTTAAAATAATGACAACCCCGACACCAGACGAAACAACAGAATATATCATTCCTTCTGAAGAAGCAATGGACATTACAGGCAAAACAACTCTGACAACAACAACAGACTCAAAACAACCTGGATGGAACGTCATGGTTGCAGATCCTGCTTATAAAATAAAAATAGACCTGGCTGCAAAAGAAGTAAATGCAGAAATATACAAATCACCGGAAATGTTGTATATCGTAGGAGGTGCAACCGAATGCGGCTGGAATGTTGACTCTGCCATCCCTTTTACAAAGGATACCAACAATCCAGACCAGTTTGTATTCACAGGTGAATTAAAAATACGTCCTGAAAATGTCGGAAGCAACGAATTCAAAATTCTTGGACAAAGAACTTGGGATCCATACAGTCTACACCCATATACTGAAAATGAAAAAATACTCGAATCAACAAGTTTCAGAATCGGCGGAAACGACACCAAATGGATTGTTGATAGTGACAAACAAGGCATTTACACTATTACAGTAAATACTTTCTATGAGACTATTTCAGCGCGCTTCGAACCGACCTCCAAAGTAGACATGCTTGAAACTGACAAGTATTTTCATTATAATGTATCAGGAAATGAGGTACACGTTTCCATGATTGACGGATATTCAGCTGACAACGTACAACTAATAAGCCTCGATGGAAAAATTGTATATTCTGCACAGAATAAAACAAATAGTTTTACAATAAGCAATAATAGTGCAACTGGAATATATATATTCAAAATCAGCTGCAATGGAAAAGTTTTTGCCCAACAAGTTGCATTACAATAAAATGCAAATAATCAAGGGAACAACAAACTTTGATGAATAAAACAGAGACCGGCCCAATAATAGTTGGACCGGTCTCTTATTTAAAATACACTTCAAAAACTTTCTTCAACGCTTGCAGAACTAAAGGGAAAATGTAACTTTGCATCTACACAATAACAATACTCCACACTATGAATTTCTGGAATCTTATATCTTTGAAAAAACATCGTATCGGACTGCTGCCGCGTATCCTGATAGCCATTCTGCTGGGAATCGTATTCGGAAACTATATGCCCGACTGGGCGGTGAGAGTTTTCGTCACCTTCAATGCGCTGTTCAGCGAATTTCTCGGATTTATCATTCCGCTTATTATAGTGGGACTGGTGGTTCCTGCCATTGCCGACATCGGCCGGTCGGCAGGAAAAATGCTGCTCGTCACCACACTCGTTGCCTATTGCGCGACACTGTTTTCCGGCTTCCTGTTGTATTTCACCGGAGCGGCTTTGTTCCCCGGCATGATAACAACGGGCATACCGATTGAGGAAGTGAGCCAAAACAACAGTGTCACTCCGTTCTTCACCATCAGCATACCACCGCTGATGAACGTGATGACGGCACTGTTTCTGGCGTTCACCGTCGGCATCGGACTGTCGCGCCTCTACACCACGGCGCTGAAGGATATGATGAACGACTTCAAGGAAATCGTAATGCGCACCATCGGAGCGGTTGTCCTTCCATTGCTACCAATTTATATTTTCGGTATCACTGCTGTCCGGAGAAATTTTACCATAAAGTAGGTTGCTCGACAGAACCCGCCTCCGGAACACAAACGGGAGTTGTCGGCTGATTATAAATTTCACGGATATCCGCCCTCTGGAAGAGGACTTGTCCGATTGAGTTAGAGCACTAGTGTCCGGAGAATTTTTCTCCGGACACTAGTGATTACGTTTACATAATATACTCACGCACCCGCGACCGATATTACGTAGGTTATACCCACGATATCGCCGGACGGTTGGGCAAGCACAATGCAGGAGCGACCCCGAGTACACGGAGCGGCCGACCCTGGGAGTTGGTATATAGTGAGTCCTATGCAGAAAAGAGAGCCGCTATTAGTCGCGAACGAGAGATTAAGGATAAGAAAAGTCGAGTGTATATCGAGCAGTTGATAGCGAAGGGTTAGAGCGTCCCGATGCAGAATCGGGAAGGTCCCGGGATCATACCCCGGTCTCGCTACGAAAGCATTGAGGGAGTGTCGAATTTCGGCGCTCCTTTTTTATATGGGTATCACATATATCTTATATCACACACGATGCGAGGCCAGAGATATGACTATTGAAATCGGGTATGGAATAAGCGGAAGATACTATAAGAAAAAAATATATATTCATTGGATTTAAAAGATTTTCACTATATTTGTAGAGACTCAGAGGAGAATCGGTATCATCGATGGGGGCTTTAAGTCTTTTGGGATTATACCGTTTACCTGAATATAGAGTAGTTAAATTTTGAGAATATAAATTCGAGTTATTGCGATACTCACCATTTAATCATAAAGAGAGCATGTAAAGGCAAAAGGCCTCTTTTGCATGCTTGAGGGACAAATTGAAGGCCTGCATAAAAATATTTTTTACTATGGATGACAAGTTATTATCATTCCTTGATCCTGTATGGCGGTATATCGACAACGGGTCGTTTTTCAGAGAACCGTTTCGCTGGCTATACATTGCTATTGCCGCATTGAATCTGCTTTTCCCTTTTGTGGTAATTTTCTTATCTGTTGAGGGTGGAATATTTAAGTATATGCCCGGTGGGACAATCTTTGCTTTTGTGCTGGTATTTATTCTTTTGTTGGCCCTTGGCGCTATGAGTTTCCTCCTTTGGATGAACAGACAGAAGAAACTGAAAGAAATGTTGCACGAGAAGAATGAGTTTGTAGCCATTCCTATGGTGTCGCATTTTATCCAGACTCTGGGTGAGTGGATGGGCTTCTATATCGGTATATTGGGCTGTGTAGCCTCGCTGCTGTTCATGTTGTTCGGCGGAGGTGATAGTGTAATCAATAGCCTGTTGCCGCTGGGGACAGGTATAGTGATGGTGATTGTGTATCCCATCATGGGTTTCTTGATTGTGGTATCGGCACGCCTCCTGGCCGAGTTGTATCGGGCCTTGGCTTCGATTGCCAACAATACGAAACGGATTTCGTCGCACATCGACGATAAATAATTCAAAGAGAGCTGCTCGCTCTGGTGAGCAGGGTGGCTCTATTGTGGTGAGTCTTTAACAAAAAAATGAAGCGACGGCCCCGTGGGAGTATGGGTGTCCGTCGCTTCTCATCTAGGAAAGAGGGGGATTGGATTTTCTTCTTGTGCGCCCCTTTGAGTTGGGCTTTATGGAGCCAGAGGGGCGATGTTGATAATCTGTTCTACCCGATAGACTCCATCGTATTCGGCGGCGAAGCCTTCGGTCGATTTCCCGCAGTCGGTCACTTGCAGTGCGACCTTTACCGGGGTGTAGGGCTTGGCTTGTTCGCCCACGGGTTGGCGATACAGCTCTTGCAACATACCGGTAGTATCGGTTACCCAATATTCGGTAGTGTCGCCGTCGGCTACAAACGAGCTTACCTCATGCCCGATAATCAAGCGTCCCTCTACGTTGAAGGGCTGCGATGGGAGCGTTTGTAGCTCCTCCGATTGCTCGGCCGGGGCGGTTGGTCGATGGCACGCCAGACTCATGAGGAGCGTGACGGTAGCCAGTGTCAGGAACAGAATCTTCTTCATTGTCGAGGTCTGTTTAGATGATTTGTAACATCTGTAAAGTTATTCTTAAAACGCAATGGGGGTACGGTTCCCCTACTGAGAGAGACAAAAAATGTAGTGAAACTTCGGTTTTTAAATGTTTTTAATATAAAAAGGTGCAGTATTGGCTCCTATCTTTGTTTTACTTTATAAAACGGCAAGAGAGTTGTCGGGAAATAAATATAGAATAGAAACTAAAAAAGAGAATATGAAAACAAAATGGTTATCGATAGCGATGGCTGCAGCCTCGCTCGTATTGGTATCGTGCCACACGGCCAAGGAGGCTGTGGCTGTAAACGAAAACGATATTGCCGGGGAATGGAACATTGTAGAGATTCAGGGGAAACCGGTCCAGGCCGAGTCGCAACCTTTTATTGGCTTTGATGTAAAGGAGAGCCGCATCTATGGTTATAGTGGTTGTAACCGTCTGATGGGGGCTTTGAATTTTTCGAGTCCCAACAAAATCGTGTTGGGCGACATGGCTTCTACGATGATGGCTTGTCCCGACTTGAATACCGAGCGCAGTGTGCTCGATGCGCTGGCTTCGGTAAGAAGTATGGCCTTCTCGGGCAAGGATCTGTTGCTCTATGGGGCAGGCAAGTCGCCGGTGATGCGGTTGCAGAAACATTTTGAGGTCGTGCCGTTGTCGCGCTTGAATGGCGAGTGGACGGTAGTGGCTGTGAATGGTACCGCTTTGCCTGCCGGTATGGAGAATGTTCCGTCGCTCAACTTGGAAATTGCCGCCAATCGGGTGAGCGGTAACTCGGGTTGCAACCGGTTGTCGGGCGAGATTCGTCACGATACCGCGGTGGAGAATTCGATTTCGTTTGCCAACGTAGCCTCGACCCGTATGGCTTGTTCCGATATGGATACCGAGAACAAAGTGCTTGCCGCACTGAACAGCGTGTGTGCCTATGGCATGCTCGCGAACGGACATCTGGCTCTGATGGCCGAGGGCAGCACAGTGGTGCTGGAGCTGGAGCGTAGCAAATAATCTTTCACACATTTTATAATAAGGTAAAGCGAGGGGCTCTTTTCCCGAGGGGGAGAGAGTCCCTCGTTTCATGATGAAGGGGCAGGGACCTTCCTGTCGATATCCCCCCAATGAGGCCAGCCCTCATTTTGTCCACCCGATAAAACGGGTATTAAAAAGATTTTTCTAATTTTGTATCGGCCGTGGGAAACATGATGCTCATACTGTGCCCCGGTCTTTTGTCACACATAAAAAACAAAAAACAGATACACATGAAGAGATGGTTTGTCCTGGCGGCCTGCCTCTGCCTGTTTGCCACAGGAGTGCCGGCGCAGAAGTATGTACCCGCACCCGAGAATCTCGAGAGTAGAAAAGAGTTTGCCGAGAGCCGCTTCGGAGTCTTCCTGCATTGGGGACTGTACAGTATGTTTGCCCAGGGCGAATGGTATATGAACAACGACAGTGTCGATGCCCGCGAGTATGCCAAGGCAGCCAATGCCTTCTATCCGCACCGTTTCGATGCCCAGGCTTGGGTCTCGGCCATCAAGGCGGCCGGAGCCAAATACATCTGTTTCACGACCCGTCATCACGAGGGATTCTCCATGTGGGACACGCAATACTCCGATTACAACATCATGAATACCCCCTATGGTCGCGATGTGGTGCGCCAGCTGGCCGACGAGTGTCACCGGCAGGGCATCAAGCTGCACCTGTACTACTCGCACATCGACTGGACTCGCGAGGATTATCCCGCGGGACGAACGGGTAGGGGGACGAAACGGTTGGACCGTGCCGACTGGCCGACCTATTACCGATTCATGAACAACCAGTTGACCGAGCTGCTCACCCGTTATGGCGAAATCGGAGCTATCTGGTTCGACGGTTGGTGGGATCACGATGTCGATACCGTGCCTTTCGATTGGGAGCTGGAAAAACAGTATAAACTCATTCACACCTTGCAGCCCGGATGTCTGGTGGGTAACAATCATCACCAGGTACCTTTCGAGGGAGAAGATATTCAAATCTTCGAGCGCGATGTTCCCGGCGAAAACAAGGCGGGGCTCTCGGGTCAGGATATCAGCGCTCTGCCGCTTGAAACTTGCCAGACCATGAACTACTCGTGGGGATACCGGGTGACCGATCACTATTATAAATCGACCAAGGAGCTTATTCGGCTATTGGTGCGCACCTCGGGCAAAGGGGCTAACCTGCTGCTCAATGTCGGTCCGCAACCCGACGGTACGTTGCCCGAGATGGCTTTGGAACGCTTGGCCGAGATGGGCAAGTGGCTCGACCGCTATGGCGAGTCGATTTATGCTACCACGGCCGGCGGCTGCAATCAGGGCGACAGTATCATTACCACCCGCAACGGCAACAGCCTCTATGTGCATCTGCTCGACACGGCCATCGACCGGGTGAGTATGCCCCTGCCACAGAAGGTGAAACGGGTAGAGGTGCTGGGCGAAAATCGCCGCATGGACTATACCTATAAGAAAGGTCGTCTCGATTTTGCGGTCGATATCCCCGACGACTGCATCGACTATGTGGTGAAAGTGACGCTTAAGTAAGCTCTTCTTGGGCCCAGATAAAACGCAGGGCATCCATTCCTTGAACGGGATGGATGCCCTGCGATTGTTTTTAGGGAGAGGTAGCGCCTTATTTCCAAGCCGTAGCCTGCTCGGTAATTTCGGCATCGCCCATGGTACATTGTTCGAGGCTACCCTCTTTGGCCTGGATGCAGAGGTAGAGCATGCTCGTGTTTGAGGTGCAGCGCAACGAGCGGTTGCAGTGGGTGGCTACACGCACGATAGAGCCCTCGGCAATGGGGAAGGCCGTGTCGTTGACCTGGAAGTCGCCCGAGCCCCGCAAAATCAAATAGATCTCTTCGTTCTCCTTGTGGCTGTGAAAGAAGGGGACAGCTTCGCCCGGCTTCAAGGTGCCGAACGAGATTTCGCAACTGGTGGTCCCTACACAATCTTTGATAAACTGTTTGCCGGCAAAAGCGCTCAAGTCGCCTACTGTGGCATAGGTGAATTTTTCGCCCTCATTGATTTTACGAATAGCTTCCATTTCCTTATCGATTAAATTTGTTTATAGTTGGTTACTAAAAATAACTTCATTATTTTTGTAGTGCGAAGATGGTACTTTCGGCCGTTCCTTGCAAGAAGGCACAGCGGCATAGGTAAGTTACACCGAGGTAACGAATACAGAAAATCAGAAGCATAGAAAGTGTTAAATAAGATGAAAACTTTTCTTCACACCGGCGTTTGTCCCGTGCGGGACATTTTGAGCCGACTGGGCAGCAAATGGTCGGTACTGGTACTCGAGACCCTTCACGAGAACGGTACCATGCGGTTCAACGACATACAGCGCTCGCTGGGCGACATCTCGCAGCGTATGCTCACCGTTACGTTGCGGGCACTCGAAGAAGACGGCATGCTCACCCGCCGGGTCTATGCCGAGATTCCACCACGGGTCGAATATACCCTCACCGAGCGAGGCGAAAGTTTTATGCCGGTACTGAGCGAGGTGGTGCGATGGGCTTTTGAACATGCCAACGATATATTGGCTTCGCGGGCCGAACAGCAGGCTGCACAGCAATAAACGCCGTTTGTTGCCATTATCTCTTGGAATAGAACGGGGTGATATTTTTTGAAATATTTTTGATAAACCCAGGTTACCGAAATGTAACAGATGTTATGCATCCATTCACACGTCTGTCACACATTCGTAGTCCCATACCGATACCTTTGCCCTCGAAAGAAAAAAGGTAAGAAAGTATGGGTAAGAACAGATTATTAGCGATTGTTTTAGGTTTTATTTTTCTAATTCGAGCTTTTGGCGCGTTGGCTGCAGCCACCGGGTCGATTACAGGAACCGTAAAGGATAAGAAAAGTGGCGAGTCTATCATTGGAGCTACCATCCAGGTCGAGGGAACCTCGATTGCCACAGCTACCGATATCGACGGAAATTTTGTTTTGAAGAATCTGCCTGTCGGCAAGCAAGTGATTGTTTGCCGCTATCTGTCGTATAAGACAATGCAGATACCGGTAACCGCCGAGGCCGGCGAGAATGTCGCTCCCCTCGATATCGAAATGGAAGAGGATGGGGTCGCCTTGCAAGAGGTGGTGGTCTCGACCTATCGCCGCAACGACACCGAGATGTCGCTCATCGAGGGGATGAAGGCACAGGTGCAGGTGGCAAGCGGTATCTCGTCGCAGCAGATAGCCAAGACCCTCGACCGCGATGCCTCGGAGGTGGTGAAGCGGGTACCGGGTATCTCGATACTCGACGACCGCTTTGTCGTGGTGCGTGGTTTGGCCCAACGATATAATAATGTATGGATCAACGGCAATACGGCCCCCAGTTTGGAGTCGGACAGCCGGGTGTTCTCGTTCGACATGTTGCCCAGTTCGCAAATTGAGAACATGATTATCTACAAGTCACCGGCTCCCGAGATACCGGCCGACTTTGCCGGCGGTTTCATTCGCATCACCACCAAGAGTCTGCCGTTGCGCAACTCGGTTCAGGTGAACTATACGACCGGCTTCAACACCAATACGCAGTTTACCGATACCCGTCTCAACCCCGGCAGCTCGACCGATTGGCTGGGATTCGATGTGAACAAACGGCTGCTCTCGAGCAGCATGCCTTCGCACATGGATATCGCCGGCAGTAACCCCGACGAGGTGACCCGGCTGACCCGTTCGTTCAACTCGGACTGGAGGGTGAAGAGTTTTATTCCCATGCCCGACCAGCGTCTCTCGCTCTCGGTCAACCGTCGGTTCGATACCGAGGGGGGTACCGAGATAGGCATGACCACCTTTATTAATTACAGCAATACCTATAAAACGATACAGGATATCGTGAATGCCCGCTTCGGCGTCTATTCGTCGGAGGCCGACAAGCCCGTGTATCTCGACGACTATATCGACAACCAGTACTCCAACGATGTGCGGGTAGGTGCCATGCACAACTGGTCGTTTGTCTTCAGCGACCGCAACAAACTGGAGTTCCGCAACCTCTTCAACATGTTGGGCAAGAACCGCCTCACCGAGCGTACCGGCGAGCGCAACATAAGCAGCCCCTTCTATCGCGAGGAGACCGAGATGTTGTATCAGTCGCGCCTCACCTATCTGGGGCAGCTGGCCGGTAACCATTTTCTCGACGAGCACAAGGTGCACTCCCTGTCGTGGAATGTAGGATACAGCTATGCCTACAAGACCGAGCCCGATCGCCGTATCATTGTCAACCAGGCCGGTATGAGCGAGGGTACCGATGTGTCGCAGCTGAAGGTAGGCAACGAGGAGATATCGCGTTACTTCCAGTCGCTCAGCGACCACCTCTTCTCGGGTAGTGTCGATTACAAGGGAGCCGTCGATTTGGGTAACATTCACTCGACCGTCAAGGGCGGGTTGATGAGTGAATACCGCACCCGCAGCTATACACCCCGCGAGTTTGTCTATCGCTACGACAATCTCTCGGTCGAGGAGCGCCAGGAGTATCTCTATCTGCCCTACCAGGAGATGATGAGCGACGAGTGGTTGAGTGCCGATAAAGTCTATATCGACGAGATAACTCAGAAGACCAACGCCTACGATGCTACCAACCTGTATGGTGCCGGCTACGGTGCCATCGAGTTGCCCTTGGGCCGGTTCAATGTCTATGCCGGGTTGCGGCTCGAGTACAACAAGCTTCGTCTCACCCGCGACAAGTCGATGTCGGCGTCACAGACCTTGCTCACCAGTCGCGACTATGTCGATCTCGATCTGTTGCCCTCGGTCAATGCAACCTACAACTTCAACGAGAAGCATCTGTTGCGGCTTGCCTATGGCCGTTCGCTCAACCGGGCCGAGTTTCGCGAGGTGTCGCCGGCCGTCTATTACGACTTCGACCTCTTCAACGAGATTGGTGGTAACGAAGATTTGAAGACCTGTAAGATCGACAACCTCGACTTCCGCTATGAGTTCTATCCCGAGCGGGGCGAGATGGTGAGCGTGGGACTCTTCTACAAACACTTCGAGAATCCCATCGAGTGGACCTTCATCGATATGGGCGGTACCCTGCGGTACAACTACGAGAATGCTCTTTCGGCCCAAAGCCTGGGTGCCGAGATAGAGATACGCAAGAGTCTCGACTTTGTGGGAATGCGAGGGTTCAGCCTCTTGTTCAACGCTACGCTCATCAAGAGCAATGTGCGGTTCGACGAGTCGGGCATCATCAAGACCGAAGATCGTCCCATGCAGGGACAGTCGCCCTACATCATCAATGCCGGGCTCTATTACCAGAACGAGAAGTGGGGTCTCATGTCGTCGCTGCTCTACAACCGGTTGGGCAAACGCATCATCGGTATAGGCAAGTCAAACAGTACGACCCACGACGTGAGCGTGAATATCCCCGATACCTATGAGATGCCTCGCAACAGCCTCGACTTCACCATCTCCAAGAAGTTGGGCAAGATCATCGAGCTGAAAGCCGGTGTAAAGGATATCCTGGCCGAGAAGGTGGTTTATAAGCAATTCCCGCAGTTCCACGATGCCGCCGGCCAGCTGCAGGAGCGCGAGCAGGTAACCAAGTCGTATCGACCCGGGCGTGCGGTGAGTGTGGGAGTTACATTTAATTTCTGATTACAATCCTTTTCTATAATACTAACTAAAAAGAAAGTCAAAATGAAAAAACTATTCAAAACGATTGCCTTCGTATGTTTGGCAGCCATGACTGTAGTAAGTTGCGACGAGAGTAATAACGACGAACCCACTCCTGGCGGAACAAGCTATGACTTGGGCGACGGCTCTGATGCTTATGAGATTTCACAAGACATGACTTTGACCTATCCCAATACCTACAACCTGCGTGGTTTTGTTTATGTAACCAACGGGGCTACGCTCACCATCGAGCCGGGTGTGGTAATCAAGGGAGAGAAAGAGTCTAAGGCTACGCTGATTGTAGAGCGTGGTGGCAAACTGATTGCCGAGGGTACGAAAGAACGCCCGATTGTCTTCACGTCGGCCCAGGCTCCGGGCAGCCGCAAACCCGGTGACTGGGGCGGTATCATCCTCTTGGGTAATGCCAAGAACAACAAGGGCGAGCAGACCATCGAGGGTGGTGTGCGCAGTAAACACGGCGGTAACGACGATGCCGACAACTCGGGTATCTTGAAATATGTGCGTTGCGAGTTTGCCGGTATCGAGTATTCGGTCGATAACGAAATCAATGCCATCACCTTCGGGTCGGTTGGTAGTGGAACGACGGTCGATTATGTACAGGTTTCCTACTCGGGCGACGACTCTTACGAGTGGTTTGGCGGTGCCGTGAACTGCAAGCACTTGGTAGCCCTGGGTACTTGGGACGACGACTTCGATACCGACAACGGTTTCTCGGGTAAATTGCAGTTCCTTGCTGCCGTGCGCGACCCGAAGATTGGCGATAAATCGGCCTCCAACGGTTTTGAATCGGACAACTGTAGCGATGCCGCCACCATCGAGCCCTACACCTCGTGTGTATTCTCCAACGTGTCGATGTTCGGTCCGGTAGTCGATCCGGCCAACTACACCGATGAGGCTGGCGTGAACGGTAGCAATACCGATGCTCACTTCCAGGCTGCCATGCACCTGCGTCGTAACACTCAGTTGCGGGTATTCAACTCGGTATTTGCCGGCTTCCCTCTTGGCCTCATTATCGAGAACGACAAGAACTCGACGACTCAGGCATTTGCCACGGCCGGGAAACTGGTGGTCGAGAACTGTCTCTTTGCCGGTATGGTCAAGAATTTCCAAGATGCTCAATACTGGGAGAACAACACGCCCTATAGCCCCACCGACAATGGCGCTTTTGCCGACAGCTACTTCAATCGGGCCGATGGCAAGAACCACGCTTATGCCGCCATTGCCGACCTCAAGTTGCAGGGCAATCCCCAAAACCTTACCGATTTCTGCCTGATTCCTTCGCAAGACAGCCCGCTGGTAAGTCAGGCTGCCGACTGGAGCAACCCGCTGGTAGCTTCGGGCTTTGAGCAGGTATCCTACATCGGGGCCTTCTCGCCCAGCGAAACCGCTTCCAACAACTGGATGACCGGCTGGACCAACATGGATCCCCAGAACACGGTCTATTAATGGGTGTCAATCTTGATTAATCTGATATAATCTAATACAATAACAAGGGTGAGGATATTCGCCCCCAGCAGGGGGAATATCCTCACCTCTTTTTTCATATCAATTAATCGAGTGTGAAATTGCCCGTCAGGGTTTCACATCTCGGGTTCGGCCTCGTAGAGTTTCACGCCCATTTTTTTGATTTGAGATTTTACGTCGGTGGGCATGTTGTTGTCGGTTACAATCGCTCTCAACTGGGCGACAGAGGCGATAAAGGCAAAACTTTTCTTGTTTACTTTCGACGAGTCGAATACGGCAATTGTCTCCTTGGCCATGGTAATCATGGTTTGGTTGATGTTGGCCTCTTCGATGTTGGGGGTGGAGACCCCGCGTTCCAGATTGAAACTATCGACTCCCAGGAAAAGTTTGTCGCAGTAGAATATCTTGAGGGTGTTTTCGGCAATAGGACCCACGGTCGAGAGGCTCGAGTCTCTAAGGTGGCCGCCCAACAGAATCACGTTGAATCGCTTGTATTTGCTCAACTCGATGGCAATATCGATGGCATTGGTGATAATCGTGAGATGTTTGAAGGCGTGCAGATTCTTGGCAATCTCCATGGTTGTGCTGCCCGAGTCGAGAATGATGGTCTCGTTTTCGTGAATGAGGGTGGCGGCCAATCGGCCGATACCCCGTTTCTCGCGATAGTGAAAGCGCTTTTTCTCGGTAGTAGCCTGCTCTTCGACAATGTTGAGCTTGGGCAGTCGTATGGCCCCGCCTCTCACCCGTATGAGCAGATTGCGATTCTCGAGTTCTTCCAGATCTTTTCGGATGGTAACTTCCGAGATGTTGAACGTCTGGCTGAGTGAGGAGACCAGAATCTTGGGACTGTTCTTCAATAACTGTAATATATGGGCTCGCCGTTCTTTTGCCGAATAGTATGTTTCCATGTAGAGTGATATTATGATAAGGTTATTGTATAAATAAGGTTTCGAATCGAAACTTCTGCGATTTCGTTGCTTTTGATATCATTATGATTAAGACCTTACTAAGGTAGCTATTTTTTTTAATATGCCATAATTTAATATTTATTATATTGCCAAATCGATGTAATATAACTTAAATTAACTATCGAAACATTTCGAAATATTATTATTGCATTATAAAATATTCATAATCAGTATATTATTAAATAATATAATAGACAAGCAAATATTATAGATAAAAATATTACGAAACGAAAGCATTTGATTACTATATTTGTGATAGAGAAATAGGACAAGAAGAGATAATAGGAATTCTCAAATTATTTTAATACAGCGTTTTATGAGTTTGTGTAATAGTACGACTGCTACATATCGCGAAATTATGCAGCAACCCGATGTCTGGTTGAAGGCGTATGATCTGGTTTGTAGGAACGAGTCGAATATAAAAAAATTCATTTCGGAGAACCAAATCGACAAGGATACGGAAATTATCCTGACCGGTGCTGGAACGTCGGCATTTATTGGCGATGCTTTGGCCGGACTTTTTGTTGAGAAGGGCTTCGCTCATTGTCGCGCAGTGGCAACGACCGATATGATTACCTATCCCGAGAAGTATTTGCCCGTGGGACGTCCCATTGTGCTGGTATCATTTGCCCGGTCGGGCAACAGCCCCGAGAGTATGGCGGCTGTGCGCATTGCCGACAAATACTGCGAGAAGGTATTTCATATTGTGATTACCTGCAACGAAGAGGGAGACCTGGCTCGGGAGAGCAGTCGCGAGAATGTGCTGCTGCTTCTGCTTCCGGCTGAGACCAACGACAAGAGCTTGGCCATGACCAGTAGCTTCTCGACGATGGCTTTGGTGTCGCTGCTGGTTCTCAATATCAAACAGCTACCCGAGCAGAAAGTCAAGGTAGAGGCCGCTGCCGATTTTGCCCGTGAGATTATTGCTCATAGCGAGAAAGCGCTTGCCGAGATTGCTACCCGTCCCTTCAAACGGGCTGTATTCCTGGGGTCGGGCCCGTTGAAAGGTATTGCCGAGGAGTGTCATTTGAAGTTGCAAGAACTCACCGATGGTACGATTGTGTGCAAGTTCGACTCCTTCCTGGGATTCCGTCACGGACCTAAAGCAGTCATCAACAAAGACACATTGCTGGTCTATCTCTGCTCCAACGAAGAGCGGGTGCTGCGCTATGAAAGAGACCTCATCTGCCAAATCAATGGAAATAACAAGGTGGTGGCTCAAGTAGCCGTCGCACCCGAGGGACTTGAACTTCCCGGTGTACAACTCGACTGGGTGGTCAAGGCCTCCAACCCCGAAGCCCTGAGAGGGAACGAATATGCTTGTATCCCCTATGTGCTGATAGGACAATTGCTGGGATATTACAAGTCGGAAAATCTGGGGCTGAACCCCGACGAGCCTTCGGTCTCGGGAAATATATCGAGAGTGGTCGAAGGCGTAAAAATCTATGATCTCTAAAATAGAAAGAGCCATGAAAACGACACAACCCAAAACCGAATATATACTGAAAAAAATAGCCGAGCTTAAGGAGAAACAGCATATCTCCCGCACGCTTTTGGCTGTGTGTCCCAACTCGATGTCGGTCATCAAGGCCGCATTCCGGGCCGCCAAGCGCAACAATGCGCCCATCAAATTTGCCGCTACGCTCAATCAGGTCGATTGCGATGGCGGATACACGGGTATGACCCAGTCGGTCTTTACCGATGTATTGCGCATGGAGTCGCAGGCTGTCGATTATACCGGCCCCTATATTGTGGCTGTCGATCACGGTGGCCCCTGGTTGAAAGATATACAATCGACCGAAAAGTGGGATACCGACCGGGCCATGGCTGCCGTGAAAAAGTCGTTCGAAGCGGCTATCGCTGCCGGCTATGATTTGATACATGTCGATCCTACAGTCGATATTCATGTACCCAAAGGCGAAATAATCGATATTCACCTGGTTGTAAAACGCACCGTAGAGTTAATTCTTCATACCGAAACTTTCCGTCGGGCCAATGGCTATCCCCCCATCTCGTATGAGGTAGGAACCGAAGAGGTTCATGGCGGTTTGGCCGACGAGAAAGTTTTCGACACCTTCCTCGTAGAGTTGAAAGCCGGTCTCAAGGCTGTGGGTCTGGAGGATGTTTGGCCCTGTTTCATCGTGGGTAAGGTAGGTACCGACTTGCACACCACCACCTTCGATCCCCAGGTTGCCCGCGAGCTCACTGCCAAGGTGGCTCCTTACGGCAGCTACATCAAGGGTCACTATACCGACGGGGTGTCGAATCCTCAGGACTATCCGCTCAGTGGTATGGGAGCCGCCAATGTGGGCCCCGAGTTCACCATCAGCGAGTACGATGCCTTGGCCGAACTCGAGGAGATTGAGAAACAGCTCCATGCCAAAGGTCGTGTAGCCGTCTGCTCCAATATGCAACGGGTACTGTGGCGGTTGGTCGATGAGTCGAACCGCTGGCGCAAATGGTTGCTCGAGCCCGAGAAAGGGCACAAGCTCGACGAACTCACCGACGAACGTCGTCTGTGGCTCATCCGCACGAGCTGTCGCTATATCTGGCAAAAGCCCGAGGCATTGGCCGCACGCAGCCAGTTGTATGAAAATCTGAAGCGCAACGGTTTTGAAGCCGAAGAGATTGTGCTGATGCGTATCGAGCACGATATGGACAAATATTTCAATGCATTCAATTTGGTAAATCTTAATAATTATCTGCTATGAAATCATACGATGTTTTGGCTATCGGGGAGTTGAACGTCGATCTCATCCTGAATCGGTTGGACGGCGAACCCGAGGTTGGAAAAGAGAAATTTGCCGGAGACATGATTCTCACCCTGGGAAGCTCGACGGCCATTTTTGCAGCCAATGCCGCAGCGTTGGGCACAAAAGTGGGATTCGTGGGCATGATCGGGCACGACAACTTTGGGCAATTGATCAAGGAGAGCCTCGAAGCCAAAGGTGTGGATACCTCGATGTTGATAGAGACCGACCGCTATGCTTCGGGCGCGACTATCGTGCTCAACTATGGCGAAGATCGTGCCATGGTCACCTATCAGGGAGCCATGGCTTCGATGTCGTTTGCCGATATCGATCCGGCGGTGTTTGACAAGACCCGTCACATCCACATCTCGTCTATCTTTTTGCAGCCGGCATTGAAAAAGGGGCTGGTCGAATTGCTCGAGTGTGCTCGCGCTCATGGTGCGACAACCTCGCTCGACACCCAGTGGGATCCCGCCGAGACGTGGGATTTTGACTATGCCCGCATCTTGCCGTTGGTATCGGTATTCCTGCCGAACGAGAAAGAGCTCATGCTGCTCACCGCCTCGGCCACGGTCGATGAAGCTGTCGAAAAGATAAGACCGTATGTAAACGTAGCGATAATCAAGATGGGTAATAAAGGTTCTTTGTTGGTTTGCAAGGATAGAGAGGCAGTACTCCTGCCCTCTTTCCTTAACACAGAAGTGGTCGATGCCATTGGGGCAGGCGACAGCTTCAACGCCGGGTGCATCTCGCGGTTTGTCAAGGACGACAGCCTCGAGGAGTGCCAGCGTTTCGGGAACCTCATGGGGGCGGTCAACACAACCGCTGCCGGTGGTACGGGAGCTTTCTCCAGTAAGGAGCACATAGAGACAATTGCGAGAGAAAAATTTAATCAGTTCATCACATTATAATCATATACAATGAAAGTTCAGGAAACACTCAAACAGTTTCAAGCTGAAAAGAAAGCCATTTTGGCTACCAATTTCTACAATTACGAGACCCTGAAGGGAATCCTCGAAGCCGCCTCGCAAGTGCAAGCTCCCGTTATGCTCCAGTTGACTCGGAGCTCAATCGACTACATGGGGTTGAAACGCGCTGTGGCTCTGGCCCGGCAGGGATTTGAAGACTACCAGCTCGACGGCTGCATCCACCTGGATCATGGCGGTTCGATCGAGCTGGTACAACGGTGTCTCGATGCCGGTTTCGAGTCGGTGATGATTGATGCCAGCGAGAAGAGCATGGAAGAGAATATCGAGACAACCTGCAAGGTGGTAGAGATGGCTCGTCCGTATGGTGCCAACGTGGAGGCCGAGTTGGGCTATGTGCCCAAGTTGGGACAGGCCCAGGATTCGTCGGGCTTCACCACGGTCGAAGATGCCGTTCGTTTCGTCAATGCCACTCATGTCGATGCCCTGGCCGTAGCCATCGGGTCGGCACACGGGTTCTACAAATCGACTCCGCATCTCGACATCGACCGGTTGGCTGCCATCCATGCCGCTACCGATGTGGTGCTGGTACTGCACGGCAGCTCGGGAATTCCCCACGATATGGTTCAGGCTGCCATTCGCAACGGTATTGCCAAGGTAAACCTGGCCACCGAAATCAAAGATACATTTATGCGGGCGTTGAAACAGACGCTGCTCCATAGCGACGAAATCGATTTGCGCAAGGTATTCCCCAAAGCTACCGATGCCGTCATCCAACTGTTGTGCGAGAAATACCGCATGGTAGGGAGCGCTGCCAAGTAATACACTTTTATAAATACATTTAAACTTTAATCTGTCATGAAACACTTTTATTTTTTAGCAGCAGCCTTGCTCGTAGGGTCTATGGCCTATGGACAGGATGCGATTTTGTTGAAAGACTATACACCGAAATCGATTTATAATATACAGCAAACTCGGGTCGAGAAAGCCAAATACCCCGTTATCGATGCTCACTCGCACGACTATCCCACCACTCGCGAGGAGGTGGCCCAGTGGGTAAAGACCATGGACAGCAAGGGTATTGAAAAGACGGTGGTACTCACCGGCTATACCGGCGCCTCGTTCGATTCGATTGTAGAGGTATATGCTCCTTATAAAGACCGCTTCGACTTGTGGTGCGGCCTTGACCTTTCGGACTATGGCAAACCTACCTTTGCCGAAAAGGCTGTCAAAGAGTTGCGCCGTTGTCACAAACTGGGTGCCAAGGGTGTGGGCGAGGTAACCGACAAGGGCTTGGGCGTGTATGTGGCTTTCCAGACCTATATGGCCAAGGGGCTGCACCTGAACGACCCGCTTATGACGCCCATCTATGACGTGTGTGCCGAGTTGAATATGCCGTTGAATATCCATGTGGCCGAGCCTTATTGGATGTATCTGCCTGCCGACAAGAATAACGATGGAATGATGAATGCCGGCAACTGGAAAATCGATCTTACCATTCCCGGCATGCAGACTCACGAGCAACTCGTGGCCCAGTTTGACGATGCCGTAGCCAAACATCCCAAGACACTGTTTGTTGCCTGCCACTTCATCAACTGCAGTTACGATCTCTCGATTGTGGGCAAGATGCTCGACAAGTATCCCAATCTCTATGTCGATATCTCGGCCCGTTTCGGTGAGACGGGAAGCATACCCCGCCACATGAAGAAATTCTATACCCGCTATGCCGATCGTATTCTCTATGGTACCGACAATGGCATGTCGCCCGAGATGTACGAGATGACCTTCCGTATTCTCGAGACCGACGACGAACACTTCTACGCTCCCGAGTTCCACTATCATTGGAATCTGTCGGGATTCGATCTGCCCGATGAGGTACTGCGAAAAGTCTATCGGGAGAATTTCCTGCGAGTTATCAAATAAAATCGTTTACACCACTTTTCCATGAAACACATCGATAGATACATACTGATTCCCGCAGCCCTGGCGCTCCTGTCGCTTGGTTCCTGCAACAAGGGAGTGACCATCGAGAGTGGCTCCATGCAGCTGGCGGTGGACAACGATATGTGTATGACGGTTTCGCTCACCGATTGCGATAAGCCGCTCACCCAAAAGAGCATGGCCGATTATCTGGTGCTCGATGAGGGAACTGTGAACAATTTCAAGTTGAAGAGTAGCGACACGCGCGTGTCGGGCGATACAACAATCTATACCCTTGTGGGCGAGGCCAAGATGCCTTATGGTGGAGTTATCCGCAAGATTGAGACCATCGAGGTCAATAGTCGTTTCCCCGGTATGGCTGTGGCTCAGGTGCAGTATGTGAACCAGACGGAACGCGACCTGCATATGGTCAAATGGGTGAACCACCACTTCCGGGTACTCGACAACGGTGATACGCCGGCCTTTTGGTCGTTCCAGGGGCAATCGACTATTGCCCGGGCCGACTGGATTCTGCCGGTCGATTCGACCTTCAGCCAACGCAACTACATGGGTATGAACGACTCGGACTACGGAGGCGGCATCCCCGTAACTTGTCTGTGGCGTAAAGAGGGTGGTATTGCCGTGGGGCATGTAGAACTTTCGCCCCGCCTGGTTTCGCTCCCGGTAGAGAAATCGAAATACGACGACTATGCTCAGGTGAGCGTCGAGAGTGCCGACGAATCGGCTCCCTCGTTTGAACAGGGCGACACGGTTACGACGGTGCGCACCTTCGTATCGGCCTACACGGGCGACTGCTTTGCCCCGCTGCGCCAGTTCTCGGAGTATATGCAGGCTTCGGGCCTCAAGATGCCCGAGTCGGAACCTGCAGCCTTCGAACCCATGTGGTGTGCCTGGGGGTATGAGCGCGAAGCCACCTTTGCCGAGATTCTGGGCACTCTGCCCAAGGTGAAGGAGCTGGGCATCAAGTGGGCCACGGTCGATGACGGTTATCAGATTGCCGAGGGCGACTGGGACCTCGATACCCGCCGTTTCCCCGGTGGCGACCGCGATATGATCGATTTGGTGAAAAAGATAAAATCCTATGGCCTGAAGGTACAGTTGTGGTGGGCTCCGCTGGCTGCCGACCCGGGTACTCAGGTGCTGAAGGAACACCCCGATTTCATTACTCTTTCGAAACAACAGACTCCGCATTATATCACCTGGTGGGACAGCTATTACCTCTCGCCGGTCGATTCGGGCGTGGTGGCATACAGCCGCGACCTGGTCGATCGATTCATCGAGAAGTATGGGTTCGATGGGCTGAAACTCGACGGACAGCACCTCAACAGTGTGCATGCCGATTACAGTGCCGCGCACCATCCCTCGTGTCCCCAGTATGGGTATGAGCATCTGCCTTCGTTCTTCAAGATGATTTACGACGAGTCGCGTTCGCTCAATCCCCACACGGTGATACAAAACTGCCCGTGCGGTTGTTGCATGTCATTCTACAATTTGCCTTATACCAACCAGACCGTGGCATCCGACCCCACCAGCAGCTGGCAGGTGCGCTTGAAAGGTTACGTCTATAAAGCGTTGGTACCCAAGACCGCCTACTTTGGCGACCACGTCGAGTTGAGCGACAACGGCGACGACTTCGCCTCGTCGTTTGGAATAGGCGCCGTGCTGGGCACCAAGTTTACCTGGCCCCGCAACAACCCCAAGGTGAAGGCCGACTACCGGCTTACCCCCGAGAAAGAGGTGGTGTGGAAGAAGTGGTTCTCGCTCTACAACGAGAAGATGCTCTCGACGGGCGAGTATGTGAGCGGTTTGTACGACATAGGCTATTCGCGCCCCGAGACGCATGTCATTCGCAAGGATGGAACCCTCTACTATGCTGTTTATGCCCCGTCGTTCGACGGCGAGATTGTGGTGAAAGGTCTCGAAGAGGGAAAAGAATATGACCTGTATGACTATTTCAACGAAGTGTCGCTGGGTAGAGTAAAAGGCCCCGAAGCCAAGGTGAAATGCTCTTTCGAGCGGTCGCTTCTGTTCCAGGCCAACGAAGTAAAGGAATAATTGTCCCAATTTCTCTATATCAATTTTAACTAACTAAAAATCTCGATCTATGAATCTATTACAGAAAGTAGAACGGAATCATGGAAAACACATTACGGAACTTCGGTTTTGCAAGCGAATTTTCGTATCCTTGATTCTTGTATGCGGGTATTTGGGAGCTATGGCTCAAAACGTACAAGTATCCGGTGTTGTGAAGGATGTTGTCGGAGATCCGTTAATCGGAGTGAGCGTGCTCGTGAAGGGAGGCTCCAAAGGAACCTCGACCGATTATAACGGCTTTTACACCATTTCGGCCCCTGCCGACGGAACGTTGGTCTTCTCGTATGTGGGTATGGATACCCAAGAAGTGAAGGTTGGCGGTTCCAAGACCCTGAATGTAACGATGACCGAAAATGGCAATTACATCGACGAGGTAGTTGTAATCGGTTACGGTACGGTAAAGAAACGCGACTTGACCGGTTCGGTATCGTCGGTAAAGAGCGAAGACCTCAACCTGGCTGTAGCTCCTTCGGTAGCTCACGCTCTGCAAGGTAAAGCCGCCGGTCTGGTAATTTCGCAAAACAGTGCCCAGCCGGGTGGCGGATTGGATATCCGGGTACGTGGTGAAGGCTCTATCAACGGTTCCAAGACCCCGTTGTATGTGGTAGATGGTTTCCCCATCACCGAGTTGGACCAACCCTCGACGACCAATGAGAAGATGGATGCCGGTACACAGAGTGTATTGAACTTCATCAACCCCTCGGATATCGAGTCTATCGAGGTATTGAAAGATGCTTCGGCTACGGCCATCTACGGTTCACGTGCTGCCAACGGTGTAGTATTGATAACCACCAAGCGAGGGAAAGAGGGACGTACGATTGTGTCTTATTCGGGTTCGTATTCGATACAGCAATACACCGATAATTACGACGTGTATAACCTCAAGGAGTGGATGAACGCCATGAATACCGCTACCTGGGACTTGTGGATGTATGAAAACAACGTCTATCCCTATGGTAGCCGTACGCTGCAAGAGGCTATCGACTCACCCAAAAACGGTGTAGCCTACAAACTGTCGTTTACCGACAAGGAGATCGCTGCAGCTGGTGAAGGTACCAACTGGCTCGACCTGATTACCCGCAACGGTAGCGTGCAACAGCACAACGTGAGTGTACAGGGCGGTAGCCAGAATACCAAATTTATGATGTCGTTGAACTACTACGACAACAAAGGTATCATCAGAAACTCGGGTATGAAACGTTACTCGGCCAAGGTGAATGTAGATCAAACGATCAACAAATACTTCAAGACCGGTGTCAACATTACCGCTTCGCGTGTCGATAACGACAATACGCAGCTCGGTGCCGCCGAGTATGAAAAATCGGGTATGATTCGTGCCGCCGTACAGATGAGCCCCAATATTCCGGCTCAAGACGAGAATGGCAACTATCCCGTAAACCCGCAGTTGCCCACGCAGCCCAACCCGGCTTCGTTGCTGCTCAATACCGATAAAGGTCTCATGGACCGTATCCTGGCCAATGCCTATGTAACCTACGAACCTATCAAAGACTTGATGTTCAAGTTCAGCATGGGTTTGGACCGCGCTCATCAAAGCCGTAAAACCTACATGCCCAAAGAGACTCTTTATGGTGGCCTCTCCGACGGTATCGCCACGATTAGCGAAGCCGATAACGAGAAGTATCTGATTGAGGCTACGGGCAACTACAATAAGGAATTCAACAAGAACCACCGCATCAATGCCGTGCTGGGTTGGTCGGCCGAGTTCAACAAAGACTATTATGTCAATGCCGGTAACAACGGCTTCATCACCGATGCTTTCTTGTGGAACAGCCTCCAATCGGGTGAGGGAACCAAGCAAGTTGCTTCGGGCGGTAGCGAAAACCGCATCTATTCGGCCTTCGCTCGTGTAGGTTACACCTTCATGGACCGCTATCTGTTGACGGCTACCTTCCGTGCCGATGGTGCCAGCGTGTTTGCCCGCAACCACAAGTGGGGTTACTTCCCCTCGGTAGCTTTGGCTTGGAACATGGCCGAAGAGCCTTTCATGGCACCTACTCGTTCGGTAATCTCGATGTTGAAACCCCGTGTGAGCTACGGTACCGTAGGTAACGCCACGGGTGTGACCAACAACGCTTTTGCTGCCTACTATGCTCAATTGGCCTACAACAAACAAGACAACAGCCAGCAGACGGGTGTATTCCTGGGCCGTCTCGAGAATCCCGACTTGAAATGGGAGACGACCAAAGAGTTTAACGTAGGTTTGGACTTCGCCTTGTTCGATGGCCGCATCGGTGGTACCTTCGAGTTCTTCGAGCGCCGCATCTGCGACCTGTTGACCGACAAACCGCTGAATACCTATCACGACTTGACTTCGGTTTCGGCCAACATAGGTACGACGGGTGGTCGTGGTATTGAAATCACCTTGAACACCAAGAATATCGTAACGAAAGACTTCTCGTGGTTCTCAGACATCACCTTCTCGCGTGTGAAGAACTGGTGGGTAGAACACACGACCGACTGGAAACCTGCTGTATATGAGGGCGACAACGACCCCATCCGCGCTATCTATTCGCGCCAGGCTATCGGTATTCTGCAAGTGGGTGACCCCGTGCCCGAGTCGCAACCCGACTTGAAACCGGGTCAATTGATCATCGCCGATATCAACGGTTATCTGCGTGACGAAGATGGTAATCCCGTGGTACGCGACGGCCGCTTCATCTTGACTGGTGAGCCCGATGGTCAAATCGACGATGCCGATATGCGTCTGTTGGGAACGAGCGATCCCGGCTTTACGATTGGTTTCAACAACACGTTCCGTTACAAAGGTTTCGACCTCAACTTCAACTTCTACGGTTCGTTCGACCGTGTGATGATGGATCCCACCCGCATGGCCTACGGTGTATCGGCCTGGGGTATGGCACAATATGGTTATAACGGCTTGCGTAGCCTCGACGACCGCTGGATGCCTGATAACCCCTCGACTACCAACCCGAGCTCGTTCTATACAGGTTCGACCTATGGCTATGGCGACTGGTTCTACGAAGATGCCTGGTATATCCGTTTGCAAAACATCACGCTGGGTTATACCATCCCTTCGACCGCTACTACGCGTAAGATCTTCCAGAACATGCGCTTCCATGTCGATGTAAACAATGTATTCTTGATTACTCCTTACGGAGGTCTCGACCCCGAAACCGACTCTTATGCGGCTGCTTATCCCAATGCCCGCACATTCACGTTCGGTGTAGATATTAAATTTTAGTCAACAACAATATAATACGGAATACAATGAAAAAGATTTTTCGAAAATTCTCGCTGTTGTTACTGCTGGTGCCCATGCTCAATAGCTGCGACATGGAGCCGATTAGTTATAGCGATATAAATCCCTCGATATTCCCCCAAACCGAAGAAGACTTGCAATCGATGGTGCTCTCGTGCTACTATCCTTTGCGTGGTAGTTGGTGGGATGGTATCAACACGACTTCGGAGCGTGGCCAGATGTTTGTCAACGATGCTTGCACCGAGATTCTGGCCGGTAAGTATGGAGCTCAGAAATATTGTCACGAGCTCTCGTACAATACCGAGACAAGCGATGTAACCTTCTTCTACTACACCCGCGACGAGCCCAACGGCTTTATTGGTAAGATAAGCCGTTGCACCACGGTTATCGACATGATCGAGAAGAGCGACCTGCCTCAAGAGTCGAAGAACCGCTACATTGCCGAGGTGCGTTGTGCCCGTGGTTACCTGTCGTATATCCTCTACGATATGTTTGGCCCGCTGGTAATTGCTCCTATCGAAATCTTGGACGAGCCTCTGAACGAGGCACCGCTGCCGCGTCTCTCGCGTGAAGCTATGGTCAAGTTTATCGAAGACGACCTCAAGTTTGCTGCCGAATATCTGCCCTATCCGAAAGATACCGAGTATGGAAAATTCAGCCGTGGTTTGGCCAATATGCTGTTGATCCGTCTCTATCTGCACGAGACTCCCGAAGACAAAACCTACTACAACAAGGTAGAGACGATTGCCCGCGAGATGATGGGTGCCGATTATGGTTATGCTATGGTTGATGACTATCCTTCGCTCTTCGAGTTGAACGGTCAGTCTCAATGCACGTCGGAGTATATCTATATCATCCCCTGTGCTATCGATGGTCCCAGCCAGAACCAATGGCACATGATGTGTATGCCGCCCGATATCGACGGTCTCGTTCAAGGTTGGGCTACGGTACAAAGTACCTGGTACTTCTATGATTCGTTCGAACCCAACGACACCCGCAAGACCTATCTGTTGCCCGAATATACGACGGGTAATGGTGAGTTGCGCAACCGTGATAACCCCGACCAGTATCTCGACCTGGGTCCCATTCCTCAAAAGTATGAAGTTGACCCGGCCGTACCCGGTAGCGGTGGTTACTCCGACCTCGATATCGTGGTTTATCGCTATCCCGATGTATTGCTTTCGTTGGCCGAGGCTATCGTGATGAAACCGGGCGGAAGTGTAACGCAAGAGGCTGTTGACTTGATGAACGAAGTGCGTAACCGTGCTAAACTCGAAGACAAGACGCTGGCCGACTTCCCCACCACAGAGGCTTTCATCGACCAACTGCTCACCGAGCGTTCGCATGAGTTCTGGTGCGAGAGCGGACAATACCGCGCCGACCTGATCCGTTTCGACAAGTTGCTCGACCGGGTACTCGAACTCAATGCCGGACAGGCTCCCTATGCTGCCAAGTATAAATATGTTTATCCGCTGCCCCCGTCGGTTATCGTCGATGGTAAAGGACAAGTGATTCAAAATCCCGGATATACCATCTAAATCTTTTAGAACCGGTGTACCTCCCCTTGGTGGGGGTACACCGGCCATTATGAATTGATTACCAGTAAAAAAAAGGACGTTATGAACACATTTTTCAAATTGTTCGGTGCCGGAGCATTGATGTTCTTGGGCGTAGCTTGTACTTCTTGTGAAAAAGATGGAGACAAAGCCAAGACCAATATCCCCATGGAGAGTGTCTCTTACACCGAATCGAGCGATATTATTGTAAATCCCGAGCGTGGTTTCTATAAGGCCACATCGTGCGAGATGGGGGTGTCGGGTGCCTTGACCGTATCGACCCTGAAGGGCTATCGTGATGCCGGCTACTCGCTTATATTCCGCTATTTTTATTTGAAGAACTTCCGCGATAAACCGCTTACCGACGAAGCTCTCCAGTTCTTCGACAACGACATGGCCGCCATGCGCGAAGCTGGTGTGAAGTGTGTATTGCGCTTTGCCTACACCAGCCTCGAGACCGAGCCCGATGCTCCGCTGTCGATTATCGAAACGCATATCGATCAACTGAAACCCTATATTGCCAAGAATGCCGACGTAATTGCCGTATGGCAAGCCGGTTTCATAGGTTCGTGGGGTGAGTGGTACTACACTACCAACAACCTGAATAACCCCACGGCGCGTGCCGCTGTGCTCGACAAACTGTTGGAGGCTCTGCCCGAAAACCGTGTGGTACAAGTGCGTACACCCCAATACAAACAAGAGTACCTCAATCGCACCACGGCTCTGAAGGCTTCGGAGGCCTACACCCAGATGAAGGCCGCCCGCATTGGTCACCACAACGACTGCTTCATGGCCAGCGAGAACGACTATGGTACCTACCAAAATGTAACTGAAGATAAGAAATACCTCGCCCAAGAGGGCCTCTACCTGCCTATGGGTGGCGAGACTTGTCCTCCCAACGGCGTGTCGCCTGCCGATTGTGAGCATGCTCAGGACGAGATGCGCACCTTGCGCTGGTCCTATCTGAACAGCGACTATTACAAAGGTGTGAACGACCGCTGGATTTCCCAGGGCTGTATGGATGATATCAAACGGGAGATGGGCTATCGCTTTGTCCTCACCTCGGGCGAATACACGACCAACGTGACTCCGGGTCACCTCATCAAAGTGGTTTTGAAAGTGAAGAACGTAGGTTATGCTTCGCCCTTCAACCCCCGTGCTATTGAGCTCGTGATGCGCAATGTGGCCGACAATACAACCTATGTATTGCCGCTCGATGCCGATCCTCGCAAATGGAAACCCAATACCGAGAGTACGGTTGACGTAGAGGCCGGTTTGCCCGCCGATATGCCTCTGGGCGACTATGACATCTACCTCAACTTGCCCGACCCCATGGAGTCGTTGCGCGACAGACCCGAATACTCGATACAGCTCGCCAACAAAGACGTGTGGGAGGCCGAGACGGGATACAACTATCTCTCTATGCGTGTGAATGTAACATCGGAAGGTGTGACCGATACCTATCAAGGGGACAAGGTCTTTACGAAGAAATAATGAACTCGTAAACCATGACGATTCAAATTTTTATTAACCCAAAATTTTAATGTGATGAAAACAACAATGAAGTATTTGATGCTTTTGCTGGTAGGTACACTGTGTGTATTTACCTCTTGTAAGGAGGAGGACGAGCCTGCAGGTGGTCCCGCCGCCACGTCGGCGATTTCGGAGCTTGCAGTAACGCCCAATGCCGATGTGAAGTATGGCGACGAGGTAACACTCACTGCCAAATTTGCCGATGAAAAAGGTTTGCGCCAATACATGATTTCGGTGAGCAATGCCAACGGTTCGTTCTACGAAACGACCAAGATGCTTACCGGCAAGACTTATGACTTGAACGAGAAGATTGCCCTGCCGTTGCCTAAGAACGCAGTACCGGGCGACCTGACCATTTCGGTAACGGTGAAGAACTCGAGCAACCAGCTCAGCACCGAAGAGGTATCGATTACGGGTGTAACAGTCCCGACCTTCGATGCCCTCTATCTGGCTTTGGACAATAATCTGGTTTATACGATGGAGAAAGACGGCGACGTATTCTCGGTCGAAGACTTTATCCCCGCTGGGGCTACCGGTAAGATTTATGCCAACAGCGACAAGACGGGTATGTCTTGGGGTATGGAAGGCGACGAAATCATTGCCCTGGGTAAGGACAACATCGTCTTTGGCGGTGAGACCGAAGCCTACTTCAAGATTTCGTTCAATCCCGTTAGCTTCGAGTTGACGCTGGGTAATGCTCAAAACTGGACTGCTATCGACGAGCCTCTGTATATCTTTGGTACTATCTCGGGTCACTGGGACGATAACGATGCTCCCGACAACGGTATCTGGATCGAGCGCGAAAAGACCAAGATGCAGGGCTACCAGAACGGTAACCAAAAGTATTGGGCCTGGACTCCGCCGTCGGACGGAACGGGTAGCGCAGAGACCGATATGTGGGGCGCTATCGTGGCCGGTCAGTTCTACTTCAAAGAGGGTGGCAAAGACAATTACCTGACGTATGCCAACCGCAAACTGACACTCGGTGCCGAAGACAAGGCTGCCAGCTTCTCCATCACGCTGGGTGGTGCCTTCTCGATGAAGGTATTCCAGGAAGATGGCGTTTATACCAAAGTTGAGTTGAGCGACGGAACCCGCACGCTGGCCTACACCAACGAGGGTATCTATATCAACGGCGCTCTGGCTCCCGAAGCCATTTCGTTCTGCGGCTCGCCGCTGGCATTGGTAGAAGGTGAATACTTCTCTTACGAGGGTGTTGCTCAGTTGACTCAAGGACAAACGGTTACGGCAAGTGGTGTTGACCTGTCGATGGCATTCTGCGACCACGATGTATTTACCGGTGCCGGTAACCCCTCTTGGACGATGATTGCCCCCACGGGTGAATATCTGATTCGTATCGATGCCTTCTCGGGTTCGATTTATGTGATGAACAACATGGGTTATCCCGATGTAATCTACATGGATGGCTGGTGCTGGAACCGCTTCATGGGTATCGAGCGTGCCGCTTGGGATGCCACTTCGCGCTTGACGCTCTATCGTACCTCCGAGACGGCCAATACTTACCAGGCTATCGCTACGATTCTGCCTTGGGGCGGTGACGTTTCGTTCTGGGGCGAGCCCTATACGGTAGAGGATTATGGTAAATGCTGCATCTCTTCGAAGTATTTCGAGGGTGTAACTGCAATGGGTGAGAATGGTTTGCTCTTGCCGGTTCCTGCCGAAGAGACTTACTATAAGATTGTAGTCGATCTGAAAGACGGTTTGACCATCGACAAGGAGAATCTGGATGGCGATTACTACACGATTATCCCCACGAACAACAAGAAGTTCACGGTCACCTTCACCCCGACCTCTCTCTAAAATCACATAGCTTTTTCATTTTACTTGCGGAGCGGCGTAACCGCCGCTCCGCTTTCATTACCTTAAATTAAAGTGCAAGATGATACCAAGAATTTTATCCCTTTTTTGTGCTTCGACCCTGATGTTTTCAACCTCTTGCCACGACTCGGCCAGCAAACAGAATAGCACGGAACCCAACTTCGACGGGTTTGTAAAAGTGTCGTTAGAGTCGCATATCACAGGCGTGCAACCCATGACCGGAATTGTGCTGTGGGCCGATAACGACAAGCGGAATACCGATGCCATTAGCCTCGAGTATTCCTACATGCAGTATAAAGATATTGTCAAGGAGAAGGGAGTCTATGACTGGACTCCGCTCGAAAAGGTGCTCGATGGCATTGCTTCGCGCAAGCACCAGGCCATCATCCGGTTCTGGTACACCTATCCCGGATTCGACAGCGCCGTACCTCAATACATCAGGGAGTTGCCCGATTATGAGGAGACCGTAGCCCTGAGCGAGGGCAAAAAGACCGGTTTCCCCGACTGGCGTAATCCCGAATTACAACGATTCCACAAAGAGTTCTATCAGAAATTTGCCGAGCGCTACGACAACGATCCGCGCCTGGCATTCCTGCAAACCGGTTTTGGTTTGTGGGCCGAATACCACATATATGACGGCCCTTGCATCATGGGCCAGACGTTCCCCTCGAAAGAGTTTCAGGCCGAGTTCTTCAAGTTGATGAGCGAGACCTTCAAATATACGCCGTGGAGCGTGTCGATCGATGCAGCCAGCCCCGACTATACGCCGCTCGAGGCCGATCCTTCGTTGAAGAACCTCAAGTTTGGTCTTTTCGACGACTCGTTCATGCACGAGACTCACGACGAGTATAACGGCAAGAACTGGAAATTCTTCGGCGAAAACCGTTACCAGACTTCGCCGGCCGGCGGTGAGTTTGGCTACTATACCAAATATGACCAGGAACATGTGCTCGACTACCCCGACGGCATCCATGGCCGCAACTTCGAGGGCGAGTCGAAACGATTCCACATTACCTACATGATAGGTAACAACCAACCTTCCTACCAGACCATGGCTCGCATCAAACAGGCCAGTATGCTGTGTGGCTACCGCTACGAGATTACCGATGTGCGCGTGAAGGAAGACTCGACCTGCGTGCAGATCAAGAACACGGGTGTGGCTCCTATCTATCGCGATGCCTATGTGGCTGTGAACGGGGTGCGCTCCGAGTCGAGTCTGATCGACCTGCAACCGGGCGAGAGCCGCTGGGTGGGTATCCCTGCCGGGGCTACCGACATGACTATCACCATCGAGTGTGACCACCTGGTACCGGGTCAGAAAATCGAATATGAGGCCCATGTAAAGGGTGAATAAAAACAGCTCATCGTATGAAAGTAGAAAAATGGTTGATGTATGCCTGGGTGACTACGTTGCTCTGGGGCGTATGGGGTGCATTCAGCGAGATGCCTACCAAGGCCGGGTTCCCGGCCACGTTGGGGTATATCGTGTGGGCCATTTCCATGATCCCTTGTGCGGTGGTGGCTCTATGGCGCAATGGTTGGAAACTTGATGTGTCGTTCCGTGCCGTCTTTTACGGACTCATGGTGGGGTTGTTGGGCGCGGCCGGCCAGTTGATTTTGTTCCAGGCATTGCGCATAGGCCCCGCCTATATCATATTCCCGTTTGTGTCCATGTCGCCGGTAGTGACGATAGCCTTGTCGCTGTGGCTGCTGAAGGAGCGGCCCAACAAGCGGCAGAAGTGGGGTATCGTGGTGGCCTTGCTGGCCATCTTCTTCCTGTCGGTGCAGCAGGGAGGCGGCGAGATTGAGGGAGGTATGTGGCTGGTGATGGCTACCGGTGTGTTTGTCATGTGGGGCGTGCAGGCCTACTTCATGAAACTCGGTAACAAGGTAGCTTCGGCCGAGAGTATCTTTGTCTATATGACCATCGCGGGAGTATTGCTTATCCCGGTGGCCTACTATATGACCGATTTTTCTCTACCTATGAACACGAGCTTCTCGTGGGTGTCGGCTACGTTTATTATCCAACTGCTCAATGCGATTGGTGCCTTGACATTGGTCTATGCCTATCGGTATGGCAAAGCGGTTATCGTTTCGCCGTTGACCGGACTGGCACCCTTGATAACCGTAGTCCTGTCGCTCATCATCTATGCGGTATTCCCCGGCACGATTCTGCTGATCGGGCTTATCCTGGCTACCATTGCCATGGTGGCACTTGCCGATTGAGTGCTGCATGTATTTGTGATAGCATTTCAAAACCTTCTTCTTAATTTAATGACAATGAAAAAGATCTTTTTGTTGCTAGGGTGTCTGCTGTCTCTTTATGCAGGTGCCGCAGTGATTCCTGTACAGGAATCGGGATCCATATCCGATGCGATAGGAGAGGCCTCGCCAGGCGATATCGTCGAGTTGGCATCGGGTACCTATGTCGAAAATGTCATAATCGATAAAGCGCTCACGCTACGCGCGGCCGAGGGTGCCGAGCCGGTTCTCCAAGGGTGCGTGTCGGTGCAGGCCGGAGCCACTATCTCGGGCATCGAGTTCGACGGTAATGGCGAGGTGGCCGACGCCATCCGCATCGACAATACCGTGGACGGGTCGCCGGTGTCGATTACCGGCTGTACGATACAAGGTTATACCAACCGATTCCTGTATGTGTCGTTGTCGATGAAAATAGAGACACTCACGGTCGATGACTGTATCTTTATCGGGACCGACAACAGTACCGAAAACAAGGCGCTGTATATCTCCAATGCACCGGCTCAGGTAGGGACCGTGCGGGTGAGCAACTCGACCTTCTTCAATTTCAATACGGGCAGCAACTACTTCTTCCGCATCAATTGCGGCGACGAGTTGGTGCTCACGCCGGTTGTCGAGATAGACCACTGCACGTTCTACAACTGTTTCGATCGCCGCGGGGTCTATCTGTTCAACGCCGGGCGTTCGACCATCAAGAACTCCATTTCGGCCTTCTCGGAGCGCAAGGACGATACCAAGAGCTTTACCGCCTATGGCGACGAGAGCCTCATTACAAACGTCATCTCGTATAATGTCGATCTCTACGGCAGTGCCCGACAGGAGAACGTAATTTCGCAGAATCCGCTTTTTGTCGATGCCGCCAACGGGAATTTCCAGCTTTACAAGAACTCTCCCGCAGTGGGTGCCGGCGACGATGGCAGCAACCTGGGCGATCCGCGTTGGGGTGTATCGACCGAGGATGCTCCAGTGGGCGACCTGCCCTATGAGTGTTTCAAGGAGCCATACAGCATGTCGCCTACGACTCACTCGGTGCGTATCCTGTGGCAGACGCTCGACTCGAATCCCTCGGGCACGGTCTATTATGGTACCACGCCCGACCTGGGACAGCAGGTGACGGCCGAGACCGGATGGAATGTCGAGGGTGAGGGGTTTGTTCATATAATTGAACTGACCGGGCTCGACCCCTTTACCGAGTATTACTATCAGGTGGGCGACGAGGTGCGTCGTTATGACAAGATGTGCCGGGCCAAGACGGCTCCCGAGAAGGGTACCGACTTCCGTCTGGTGGCCTTCAGCGATGTGCACGACAACGACGAGGGTATCTGGCAGCACTCGGCTCCCATCATGCTCGAGACCAATCCCGATATGTGGCTGACGATTGGCGACCTGGTGACCAAGGGCGACTCGCGGGTGTGGAACTCGTCGTTCTTTATTCCCGGCGAACCCATGCTCACGGCCAAGACGTTGACCTCGATTATCGGCAATCACGAAACGATGGACAAGACCGACGAGAACGGGCCTACTACCTACTACGACTATTTCTCGCTCCCGTCGCACGGGTTCATCGATACCGACGAGCGCATCGACCCCCGGGGCGAGGCCTACTTCGCTCTCGATTATGGCGATGTGAAGATAATCGGCTGCAACTGGAACGAGGGGAAAGACGACCCGTCGTTTGCCACCGGTTCGAAACAGCTCACCTGGCTCGACGAGCAGCTGACTGCCGCCGACAACAAGTGGATATTTATCTTTGCTCATGTCAATGTCTATTCGACCAGTTACCACGGACAGTGGTCGGCCAGCCAAAAGGAGTATATTGCTCCGTTGCTCGAGAAGCATGCCCTGGCCGGGAAACACATTCTGGTATTCGGGGCCGACGAACACAACTTCGAGCACCTCTACAAGGCTGGTGTACACTATCTGAGACCGGGTGCCATGAACGGTACCAACCGCGACCAGTACAACATGGCCGACCTGCCTTATAGCCTCATGTTCAACAAGATTGCCGGCTTCTCGACCATCGACGTTTCGGAGAACGGCGAGAAGGTGACCCTGATAGCCCGCGACCGGGATGGAAAGGAGTTCTACTCCTATGTCTTTACCCGTGACGGACTGAAACCGAGTCTCTACATTACCGAACCCAATGGCAACAACGATCCGGAGACCGACAACGTTACCATTCGCTGGAGCTGCTTCGACCCGCAGGGTACGGCCAAAATCAATCTTTACTATTCGACCGACAGTATCAACGGTACCCCTATTGCTACCGATCTGTCGAGCGATGTGCAGACCATCGCCTCATACGACTGGAACGTGCGGTATCTGCAACCCAAAGGTGATTATTGGATTTACGGTACGATCGACGATGGCGTGCACGAGCCGGTGCGGTCGTATGCCAAGGGACGGCTGACGATTGTAGAGGATACGGTACCTCCTCCTGCACCGAGCGATTTCTCCGGGAGTTTTGCCGATGGCAGCATCGTGCTCTCCTGGAAAAATCCGGTGTATGAGATTCCGGTAAGCGAGATAATTGACGATTTCGAGTCGGGCATCTCGGCTGCCGAAGGTGTGGGCGAGAGTGGGGGTAGCGGTACCCTTGAGCAGGTCGATGGCTATGAGGGCAAGGCGTTGCAGATGAACTACGATATTGCCGAGGCATGGGGCGAGTATGCGGCTGTGTTGACTTTTGACAAGGCCCGTAGTTTTGCCAACTCGCCTTATCTGGAGTTTTGGTACAAGGGCGACGGCTCGAGCCGTATGTTGCGCCTTATCGTGAAAGACGACTACGACCTCGACGGTAATGCCGATGACTGGTGGTACAACGAGTCGCTGCCTCTCTCATCGACCGAGTGGCAGAAGGCCAAACTTGATATCCGCACGTTCGAGCCCTTCAGTTGGCACCCCAATGCTCACACGGCTTGCGATGCCACGCGGGTTATCTCGTTGCACTTTGTAGTGCCCAGCGGAACTCCGTGCAGCGGGGGTGTGCTCACGCTCGACGAGATTGTCATGACGGGGCTCATCTATCCGGCTCCCGACTTCGAGGCGACGACCATTGTGCGCCGTACCGACCGCTTTGCCCTCAACGAGAAAGACGGCGAGGTGGTCTATGACGGGGCTGGAGAGACCTGCACAGATACTAATCTGGAGAAGGCTACCTACTACTATGCGGCTTTTTCGCGCGATGACCTGCAGAACTATTCGCCGTTTACCGAGTCGGCCTCGTGGCAGTATGACGTGACGGTAGGTATTGAGGAGAATCGGGCGGGGACGTTTGTCGTTTCGCCCAATCCGGCCGACGACTATGTGACCATTACCCGTCCCGGGAATGATACCGCCCAGGTGTCGATACGCAATGCCAGCGGGGCTGTGGTTATGACCCGGCAGATAGACAGCAGGGTTGCCCGCGTCGATGTGGATGGACTGTCATCGGGAGTCTATTTGCTTTCGGTGCAATCGGATGGAAAATTGTATAGCCAGAAATTGGTGAAGCAATAGATGATAAAACGGGGTTAATAAAAAGGGAGTCCGGCAGGCTATCGGGGAAACGATATCTGTCGGACTTTTTTGTGGGGTATGCGTAAGCGAGAAATTTCTCTTTCGTCTTATTTGAGGTAGGGGAGCAGAACCTCGCGCCACACCAGGTAGGCGTCGCCCATCAGGTGCAGCCCGTCGTTGGTATAGGTGGGGTTGAGATCGGTCGAGCCGGGAGCCGTGAGGTGCGAATAGAGGTCGATATAGGTGCACTGCTCGGCTTGGGCCAGTTGCTTGAGCCGCTGGTTTATCTCGATGATTTGCGGTGCCTTGCCCACAATCTTGCGATACTGCCCGAAGGAGTCGTTGGTGGGCAGCATGCTCTGTATGTAGAGCTGTGTGGTGGGGCTGTCGTGGCGTATCTTTCGCACGATGCGGGCGATGTTGCCCACGATGCTGTCGGTCGATAGGTCGTGCGACACGTCGTTGATGCCGATCATCAGGAATATCTTGGCCGGCTTGCCCTCGACAATAGGGGCCAGGCGTTCATACACGCCCATCGACACGTCCGACCCGATACCCCGGTTCTTGATGTTGGGGTTGCCGAACAGCTCGTGCCACTCGCAGTTGTCGGTGATGCTGTTGCCCAGAAAGATGATGTCGTCGCTGTCGATGGGCAGCTTCTCGAACAAACTGGTGCGCTGGTAATAATAGAGGTTGTTGTGATAGACCTCTTGGGCCAGCGAGGCAATCGTGGCCAGTATCGGCAGCAGCAGAAGGATAGAGATTCTTTTCATGGCGTTTCGAGGGTTTATTTTTGTGAGTCGGGATTCTCGGCATGGTAGGCGTCGATGGCTTTCTTGACCGAGCCGTGCAGGAGCAGCAGTCGTTTGGCGTGCTCGTAGTCCATGCCCAACTCTTCGGAGACCATGCGGGTGCCCCGATCGACCAGTTTCTGGTTGGAGAGTTGCATGTTGACCATGCGGTTGCCTTTGACCCGTCCCAACTGTATCATGACCGAGGTGGTAATCATGTTGAGAATCATCTTTTGCCCCGTACCCGATTTCATGCGTGAGCTGCCGGTCACATACTCGGGGCCCACAATCATCTCGATGGGCACGTCGGCCTCGTGCGAGATGGGCGAGTCGGGGTTGCTCGAGATGGAGCCGGTGAGGATGCCGTGCTCGCGGGCAGCCCGCAGGGCGCCTATCACATAGGGAGTGGTACCCGAGGCGGCGATGCCGATAACGGTATCTTTGGTGTTGATGTGGTGTTCTTGCAACTCTTCCCAGCCGCGGTTCATATCGTCCTCGGCATTCTCTACCGGGTTGCGCAGGGCGGTGTCGCCGCCGGCAATGAGCCCGATGACCAGCGTGGGAGGCATACCGAACGTGGGGGGAATCTCCGAAGCGTCGAGTACACCCAGGCGGCCGCTGGTGCCGGCACCCATGTAGAAGATGCGTCCGCCCTGTCTCATGCGGGGCACGATTTGGGTGACGAGTTTCTCGATTTGGGGAATGGCCTTCTTCACGGCCAAAGCCACCTTTTGGTCTTCGGTATTGATCTCTTCCAGAATCTCATGTACCGATTTTTGTTCGAGGTTGTCGTATAGAGACGGTTGCTCGGTGATTTTCACGAATGACATAGTGACTGCGTTTTATAGGTTTGAATGATATGCGACAAGACCCTCCATGGGGCTTTTGATAATTGTGCCCAGCTCTATCTGCAAGGCGTTGGCGGCCTCTTCGAGCACCTCTTTGTAGTAGTAGGCGATGGAGCCGATGAAGTGCACCTTCACATTCTTGTAGTCATACTGCATGACGTTGCGGGTAAAGAAGCTCTTGAAGCCGTTGAGCACGATGCGATGGATGCAGGGCTCTTCAATATTCTCGAGGAGGAAGGGCGACACCGAGGCGAGGAACCGGTTGGGGAAGGGCTTCTTATAGACTTTGTCGAGAATCTCTTTGGGGGTGAGGTCGAAACGTTTGAAGAACTTCTCCTTCAGCTCGGGAGTGAGTTGGTTTTTGAGGCAGTCGCCCACCAGCAGTTTGCCCAGTACGGCGCCGCTGCCTTCGTCGCCGAGTATGTAGCCCAGCGGCGAGATGTTGTTGACAATCTCCTTGCCGTCGTAGTAGCACGAGTTGGAGCCGGTGCCCATGATGCAGGCGATGCCGGGTTGGTGGCCGCAGAGGCTGCGGGCGGCGGCCAGCAGATCGCTGCCAATCTCGATATGAGCGCCGGTAATGTGGCGGGCAATGGCCTGCTCGACGATAGCATTTTTCTCGGGGAAGGCGCAACCGGCACCATAGAAATAGACGGCATCGATCTTCATCCCCTCGAGGTGAGGCATGAGTTTGTCTTTTACAACGAGGCTTATCTCCTCTTCGGTTTGGAAAAACGGATTTGTTCCCTCGGTAGTAATTCGCTTGACGGGTGTTCCCTGGTTTACTACACACCAGTCGGTCTTGGTAGAACCGCTATCTGCTATAATAATCATATCTTTATATATATTTTCTTTTTATACAAAACATATCCTACGAGCCAGTTGACCCCGATAAAGAGGAGGGCGAAGATGAGCGAGGCGAAAGTCTCGTCGCCCAGCAGGGGCACGAGCCACTCGTTGTAGATGACCCCTTTCAGGGTCATGGCCGTGCCGGCATAGGTCACATAGATGTTGCCCAGGAGCAGGCTCAATACCCCGCCCAATACATACATGAACAGGGGGTTGATACCGAAGGCTTCGAAGAAGCGGCTCCATCTCTTGTATCCCTCGATATCGATAATCCAGATGAGCAGGGCCAGTGCGCTGGCGGCCAGTCCGCAGGTGGTGAGGACAAAGGTGGGCGACCATATCTTTTTGCTGATGGGGCAGCCATACTCGAGCAACAGCCCGGCAAAGGTGAGTATGGTGCCGGCAATAAAGAGGTTTTGCATGCGTGTGGCATTGTCTTTGGTGCGCATGATGAGCCCGCCGCAGAAGACGCCTATCAGCACGTGGCATATCGACGGTATGGTGCTGAGCAGTCCCTCGGGGTCGAAGGCCAGCCCGCTGTCGTGGTACATGTGGTCGGGGCCCAGTACGGCGCGGTCGATGACCGAGATGATGTTCTCTTCGGAGAACTCGAATCCTCGACCCGTGGCCAATATCACAAAGTAGGCCAGCAGGGTGACGATGACGATATGCGGTATGTATTTGTGCTTCACAAGCAGGGCCACGAGAGCGGCCACGCCATAGCAGATGGCCAGTCGCGGCATCACACCCAGGATGCGCAGGTGGTTGAAGTTTGCCATCGAGCGGCCTAACCGTTCGAGCCACGGCAGGGACTCCTCGCCCAACTGGTGGTAGGTGCGCATGGTCAGCCCCAGCCAGGCGATGGCCAGACCGATGGCAAAGATGATGACCGTGCGCCGTATGATTTTCCAGGCAACCGGTTTCGAGAGCCGGAAATCGAATTTCCGTAGCGACATGTAGGTCGATATTCCCATGATGAACATGAAGAAGGGAAAGACGAGGTCGGTAGGGGTGAGCCCTATCCACTCGGCGTGTTCCAGCGGGGCATAGATGTGCCCCCAAGAGCCGGGATTATTGACCATAATCATGCCGGCTATGGTGATGCCTCGCAGGATGTCGAGCGAAAGGAGTCGGTTGCTGGGTGGTTTGTTCATGGTATCGTGACTTTATTTTTTAGGCGTTGTACATTGATCTACCAGATAGACGATCGAGAGGTAGGGTATGCCCGAGTTGGTGGTCAATCCTATCTCGCAGGTGCGGCTGTTGGAGTATCCGGTTTTTACGCCGGCCTTTTCGAGTTGCGGTCTCAGCTTGCGCAGGGCATAGGCATTGACCTCGGGGTGCGTGAATCCGCGGTCGCCGGCGAATCCGCAGCAGCCTACCTCGTCGGGCACGATGACGTGGCGCGAGCACAGACGGGCCAGCTCGACGAGCATGTTGCCCAGGTTCATCTTGCGCATCGAGCAGGTGATGTGTACGGCTACGGCGTCGTCGATGGGGGTGAACTGCAACTTGTCGCGCAGGAAGGTGTAGATGAACTCTACCGGCTCGTAGAGTTTGACGCGGGTCATCGTCTCGCGCATGCGGTGCAGGCAGGGGCTCTGGTCGCAGAGCACGGGGTATTGTCCCTCGTGGCTGGCTTTGAAGAGGGCCTCTTCCAGTTCGGCCGACTTGCGGTCGGCAATATCCCTCATGCCTTTGCTTTCCCAGATGGTACCGCAGCAAAGGTTTTTCATGTTCTCGGGGAAGATGACTTCGTAGCCAGCCTTTTGCAGCAGGGCTACGGTTTTGTCGATGAGCGGTGTGGGGTCGGGCGAATTTTTGGCCGGACCCATGGTCTGGTTGATACAGCTGGGGAAATAGACCACCTTCAGCGGTTCGGGGTGTTGCTCTATCTTGTGGGGCCGGTAGGGCTTGGGCATGGCCGGGGTCCACAAGGGGAGACCCAGACGGTGCAGGGTGCGGCCTACGGCGCTCATCGGTTTGTCGCCCAGCAGGGCGTGTGCGGCATGGGCCAGGTAGAGTACCGGGCGGATGCTGGCTTTGGTGCTGGCGAAGTGGTTGGCTACCCAGTCGCCGGTCTTGTAGCCGAGGCTACCGGCGGGCAGACTCTCCTCGCGCAGGTCGTGGGTGAGGTCGCCTACGCTGATGCCCATCGGGCACGACATGGAGCAGAGGCCGTCGCCGGCACAGGTGGCGTTGCCCAGGTATTTGTATTGTTGCAGCAGGGTGTGCATGCGGGTTTGACTCTCGGCATCGGTCAGATGGCTCAGCCGGGAGATTTCGCGACGGATGACGATGCGTTGTCGCGACGACAGCGAGAAGCCGCAGGTGAGGCAGTTTACCTCGCAGAAACCGCACTCGATGCAGCGATCGACGTGGGCGTTGGTGAGCGGCATGGGCTTGAAGTGCTTCAGGTGGCACTGCGGGTCGTCGTTGAAGATGACGCCGGGGTTGAGCAATCCTTTGGGATCGAAGAGCTCTTTGACGGCTTTCATGTAGCCGAAGGCCTTCTCGCCCCATTCGTATTTGACAAAGGGAGCCATGTTGCGGCCCGTGCCGTGCTCGGCCTTGAGCGAGCCGTCGTATTTATCGACCACGAGGGTCTTGACTTCGTCCATCAGTTTGGCATATCGGGCCACCTGCTCGGGGGTATCGAACGACTGGCTGATGATGAAGTGATAGTTCCCTTCGAGGGCGTGGCCGTAGATGCAGGCATCGTCGTAGCCGTTGCGCTCGAGCAGAGTCTGCAGGTCGGCGGTAGCCTGGGGCAGGTCTTTCAAGGGGAAGGCCACATCTTCGATGAGCACCGTGGTGCCCAGTTGACGGGTGCCTCCCACCGAGGGGAAGATGCCCGAGCGGATGGCCCAGTATTGCGAGTACTCCTCGGGCTTGTCGGTGAAGTGTATGGGTGTGGCGGTCTTGAAGGGGACCAGTATCTTTTTGATGGCTTCGATATTGGCCTCGAGTTCTTCGGGCGAATCGGCTTTGGTCTCGGTGAGTACGGCCGTGAGGCCCGTGCCGGTGGTGTCGTTGACCGAGGCGAGCGACTTCTTGTCGAGCATCTCGGCACTGAACACGGGTCCCTCTTTCATGGCCACGACGGCGCGGCAGGCATCTTCGATCTTGTCGAAGTAGAGCATGGCGCTTGCCGAGCAGGGGTAATCGTGCTCGGTCTTCATCGTCACCTCCGAGAGGAAGGCGAGAGTACCTTCCGACCCTACCATGAGGTGGGCGATGATGTCGAACGGGTCGTCGTAGGCGACAAAGGGCAACAGGTTGAGGCCGGTGACATTCTTGATGACATACTTGCGGCGGATGCGGTCGCTCAGGGCCTGGTCGCCTCTGATTTCGTCGCGCAGCTCGGCGATGCGTTTCAAGAAGGGGGCATGACTCTGCTCAAACGCCCGTCGGCTGGCGGGATCGCCCGTGTCGAGGCGAGTCCCGTCGGCCAGGACGATTTTGGCCGATATCAGTTCCTTGTCGCTGTTGGCGTGGGTGCCACAGTTCATGCCCGAGGCATTGTTCATGACAATGCCGCCTACCATGGCCGATTTTACCGAGGCGGGGTCGGGTGCGAATTTTCTGCCATAGGGTTTTAAAATCTCATTCACACGGGCCCCGATGATACCGGGTTGGAGAGTTATTTGTGTATGGTCTGGCGAGATGGAGTATTGTTCCCAGTTTTTACCGGCAACAATCAGTATCGAGTCGCTTATGCTTTGCCCCGAGAGCGAGGTACCGGCAGCTCTGAAAGTTACCGGCAGGTCGTAGCGGTTGGCCAGGGTCAGGAGCCGTGCCACCTCCTCCTCGTTTTTCGATCGAATCACGATCTGGGGGATAAGACGATAGAATCCGGCATCGGTTCCCCACGCCAGCAGGCGCAGGTCGTCGGTATAGATACGGTCTTTGGGAATGAATGTCCCGACCTCTTTCAGATAAGCGTTGTACTTTTGATCTTTCATCTCGGTTGATTACTTGGTGTTATTTATAAAGATAGTATTTGCGTGACAATTGCTTGAAACTTTCTACATCTTTATACCAGTAGTCCTTGATGTCGTCGAAGCGGTAGCGTTTGGAAAAGCGTTCGCGTATCTGGTTGCTGCCGCATACCTTGTCGAACATGTCGAACCGTTTCTCGGTCTCGGGACCGAAGGCTTTCTTGTCGGGGTAGAGGGCTGCCAGTTCTTGTAAGATGTAGAACTGGACCTCGGAGAGACGGGCTTTCCGATAGTCCATGATGTGCACTTGCACCCCCTGCAAGTGTTCGCCCTGCCCGAAAGCATAGAAAGGTTTCAGGTGTATGGGGCGGAATTTGATACCCGGCAGATTAAGGGCGTTCATGCGGTCGGCCAGTTTCTCGGCGTCGATCCACTGGGCGGCAAACATCTGGAAGGGTATGGTGTATCCCACGCCTATCGAGAGGTAGGGCAACTCGCCCACAATACCCGACAGGGGGTAGAAGTAGGCCGAGTGGGGGTGCGGGATGTGCGGCGACGAGGGTATCCATTGGAGCCCCGTCTGCGAGTAGTCCATGCTGCGCTTCCAGTGTTTCATGGGCACGACTGTGAGCTTGCAGTCTTTGGCCAGCATATGTTCGCCCACGAACATACGGGCCAGCTCGCCGCAGGTGAGCCCATACACATAGGGTATCTTGAATTGACTGACGAAGGAGAAGTAACCATCCTCGACGATGTTGCCTTCGACCTTCTCGCCGCCGATGGGGTTGGGACGGTCGAGCACGACAAACTCGATACCGTTTTCGGCGGCGGCTTCCATGGCTACACCCATGGTGCTGATGTAGGTGAACGAGCGGCAACCTATGTCTTGGATGTCATAGACGAGCACATCGATGCCCTTGAGCATCTCGGGGGTGGGCTTGCGGGTCTTCCCGTAGAGCGAATAGACGGGCAGCCCGGTCGAGGGGTCGGTCGAGTTTTCGACCTTGTCGCCGGCATGCACGTCGCCGCGCACCCCGTGTTCGGGTCCATAGAGAGCCACGAGATTGACGTTGGGAGCTTCAAACAGGATATCGATGGTCGATTTCAACGAATTGTCCACCCCCGTGGGGTTGGTGATGAGACCGACTCTTTTCCCCTCCAGAATTTTGAAATTGTCTCTCTTCAGAACCTCGATTCCCGTCATTGTTTTCTGTGCACTCAATCCTCCTGCAAAAATTACAGTCAGGCACAAAATTATATACTTTTTCAATGTCATAGACTTTCTTTTTGTTATTTTGTTTCTGTTTCAATTTCGTTTGCATCCTCCTTCTTGCCATAGTTGGGGTCGATCTTGATAAAGGCGCACACGGCGATGGTGGCGGCGCAGCAAATCATTACCCAATAGAAGAAGTGTTTATACCCGATGAGCTCTTGCAACCAACCGGCAGCCATGCCCGGCAGCATCATGCCCAGGGCCATGAAGGCGGTACAGATGGCATAGTGAGCGGTCTTGTGCTCGCCGTCGGAGAAGTAGATGAGGTAGAGCATGTAGGCGGTGAAGCCGAAGCCGTAGCCAAACTGCTCGATGAATACGCACAGGTTGATGATGAAGAGGCTGTCGGGCTGGTAGTAGCTGAGATAGACAAAGGTGGCGCAGGTGAGCGAGATGCTCCAGGCCATGGGCCATAACCATTTGCGCAGACCGCCTTTGGCGGCTACGATACCGCCTATGATACCGCCTATGGTGAGGCCCAGGATACCGATGGTGCCATAGACCAGACCTACCTGGCCAGTGGTAAGACCCAATCCGCCCAGCTCTTTGGGATCGAGCAGGAAGGGGTTGATGAGTTTGACCAGTTGTGCCTCGGGCAAGCGGTAGAGAAGCATGAAGAGGACAGCTACCCATACCTGTTTCTTCTGGAAGAAGGTGACAAAGGTGGCAAAGAACTCCTTGAAGATGTTGGAGGCGGTTGCTTCGCACACGGCCTTATCGGAGGCGGGCTTGGGCAGGATGTATTTGTGGTACAGACAGATGGCAATGAAGAAGCCGGCCAGTACGAAGAAGGTAATCGACCAGGCCAGGGCTATGTTGCCCGAGGTCCCTTCGAACGAGGCCGACGACTCTTCTTTCAGTTTGGGGTCTATCTGTATGGTGATGTAGGCGGGTTTGTCCCAGTTGTCGGCGTTGAACTCGATGCGGTCGCCCTGGGTGAGGAAGATACTTTGGTCGCCACTCTTGTGAACCGTGTTGAGTACCACCTTCTCGCCCGGTTTGGGTTGTTGCGACAGGCACACTTTCACCACGCCTATGTTGCCGGTGAGTTGGTGCTGGGTGCGCTCGCGGTTCTCGCCGAAGGTATTTTGAATGAACTGCTCGAACTTGCTGAGCTGCTGGCTCCCTGTTGCCCGGTCATTTGCCTGGGTGGCAGCCTTTTCGGGTGCGGCAAACCCGTTGGCGATATTCTGCTGTTTTACCCAGGCGTTTATCGAATCGACCTGGGCGGGATTGGCCACGGTCCCTATCTCGAGCACGGCGGGCGAGGCCACGAAGTGCATCTCGCTGTTGTTGCTGTCGGTCACATAGTCGGTCGAGGGGAGGGTTATTTCATTGGCATATTGCGGGCCGGCCTTGACTTCGAGCGAGAGGGGGGTGAGGCCGGTGTTCGACTCGAGCAGTCCGGCCAGAATAACCAGCAATCCTTGTCCGGCGATGGTGGCCACGCGGTAGAAGGTGCTGCGTATGCCCACATACATGGCCTGGTCGTGCGTGTCGAGGGCCAGCATGTAGAAGCCATCGGCGGCAATGTCGTGCGTGGCCGAGCTGAAAGCTACCAGCCAGAAGATGGCCAGGGTAATCTGGAAGAAGTGCGGGGCTGGAATGGTGAATGCAATGCCGGCCAGGCCTGCGCCTACGAGCATCTGCATGGTGACTACCCACCACCGTTTGGTTTTCAACAGATCGATAAAGGGACTCCAGAAGGGTTTGATGACCCACGGCAGATAGAGCCAGCTGGTATATAGGGCTATGTCGGTATTGGATATTCCCAGCCTTTTGTACATGATGACCGAGATGGTCATGACAGCCACATAGGGTAGTCCCTGCGCAAAGTAGAGCGTAGGGATCCAAGCCCAAGGTGATATTTTTTTCTGCGAATTCATGGTTTATTGAGTTAATAAAGTTTTTCGATGGTTGCTCCCGCAAAGTAGTGCAGGAGGATGTGGCGGTAGTCGTACCCCTGTTCGCCCATGACGGCGGCGCCTATCTGGCAGAGCCCTACGCCGTGGCCCCAACCGGCACCTCGCAGCACGAAGCGTCGGGGTATGCCGTCGGCAATCTCTTCGCGCTCGACGACGAAGGCCGAGCTATAGAGGTGCGAGGGCGAGAGTGTGCGTCGTATCTCGAGCTCCTTGCCTATGGTAAGGGTTTGTCGGGTGCCCTGTATCTGTAGCCGGATGAGTCGTCCCGAGGGGCCCCGTTCGACCGGTACCAGGTTGATGATTTCGCCGAAGTCGATGCCCGATTTCTCCCGGATGAGCGAGGCGAGCTCCTGTTGGGTATAGGCAACGCTCCAGCGGTAGAAGTCGGTAGTCTCCTGGTCGTAGTTGTTGAGTACCTGCGAGAGTATTTGCTTGTCGGTGGTGTTGCAGAAGGCTTCGGGCGAGGAGCAGATCCAGCGACGTGCGTTCTCTTCGACCCGCAGGTCGGGGATATCGTGCTCGTGGCGACTGTCGCGCAGCGCTTCGAGGTAGGGATAGTCAATGTTTTCCCAGCACGACGAGAAGCGCTCCATCACGCCGCCGCAACACTTCGAGAAGCGGGCATCGCATGTCTGGCCGTCGTAGGTGAGTATCTCGCCCCGGGTAGCCTTGATGGCTTGGGCCACGAGGGGTGTCGATTCGCGGGTGATACCCTGGTAGCGCTGGCAGTGGTCGTCGGCACAGACGTCGAAGTGGTCGTGGTCCTCACGGTCGTACCAGCGGATGAGTTCGTCGTGGGTGCGGATACACGATACGGGTTTCTTCCCGGCCAAAGCCTTGTTCTTTTGTATTTGAGCCAGCAGCCAGCTGCGGGAGATGACGGCATGCGACTTGAGCAGCTCGAGCGAGGCGGTGGCGCTCATCTCGGACGAGATGACGCTGAGCAGATACTCTTCGATGCCTAACTCGTTGATGGCAGTGAGTCGGTCGCCCTCGACGATGAGTTTCAGGGTGCCTCTGAAGGTTTGATCTTCCTGTCGCTCCCAGTGGAACTTCACCCCTATGGTCACCCCCTTGAGACAGAACGAGTCGTTGGAATGTTGCGGGGTAAAGACGAGCTGGTCGTAGAGCTGGCCGTTCCAGCCGATGCGTCCCTGCTCGATGTGGGCCTCCTGGGGTCCCTCGACGGTGAGGTCGCCGAGGGTATAGGTGTCGTTGAAGACGAAACGGATGGTCTCGCCCGACATGATTCCTACGGTTACCGATGGCTCTTTCATGGCGTTTCTTATTTGAGTTTCTCGATGATGGCGTGCATACTCTTCGTGTCGAGGCACACTTCGGCGAGTATTTGTTCGAGGTGACTGGCCTCGATTTTCTCGAAGTCTTTCTCGAGCGGGGTGATGAATACACCGCCCATATCGACCGAAGCGGGACTGAGCAGTATATTCTTTTCGCCCTCGGCAAAGTAACACGAGGGGCGATGCAGAGCCCGCGGGAAGATGGCTACCGTCCACCGGTCTGTTTCGTACCAGGCAAGCACATTCATCATGGGTTCCGTTTCGCCGGGTTTCACCTCGAGAGCCTGGTAGAGGGTTTCGAAGAGAGCCCGGGCATCGTCGGCCTCGCGGGCTTCGATGAGGAAGAAGGGGCAGATGTACTCCTCGACCAGACTCAGGTGGGCCGAACCTTGGGTGCTGACGGGGATGCGACGGCAGCTCTTCACTACTTCGCCGAGGGGGAGGAACCCCTTGTTGCCGGCCTGGAAGTGGGCGTGGTCGGGTGCCGAAGCACCGCATTTGGGTCCGTTGTAGAAGAGCACGAAGTCGTCGGCTTCCCGGGCCAGACGCAGCATGTCGCCAAACCGGCAGCCGATGAGTTGCGGCGTGTGGGTGTTGACCGGGATGGTGAGGTGGCGGGGGAAGATGGGGAAGGGGTTGATGAGCCAGGTGTAGTTGCCGTCGGGCAACCCCACCTGCACCTCGGGCCGGTTCTCGGCGCAGAGGAAGCACTTGCGCTCTTTCAACGACTGGCTATCGACCTTGGCGGCCGACGAGACGATGCGGGCCGGGTTGAACTGCACCTTGACCGTGCAGCCTCCCAGCGTAATCTCTTTGACCCGTACCGACTTCAGCGCCTGGTAGTTGTTGCGGGCCGATTCCCACACGGCGAGCTGGTCGTCGAGCAGTCGTGCGATATGTTTCGATGTGATTTCCATGTGGCTTATCGTTTGTTCATGGCGACCCGGGCCTGCAATTCCCAGGTGCGTATGCGGTCTTTGTATAGGTTGTTGGCGTTCATCTTTTCGATGCTGAGCGAGGCGTCGGAGTTGTCGTCCCAGCGGCGGCACAGATATACCACCTCATAGACACGGCCTATCTGGTAGTGGCGCGAGATGTTCAGTCCCAGGGCATAGTCTTCGCCATAGCTGGTGTTGGGCACCTTCACCTTGCGGAGGAGCGGGGTGTAGAAGGCGCGGGGAGCGCCCAACCCGTTGATGCGCAGAGCATTGTTGCGCCCGTTCTCGGGGGTCCACTCTTTGTGGTTGATGATACCCGGGGCAATCATGTTCATGTGGAAGTCGGTCATCATGTAGGTGCCCACTACCATGCCGCAGTTCTGCTCATAGAAGGCATTGACCATGGTTTGCAGGGTGTGCTCGTCGCGGTAAACGTCGTCGCTGTCGAGCTGTACGGCAAACTTGCCGCAGCGGGGGTGATGTACACCCAGGTTCCAGCAGCCGCCTATGCCCAGGTCGTTGCGCTCGGGGATGAGGTGGATAAGCCGCTCGTCGGAGGCAAAGCGGTCGATGGCCTCGGTGGTGCCGTCGGTCGAGTGGTTGTCGATGATGATGAGGTTGAATTTGAAACTGGTTTGCTGCTTCAACACCGATTCGATGGCGTCGGCGATGGTGCGCACGCGGTTGCGCACGGGAATGATGACCGAGGCTTCGTATTCGAAGCTGCCTTCGTCGAAGGCTATCTTCTCGAACCGGGGCTCAAGGTATCCGCCTATGGCCTTGAGGTGCTCGGTGCAGGCGGCCTCCATCTCGATTTGTACGCCCCGGTTTTTGGGATCGACATAGTCGAAAATCTTCTCGCCGCTCTTGCGGGTATCGTTTTCGACCTCGGAGTAGAGATACTCGTTGATGTGTACCAGCGAGGCTTTCTGCGACAGTTTCAGACGCAGGTCATAGAGTCCGGCAAACTGGAAGTCGGTGGTCATGCGCGAGGCGGCCTCCTTGAAGGCGTCGGCGTTGAAGAGCAACAGCGACCCGAAGTTGAAATCGTCGCGCAAGCTGCCGTACTGGTAGTCGATGACCGGGGCTTTTTCCTGCCGTCCGTCGGTCACATGGTAGGAGTCGGCATAGGCCATGCCGGCCTGTGAGTCAGTGGCGATGCGCACCATGCGCTCGAGGGCGAAATATCCCAGTTCGAGTGTCGTGTATTTGGTGTAGAGCAGCGTAAAGTCGGCATCGCTGTGGGCGGCAATCGCACGCATCGTTGCCGAGGCATTGAGACCGGCTACGGGCAGGAGCTGGCATCCGGCAACCTCATCGTGGCACGACTCGGTCGTGAGCAGGTATATCTGTTTTATGTGCTCGCAGGCCCGCAGACCTTCGATGGTTTTGTTTACCTGAGCTGGGCTCGAAAACGGAATGAAGCAGTTGATCGTTTTCATGACGTTGGGTTGTTTTATTTATTCGTTATTGTAATCGATGACAAGTAGTCCCACCTCGCCGCCGGTGGCTGTGAACAGGCAGCGCTCTTTGGAGAGGGGAACGAGGGTGCTGATGAGTGAGTTGCCCACCTTGTGTTTCCACAATACACGGCCGGTGTGGGCATCGAGGCCGAACATCAGTCCGTTTTTGGTACTGCCGAAGACGACGCCCTCTTTCTCGACCAGCATCGAGGGGGCGTGTTCATAGCCAAAGCCTACGTTCGAGGCCCACAACTCTTGCGGGTGGTCGGTCGTGGCAGAGTAGCACACCACGCTGTCGTTCATCGTCTTGCTGTATATGCGGCGCTTGTCGTGCGACAGGCCTATGGTCTCGCGCACCATCGACTGGCCGGTGCGCCACACGGTTTTACCGGTGCGGGCGTCGATGGCCGATAGCATCCGTTCGGGGTCGGCTACGAAGATCTTGCCGTGAGCGGCTACGGGCCATACGGCTGCGGGCGAATAGAATTTGCCCGGTTTGCCGTCGTGCCACTTCCACACCTCCTGGCCGGTATGTGAGTCGAGAGCGTAGAGGTTTTTGTCCCAGGCGCCGAAGATGACGAGCCCGTCATAGACGAGCGGTTTGGTCTCGACATATCCCTCGACCCCGTCGTAGTACCAAATGAGTTGGCCCGACTCGAGGTCGATGGCTCTGAAGCGATGGTCGCTGCCGCCGATATAGGCGACCCCGTTGTGCAGGGTGACGGCTCCCAGTACGGGGGCCTCGGTGGCGACCTTCCATTGCAGGGTGCCGTCGGTAGCGTCGAGGCCGTAGATGTAGTGGTCGGTCGAGCCGAATACCACCCGGTTGTCGTCGGCAGCGGGAGTGCCTATGATGCGCATGCTGCCTTCGAACCGCCACAGCATCTTACCGTCGGCAACCGAGTAGCAGGTGAGGCTTCCCGAGTCGTCGCCCACATAGACTTTCTCGTCCCAGTAGGCGGGCGAGGAGAATATCTCGTACCCGCATTTGACCAGCCATTGCTCTTTGACCTGGGGATACTCGCGGTTGACCGAGAAGTCGGGACGGGGATAGCCGGCGTTGCTCTTGGCAAAGTTTTCGCCGGTCATGCTGTAGGCTCCCCGGCGCACGGGCGACTGGCCTATCTTGTGCTCATAGATGAAAATCGAGTCGGGGGTTACCTCGCAAAGCGAATAGCCGCCAGCAGGCTCTTGAGCCCGCAGGTTCGACCTGCACAGGATACCGGGTATGCCGTCGTATTGGAGGTTCATGTATTTGTGGTAGTGGCCGCCCATGACCAGGCGAATGTTGTAGGGGCGGACGGCGTCGGTCACATCGTACCAGTTGTCCACGTCGCCCGGCTGGAGGGGGTAGTGGGTGACGAGGATGACCGGTTTCTCGGTACCCACGACATTCAGCTCGTTTTTGAGCCAGTCGATGTCCTGGGGGGCCACGTGGCCGTCGGCCATGCGGATGATGGGGCCGGAGTTGAAGCCCATGAAGAGGATTCCGTCGTGTTCAAATTCGAACCGTTCGTTGCCGAAAACCCGGGCAAAATCGGTTACCCCCGATTCGCTCCATTTGGTCTCGTGGTTGCCTGGTACGATGTAGTAATCGACGTGCAGGCGGTCGAGCAGCGATTTGACCACCTCCATCGACTGGCGGTCGCCCAGGTTGGTGATGTCGCCCGAGACGATGGCAAACTCGATGCCGGGGGTCGCGTTGATTTGCTCGACCGACCGGGCCAGGTCGTTACAGGGCAACGAGTCGCCGGCCGTGATGTGTATGTCGGTGAGGAAGGCAAACTTGAAGTTGGCTGCCTGGCTGCCGACGGCAAGGAGCGTGAGTAGAGCGAGGAGGAATCGTTTCATGGGTTATCGGTCGTTTGTGGGGTTGGCAAAAGTGGATAGGATAGCTTCCATGAGGGCATCGCGCTTGGCTTCGCTCTTGATGGTCTCGAAGGGGTAGCCCAGCACACAGGTGCAGTAGGTGTTGCCCCGGTAGAATATGCCGGCGCCGATGCGGTTCTCGCCGTAGCGCTGTATGGTGTAGCTGCCTGTGCCGAAGGGTTCGATACCGTCGGGCGACTCGACCGCATAGCATTGGTCGTTGAGGGCGTTGTGATACTCGATATTGAGGTAGTTGAACCGGGTAAAGGGCGATGCCGCCGGCTTCACTTCGCCACTCACCGAGGCCTGCCCGGTGCGCCAGGTGTAGTGCAGTACCCGGTTGGCAAACTGTTGCCCTTCGGGGTCGGGGGAGCCGTTGTCCCACAGGTCGGTGCCGACATAGGCTCCCGAGACGAAGATACTGCCGCCCCCGTTGCAGTAGCGGGTGATGGCTTCGCGCAGCGGACGGTCAAAGGTCTTGAAGGCGTAGCCGCTGGTGCCCCGTCCCATGGCCACCTGTTTCTCCTTGCCGAGGATGAGGTCGGCCATGCGGTAGCGACTCATGTCGGTGAGTTGCTCGGCTACGGCTTCGTCGCTGGTCGAGACAAAAGAGTATCCGGCCCGCACAATCGAGCGGCCGTGCAGATAGGGATAATCGAAGGTGTTGCCGGCGATGACCTGTGTCTCGTAGGTGGCCCGGCTGGCACCGAATCCCGGGTCGTCATCGTCGCGCCAGGGAATATGGCGTCGGAACTCGTATTGTTCGCCTATGTAGCTGATGTCGTTGAGGTAGGGTACCCCGAAGTCTTTGCGGCTGTCGAATCCGGCCGTGATGGTGTCGATCTCGAAGTTGTCGGGGCCGCTGATGCGGTCGAATCCGTTGATTACCAGCACTACGCCACGCTCCTGTGAGTGGCGGCAGAGCGACAAGATCTCGGAGGGGAAGCTCTCGCCACCCCGGTTTACGGCCGTGACCTTGAAACTGTATATCGAGTCTGGGCGTATCGTGGCGGTATAGGTGGTATCGGTCACGAGTGTGCCGGCATCGAAAGCGCCGTTGCCCACCCGGGTATAGACGATGTAGCGGTCGGGGGTGGCGGTGGGCTCGAGCCGGTCTTCGACGGGATGCCAGGCGAGCCGCACTTCGTTGGGCCCGGTAAACTCGCTGCGCATGTAGCTCACGGGCAGCGGTTGTACCACATAGTCGTAGCCGTTTTGTGCGGCGATGAATTTGAGTATGCCTTTATATACGGCCCGCGATACCACGAATCGGAATCGGGGGTCGAGCCCGTAGCGCATGTCGGCAAAGTTCTGGTGCGAGAGCAGTTCGAGCAGCATGGTGGGGACTTCGGGCACACGGGCCTCGAAATAGGATTTGTTCCACATGCCCCGTCGGCTCCACTCGGGCTCGTAGGTCTGGCGTATGTCTTGGGTCACTTGCGACAGCACGGCATCGGTGAGGTAGCGCGATACCTGCCGTGGCACATCCTTTCCATAGACTTTACGGTCTTTGCCGGTGAAGTAGATGCCCAGGCTCCCGATAATCGAGTCGTTGAGGGTGGTGCCGGCATCGGAGTGGAAGGCAAAGGCCAGGTCGATGGGTACATTCAACCCGGTGCTGTCGGGCAGAACTGCCGAACCGCCGGCCAGGTAGTTGACCCACTGACCCCGGCATTTGTAGTCGTCGGTGTAGTCGTTCTCACCCTGGCTGGGCGAATAGACCTTCTCGGGAAATCCCGCCCATTGCAGCCAGTAGCGCGCCGCCTCTGTGAATCGGGGGTAGCCGCTGCATTGCGGGGCGTAGTCGATGGCGGCCCAAGCGGGGTTCTCCTGGATGCGGGCCTCGCTTACCCGGCGGGCTATGTTGCCGTAGCCGCCTCCTATCTTCACGGCATCGGCGGTGACTATTCTGCCATGCTCGTGGGAGGAGAGGTTGCTCAGTTCGACGCAGGCCTTCTTGCCCGCTTCGAAATCGAAATGGCCCAAATAGATCCAGGTGCCTCCACCCATGGTCTGGTTGATACGGAATTGCGACGCTCCCCCTTTGTGGTGAACGGTGTAGAGGGCATTGTCGGTGCTGTGTTTGACGGTGTGGTAGGCGACATAGACGGCATAGCGGCCGCTCTCGGGGATGGTGACTTGCCAGCGGGCGGTTATGGCCTTGCGAGGGTCGGTCGTGGTGTGGGCCTGGCGGAAGGTGCCGTCGGTAAAGGGGTTCTGCGAGTCGGTATAAAGAGCGGCCTTGCGGGCAAACCCGGTGCCGCCGTGTCCCCATTTCTCTTTCTCGGTCTCCGTCTCGCAGTAGGTATTCGGGTCATCGTTGTCGGCGATGAGTTCGTGCAGATTGGTGTCTCGTTCGCGGGGCGAGAATACATAGGCTCCCGCCTGCTCGAGCATGGGGGTGAGGAAGGGCATGACGAAACTCTGGGTAAAGAGGTCTTCTACGGTCTCGAAGATGCGGGCACGTTGCCATTCCCACCGGTCGAGCGATTGCTCGAAGTAGTAGCCGTGGCTTTGCCACAGGGCGATGTGGCGGTTGTGCAATCCACGGTCGGGGGTGTAGAGCCTGTTTACCGGCTCGACGATGGGACGGTGGCAGGTGACGGCAAACCGTTTGTGGCTGTCGGCAAAGGGGATGAGCCGGCTTATCTCATAGCCGCCGGCCAGGATTGATATTTTCCGGTCTTTTAACTTTTGGGGAAGGACGGCCCGCACGGTGTCGTAGGCCTGCTTGACCAACTCGCTGCGGAAGGGCAGGTAGGCAAACTCGTCGTTCATGACGATGGTGAGCCGGTTGCCTTTTTGCAGGTTGAATGATTTGAGTTTAATCTCGCCGATGCCCATGTGCTGGGGCTTGAGCGAGGCGAGCGACTGCTCCACCACCGTCTCCAGATTACGGGCGTGCATGGGGCCGAATAGGGTAGCAACGAGGATAAGCAGCAGGGAGATATATCGTTTCTCTTTCATGTTTTTCAAATGGATAAACGTCGGTTATTTGGCGGTTCCTCTTTTTGCCTTTCCAAGCGCGTTGCAACCGGGTGACAATTGTCGAAACCGAAGGGTAAAATATTCCCCTTGTCTAATACAAATGTAACTATATTTTTGTTTCGGGAACATATATTTAGTATTTTTTAATATGAATTTTCCTCTCTTTGGGAACGATAAAAAAAGATGCAGAACCGAGGGCTTCGATTCTGCATGATATGGGGTTGAGGCGGGTGAATTCTTAGCCGTAAATCGAGTGGTACTCGATGAGACCCTGCATGGGACTCTTCTCGGTTTTTTCGATGTTCAGCCCGAAGTCTTTGGCCACCAGGTCGAGTATGTCGGCATAGGTATAGGCCAGGTTTCCCATGAAATATACGGGGTATGACTTGTAGTCATACTGGATGATGTTGCGCTGGAAGAAACGCATGAGCTCTTCATAGACCAGGTTGAAGGCATACTTGTTGTCGAGGTGGTCTTTGAGGAAGTAGGAGCAGGAAGACAAGGAGCGGTTGGGGAATGGATGGTTGTAGATCGAATCCATAATCTCGTCGGGGGTCGCCTTGAATTTTTCGTAGAAAGCTTCGCTCAACTCTTTGGGAGCCAAGTTTTTGAGATAGTCGCTCAGGAATCGGCGCCCCATGGCGGCACCACTGCCTTCGTCGCCCAGGATATAGCCGCCCGAGCGCACATTCTTGATGATGCGTTCACCGTCGTAGAGGCACGAGTTGGAGCCGGTACCCAGGATGCAGGCGATACCCGGCTTGTCGATGAGCAGCCCGCGTGCGGCGGCCAGCAGGTCGCTCTCGGCCGAGATGGGGGTTTTGAACTGAGCTACCAGCGAGGCCTCGAGAATGTTTTTCTTGTCGAGGTTGGCACAGCCGGCACCATAGAAATAGACCCGCTCCCATCTTTTCTTGAAGAAGGCCTCGGGCAGGTTGAGCCGGATGCTGTGGCTGATCTCTCTACGCGTTTGGAAAAAAGGGTTTATACCTTCGGTATAACTTCTCTCCACCACATTCTTCCCATCGACGAGTACCCATTCCGTTGTCGTGGAACCACTTTCTGCTATAACTTTCATAAATACAAAATCTTGATAAAAGTGCTTCAGGTATCACTCCGTTAAAAAAGATAATGCCAAAATCTTGTTCAGTCAAGCTCTATCCTCGCATTACCAATATGTTGCTTATTCAATACAAAGATAAAATATCTTTTGCCATTTTCCAAACGGAATGCTTATTTTTCTGTAAAGTATAAAATTTCTGTTAAAAGACAGAAAAGAGAGAAAGAGGCTGTATGCCTGGTGTGTTGCCAGAGAGTCATACAGCCTCTTGTGGGGCGTTTACAAAATCAATGAACAATGAGTATGGAATGGCTATATTCGCCCTCGGTGGTCTTGATCTTGAGCAGGTAGGTACCGGCCGGGACAGACGATACGTCGATCGTCGCATCGGGACTCATGGCCACGCAGCTGCCGGCCAGGTTGTACAGGGTTACCTGTTCTACGGGAGCCTCGCTTTGAATCTTTAACCAATCGTTGGCCGGGTTGGGATAGACCTTGATTGAGGCGCTGGTGGCGACGGGCTGGATACCCGACGAGGTATAGGCCAGCATGTTGTCGAGGTAGAAGCTGCCCGAGTTGGAGAAGTAGGGGGCTTTGCGCACCACCTTTATCGCACTCACGCGGTAGCTCTTGCCGGGGGCGAGCTGGTCGAGACGAGCCTCGCGGAATTGCCAGCCCCGGAAGTCGATGTTGGTGAGCAGCACCTCTTGCGTGTCGTCGGCCGAGGTGAGTTGCAGCCATATCTCGTCGCAGGCGAGGTCGCCGTAGATGTGCATCCCGATGGTTTGGGTGTTATCGACGGTAATGCCTCCGGCAAATGTGCTTGTGGTGGTGTAGAGGGCCTGGGCCTCGTTGGCGTTGAAGGTGTAGGTGAAGTTGTAGGAGGCACTGCCGAAGAGGGCCTGCGAGGTAGAACGCGCGGCCTTGGCCGTCGATACGCCGGTGCTGTGAGCAGCGTCGTAGGCAATCATGTCGGCCGTTTCGAAGGTCTCGACGGGAGTGTCGCTGTGGCGCACGTCGCCAGCGGTGAAGTGAATCACGATGGGATCAATGACGGGCAGACTGTTGACGTCGTGCAGGGAGTTGTCGATGCGCAACTGGTAGTTTGCTCCCTGAGTCAGATCGGCGCTGGTGGTGAAGTAGTAGTTGCCATAGACGTCGCCCAGCTGGTTGTACTTGGCCGAGCGCAGGTTGATACCCACCTCGTTGCCATCGTTGTCGTAGAGTTTGATGAGATCACGGATGTTGACGGGGTCGAGCACGTTGTCGAATCGTACCTCGAGAGTGGGTTTCGTGTAGTGAATCACGCCGCCGTCGGCCGGGCTGGAGGCCAGCAGTTTCAACTGGTTGCGGCCCTGGGTGATGAAGGAGAACGAGAAGTCCTCTTCCATCGAGATGTTACCCGGGTGTTTGGCGCTCTTGTCGAGCGTGACGGTGTAGCGGGTGGCTATCTCGTAGGGACGGGTGGGGGTGAATACCATGCGGTATTGCGAGTCTTCGAAGGTGATTTCGCCATCGACGGCCGGTTCGATCGAGAAGGCATTGCGCACCGACTCGACATCCATATCCCAGTTGAAGTTGAGCACGATGGGAACGGTGCAGTTGATACTGTCGGTCTCGTTTTCCATCATGGGGCTGTAGGAGGTGACTTCGGGCGGTGTATTGCGCACGCGGTCCATGGCAATGTTGGTATAGCTTATGGCGTTGGCCTCAACGGTGACGTCGATGGTCTGCTCGTAGTGGTCGTCGGCTACGACCTTCAACTGGTAGTTACCGGGAGCCAGGTCGCGGAACATATAGACACCGTTGAAATAGGGGTCGGTGGTGTAGGTGATGTTGTTGGGCAACAGGGTGACGGTGGCTCCGCACAGCGGCACCTGTTTGTCTCGACCGTGTTGTACATAGGAGTCGGTGCGGGTCATGCGGCTGTCATACACGACCCCGGCAATGTGGCCGGTCGTGAAACCGTCGGTGTCGAAATATTCCATCACGGCTTTGGCAAAATGCCAGGCCTCGATGTATTTGTAGTCCATGTTGAGCAGGCGGTAGGTCTCGGGGATGTAGTCGTGGTAGGAACCCTCCGAGAGGAATCCCGTGACGGCGAGGTTGCGCAGTACGCCCAGGCCGGCGTTGTTCCAGTCGGGGTAGAAGTCCCAGTCGCCTACGACATATTCGCTGGTTTGAGTCCAGTAGGTCACCTGGTTCTCGATGAGGTGCTTGAACAGAATCTTGGCCGCTACCTTGTCTTCGGGTTTGGCCGGGTCGTCGGTGTATCCCTTGAAGAGCATCATGGGGAAGTTGACCCGGTTGGATGTGCCGGTGGCGTTGCTGTGAATCGAGAAGAAAAGGTCGGCATCAAATTCGTTGGCTTCGCGGCTGATGGTGCTCAGGTTGAGGTCGTCTTCGGTGCGGTTCAGCACGCGCGACATGGCTACCGATGCACCTTGTCCCTCAAGCAGTTCACGCAGCATGAGTCCCTTGTGCAGGTTGGACGAGGACTCCCAGAAACCCAGGGTGTCGCCTTGGGCAAAGGGAGCGACGGCCACGTTGCGGTCGTCACTGTCCCAGCCGCCGTGGCCGGGATTGATGTAGATTCTCAGGCCTGTCATGTCTTTGGCTTGCAGACCGAGACAGCCCACGAGGGCTATGACGAGAATATATAGTTTTTTCATGGCAGAGGGGTTATTTCGTGATGTTTAATTCCAGCATAAAGAGTTTGCCTGCGGGGGTGTTATAGACAATCTTACCGGCAGCAGCCGAGGGGTTCATGCCCATCTCGGCGGGGTCGGTGAGGTTGTGCACGCGATGGCTGTGGCAATCGAGCAGTACGATTTGCGAGGCGGTGTATTGGTGGCCGTCGTCGGTGGTGCGGGCTGCCGCCACGAAGTTGTTGTCGTACCATGTGGGGGCTTCGAAGTCACCCAGTTCGGCCAATACCTTACCATCGAGGTCGAGCACGACCACTCCTTTGCCAATGGCATAGGTGGCAATCTTGGTGCCGTCGGGCGAGAGGGTGGTCCACAAGTAGCTGCGCACCTGGTTGCCGTAGGGGCGCAACTCGCGCGAGTCGTTGCCATCGCACACGACGATTTTGCCCTCCATGGCTACCGAATAGACATAGTGGCCGGCAGTGCGGGTTCCTGCGCTCTTGAAGAGCTTTTTACCGGTGAATACGGCCATACCGCCGTCGAGGGCAGCGGGCCGCTTCAGGTCGCGGGTGGGGGCGATGAGTTGCCGCTCGCTCTTCTGGTCGAGGTTATACTCGACGAGCGAGCGGAGTTTCTGCCGGTCGATGATGCTTTGCGGGCGGTAGTACAGGGTAGAACCGTCGGCGCTGAATGTAGGGTCGAATCCGGCTCCGTCGGCGGTGCTTACCGTCTGGCTGCGACCGGTGGCCAGGACGTAAACCTTCAGTCCGGTATAGTCGGCTGTGGTGTAGGCCATTTTGCTGCCGTCGGGGCTGAGCACCGGGAAATAGGCGGCTCCTCCCGCGGGGGTTACCTCGCTGTGGCGGGTAACCGATACGTTTTGTGCCGAGAGCGTGGTGATGCACGCCAGCAGGGCTATGGTCAGTTTCATTTTCATGGTGTATGATTTTTTGATTTACTGTACGACAATTTTGTTGACCAAGGTCTCTTGTGTGGTTTGCACGGTGACAATATAGACGTCGGGTGCGAGCCTGCCCGTGTCGATGGCTCCCGGCCGGTCGATGGGTTGCTCCAGCACCAGGGCTCCGCTGCGGTCGTAGATGCGCACCAGGCTACCCGGGGTGATGGCTTCGCCCGCGAGGTAGAGGGTGCCGTCGGTCACGGGGTTGGGATAGAGTGCCAGCGTGTGGTCGCCGGTTGTGGGTTCGATGCCGCTCACTACCCCGTCATAGACGAGGCTGAACTCTTTGAGGTTGATCTGGTAGGCTTGTCCGCTGGTGCTCCCCGAGGCGTTGATATAGAACTTGATGAAGCTGACGGTGATGGGGAATCCTCCGCGGTTGTTCTCGCCGGTAATTTGGGTCGAGGGGATGGCGATGAGGTAGTCGCTGTTGACCTCCATGCCCTCGTATTCGAGGTACTGTGTGCTGTTGTTTTTGGCTTTGACGGCAATTTGTACCTTCGAGAGGGGTATATCGCTGTGGATGAGCAGACGTATGGTGTCGGGGATACTGTACAGGGTGACCTCCTTGTCCATCTCGACATAGGGTTGGCGACCCGATTTGTAGGTAAACGCCAGGGTGCCGCTCCCGTTGCCGGTCGAGGCGACAGTGGCATCGGTGATGGCACTGATGGCCTTGGTGGTCCAGCCCGAGAAGTCGTCGGCCGGGATGCGGGACGACAGGGGAATCTCTACGGTCACATCCATGGCGCCGCTAAAGTTGCCTATCGAGCCGGTGATGCGGGTCTGTCCGTTCTGGATACCGGTGAGCACACCTCCGTCGATTTGGCAAATGGTGGGGTCGTCGATGTTCCAGGAGAGTGAGGAGGGGTCGTAGGTGTAGGTATTCTCGCCTATGGTCGAGACGACTTCGATGGCATAGGGGTGAGCCTTGTCGGCAATCACGGCGCTGTTTTTCATGGCAATCTCGGCCTCCTTGACGGTGACCTTTATCTCGCCCTGGGCCGTTCCCGAGGCTACATGCAGGATGCCCGTGGTGGCTTGTGACGAGGCGTAGAAGCGCTTGCCGTCGGTCGATATGGTGCCTAGTGAGGGGTCGCAACTGAGCGTGTAGTCGGCTACCTGCGTATCGACCAGTACCCCATACTGGTTATAGCCCAGGATGGTGGGCTCGAAATAGGCATAGGCGGGAACCTCGAGGTTGTAGTGGTCGAAGGCGAGGCTGGCAAGATTGTCGTCGTCGGGGGCGGTGGTGAAGATCATGAAGCCGTTCGACACGGGGCGTTCCTTACCGTCGGCGGGATTGTTCACGAGGCTGCCCCGCAGCATCATCTGGGCCGAGCCGCCGGCGTCCATATTGGCCACATTCCAGGCTCCGGCCTGTTTCAGAATGTAGCACATGGTGGCGGTGTTGCATCCTACCGAGGTGCTCGACTTGTAGTCGATGACGATGAGGTAGAGTGTTTTGCCGTCTTGCGACATGCCTATGCCCGTGCGGGAGTAGGTTTGTGAGTTGTAGGTTTCGTTTTCGTTTCGGGGGGTGAGCTGGCCTTCGCGCATCACCAGAGCATTGCCGGTGAGCATCTGGCGGGCCATGGGCACCAGATTGTCGGTGCGGGTTTTGATCGAGGTGCTTATGGTCACCTGGTCGCCTACTTGCAGTTTGTTCAGGAAGTCGGCTCCTGTACCGGCTCCCGAGAGGGCATATTCGGCCCCTTCGAGCGCGGTGCCACCCGTGCCCGGTACGATGCGGGTGACGACACATTTCACCGCTTTGTTCGAACCCCAGGTCTCGCCTTCGACGGGTTCGACAATGACATCGACGCCGTCGATGGTGCTTTCGGTTACCCCGGTGAAGTGGTTGTAGAGTACAATCTCGTTTTCGTTGCGGATGCGGTTAATCTCGGCAATGGCAAAGCTCTCGTTGGCGGCGTTGGTCACTTGGGCTTCGAAGTAAATATCGTCAATCCACATCTTCTTCTCTTCGTCGAGCATGACGAACGCAATCTCTTGCAGGCGCTCGAGGCCTTCGCCGCGGTTGCCGCGATTCCAGTTGTTGGGTTCGGTGGCAAACTCGCCGTTCACCATGCAGCCGCTGTGGGGTTGGCCCAGCAGGTCGTCCATGCCTTGTCCCGAGACAATCCAGAAGTTACCGTTGACCGACCCGATGGTGCGGTGGCCCGGTGTCGATAGACGGGTATAGGCCTGGGTCATGGCTTCGGTAGAGCCGGCATGATCTTTACCGATGAAGGTATTCACATCGTTGTAGGGGTTGCTGAGGTCGATGGTGAGGGTATAGACATCGAGGGGATACTCGGGCATGTGCATGCGCACATATTCTACACCGGGGCCCACCGAACGGCACTCGAGCGTATCGACTTGCTTGGCTACGCCGCCCACGTTGATGGTGGCGCTTGTGCCGGCTCCGTAGAGAAGTAGTAGAGGGGTTATGAGTAAAGCTTTTTTCATATGTGTCCAGATTAAAAAAAGGTCGTTGTGCGGGGAGGGGCGGGATGCGCCTGTCGGGAAGAATGAGCGCCACGCTTGCACGGAAGAGTGGAGTGTATCTCGGAGGTTAAGCGTGGCGCTATGTGGAAGTTTATCGAATGATCAGTTTTACCGTATCTGCCTGGTTGTTGCGATGAATGGTGAGCAGATAGGTGCCACTGGCCAGGTTGCCGGTGGGCAGGGCTATTTCGCCGGCCGGCATCAGGCCCAGGTCGGCCTGGTTGAGCAGCTGGCCGTCCAGGTTGTAGAGCTCGCAACTTACCTGGGCACTCTCGGGGAGAACGAAGTAAACCCGGGAGTCGCCTGTCTTCACGGGGTTGGGATATACCCGCAGCATGGAGGCTACCTCGGGGTTCGATACATTCACCGTGATGCCGTCGTAGATGAGTGAGAACTCTTTGAGCTTGAGGACGTATTGATTACCGGCCGTCTGTGACGAACCGGTGATGAAGAGCTTCAGGCTCTTGAACATCACGGGATAGTGCGACATGTCGCGGTAGTTTTCGAAATAACCGTCCATGGGGATGGAGATGGCATAGTCGGTATTCTGGGGAATATCCTCAAACTCGGTGAGGGTCGAGGTCTTCGCCGCGTTCTCTTTCATCGTGAGAGAAATCTTGCTTACCAGCGTTTCGCCCGTGTTGAGGGTGATACGCAGGCTGTCGGGGAGGCTGTACAGGGCAATATCCTTGGCCAGTTGCAGGTAGGGAGCACGGCCCGAACCGAAGGTGTAGCGCAGTTCGGTACCTTCGGCGGTGGGCACGATGGCGATGTCGTTCAGGGCCGAGCTGGTAATCTCCCACGACGAGGCATCGGCAAAGTTGTCGATGGGCAGGTTGCGGCTGGCAGGTATCTGTACGGTAACGGCGAGGGTGTCGTTGAAGTCGTTCTGCCGGCAATAGACCAGAGTCTTGCCGTTGGCCAGACCCTTCAGGTTACCGTTGGTTACGCTGCAGATGGTGGGGTCCTGTACGGTCCAGTCGAAAGCGTCGGGGGCAACGTTCATCGGCTCGTTGTTGACGAGTGCGGTTACTTCGATGGGATATTCGTAGAGGCCGTCGTTGATGACCGAGTCGAGACGGAGAGAGAGACCTTCGGGGTCACCGATAATGATATCGATCGAGGTCTCGATGCCGTTGTAGCTGGCATAGAGTTTACCGTGGCCCTCGCCCGAAGCCACGAGCGTGGTATTGTCTTTGATATAGCCCAGTGATTCGTCGCAACGCAGGGTGACGCCGGTCACCTCGGTGTTGATGAGGTAGCCATATTGGTTGTAGCCCATGAAGTGGGGGGTGAACATTCCATACCTGGGCAGGACGCAATATTCCTGGGTACAGAGGATTTCGGCGATGTTGTTGTCGTCGGGGGCATTGGATACGACAAATAATCCGTTGCTCACGGCCCGTTCGCGACCGTCGCTGGGGCTGTTGACCAGACCATACTTCTCGATGTACATGCCGCTCGAACCGCCTCCGTCGAGGTTCATGCCGGTGGCGGCACCGGCCAGCTTGAGCATGTCGGCCATCTGCTTGGTCGTGGCACCGTCGGAGTATCCGCCTTGACGGCCGTCAACCACCAGCATATAGACTTTGCTGCGGTCGGCCGAGTAGCCGATCGAGGTTCTCGGGTGGAGTTCGGCCCAGTCGTTGTCGAGCACCTGTCCGTTTTCCAGAATCTTGCGGTCGCCGCCAATCATGCAGTTGATGTCGGGGTAGGTGCCGTCTTCAAGTTGGAGCAGCACTTTCAACTCCAGTTCGTCGCCGGGTTGCAGGGTTCTGAGGAAATCGGCCGAAGCACCGTGTCCCGAGAGAACGGCTCCGTTCTCGGCAATCTCCATGTTACCGGCCGCACTGCCGGCTCCCGATACGACTATCTTCACCGCACGGTTCAGACCCCAGGTCTCGCCGTCGGCAAGGCTCACTGGCACTTCATAGCCGTAGGCGTTGGTGTGGGTATAGTGACCGACGTAGCGGTTGTAGAGTACCAGTTGGTCGGTACCGCGCGAACCGTTCACGTTGTGGATGCCATAAGGGGTATTGTTGTAGGTGACCTGGCCGTAGAAGGTTACGAAAGAGATGTAGCACTCGTCGTTATGGGTGAATGAGGTTTGGGGACCCGACGATACGGGTACTTTGCCCAGTTCTCCTCCCGAGGCGAAGCCGTGTACAGGCGTGCCTATGGCTCCTGAGGTGGCAAAGAAGTCGGCATTGGTACCGGCGAAGTAGCGGCTGCCGGGTTGGCTTTTGCGGGCGGCCATGCTGGTGATGCCTTCGCAGGTGACAATCGAGTCGCGTCCCAGTACCGACTGGAACGATATGTAGGGGTTGGTAGCGTCTATTTCGAGATAGAAGGCCCTCATGTCTTTGGGCCCTGAGTAGTGTACATAGGTGTGGTAGGTGCCCGGGCCTACTTTGTAATGGGCCAAGGTATCGGCCGTATAGGAACTGCCGCCGATGGTTACCGTACCTTTGGCGTTGAGCAGCAGAGGCAGCAGGGTGAATAGGAAGAGAAGAGTAAATATCTTTTTCATAAGGCAAACCGTGATGTAAGATTAAGAGATAGATGAGCCATCGATAACCCCTTGTGGGGCAAAGGTTGTGGCGTCGTTGTTGTTTTTCCTACTCTACCGGTGAGCGGGAATATGGATAGATTGAAAACCCGTTTCGTTTGGTCGGGGAAAGAGAAAGGGCGATATACATAAGAGATTACATATACCGCCCTTCCCTTACAAGTTAAATTCTAAATGAGAGGTTTATAGCACGAAGGGCTTATTTTACAACCACTTTTTGAACTTTCTGTACACCGTCAACAACAGCTTTTACAATGTAGATACCTTTCACGGCAGGAGCAGCCATCGTTTCTACACCATTGGCTTCCATTACTTTCTGGCCGGCCAGGTTGTAAACTACGGCGTCGGCAGCACCCGAGAATTGGATCATGTCACCGTTTACGAATACTTTCACGTTGTCGGCAGCTACGCGGGAAACACCCAATTCGCTGTTTTCGTCGTAACCTTCGGGAGTCATTTTGTAAACAGCTATACCACTGTTTTCGGCATATACGGCGATGTAGGCAGCTTCGAGACCATTGCCATCATGAACTTTGACAATGCGGGGCAGACCATTACGGTTGGCATTCGAGTCGGTTCCCATACCACCCTCGGGGATTGTCCAGTAATAGGTTGCACCGGTAAACGTAATGCCTTTGCCCATCTCTATAATCTTCCAGGCTTGAGCCGGGGTTACTACGTTGTTGGAGATGATATAGATGCAGAAAGGCTTGTTGTTGAGGGTAAACTCGGCAATACCGTTGTTACCTACGTTCACGAGAGCACATTCTTCGGGTGCGTCATATACGCTTTCGATAAGTGAACCACTCATGTCGTAAAGTGCAGCACCGCTGTTGAACCCGTCGAGGTAGAAGTAGTCGTTGTCAATAATAACGATACGGGGAGCTGTTCCGTTGTCTTTAGAATCTTTTGGAGCATACTCTTTAATTTCGATAACTTTGAAGGTGAAGCCTGCGAAGTCGCCCGTTTGTTCAGCCAATTGGCCGTCCTTGATGTCGCAACGGATAGCTACATTTTTTTCGGTTGGTGCAAACATGACGATAGCGTCTTTCGTTACATCACCCTTTACAGCAAAGTAGTCAACGCGGTATCCATCGAGGAAACCTTCGGCATTCTTGAGCTCCATGACTTTGGTGGGTTCGCCCGTTGCCATATCGATTTTCCACAAGCCGATCGCTTCGCCACTCAGCGAAGTTGACATGTTGAATACGATTACGTTGCCGGCATCGTCAACCTGGATATCGTTGCACAGGAAGCCAGGCACTTTTTGCTCTTCCATAGGAGTCGGGGTGAAAGTCGTGTCGCCGGGGGCGTTGACAGTAGTATCGACTTTGGTGTAGGAGTAGCTTACTTTGAATTTCTCGGTATCGAATTGGATATCTTTCTTGAAGGCACCCGTTTTCAAATCATAGACTTTGATACCGGTGAAATTGCTACGGTAGGGGAAGAGCAGTTCACTGTCTTTTATCGCCATACCACGAGCTACGCCGGCAGGAAGAGCCTCGGGCTTGTTATTTGTCAATACCGACTGTATCCACAGGTTCTCGATGGAGTACCCACTCACCGGTTGGTAGGTTGCCGGATCTTTCACAAGTTCGTCTTGAGCGAACATCGATGTTGCCATACATACGGCAGCAATCCCAAGTAGTAATTTTTTCATGATAGATAAATTTAAATGAATAAATAGATTAAAACTATATTGTATAAATCAATATATTTCAGTTGGTTATTTAACAAGTTTCAGTACCTCGCGTTGCCCGTCGATGCGAACATCGAGCAGATATACCCCGCGGGGGAGCATATCGAGTGCGATGCGGTCGCCCTGGGCGACATTCTCCTGCACGAACTGGGCCACCGTCTGTCCCGACAGGTTGACCACATCGATGCCGATGTGTTGAGCCTGACGGCCCACTACGAGGGCTGCACCGCTGCCCGAGATTACCTGGCATTTGCCATCGCCCCGGGTGAGGTCGATGCCCGACGTGTGCTTATAGGTGAACGAGATGGTGTTGCAATATTCGGTTTCGCCGCCGGCATACTCCGAGCGGGCCCTCAGGTACCACACGCCGTCGGTGAGGTTGTCGAACTCGGTTTCATAGACAAAGGCATCGACCGACTGGCGTTTCACGCTGCGTGCCGGAGAGAAGGTGTCGTCGGTGTGCAGTTCGATGCGGAAACTGTGTGCCAGCGGCTCTTCGGCCCAGCGCACTTGCAGGGTGACTCCTTCGACGGTAGCTCCCTGGGTGGGGAAGAGGATGACGGGCACACCGGGGATTGCCTCTTCGGTGGTGAAGTAGGTCACGGGGCTGGTGTATTCGATGTCGCCGGCATAGGCCGTTACGCGGGCATAGTATTTGGTATTGCCCACCAAAACGCCTTGAGCCAGTGTGGCGCTGTTACTGCTGTATCGTTGGTCGAGAGCTACACCCATCGCGCGGAAGTCGTCGTAGGTGTTGATCTCGAGGCGGTATTCGGAGGCCTCGGGATAGGTGGTCCAGGTGACGGTGGGAGTGATCGACACTTGGGTAGCTCCGCTCACGGGCGATTCGATTTCGAACGGGCCTCCGTTGAAACTGTATGTGGCCGAGGTGGCGTCGGTACAGTTGGCCTGGCGGGTGCGAACTCGCCAATAGTAGGAGCCTTTCTCAAGATCGGGGAGGTAGCTCGAGGCAAACTTGTTGGTGGCTACCTCGCGCGAGAGGATGAGGTCGTTGAAGGCGTTGTCGCGGGCTATGTCGATGTAGTATGAGGCATCGGGCACGCTGCTCCACGCAAACTCGAAGTCGCCGATGGCCGATGCGCCGTTGGCCGGGCTGGTGAGCGACACGGTGGTGGCGGTACCTGCCGATGCTCCCAGGAACAGGGGGGCAAACTCGTTGCCATAGCGATCGACGATGGCTACGGCATAGGTGTAGCCCGAGCGGCGGTCGGCGGGTATGGTGTAGCTGGCTTCGTAGGAGAGCCCCAGCAGATAGCGGGCATCGTGGCAGGCGGAGGCCTGTGCGGTGCCGGTGGGCACGGCATAGATGGCATAGCGCATGTCTTCGACTCCGTTCCACGAGAGGGTGCCGTTGTTGTAGGCCATGTTGGAGACGAGACCGGGATTGGTCGTGGCTTTCCAGCTGATGGCGGGCACGAGGGCGGGGTATTTATAGACATCGGCGCGCAGCAGGGCCAGCATGCCCGAGGTGTGGGTCACCTTGCGCATGTTGTAGAATACGCTACCGGGTGCGCCGGTTTCGTCGAAGGTGCGGTTTACCTTGATTTGGTTTACCAACTCAGAGCCTTTGAAGGAGGCGGTGGCGCCGTCGATGATAGGGGCGTTCGCCAGGGTTTCCCGAGCGATGGTGCGTTCGATAGAGGAGAGCGACTGGCTGGGAACCTGCTCGCCGTTGAGCAGGAGTTGACCGGCTTGAGTCGTGGTGCTGCGGTCGAGCGAAGGCATCTTGGCCGAGCTGAGGTCTGAGGCCGAGTGGCTCGAATAGAAATGAAGACCGAACTGGCGGACAATCTGGCTCCACCAGGCGGCAATCGTCGTGTAGTCGCTACTTGACCCGATGGTCCAGTAGATCTGCGGCGAGATGTAGTCGATGGTACCTTCCTGAATCCAGGCCATGGGGTCGCAGTAGATATCGTTGTAGGCCCAACCCGAACCGGCCGGGGTGGGGGTGACGCCGTATTTCTCGGCGATGGAGGCATCGGTGCACCACACGCCGGCGGGCGAGATGCCGAACCGCACGTAGGGTTTCTCCGATTGAATCATTTGATAGACCTGGGCAATGAGCTTGTTGACATTCTGCCGGCGCCAGTCGCCTCGCGAGAGGTTGTCGGAGTTCTGGGTCTGGTAGAGATCGTTGTCCATGGCATCGGTTGTGCCCGACATGTAGAAGTAGTCGTCGAATACGACACCGTCGATGTCGTAGTTGTGAACTACCTCTTGGATGATGGCTGTAATGTGGTCGCGCACCTCTTGCATCGCGGGGTTGAGGATAGAGCCGCTACCCGAGTAGTCGAGCAGCCAGTCGGGGTGAGATTCGCGATAGTTGAGGGGTGTGCCGTCCCATTGGTTGAGCACACTCTCGTAGCGGTAGGGGTTGAACCAGGCGTGAACCTCGATACCGCGTTTGTGACCTTCCTCAATGACAAACGCGAGGGGGTCGTATCCCGGGTCCATGCCCCGGGTAGCTACCAGGTCGCTCGACCAGGGCTCGTAGGACGAGCGATACATCGCATCGCAACGGCCTCGCACCTGGAAATAGACGGTGTTGCAGTTGGCAGCCTTCACCGAGTCGAGCAGCATGGTGAGCTCGTCTTTCTGCTTTTGTATCTGCTGGGTGTTGCCGGTCTCGGTAATCACGGTCGTCTGGGGCCAGGTGAGGCGCCACACGGTCGATAACCAGAAAGCCCGCACCTCTTTCTTGGGTGTTTGGGCAACTGCCGGGATGGCCAGGCAGAGGGTGAGAAGCGCGATGGATATTTTGGCGATGTATTTCATTTTGAATCGGTGGTTTCTGTTATTTAATCCCGCCGGCCGGTGAAGGCCGGCGGGATGGATTGCTATCTTTCTGTTAGAACAGGTTTGACAGATTATCGTTCAGAGCTATACCGTAGGGGTTGACACCCGATACGATGGTTTCGAGCTGACGGGTGGCGGGGTTCCAGCGTTTGATACCCGAGGGTTCGGCGCTGCCTTCTTCGGCACGCAGACCAAAGTAAACCGAGCCGTCGCTGTTGTCGAGAACCATCTGACAAACGTCGATATATTCGCCTACACTACCTTCGCTGTCGGCCTTGAAGCTGGCCACGAGGTATTTGTTGTCGGCCTTGGTATTGGCTTTGGAGGCGTCGTTGGCGCTGATGTCGGCCATCGGTACGGCAAAGAGGCCTTTGTCACGGATGATGGCGTAGAGTATGTGGTTGTTGGTGTCGATGACAAACGACTTCACGAACTCGTCGGGGAAGACGACGGCGTAGGGAGGATTGCTGCCCCGGCTGATATCTACGGTGCTGATGTCGCTGTCGGCAAAGCGGAAGATACCGCCGCCGCCATAGGTCTTGCCCCAGTACCAGAGTCCATCGACTTTGGCAAAGCAGGCGTTCATGGCTCCGTATTGCCAGGGGTTTCCGTAGTATTCGAGGCGGTTGTTCATGACGAAGTAGTCGAACTTGGCGTCGCTGGTGCTGAGGGCGAGGTTGCGCTCGTTGACACCGATGCGACGGATACCCGTGTTACGGTCGGCAAAGTAGAGCATCTCGCTGTCGATCCATCCGTAGAAGGGGTCGTTGAATGCGGTGTTGCCTACGTTGGAGAGTACGGTTTCCATGCTGCTGCCATCCTTGGCTACGGCGGTGATTTTGCCGTCGCCGCGGTTATTTTCGATATCGTTGATGTAGGTAAACTGGGTACCACAGTCGAGTATGTAGAGCAGGTCGTTGTGGAAGAGCAGGTTGAGAGGATGGGCTCCCGACTTCACGCCCAGGTCGAAGGGCGAGTTGCTGCTACCCTCGGGTACCGTGTAGTCGAGCTTGTAGGCCATGATGTTGCCGCTCTTGACAGCATAGTAGAGGGTTTTCGAAGCGTTGGGAGTCCCTACCTGTACGTTGGCTTTCACATCTTGCAGAGCGCGGCCGCCGAGCATGGTCTTCAAGGTGATGGTTTGCGAACCGATGTTCTTGAAGGTGAGTCGGCCCGGGTTTTCACCCACGTAGGTGTTGTTGGTGATTTTGGGGTGATCGACCAGCGTGGTTCCCTCGGGCAATACCCAGGTATATTCGGGTTGGGCCGAAGCGGCGGGATTACGCAGTGTAACCTCGAGGGTTACCTCTACGTCGTTGATCACACACACGGCATCGTTTTCGGTCTTGGCCACGATGGTGGGCTTGATGTCGTTGATGAGCAACGGGCGGGTGGTGAATTCGCCGCCCACGGTGAGTTTCACTTCATATTGTCCCGGCAGGTTGTAGGTGTGCGTGGGGTTGGGCTCGGTCGAGGTTTCGCCGTCGCCAAATTCCCAGGTGCAGGCCCCCGAGAGAGCCGAAGTGTTGGTGAACTGTATGGTGGACCCTACCAGGTAGTCGAGTTCGTATCCTTCGTTGGTGACGCGGTAGGTGAAGGCTACATCGTCACTGGGATATACATTGTAGGTGGGATCGTTTTCTACGCAGGCAGACAACGAGGCCAGCAAGACTACCGTCAAACCTATGTTTCTTAGTGCTTTCATCGTTCTTTGCATTTCTATTAGTTGACAGTAATGTTTTTAATATCGGTATTGCTCTTCACGCCTTTCGAGTCGGTAATCTGGAACCGGGCCGAGAGGGTGTAGGCACAGTTGTAGTTCACGCCGTATTCCTTGCCGTCGAAGAGGAGCTCGGGGGTGCTGAGGGCAGCCACGATACCGTCGAGGGTAGCTTTGTTTTCGTCGGTGATGTTGTAAACCGTTTTGCCTTCGGCGTCGGTCGAAGTGGTGAAGAGGGTTTCAAATTCCTCTGCGGTCATCTTCATGAAGCCATCGACCACAATCTTTTTCATGTTGCCATGGTAGTCGGTGGCGATTTGTGTGTTGAGCGCCGTGCGGAAGTTGGTTTCATACTCGCCGGGGAAGTAGGTCTGGAACAGCGTTTCGGTGAAGTCGCTGCCGCCCACGTTGGCCCAGGTAACACTGGCCCATGAGGCCGATATGGGGAAGGTCGAGTCGAGTATGTAGGACGATTTGGCATCGTCCCACGATACGGTGGCGGGGTCGAACTCCTTGACCAGGTGCGAGGCTACCACCTCGTTGCTCTCGGTCTCGGTGTAGGTATAACTGATGTAGGGGCAGGTCACGGCACGGGTAATGGTGCTGCTGACGCCATACCATACCTGAGCGCTTTCGACGGTGCTGCCGTCGGTGTAGTAATAGACTCTGAAGTCGAGTTCACTACCGGCGTTGGCGGCATCTTTCAGCTCCCAGTAAACGTATGCGGTTTGTTGTCCCAGGTCTGCCCAATCGTTGATGGGGTCGTTGACTTCACACCCCGACAGTCCCACGATTGCCAGCAGCAGAGATGCTATTTTTACTTTGTTTTTCATATCGAATGTCGTTATTTATTGAATACCTCAATTCTTTTTCTCTCTTGTTTATTGCCAAATCATAGGTTTGCGCAACCACTGGTAGTTCTTGTAGGCTCCCAGTCTTTCGAGTTCGGCCTTGTTGTATTTCTCCTCGGTCTCGGGGTCGTAGTTGATGCGGTTGATCCAGGCTTTGGGATCGTCGCCCCAGTGAGCTTCGTAGATGTTGTTGGGCCGTTTCAGTCCGGGATATACATATACGTTGTCGTATTGACGACCGTTCTCTTCGCAACTGTAGTTGTAGCGGCGCATGTCGGTCCACTGCTCGGGTTGCAGGTAGAGGCATACGTATTTCTGCCGCATGATGTGGCCGATGTTGAACCCGTCGGCGGGGAAATAGTCGGTTACATACTTGCCCGACCCGCTTTCGTTACCCAGGTAGTTGTTGCGGTAGCGGTTGTAGCTGCTGCCGTAAATCGAGGCGAGGTTGAAGCGCTCGAAGCTGACCTCGGCAGCCTGCATGGTGAGGGCGCGGGCTGTGGGTTTGTCGCCAGCCCAATAGGTAGCCTCGGCTTTGATGAGGAGCAACTCTTCTTCGAGGAAGAGGGGCACATAGCCGGTGTTCTGGGTGTAGATAGAAACTTTCTTGCCATCGACTTCGGGGAAGAGGTTGGGGTAGTTTTCTACTTTGTACGATACGTCCATACCGATGTTGGTGTCGAGATAGCGCATCTCTTCGCCCGTATCGTTGGTGCCGGCAGGGCCTTGTCGGGCGCTCATGAAGGCGAGGATACGGGGGTCTTTGGCCCATCCGCTGACGTTACCGTGGCTCTCGAATACACCCAGGATATTCTCCATGAAGTAGGCTGTGGGGATGGCCGAACCCAGCATGTTGCCACGGCCTTCCCAGCCGAGACCGCCTTGTTCCGACTGGCTGAAGGCTTCGCCCCAGGGACAGTTTTGGGCGCCGTTGCCACCGTCGAAGCGGTAGAGCACGTCTTGCCAGCCGTCGAGGGCTTTGTCCACAGCGGTGATAATCTCCTGGCAGGTGGCGGCGTTGTTGCTCCAGTTGGGCAGTTTGCGCAGGAGCAGACGGGCCTTGAGGGCATATGTGTAGTGTTTCCACTTGTTGAGGTCGCCGGCGAATACGCGGTCGATCGACTGGTCGATGGGTATGTTGGTGGCAGCCTCGGTATAGGCGGGATTCTCATACATGGCGATGAGTTCGTCGGCCTCCTGGTACATCCAGTCGTAGATACTCTGTTGGGTATCGTATTTGGGACTGTTCGATGCGTAGGCTTCGCTACGGGGCATATCGCCGAAGAGGTCGGTAGTCATCTGGGTGGACATGAGGCGCAGGGTGCGTGCCATCATTTCGAGGTTCCAGGCTTCGGCTTCGTGGGCACCGTCGATAATCTCTTTGGCATTGGCGCCGATGTCGTAGAAGTGACGACGCCATTGCGGGTGGCGGTTCATCGTCAGGAAGTCGCCCCAACCGGCTTTATAGGCGAAGCTCGATGTTTGGCTGCGGCCACCGGTGGTGAGGGTTTGGGAGAGGTAGGTGCCGTACTCGGCATGGTCGAATTGCAACTGAGCCGAGTAGAACAGAACGATGGGGAATACCTGTTCGGGCAACACTTCGTGAGCGGCGTCCTCGTTGATGTTTTCATACAGCCAGTCTTCGCAACTGGTTGTACCCATCAGGCCGATTAACAATGATAATATGATATATTTATATTTATTCATGGCTCCTTGTGTGTTAGAATGTTGCGTTGATAGTGAAGTTGAAACTGCGCGTGGCCGGGATGGACATGTTGTCGATACCCATCGTACCGGTACCGTAGGCTGCCGAGGTCGAGATTTGCGGATCGGAGCCCGAGTAGCGGGTCAACAGGAAGAGGTTGCGGCCGGTGATCGAGGCTCTGAGACCCTTGATGTAGGGGTTGCCTTTCTTGAGGAACCGCGAGAAGTCGTACCCTACGGTTACGTAGCTCAGACGCAGGTAAGAACCGTCTTCGATGAAGTTGGAGCTTACGCCGTAGAAGTAGGTGTTCAGGTTGGTCTGGTTCAGTACGATAGGCTTGGTGTTGGGAACATAGGTGCCGTCGGGTTGAGCGACAACGCCTTTTACCACTACCTCGCGGTTACGATAGTTCTCGAGCGACTTGTGCATGCCGTTGGTGAAGAGCGAACGGGCTGTGCCGTTATATACGTCGCCACCTACGCGACCGTCGAGCAGGAACGATATCGAGAGGTCTTTCCAGCGGAAGGTACTGCTCAAACCGAGCAGGAAGTCGGGTTCACGGTTACCGATATAGACGCTCTTGGCGGGGTCGATGATGGGGTAGCCATCTTCGTCGATGAGCACTTGACCGTCGGGCGACCGCATGTAGTCTTTACCCGAGATACCGGTGGTCGATCCATGCAGGTAGGCGGTGGTGTAGATATCGCTGAACTGGGTGCCTTGAATCTCGCTTACATCCTCGGGCAACGATTTTACGACGCCGCGGTTCAAACCGAAGTTGAGGTTGGCGGTCCATTCGAAATCGCGGCTTCGCAAGATGTCTTGGCTCAATGTGGCTTCGATACCGTGGTTTTCGATACTACCTTCGTTGCGCACTTGCAGGATGGTTCCCGAGGCGGGCGACACGCGCACGGTTACGATTTGGTTATCGACCATGGTCGAGTAGTAGGCCACGTCGAGTCGGGTGCGGCTGTCGAAGAATCGCAGGTCGGCACCAATCTCCCACGACTTGGTCATCTCGGGTTCGAGGGTGATGGCGTAGGACGAGGTGGGGTCGATACTGTAACCGCCGTCGGGGAAGGTGGAGCCTTCGCGATAGGCTTTGGTAAACTTGTTGGGGGTGGCATCCTTACCTACTTGTGCCCAGTTACCGCGAATCTTACCGTAGCTGAACCAGTCGTTGCTCAGGTGGAAGAGTTCGCTGAAGATTAAACCGGCGGTTACCGAGGGGTAGAAGTAGGAGGATTTCTCGGCTTGCTTGAGGGTGGATGAGCCGTCGTAGCGGGCGGTTCCGCTTAACTGGGCGATGCCTTTGTAGTCGAACCGCAGTTCACCGAAGTAGCCGTATTTGTTTTTCTTCGAACGGAAGTAGTTGATGGGGTAGTCGCCCGTCTTCATCCAGTTCTCGGTGTTGGTGTTGTTGAAACTGTAATAGTCGCCCTCGAGTACAAACTCTTGCCCGGCCATGGTGGCTTCGTAGCTGTTGTTGACCATGATTTCGGCACCGGCTAGGATGCTCATGTTGAGGTCTTTGAACAGATCTACGTTGTAGGTGGCCAGCCCTTGTACGGTGAGCAGTTCGCCGCGGCTGGGCTCGAAGGTATAGGAACCGTATTTGTAGAGGTATTTCGAGATTACGCTCTCGTCGAGTTCGTCTTTGTCGAAGCGGGGCTTCCCGTAGGAGTCGGACGTGGTGTAACCCTTATCATAGGCAATCTTACCGGTGAAGGTGAGGTCTTTGATGGGGGTCCATTCGATCGATCCGTTCAGTATCATACGCGACGATTGCGATTGGCCCCAGTCTTCGTAGCGGCCCCAGTAGGGACTCACGCCGGCGGTAATCTTGTCGGCATCGGTCAGGGCGTCCCAGTTGTCGTAGCGACCACCGTCGGCGCTGCTGTAAACCGGTTTACCGAGCGGGGTCTTGTAGTTGCGCATATCGTTGTTGATAGGCCAGGTATATACGCTGCTCATGTTGTTGCCGAAGGAGCGCGACTTGGTGTCGATGTAGTTCAGCGAAGCGTTGATTTTGACCCATTTGGTGGGGGTGAAGGTGGCTTTGATCAAGGCACCCATGCGGTCGCGGTAATCTTCGGGAGCCACACCGTCGGTCGAGGTGTAGTTGAACGAGGCATAGGCGGTGAACTTGTCGGTACCACCCGATGCGTTTACATCGTATTTCTGGTAGAGGCCCGTGCCCAGGAAGTTGCCCACGTTGTCGTAGATGCGTTCACCGGGTTTCAGCATGGGACCCCAGCCGCCGCTTACGCTGTTTTCCTTATAGAAGCCGAGCGAGCCGGGTACATACTTCTGTTGAATTTTGGGAACCCTCACACTGTTGTCTATCTGTACACTGGCGCTACCGTTTACGACAATCTGTCCGCTCTTACCGCTCTTGGTGGTGATCAAGATTACACCGTTGGCGGCCTCCGAACCGTAGAGGGCCGATGCAGCGGCACCCTTCAGCACGGTCATGTTTTCGATATCGTTGGGGTTGATATCGCCGGCCGATGTACCGCCACCTCGCATGGGCATACCGTCGATGACGAACAGAGGCTCGTTGTTCTGTCCCGAGTTGATGGACGAGATGGCCCGGATGATAATCTGTGAACTGGCGTTGGGCGAACCACCGCTACCCGATACCGATACACCGGCGATCTTTCCTTGCAGGGAGTTGACGAAGTTGGCCGACTGTCCGGCGGTTACTTCGTCGGCATTCAGGCTTTGAACGGCGAAGTTCAGTTTCTTTTTCTCCTCACGGATACCCATGGCCGTTACCACTACCTCTTCCAGTCTTTGGGAGGAGGAGCCTTGCAGCGTTACATTGATAACCGATTGGCCGTTGACTTGAACCGTCTGAGCCTGCATGCCTACATAGCTGAATGTAAGGCTTGCATTGTCGTTTACTTTAATAGAATATTTTCCGTCCAAGTCGGTTGACGTTCCTTGAGAGGTGCCTTTGACGAGAACCGATGCCCCAATGATGGGCAACCCGTCTTCGGCCGATACAACGGTACCGGTTACGGTGCGTTGCTGAGCGAAACCAACTATAGCAAATAGGGAAAATAACAGAAGTAGCACCTGTCTTCTCATAATACTGCTTGTTTGTTAATAATCAAGGTTAATAATTACTTTCTATATATGTGTTTTATTTCATGGTCCGAGCCTTTGTCTATGTCTTTTTTAAGGTTTATCACGATTAAGACTCAGGTGAAAATTGTTTCTTAATTTTTATTATTTTAAGTGTTTATGCTTTATTTTTTTGTGTTTTACTTGTACAAATATAATGTTCTATTTTGAATTCGAAAACTAAAATTTCTACTTTTTTTCGGCTTTGAATCATTTTTAAGTATTAGATTCATATTTTCACAATTACAAACTTTTCGGCGGGGATACGTAGGGATTACAAAGCTATTTCCAAAAGAGTGTGCTTGATTTGTAAGATGTTGATTATGTTTATTATATGTGCTATTTTACAGGCTCGTATTGTCTTGGGCGGTGGCGTCGGACTACTGGTGCAGGAGGCGATGGCGGGGGATGTGGAGAGCGGTTTCCCTTTGTGGAAGGATGCGAGCCATTGATTTGATTTTAAAGGTGTGTGAGGCCGGTGAGAAGGGCGTTTCCGCTTGATGGCCCCAAACAGGGTCGGCTTCGCCTCGTTTTTCTCAGTTCGGGGGGATAATGAGTTTTAGAGCGATTGGATTTCGGGTTCCTTTCGCAACCTTTCGATGGATAAAAAATGTTGTTGAACTTGACAATGCACCGTTATTTTATATAACTTTACTGCATAGAGCTATTAAAGGAAGTGCAACCTCCCGATTCCCGGAGCAAATCTGTTTGTGTTTTGGGGTCGAGGTTTGAGCACTTCGAAGTGCTGTGATTCATTATTTATGCTTAAAATAGATTGCCATGAAAAAAGTGTGCTTTTATGCGCTGTCGTTGCTGCTGTTGTGCAGTGCGTGCGCGACATCTCCCAAAAATCCGTTTGAAGAACCCGCCAGACCCGCGGGACAAGAGAGTGTCTTGAAACTGGCTTGCGAACCGCTCGATACGGTGCGTGTCGGGTTTATCGGTATCGGAGCCCGTGGAAAAGGGGCTATCGAGCGTTATGTCTATCTGCCCGATGCCCGGGTGATGGCGGTGTGCGACCTCGACTCGGCCAATGTGCTGGCGGCGAATGAAACGCTCACTTCGCACGGTTGTCCGCCGGCCGACATGTATGTGGGCGAAGAGGCCTGGAAAGAGTTGTGCCAACGCAAAGATATCGACCTGGTCTATATCTGCACCGACTGGCATTCGCATGCACCCATGGCAGTTTATGCCATGAAGCAGGGCAAACATGTGGCTGTCGAGGTCCCGGCTGCCATGACAATAGCCGAGTGCTGGGATTTGGTGAACACGGCCGAGCAGACCCGCAGGCACTGCATGATGCTCGAGAACTGCTGCTACGACTTCTTCGAAATGGCTACGCTCAACATGGCCCAGCAGGGTGTGTTTGGCGAGGTGATGCATGCCGAGGGTGCCTATATCCACGACTTGCGCGAATATAATTACGACACGACGGCTACCGGCTATAAAAATATGTGGCGACTGAAAGCCGAAAAGATAGCTGCCGGTAATCCTTATCCTACGCATGGACTGGGTCCCATCGCCCAGATCTTGAATATCCACCGCGGCGACCGCATGGCTACCTTGGTATCAATGTCGTCGGCACAGCGGGGTATGAATCTCTATGCTGCCGAACATGGCATTGCCGGTGAGGATACGGCTCACATCGACATGGGCGACATGAACACGACCCTCATCCGCACGGCCAAGGGTAAAACGATTATGATTCAGCACGACGTGACCAGCCCGCGTCCCTACAACCGCATCCACCTCATCAGCGGTACGAAGGGTTTTGCCCAGAAGTATCCGCTCACGGGTATTGCCCTCGAGCCCAATGCTCACGAATATTTGAGCCAACAGGCACTCGACTCGCTGCTCAAGGTTTATGAACACCCCTTCTGCAAGGAGATTGGCGAAATGGCTCGTAAGGTGGGTGGCCACGGTGGTATGGACTTTATCATGGACTACCGCTTGATTCACTGCCTCAAGAACGGTCTGCCTCTCGATATGGATGTATATGATGCCGCCGAGTGGTCGAGCCTGGTCGAACTGACCGACTATTCGGTACGTCACGGTTCGGTACCGGTGCAGATTCCCGATTTCACCCGGGGCGAGTGGGAGAAGTTGCAAGGTCTTACTTTTGCCGAATGAACAGGAGTAAATAGATATATGTAATTATTATAGCGAAGAAAGACGAACAAGAGCGGGCTCCCCAGGAGGTGGGGGCTCGCTCTTGTCTATTGATGGGATGGGGATGTTGCCCCACCGGATGGATGGCTTAGAATTTGATGGTGATGTCGGCTCCGAAGGTGATGGGTCGTCCGCATTGTACGAAGCTGTTGGGCGATGCCAGGTTCTCGGCATTCATCGTTTCGAAATAGAAGGCCTGGTAGTGGTTGTTCAGCAGGTTGCGGCCCCAGAGTTTGAGGTCGGCATATTTGCCCGAGAGGACAATCGAGGCATTCACCAGTCCGTAGAAGTTCTGGGCGGCATCGTTGGCTTCGGTCCAGTAGATTTTTCCCTGTCCCAGGTATTGCAGTTCGAAGGTCACGTCGGTCTCCCGGTCGATAGGCAGGGAGTAGGCCCCGGTGAGGGCGAGGGTGTGAGCCGGAGCAAAGGGCACGAAGTTGCCTTTGTAGTCGTTTTCACCGTCGTTATATTCGCGGAATGTGGCGTGGGTGTAGCCATAGCTGGCCGAGAGCAACAGGTGGTCGGTGGGGGTGGCCCGCAACGAGGCCTCGAGTCCGTAGCTGGCGGTGCGTCCCGAGTTTTTGGTCACACGGCCATATCCGCTCACGGCGGCAATCTGCTGGTCGCGACAGTCGATGTAGAAGAGCGACAGGTCGGCAAACAGGCGACGGTCGATGAGTTGCGAGCGGCCGCCAATCTCGTAGTTCCAGCTGTGCTCGGGTTTGTAGGAGATGGCGCTGTTCACATCGGTCGAGCTGCCGGTCGAGGGTATGGAGGGGGCGTTTCCGCTACCACTGCCACTGCCGCCGCCTCCCATGCTCTTCATCAGCTCGCTCATCATGCTGCTGCGTATTTGCGACTGGATGAGGTTGGAGAACATCTGGAAGTTGTATCCTCCCGAGCGGTATCCCCGTGTGGCCGAAGCATAGACGAAACTTTTGTTGCCGATGGCATATTTCAATTCAAACTTGGGCGAGAGCTCGAGGGTCTCCATCGACTCGCGACCGTCGATGCCCAGTGGCAGGGCAAAGGGCTGGGTGATGTTGATGGGGTGTCCGCCGGCATTGATCGAGACTTGGGCGTTGCCCGAGAGGGGCGCTGTGGCATGGGTGTGGTGGTAGATGCGGGCCCGCTCGTAGTCGATGCGCAAACCCACGGTGGCCGACAGCCCGTCGAGGAAGATGCGGTTGAGGGTGGCCTGCCCGAAGGCGGCGGCCCCATAGGTGGGCGTCTTGTAGGAGCCGTCGATGTAGAGGTTGGGGTTATCGATGGCAACGGTGATGTCGGGCATCCCGGCCAGGGCCGGATTCTGCTTGAGTGCGGCCAGCTGGTCGTTGGTCTGTTTGGTGATGAGCAGGTCGATGCCGTCTTGTTTGAAATCGACGGGTCCCAGGGTGTTGATATCCTGGTAGAAGCCGAAGAGGCCGCCAACCCATTCCCACCGCTTGCCCTGGTGTGACTTGAAGGCAAACTCCTGCGAGACGGCGTGCATCTTCTGTTTTTGTTGCAGGGTGAATATCGAGAGGGGGGTGAAGTCCTGGTCGAGGTGCATGTCGTCGTCGAGGTACTGGTAGCCGGTGGTCGAGGTGAAGATGAACCGGTCGTGGATGTACTGTGCCGAGAGGCCCGAGGTGAAGAGGTCGCGACGGTACGAGGCCTCGTCGTTGTAGGCAATGTCGCCGGTCGTGCCTTGCGCCTTGTTGTAGTAGGCATAGGGGTATCCTTGCTGGTCGCTGCTTTCGTAGTCACCGCTGAGGCTCAATTTCCAGCGTTGGTTCACGCGCCAGTCAATCTGCACGCGTCCGCCCCCCGACTGGGTGCTGCCGCTGTTCTTGCGGGTGTATTGATTCTTGAAGTAGCCGTCGTCGCTCCGGTAGCGGGCGTTCACGGCAATGGCAAGGTCGTTGGTAATCTTTTGGCTGGTCGAGGCGGCAACTCCCCACAAGTTGTAGTTGCCGAAACTCAGTTTTACTTTGGAGCCCTGCTTGTCGAGAGGCGAGAGGGTTTTGATGTTGACGAGTCCCGCCATGGTGTTGCGACCGTAGAGGGTGCCTTGCGGGCCTTTCAATACCTCGATGTGGGCAATGTCGCTGAAGTCGAAGTCGAAGGCACTCTTGTCGAGGTAGGGCACGTTGTTGACATAGAGCCCTACGGCGGGCGAGTTGATGCGTGAGCCGATGCCTCGGATGTAGGCCGAGGAGATGAGCTTCGAGCCGTAGTCGGGGATGAAGAGGTTGGGCACGAGGGTCGAGATATCTTTGACCGAGTGGATGTTCATGCGGTCGATTTGCTCGGTGTCGATATACGATATGGCACCGGGAAACTCGAGCAGGTTGGATTCCCACTTGGGGTTACTGATGACGGTGACCGCGTTGAGGTTGTAGATGCGGTTGCCTAGCGAATCGGTTGTCGCGGGAATGGGGTCGGCTGTAGCCGCCAGCGGGAGGAGAAGCCCTAAGGCCGGGAGCAGAAAATGTTTCATAAATCTTGTTTACCTTGCTGCAGGGATTCACACGGGTTGTGTCGTTCCCCTTGATTAACGGGGACAAAGTAACGGCAGAAAAACGGGCCTTGCAATCCTCACTAATAGTGATTTTTCTCCTTTACAGGAAGAGCAGCAGGCTGAAGGCCATCACTGCCATGCCGGTAATGACACCGCCTATGCCGTAGTGGTGATGGCCATACTTCTCGGCGCCGGGCAATAGCTCGTCGAACGAGATGAAGACCATGATGCCCGAGACAAAAGCCAGCAGCAGGGCGTGGATGAGGGGTGTCCAGAAGGGGAGCAGAAAGAGGAATCCGATGAGGGCTCCCACCGGTTCGGCCATACCCGAGAGTAGCGAGTACCAAAAGGCCTTTTTGCGGCTGCCGGTTGCCTGGTAAATGGGTACCGACACGGCAATGCCTTCGGGTATGTTGTGAATGGCGATGGCCACGACAATGGGGATGGCAATGTCGAGGTTGCCCAGGGCCGAGGCAAAGGTGGCGAGTCCCTCGGGGAAGTTGTGTATGCCTATGGCCAGGGCCATGAGCACACCGGTGCGTTGTAGCCGTTGCTGGTTCGAGAGCTCTTCGACCCGGTGAACCTCGTGCGGGTTCTCATCCTCGGGGATGAGGAAGTCGATGAGGGCGATAAACGAGGTGCCGGCAAAGAAGGCCAACAATATGTAGATGTGGGCCATGCGCGGGCTCAACTGCTCGCCCAGCATGCCCAGGGCCTCGGGCATCAGCTCCATGAACGAGATATAGATCATCACACCGGCCGAGAAACCCAGGGCGGCCGAGAGAAACTTGGTGTTGGTGCGCTTGGCAAAAAAGGCGATGAGGCTCCCCACACCGGTCGAGAGGCCGGCTATCATCGTGAGCAGGAAGGCCAGGAGAATCGCATCAGTTTCCATAAGATTGCAATCTAACTAAAAGATATGAGGGGAAAATATCGTCCCCGGGCCCGACGAGCGGGATGGGACCTGTTCCCGGTTCGAGGGCAAATGTAATGGAATAAAAAACTTTATGACAAGAATCGAATAATAAAAATAACAAAAAAGAACAAGATATGTTAGGAACAAACCGTGGGCTCTGTGTATCTTTATACCCACAAAGCAGAGATTATGCAGGAATATAACGAAGATATTGTCGTCGAGCAGTTGCAAAACCCAGCCACGGTGCGGCAGGCCTTTGCCCAGGTGGTGGCGCAGTACAGCAAGCCGCTGTACTGGCAGATACGGAAGATGGTGCTCTCGCACGACGACGCCAACGATTTATTGCAGAATACCTTTTTGAAGGCGTGGGGCAGCATCGAGTACTTCAGGGGCGATGCCAAGCTATCGACCTGGCTCTATCGCATTGCCGTGAACGAGACCCTCACCTTCCTGGCCAAGGAGCGCGAGCAGCGCAATCTCAAGGCCGACGATGCCGACAACTTCCTGCTGCTCAATATCGAGAGCGACGAGTTCTTCGATGGCGACCGGGCTCAGCGGCTTTTGCAGGAGGCCATCGTGCAACTGCCCGAGAAGCAGCGCCTGGTCTTCAACATGCGTTACTTCGACGAGATGAAGTATGAGGAGATGTCGGAGATTATGGGAACCTCGGTGGGTGCATTGAAAGCCTCGTATCACCATGCCGCCAAAAAAATAGAAGAATATCTGCAAGCACACATTTAAACCTTTTCATTCAATTTGCGTCTAACAAACAAAAGGTGTAGCTATGGAAAAGAAGACTCCCCTATTAGATGAGATCGGCCGTAAACACGGTATGAAGGTCCCCGAGGACTATTTTGCCGATTTCACCGAGAAGATGGTCGATAGCCTGCCCGAGCGGGAAATCCCGTTGCCCGAGCAGCCTACGTTGTGGCTCAGGGTAAGGCCGTGGGTCTATATGGCTGCCATGTTTGCGGGCGTATGGCTCATGATGAAGATGTTTACCGGTATATTCTCGGTCGAGAAAGGCGAGACTCCCCAGGTGGAGATGACGGCCTCGGCTCCCGAAGAGAGCACGGTCGAAGATGAATGGATTGCCCACTATGTCGATGATTACACGGCATATGAAATGTTATATACCGAGGGCGATTATTAAACAACTATGGACGAGAGATGGTTATGAAAAAAGTGATTTTAGTATTGTGGGTAATCGTGTTGAGCGGAATGCCGGTGTCGCTGGTGGCACAAAACAAAGCGGGTGCCGAAACCCAAGAGCAACGCAAGGCAAAATATGAGCAGTTCTGCCAGTTCCGTCGCGATTACATGAAGGAGCAGATGAAACTCACCGAGCAGGAGGCCAAACAGTTCTTCCCCCTGTATGAAGAGCTGGAGTCGAAGAAGTGGAAAATCGACAAGGAGGCTCGCGACTTTGCCCGCAAGGTAGCGCACTCGAAGAGCACGGTATCGGATACCGAGTATGAAAAGGCCGCACAGGCTCTGCTCGAGAAAGATGAGAAGATGGCGCAACTCGACCGCGAGTATTACAACAAATTCAAGACTTTCTTGTCGAGCGAGAAGATGTTCAAGTTCAAGAACGCTCAAATGAAATTTCCGCGGGCCATGATGAAGTGGCACGGTGGAAAGAACGCCAAGCATAAGGGCCGGGGCAAATAACCATTTGGAGCCGGTCAGTTTAAATTAAAAAGGAAACGGAAGAGGGATTCCCGCTGCCAGGTGGAAATCCCTCTTCCGTTTCGTATATACGGTCCAAGAACAGGATGAGAGTGAGTCTCGCCAGTCCGTTGCAGGTGGTGTGTAAAAATAGTTTCGAGCAGGCAAACAAAACGGGTAGGAACTTGTTTTATGGGATGCAAGCGATGCCATAACCGCTTGTCGGAGAGGAGGACATGCTCTTTTCCCGGTTCGAAACCCAGGGGTACCCGGGTACGACCCGGCCTACGGTTCCTCCGTCGAGGGTTTTCGCTCCCCTCGGTCACACCCCGTCAAAAGTCCTCTCCCGTGAACCTTTCTGCACCGTGAGGTGTTTTCTATATATACTGTGTTATGTGTGTGATAGCGGAGGAACCGTAACTACCGACGGCTGCGATTCCCCCGCTTTATTGTGTCCCCGGGTAACTGTCGGGTAGCAGGGGCGTGCATCGTTTTACAATCTCTCGGGCTTCCGGCAAGTGGGATGAGGGCGAGCGCAAATTGTTCAGGCGTGAGTGTTGGGCAAGCCGGGAACTTTTGTACCTTTGTACCCAAACAATAATCGAAATAACTTGTGTCGCTATTAGCTCTTTTTGTTTTGGCGGTGGGGCTGTGTATGGACAGTTTTGCCGTATCACTTACCTCGGGTGTGCTGCTGAAGCCCTTCAAGTGGTCGCGCGTGTTGAAGATTGCCTGTTTCATGGCCCTGTTTCAAGGGGCGATGCCACTCATCGGCTGGAGTCTGGGTATCGGGTTCAAGAGCTATATCGAGGCGTATGACCACTGGGTAGCCTTCGGGGTGTTGCTTTTCCTGGGCGCCAAGATGATTTGGGAGGGGTGGCCCCGCAAGAACGAGGAGGAGCCCTGCTGCATGGACCCTTCGGACACGCGTACGCTCGTGGGGCTGTCGCTGGCCACGAGCATCGATGCGCTGGCGGTGGGTATCTCGTTTGCCTTCCTCAACATGTCGATGCTGCTCCCCACGGTTGTCATTGCCGGTGTCACCTTTCTGTTTTCGGTGGCCGGTCTGTGGGTGGGTCGCCAGTTCGGGCGCCACATTCACCACTATGCCGAGGTGCTGGGTGGGGTGATTCTCATCGGTCTCGGGGTGAAAATTCTGTTGGAACATATCTATTTTTAAGAGACGGTTATGGATAGACGATATGCACGTTCGTGGGTAGCCGTGGTGCTTTTTCTGGTGGTCTTTTTTGTCGCCAGCACCATGCGCCGTTGCGACAAGGTGACTTACCAGTATGACGAGGGTCTCATCTTTGGTACCCTCTATCACATCACGTATAAATCGGACGAGTCGTTGGCCGAAGAGATTAAGCAGCAGTTGCTGCGGTTCGACGGCTCGCTGTCGCCCTTCAACGACACGTCGCTCATCACGCGGGTGAACCGGGGCGAACCGATCGAGACCGATGCGTGGTTCGAACGTGTGTTTGCCGCCTCGCAGCAGGTCTATCGCCGCACGGGCGGAGCTTTCGACCCCACGGTATCGCCGCTGGTCAATGCCTGGGGATTCGGGTTCAAGCAGGGGATATTCCCCGATTCGACTCAGGTCGATAGCCTGCTCTCTCACGTGGGGATGGACAAACTCTCGCTCAAGAATCACCATGTGGTCAAGAGCGACTCGGCCGTTACGCTCAACTTCTCGGCTATTGCCAAGGGTTATGCCTGTGATGTGATAGGTCAGCTGCTTGCCGACCGTGGCATCGACGACTATATGGTCGAGATCGGTGGCGAGGTGGTGGTGCGCGGCCGCAATTCCGAGGGGAAACCCTGGCGGGTGGGGGTGAACCGTCCTACGATCGAAGGGGGCGAAGCGGGTACCATCGAAGAGGTATTGCAGATGAGCGAGGGTGGCCTGGCCACCTCGGGCAACTATCGTAACTATCGCGTGGTCGATGGCAAACGCATTGCCCACACCATAGACCCGGTGACGGGCTATCCCGTGCAGCACTCGTTGTTGAGTGCTACGGTGTTGGCTCCCGACTGTATGACGGCCGACGCCTATGCCACGGCCTTCATGGTAATGGGGCTTGAGCGCAGCCGGGTATTGGTCGATTCGCTGCCGGGGGTAGAGGCGCTCTTCCTCTACCAGAACCCTACCGATACGGCTCGTATCGACTGCTGGGTGACTCCCGGTATGCAGAAACTGATTGTGAAGAGATAGAACAAACCCGATAGTAAACCGTGATTGTCATGAAACGATTCTGGAGTGAGGTACCGGCGCTGTTTTTCCTGCTCGCCGCATGGGTTGTAGGTGTGTGGATTCAGTTCGACAATCGGGCCGAAGTGCCCCTGCACTTTAACGCCCAGGGCGAAGTGGATCGCTGGGGCGATGCCTCGACCGCACTCTTGTTGCCTGCAATAGCCCTGGTGCTGTATGGGCTGCTCACCTGGTTGCAGCGTCACCCCAAGTGGTGCAACTATCCGGTCGAGATAACCGATGCGAACCGTGAGCCGGTCTATCGCCAGATGTCGCATATCGTTGGCCGCATCAAGACTTTGGTCATGTGTCTCTTCCTCTATATTACAATGGGTGTGGCGCAGATGGTGGCTGTCAGCCTCTTTCTGATTCTGATTTTTGCTTTGGCTATTCTTCTCATCATCGTGGCCGGCTGGATGACGATGGGCAAAGAGAGGTGAAGCGAAGGTGGGTTACACTTCGTTTCACACGTATATTCATCCCGATAAAACAGAATTGCTTTTTAGTTGTGCAGCGTGAGGGTAATCTCGCCGCTGAGCGAACAGTTCATGTTCTCCTTGACCACTTTCGAGGGGTACTTGTGCCCGAAGAGGAACATGAGTTTGGTGAGTACGGCCTCGGTCGTGCTGTCGTATCCGCTCACCACGCCGGCGTTCTCGAGCTTGCTGCCCGTGCCGTAGCGGCTCATCTGCACGGTGCCGCCCATGCACTGGCTCACATTGACAATGACGATGCCTTTGTCCACCGCCTCTTTGAGCAGGTTGAGGAACCACTCCTTGACCGGAGCATTGCCCGAGCCGAAGGTTTCGAGCACCACCCCTTTCAGTCCCGGAATCTCCAGGATGGAGCGCACGGTCTGTTCCGAGATGCCGGGGAATAGTTTCAGTACCACGATGTTGGTATTCATCAGGTAGTGGGGGCGCAGCGGTTTGTGGGTGACGCGGGCGATCTGGTTCTCGTCGTAGTGGATGTGCACGCCTACCTGGGCCAGCGGCGGGTAGTTGGTCGATACGAAGGCATTGAAACTCTCGGCGCTGATTTTGGTGGTGCGGTTGCCGCGCAACAGGTGGTTGCCGAAGAAGATGCACACCTCGGGTACCAGTGGTTCGCCGGCACTGTTTTTGGCGGCGGCGATTTCGATGGCGGTGATAAGATTCTCTTTACCGTCGGTGCGCAGCATGCCGATGGGCAGTTGCGAGCCGGTGAGGATAACGGGCTTGTTGAGGTTCTCGAGCATGAAGCTCAGGGCCGAAGCCGTGTAGGCCATTGTGTCGGTACCGTGCAGCACGACAAAGCCGTCGAACAGGTCGTAGTTGTCGGCAATGATGTGTACGAGTTTTACCCACGAGTCGGGTTCTATTTCGGAGGAATCGATGGGGGGTTCGAATTGCACGGTCGAGATGGAGAATCCGAGTTGTCGCAACTCGGGTACTTTGTCGAGGAGATGGTGAAAGTTGAACGGTTCGAGACTTCCCGTCTTGCTGTTCTCTACCATTCCGATGGTGCCACCGGTGTAGATGATAAGAACCGATGTTATATTTTCAGACATACACAATGGTTTTACAAAGTGGGGACAGGAGAGTGCCGGGATGTTCCCGATGCGATGCTGCTCCACGCTTGGAATCTCCTGTTTGGCTCTACAAAAATAGTCATTTGCGGGAGAAAATAACATTTTGCCGGGAAAAAACTTTGCGACTCTTTTCTCCCCGGTATCTTCTGTGGCAAAACGACAATTTCAAAATGCTGTTTAAATTCCCTCTGAAAATATAAAATTGTAAAAGAAATGGGAATCTTATAAATCATTTTGCGATTAATCTGCTGGAAAAATAAAAAAAAGATTACTTTTGCAAAACAAGAGATGTTTTTAATAATATCTGGCAGACCTCTCGCTGTCGGTGGCAGCCGAGGGTAGGCCCCCGAAAGAGACAACACCATGATCGAACTACTGCATATACTACTCGGTAATTGCATGACTGCAACAGGTACCACCCCTTAGGGGGGAGGATGTTGCTTTTTTGTTTCGATAGATATCGTTTCGATATCGTTTTTTTCAACCAATTTTTTTGAACGGGTGTAGCTCGCTTTTCCCAAGGAGGGGGGCGAGGCTGTGCCGATAGAATAGTGCAGATATGAAAGTATTGAAATTCGGAGGCACTTCGGTAGGTTCGGTCGAGAGCATGTCGAGTGTCAAACAGATAGTAGAACGTTGTCACGAACCGGTCATTGTTGTGGTATCGGCTTTGGGCGGAATCACCGACCGGCTTATCGAAACGGCCCGAGTGGCCGTGGAGGGCGGCGATGGGTACGAGAGTCTCTTCGGGGCTATTGTCGAGCGTCACAAGGCGATGGTGAGTCAAGCCGTCGAGGTGTCGCGGCAGGCAGAACTGCTGGCGCTCATCGATCCACTGCTGGGCGAGTTGGGCAATATCTTCAAGGGGGTATCGCTCATCAAAGATCTCTCGACCAAGACGCTCGACACGATTGTGAGTTATGGCGAGCGCCTTTCGTCGCTCATTGTGAGTAGGGTTATCGAGGGGGCGGTTCACTACGATGCCCGCTTCTTTATCAAGACCCGTCGCCAATATGGCAAACACATTGTCGATTTCGATGAGACCAACAAACTGGTGAAACGTTATTTTGCCGAGCTACCCCGGGTGGCGGTGGTTCCGGGCTTTATCGCTTCGGACCGCGCGACGGGCGACGTGACCAACCTGGGGCGGGGCGGGTCGGACTACACGGCGGCCATTCTGGCTACGGCGCTCGGGGCTTCGCAGCTCGAGATTTGGACCGATGTCGATGGCTTCATGACGGCCGACCCACGGGTAATCAATACGGCCTATGTGATTGAGCATTTGTCGTTTACCGAGGCGATGGAGCTGTGTAACTTCGGAGCGAAGGTCATTTATCCGCCCACGATTTATCCGGTGTTTCACAAGAATATTCCTATCTTAATCAAGAACACGTTCAATCCGTCGGCTCCCGGTACGCTCATCTCGGCCGACCATTCCCATATCGAAGGGAAGGCCATCAAGGGTATCTCGTCGATCAACGATACCTGCCTCATCACCCTCTCGGGTATGGGCATGGTGGGGGTGATTGGTATCAATTCGCGCATATTCCATCGGCTGGCCCAGTCGGGAATCAGTGTGTTTCTTGTGTCGCAGGCTTCGTCGGAGAACAATACGACGTTTGCCGTGCGCAACGCCGATGCCGATTTGGCCGTGCGGGTGCTGCGCGAGGAGTTCAAGGAGGAGATTGCCGTAGGCGAAATCAGCGGTATCGAGGCCGAGAAGGAGTTGGCTACCGTGGCCATCGTGGGCGAGAACATGAAGCATACCCCCGGCATTGCGGGCAAGCTGTTCAATGTGTTGGGCCGTAACGGTATCAACGTGATTGCCTGTGCCCAGGGGGCGTCGGAGACCAATATCTCGTTTGTCATTGCCCGCGACAGCCTGCGCAAGGCGCTCAATGTGATACACGACTCGTTCTTCCTCTCCGAGACCCAGGTGCTCAACCTTTTTATTGCCGGGGTGGGAACCGTGGGGCGCGACTTGCTGCGCCAGATTTGCAAGCAACAGCAGCGGTTGCTCGAGACCAAGGCTTTGCAGTTGCGGTTGGTGGGTATTGCCAATTCGCGCAAGTGTCTCTTCGACCGCGAGGGTATCGATATCGAGCAGAGTCTCGACCTGCTCGACCGTTGCGGCGAGCCGGCTTCGCCCCAGAAAATCAAAGACGAGATTGTCGAGATGAATATCTTCAACTCGGTTTTTGTCGATTGTACCGCCAGTGCCGATATTGCTGCGCTGTACCGGTCGCTGCTCGACCACAACGTGTCGGTGGTGGCATCGAACAAGATTGCGGCTTCGGGGTCGTATGACCTGTATCGGGAACTGAAGCAGACGGCCCGCAAGCGCGACGTGAAGTTCCTCTTCGAGACCAATGTGGGCGCGGGACTCCCGATTATCAATACCATCAACAACCTCATCAACAGTGGTGACAAGATACTCAAGATCGAGGCGGTTGTTTCGGGTACGCTCAACTATATCTTCAACGTGGTGAGTGCCGAGGTGCCGCTGAGCCGGGCTGTGCGTATGGCGCAGGAGGCGGGTTACAGCGAGCCCGACCCCCGCATCGACCTGTGCGGCCAGGATGTGATACGCAAGCTGGTGATTCTGGCTCGCGAGGCGGGTTATCGGGTGGAGCAGAGCGATGTGAAGCGACATCTCTTTATCCCCGAGTCGTATTTCACGGGGAGCCTCGACGACTTTTGGCGGTCGATTCCCGACTACGATGCGCAGTTCGAGGCGTATCGCCGGCAAGTGGCATCCCGGGGCAAGGTGTTGCGTTTTGTTGCCACACTCGACCACGGCGAGGTCGAAGTGGGTTTGCACGAGGTCGAGTCGGCCCACCCCTTCTATCACCTCGAGGGGAGCAACAACGTGATCTCGATTACTACCGAGCGCTACCGCGAGTATCCCATGGTGATCAAGGGCTACGGGGCCGGGGCCGAAGTGACGGCGGCCGGTGTCTTTGCCGATATTATAGGTATTGCCAACATTCGATAATAAACGACTTTTGTTATGAAACATATCATTGTACTGGGCGACGGTATGGCCGATGAGCCCATAGAACAACTGGGTGGACGCACTCCTTTGCAGGCGGCCCATACGCCAGCCATGGACTGGCTGGCTGCGCATGGACGTTGCGGCCGCCTCAAGACGGTGCCCGACGGGTATCACCCCGGGAGCGAAATTGCCAATCTGGCGGTACTGGGATATGACCTCGACCGGGTGTTCGAAGGGCGGGGCTCGCTCGAGGCCGCCAGTATGGGAATCGATATCGAGCCGGGCGAGATGGCCATGCGCTGTAACCTCGTGTGCATCGAGAACAGCCTCATCAAGAACCATTCGGCAGGTCATATCTCCACGGCCGAGGCGGCCGAGCTCATCGACTTCCTGCAACAGGAGTTGGGAGGCGGCGATGCCAATTTCTACCGGGGGGTATCGTATCGCCATCTGCTCAAACTCAAGGGGGGCGACAAGCGGGTCGATTGTACCCCGCCGCACGATGTGCCCGGTACCCCCTTCCGCGACGTGATGGTGCGACCGCTCGTGGCCGAGGCAGCTGCTACGGCCGACCGGCTGAACGACCTCATCGTGCGCTCGCAACAGATTCTGCCCTCGCACCCCGTGAACTTGAGGCGTGTGGCCGAGGGCAAAGACCCGGCCAACAGCATCTGGCCCTGGTCGCCGGGCTACAAGCCCAGCATGGAGACTCTGGCCCAGCGCTACGGCATACACAGTGGAGTGGTTATCTCGGCGGTCGATCTCATTCGGGGTATCGGCGTCTATGCCGGTTTGCAACCAATCGAGGTTGAGGGAGCGACCGGACTTTACAATACCAATTATGAGGGAAAGGTTCAGGCTGCAATCGATGCACTATCGACACATGATTTTGTGTATTTGCATATCGAGGCCAGTGACGAGGCGGGCCATGAAGGCGATGTAGAGCTGAAGCTCCGCACGGTCGAATATCTCGACCATCGGGTGTTGCAGCCCCTTATCGAAGCGGTCGCCCACATGGACGAGCCGGTGGCTATCGCTCTCTTGCCCGACCACCCCACGCCCTGTCGGGTGCGCACCCACACGGCGGCTCCCGTGCCGTTTGTGATCTATAAACCCGGTGAAACTCCCGATGCCGTGCAGGTATATGACGAGGACAGCGTTGCTGATGGCTATTATGGCACGTTGTCGGGCGATGCCTTTATCCGAGCCTTTTTTGCGGGGCCCGGTTCAGGAGAGTAGCCGTTGGGTTGTCGCGATCAATTAATCCTTGTAAAAGACAACTGCGCCGCGGTTTCTCTCGAAAAAGCCGCGGCGCATTAAGTTCTTACCTGATTGGTCCCTGCAATTTCGCAGGTAGATGATGTCCCTAAACGGTCTTCTCGATGACCAGCAGATCCTGAAAGTCGGGCGAAGTCTCTACTGTTCTCGACCAGCTGCCGTAGTAGATACCGCTCAAGTGCAAATGGTTGTCTGTAATCATCTGTTTGAGAAAGGTTTCGTCGAAGGCGATGTTGGCCTCTCGCACTTTCTCGTCGAGCAACGCATATCCCTCATGCTGATGGGAAAAATTGAAGTAGGATTTCCCGTCCTTCATCTGTTGCTTGATGATATCGTTGGTGAGGAAGAAGGTGGCGACACACTTGCCTCCAGGGGTTAGCACTCTTTCAATCTGAGCGAGATAATTGTTGACATCGGCGGGAAGCATGTGGGTGAATACCGAAGTGAGCACGACGCAGTCGTAGGTGTTATCGGGATAGGGAAAGATAAACTGGCTGGCTTGCTGCTCGGTATCCAGATTGTACAGGTCGTTTTTCAGGTCAACGTGCAGAAAGTGGAAATTGGGATAGTTGGGGGCAATGTGCTTGTTGCACCAGTCGATACCTTTTTTTACGATATCGAAACCGTCGTACCGGCCCTTGCTGTCGAGAAAGCGGGTGAGTGGCACTGCCAATCGTCCAATGCCGCAACCCACATCGAGAATATGACTTTGAGGAGTGATAGATCCATACTGTTGCAAGAGGTCGAGCAGTCGTTCTCCCTGTTCGCGGAAATCGCCCGATCCGATGAATATCAGTCCTTTGGGTGGAGTGAGCCGGTCTCTTTTACCGGTAATGCCATCGAAGCAGTCTATGGGCAGATAGCATATGCGCCGGGCCAAAAAGCGCATTTGAGGGGATAGTGCATAATAGATTTTTCGCAGTAGATTCATATTGGTTCTTTGGGAAAATCAATTTTATAATTATTGGCACGGGCAAAGATACGTATAGATTTTGGTAGAGAATAAATACTTAAAGGCTTTTTGTATAATGAAAGAAAACATTTGTTGGCTATTTTCAAGAATTAACGCTGCATATCGGGCGTAAAAAGAGAATCTTTTAAGTCTCTGTTCTCAAAAAAAATTTTACCTTTGTATCGGAGGCGAGAGAATTTCAACTCTCTTTTCTCCGTGGGTATATGACACGGAAAATAAGATAAAGACTCTATGCTATATTACAGTACGAACAAAAAAACTTCGCCGGTCTCGCTCCACGATGCAGTGGTGAGGGGATTGGCGTCGGATAAGGGGCTCTTTATGCCCGAGGTGATTCGCCGGTTTCCGCCGGCTTTTTACCAGAATATGAAGGAGATGACCCTGCGCGAAATCTCTTTCGTAGTGGCCGAGGCCTTCTTTGGCGAGGATGTCGAGGCCGACAAGTTGAAGGATATCGTTTACGATGCCCTCAACTTTGATATTCCTCTGGTGCAGGTGGCCGACAACCGGTATTGTCTGGAACTGTTCCACGGGCCCACGATGGCCTTCAAGGATGTGGGTGCCCGCTTCATGGCCCGGTTGCTTGCCTACTTCAACCGGCAGGAGACCCGCCAGGTCAATGTGCTGGTAGCTACCTCGGGCGATACCGGCAGTGCCGTGGCCAACGGTTTCCTCGACGTGCCCGGCGTGAAGGTCTTTGTGCTCTATCCGCAGGGTAAGGTGAGCGAGATACAGGAGAAACAGTTTACCACGCTGGGGCACAACATCACGGCCCTGGAGGTGAGCGGTACTTTTGACGATTGCCAGGCGTTGGTCAAGAGTGCCTTTATGGACCCCGAGCTGAATGAGAAGCTTTACCTCACCTCGGCCAACTCGATCAATGTGGCCCGTTTCCTGCCCCAGACTTTCTACTATTTCTATGCCTATGCTCAGTTGTGCGGTATGGTCGAGCATCCCGAGCAGGTGGTATTCAGTGTGCCCAGCGGCAACTTCGGTAACCTCACGGCCGGGCTTATTGCCAAGCGCATGGGGCTGCCCGTGAAACGTTTCATTGCCGCCAACAACCGCAACGATGTCTTTCTGCAATACCTGCGCACGGGAGTCTATACCCCGCGGCCCTCGATTGCCACCATTGCCAATGCCATGGATGTGGGCGACCCCAGCAACTTTGCCCGCATACTCGACTTGTATGGCCATTCACACGAGGCTATCTGTGCCGATATCAGCGGTATAAGCTATACCGACGACGAGATTCGTCGCACGTTGCACGATACCTTCCATCGCGAGAAGTACCTGCTCGATCCCCACGGGGCTTGCGGTTACCAGGCTTTGATCGATGGGCTGCAACCGGGCGAGACGGGTATCTGTCTGGGTACCGCTTCGCCAGCCAAGTTCCTCGATACCGTGAGCGGTGCCGTGGGCGAGACGATTGCCATGCCCGAGAAGTTGCGCAATTTCATGCAGGGCGAGAAGCAGAGTATCCTGATGCCTGTGGGCTTCAATGCCTTCAAGCACTTCCTGCTCAACCAGCAATAGAGAGACCGTTTCCTACTGTTGGAGAGTATTTGATAACACGAAACCGGCCGGGTGCCATTGGGCATCTGGCCGGTTTTGTTGTTCTGGGGTTGGGAGTCGCTCGGTGGCCGACTATACCTGGTCGAGCGCCTGCGACAGGTCGGCAATGAGGTCGTCGATGTGTTCGGTGCCGATCGAGAGGCGTATGGTACCGGGGTAGATGGCCTGTTCGGCTTTCTCGCGGTCGGTAAGCTGGGCGTGTGTGGTCGATGCCGGGTGGATGACCAGCGATTTCACGTCGGCCACGTTAGCCAGCAGGGAGAAGATTTCGAGGCTGTCGATGAAACGGTGAGCTTCGGCTTCACCACCTTTGATATCGAACGTGAATATCGAGCCGGCCCCGTGGGGGAAGTAGCGTTCGTAGAGGGCGTGGTCGGGGTGGTTGGGCAGAGCCGGGTGGTTGACTCGCTCGACTTTGGGGTGATGGGCCAGAAAATCGACTATCCGCAGGGCATTCTCGACGTGACGCTCGACGCGTAGCGAGAGGGTTTCGAGTCCTTGCAGCAGCAGGAAGGCGTTGAAGGGGCTGATGGCGGCACCGGTGTCGCGCAGAATCACGGCTCGGATGCGGGTGACGTAGGCGGCCGGGCCGGCCACGTCGGTAAAGCGGGCTCCGTGGTAGCTGGGGTCGGGTTCGCTCAGTTGGGGGAACTTGCCCGAGGCGGCCCAGTCGAAGCGTCCCGAGTCGATGATGAGTCCCCCCAGCGAGGTGCCATGCCCGCCGATGAATTTGGTGGCCGAGTGTACTACGATGTCGGCTCCGTGTTCGATGGGGCGGATGAGGTAGGGGGTGCCGAAGGTGTTGTCGATGACAAGGGGGATGCGGTGACGATGGGCTATCTCGGCCACGGCGTCGATATCGATGATGCCCGAATTGGGGTTGCCCAGAGTCTCGATGAAGAGGGCTTTGGTGTTGGGACGTATGGCCTGCTCGAAGTTCGACAGGTCGGCCGGATCGACAAAGGTGGTGGTCACGCCATAGGCCGGCAGGGTGTGATCGAGCAGGTTGTAGGTGCCACCGTAGATGGTGTTGGCGGCAACAATGTGGTCGCCCGCCACGGCCAGATTCTGGATGGCGTAGGTGACGGCAGCGGCTCCCGAGGCTACGGCCAGAGCGGCGACTCCTCCCTCGAGGGCGGCCATCCGTTGCTCGAGTACACTTTGGGTGGGATTGCCCAGGCGACCGTAGATGTTGCCCGGCTCTTTCAGGTCGAAGCGGGCGGCAGCGTGGGCCGAGTTGGCAAATACATAGGAGGTTGTTTGGTAGATGGGTACGGCGCGGGCGTCGGTGGCGGGATCGGGCTGCTCTTGTCCTACGTGGAGTTGCAGCGTTTCGAAATGCAATTTCTTCGGGTCCATATTCGGTTCTGTTTTTATCGATGGTGAATAAAATATTTGTACTGTACAAAACTACTTATTTGGAAAATAGGGAACAAGTAAATCGTATTATATAGAAAATATATCTATATTTGAGCAGATGTTGAGAATGAAACTGATTTTCTAATGCCCGGGAGTCGCCTCCCGGAGAATAGCTTTCTATGGAGATTCTGGATAAAACCGACTTGCAGATTCTGCGAGTCTTGCAAAACAATTCGCGCCTCACGACCAAGGAGCTGGCGGCACAGGTGCATCTGTCGCCCACCCCGGTATTCGAGCGAGTGAAGCGCCTCGAGGCCAACGGCTATATCAAGAAGTATGTGGCGGTGCTCGACCCCGGCAAACTCAACCGGGGATTCGTGGTCTTTTGCAGTGTGAAACTGCGCCGTCTCAACCGTGATATTGCTACCGAGTTTACTCGCATCGTGCGGGAGATACCTGAGGTGACCGAGTGTTACAACATCTCGGGCGACTATGACTATCTGCTCAAGATTCATGCCCCCGACATGAAATATTATCAGGAGTTTATCCTCAATGTGCTGGGGACTATCGAGAGCATGGGTTCGCTCATGAGTACTTTTGTGATGGACGAGGTGAAGCACGAGTACGGTATTCCGCTGTGAGGTATGGGGATACCGGGCGGTTGCGGCGTCAGGCGATTTCGAGGTCGAAGGTGTCGTAGAGGTTTTTGATGTCGGGGTTCTTCTCGATCATCTTTTTCAACACATCCTTGGGGCTGAAGATAATCTCTTTCTCTCCCGGCTGGTTGATGCGCAGTTGCATGGAAAACTGGTTGTTCTTGAGCGCATTTTGCAGGAAAGACATGAGTTCGTGAAAGTGCTCGTTGATGCAGTTGACCTGAATTTGTGAATCGACCGAGACGATAAACGTGCGAGGATCGAGCAGCTTGGGGCGGCAGCTCTGCATGGTATTGACGAGCACCACCTCGGTAGGTATGGTTTGGGTATAGGCGAGCCACGCCGTGTTGAGAGCCTCTTCGGTGAAGGGGGTATCGAGTACGACCTGTTTTGCAGCGGCCTGTTCTTCGTGAGTGGCTTCGGCCGGTTTCTGGTGAATGGAGATGCGCATGGGTGCGGCCTTTCGCGATTGGGCCGATTGGGCCGGAGCTGCCGGTTTGGGCGAAGGGGGCACGGGGCGTATCGTGGCCTGCCGGTATGTAGCCTGAGGCTCGGCTGTTTGGGGAGCCTGAGTTTGTGTTTGCACAGCACTTTGTGCATGAGCTTGCTGTTGTTGCGGTTGGGCCTGGGGGCGCGGTTGAGCGGCCGGAGCCGATTGTACCGAACCCGGTGCGGCCGGTGTTATCTTTTGTAGCGGAGGTTCCTGGGTGGGGATGCTGACCGGGTTTAGAATCTGGCAGATTTGTATCAGGGTCAGCTCCACCAGGAATTGCTTGTTGTTGCTGATGCGGTAGTCGAGGTCGCAGCGGTTGCTCAGCTCCATGGCCCGATAGAGGAAGGCGAGCGAGCATTTTTGCGCCTGTCCGCCATAGCGTTGGGCCACCGAGGCACTCACCTCGAGCAGAGGCAGGGTGGAGGGGTCTTTGCACACCAACAGGTCGCGCAGGTGACGGCTGAGGCCACCGATGAAGAACTGCCCTTCGAAGCCGTGGTCGCGCACCTCTTTGAAAATGAGTAGAGCCTGGGGTACGTTGCCCTGCAGAAAGGCATCGACCAGGCGGAAGTAGTATTCGTAGTCGAGTACGTTGAGGTTCTCGATAACCGCCTGGTAGGTGATGTGTCCGCCGGTGAAGCTCACCACCTGGTCGAATATCGAGAGGGCGTCGCGCATACCGCCGTCGGCCTTTTGGGCGATGACGTTGAGCGCTTCGGGCTCGGCGGTGATACCCTCTTGTGAGGCGACGTATTGCAGGTGCTCGGCAATGTCGGCCGTGGTGATGCGCTGGAAGTCATAGACCTGGCAGCGCGAGAGGATGGTGGGGAGAATCTTGTGCTTCTCGGTCGTAGCCAGGATGAAGATGGCGTGGTGCGGCGGCTCCTCGAGAGTCTTGAGAAAGGCGTTGAAAGCCGATGGCGAAAGCATGTGCACCTCGTCGATGATGAATACCTTGTATTGCCCGATTTGGGGCGGTATTCTCACCTGGTCGATGAGGGCGCGGATATCGTCCACCGAGTTGTTCGAGGCGGCATCGAGCTCGATGATGTTGTAGGAGCGTTGCTCGTTGAAGGCGCGGCACGACTCACACTCGTTGCAGGCTTCGCCTGTCTCGGTGGGGTGGAAACAGTTGATTGTCTTGGCAAAGATGCGGGCACATGAGGTCTTGCCCACACCGCGGGGCCCGCAGAAGAGGTAGGCATGGGCGAGTTTTTTCGCGTCGATGGCGTTTTTGAGGGTCTGGGTAAGTGCCTTTTGACCTACGACCGAGCGAAATGTCGAGGGCCTGTATTTTCGTGCCGAAACAATATAGTTGTCCATATCGAATATTCAAGTTCTGTTTTATGCTTGTCGCAATCCCGGGCAACGCGTCGCCTCATTTCCGCAACGCCCCGTTGGCACGGAGGTTTTGCAGCACGGGCGGCCGGGCTCATGGGCTCTACAAATATACGGTTTTTTGCGCTATTTCTTATTCGGGCAGATCGTTTTTCCCGAAGCAGAGCGGCAGCAGGCCACGTATCGATTCGACGATATAGGTCTCGCGGGTGCCGTAGAGGTAGATGCGTATGGGATAACGGTAGCGCTCTTCGGTCTCGAGTATCACCTGGCGACAGGCACCGCAGGGGGCAGTGGGGTGTTCGATGAACTTTCCGCCCGTTTGTGCAGCGATGGCCAGGGCCTCGACGGCACGGTCGGGGTATTGGGAGTTGGCATAGAAGAGCGTGGTGCGTTCGGCGCAGATTCCCGAGGGGTAGGCCGCATTTTCCTGATTGCTGCCCGAGACCATCACCCCTCCGGCCAGGCGCACGGCTGCTCCTACCTGGAATCGCGAATAGGGAGCGTAGGAGCGGTTGGAGGCCTCTTTGGCGGCATCGATCAATTTTTTCTCGGCTTCGGTGAGCTCTTCATACGAGCAAACCATTATCTTTGTGGTGATATTCTTGTTTTCCATAACTCTAATTAAGGGGTTACTTGCTACTACAAATATAAGGAAAGGCGGGGGCAAAGACAAATGGGAACTCAAAAATTCGTATCGGGCTGTGCCGGGCTGCTTTCTATATTCTATACAAATATAGCGAAATTTTGGAGAACGGGAATTTTTATCGTCTATTTTTAGAATTTACACGTATGATGAAACTTCGAGACCTTGTACTCTTTCTTCTGCTGACTTTTACCCTGGCTCCTCTTGCGGCGCAACACAAAAACAAAGTTTATCTCGACTACATCGAAAAATATAAATCGCTGGCTATCAAGCATCAGAAACAGTATGGCATACCGGCCAGCATCACGCTGGCGCAGGGATTACTCGAGTCGGGGGCCGGCCGCAGCGAACTGGCCCGCAAGTCGAACAACCACTTCGGCATCAAGTGTCACAGTGACTGGAAGGGGAAGCGGGTCTATTACGACGACGACCGCAAGGACGACTGCTTCAGAAAGTACAACTCGCCCGAAGACTCTTTTGAGGATCACGCCAAGTTCCTCAAGCGGGCGCGCTATGCTTCGCTTTTCGAACTGAAGGTGACCGACTACCGGGGCTGGGCCAAGGGGTTGAAAGCGTGTGGCTATGCTACCGACCGGTCGTATGCCAACAAGCTGATACAGACTATCGAACTCTATGAACTCTACCAGTATGACCGACAGAGTTTCAAGCCGATACGGGCGCAGGATCTGCCGCCTGTCGTGGTAGAGAATCCGCATGCCGTCTATCGCTCGTGGGGGCTGCTCTATGTCGAGGCTCGCGATGGCGACTCGCTCGAGTCTATCGCTCAGGAGTTTGGTTTCTCGGCCAAGAAACTGGCCGGCTATAACGAGATTCCCAAGGACTATCCCCTCGAGACCGGCGATATTGTCTATCTCGAAAAGAAAAAGAAGAAGGCCGAGAAGGGGTATGACTATACTGTGGTGCGCTCGGGCGACTCGATGCACTCCATTGCCCAGCGTTACGGCATCCGCCTGAAGAACCTCTACAAGATGAACAAGTTGCCCGACGACTATATACCCTCGGTGGGCGATACGTTGAAGTTGCGGTAGGGGGCCGTCACCCCGCATGCCTATGCGGGGGCTTATGACTACAGGCTGTATCTCCCGGATTCCGCATGGGGTCGGGGAGCAGAATGACTCGATGCCGGCATCGGGGTGTTGAACATGGCCTTTCACATCGAATGTTCCCGTGATAATAAATCAGTACAGATTCCAGGTGATTGACAGCACTTGGAATTCGGTGCGTCGGTTTATCTGGTTGGCAATCTCCTGATCTTCGGGCGACAGCTTGCTGATGTACTCTTCGGTGAGCACGTCGCCCTCTTTGAACTGCGGGTATTGCGTGGCCAGTTTCTTGGTGATGGTTTTGGGCTTGCTCTCGCCGTAGCCCTTGGCTTGCAGACGACGGGGGTCGATGCCGGCTTCGATGAGGTAGTTGACTACCGACTGGGCCCGCCGCTCCGAGAGCCGCTGGTTATACACGTCGCTTCCCTTGTAGTCGGTGTGGGCGCCCAGCTCGATGGAGACGTTGGGGTTGTCGTCGAGCATCTTTACCAGTTCGTTGAGCGAAGTCTCCGACTCGGGTCGCAGGGTGGCCCGGTCGAAGTCGTAGAAGATATTCTCGATGAGGATGGGTTTGCTGATGGAGGCGAGCACGAAGTTGACGCCATACTCGGCATCCTTCTCTTCGGCGTCGGAGATAAACTCCTGTTTCGAGTTGAGGTATCCGCGGCAGGAGGCCAGCATCACATAGTGCACTCCGCGGTCGAGTTTGAACCGGAAGCTGCCATCCTTGCGGGCATACTCTTTTTGGTTCGAGCCGTCGTTGCCTACGATGCGGATGATGGCGTCGGGCACCGGCTCGTCGTCTTTGTCGAGCACCGTACCGCTTATCCACACGCGTATCGAGGGCAGCTCGAAGCTGTAAATGTTGTCGTAGCCCCGGCCGTCGCCCCGGTTGGACGAGAAGAAGCCGGTCTCCTCCTCGCCGAAGGTGATGCCGAAGTCGTCGGCCGACGAGTTGATGGGGTATTTCATGTTTTCGATTTGCCACATGCCCGAGTCGTTCATCCGGGCCTTGAAGATGTCGAGCCCGCCCATGCCGGGGTGGCCGTCGGAGGCGAAGTAGAGGTCGCCGTTGGCGCGGATGTAGGGAAACATTTCGTCGCTCGGGGTGTTGATTTGCACGCCCAGGTTCTCGAGAGAGCCCTCCTGGTCGGTGAGCGAGATTCGCCACAGGTCTTTCCCTCCGTATCCACCGGGCATGTCGGAGACAAAATAGAGGTATTCGCCATCGGGCGACACGGCCGGATGGCCGAAGGCCGAGAGGGTGTCGGCGGTGATTTCGTATTTTTTGGGTACACTCCACTGGGCGCCGGTGCGGGTCGAGGTGTAGATCTCGACCGAAGTGTCGGAGTTGGGTTCGCGGCGAGCCTTGCTCAGATACATGGTGGTGCCGTCGGGGCTGAAGCTGATGACCCCTTCATCTTCGTCGGTATTGACATCGCCCTCGATGGGCTCGGGTTTTTGCCAGGCCCCTTGCTCATTTTTCTTGGAGAAATAGATATCGCAGTTTTTGGTACCGGTGATGGCACTCTTGGTTTTGCCCAGCGATTTCTCGGTCGATGAGGTGAAGTAGATCTGGTCGAAGTCTGTGCCCAGGTACATGGGGGCGAAGTCGCTGCGGCGCGAGTTGAGAATCGTGGCCTTCTTGACCACATAGCGGGTGGGATTCTCTTTCCATTGTTGAGCCAGGTTGCAGCCCCGTATGCCGTTCTTGGCCAGGGAGCTCTGCGGGTCGGTCTCGAGGTAGGCCTGGTAGTTTTTGATAGCCTCTTTGTATTTGCCTTCGTACTGTTGGCTGCGGGCCAGGTAGAAGAGGGCCATGCTGTCGGGGTAGTCGTATCGTATGGCATTCTGGTAGGCTGCCGCGCTGCGGGCCGCCATGTTGATGCGGCGGTAGCACTCACCCATCTTGAAAGCCACCTCGCCGCGCAACTTGCGCTCTTTGCGGGGGTTGGTCTTGCCATATACTTTACGGTAGGTCTGGGCGGCATCGTAAAACTCGCCCCGGGCGTATTGCTCGTTGGCAACACTTAGCTTTGCTCCCGAGCACGACGCCAACACGCCGGCAATAGCCAATCCCCAAAATACCGTCTTTATCTTCATTCCTTTTTGTCGAGCGACGACAAAACGGCGAGCGACTCCTGTGGGCCGCCCCGCTTGTCGCAAGTATCGATACTATTATAGATACGTTTTTTTTGCCGTTTTATTGTGTGGCTGCCGCGACGAATCGTCTCAGGGGAGCAGCAGCGAACTGTCGCCGTAGCTGAGGAACCGGAAGCCGTGTCCCAGAGCGTAGTCGTAAATCTCGCGCCAGCGTCCATTGACAAAGGCCGATACCAGCAGCAACAGGGTGCTTTGCGGCTGGTGGAAGTTGGTAATTATACCTTGCACGATGTGGTAGTGATAACCCGGTGCGATGATGATTTGTGTGGCGGTGACCAGCCGTTTCATGTCGTGGCGGTCGAGGTACTCGACGATGAGTCGCAGGGCCTCGCGTGAGTCTATTTCGGGGCTGCCGTCGTAGGGTTGCCATTGGCTCACGACGAGCGACTGGGGTGTGGCATCGGGATTGGCGGCCAGCATCTTGCCTATGTAGTAGAGGCTCTCGAGGGTGCGCACCGAAGTGGTGCCCACGGCTACCACGCGGCGGTCGGTGCGGGCCAGGGTGTCGATGAGGTCGCGGTTGACCGAGATATACTCGGTGTGCATCTCGTGCCCTTCGAGGGTCTCGCTCTTGACTGGCTTGAAGGTGCCGGCACCCACGTGCAGGGTGAGTTCGAGCTCGGGTATTCCCTGTGCCCGGATGGCTTCCAGTACCTCGGGGGTGAAGTGCAGTCCGGCGGTGGGGGCGGCTACCGACCCTTCGATTTTGGAGTAAACGGTCTGGTAGGTGGTCTTGTCGCTCTCTTCGGTCTCCCGGTTCAGATAGGGGGGGATGGGCAGTTCGCCGGCCTGGTCGAGCAGGGCGGCGAAGGTTACCTCGGGGTTGTCCCACGAGAAGCGCACCTCGTAGGCGTTGCCGTGGGGATTACCCCGCTCGGCGGTGAAGTGTGTGGCCTTGCCGTCGATCACGACCTCTTGCGTGAGGGGACCGCTCTTCCACTTCTTCGAGTTACCGATGAGGCAGAGCCACGAGCAGGAGCCGGTGGACTGGAACGACAGGGCATATTCGTGTGGGTCGAGCGGCTCGAGGCAGAATACCTCGATGAGGGCACCAGTCTCTTTGCGAAAGTGCAGACGGGCCTGTATCACCCGGGTGTTGTTGAATACCAGCAGGCTGTCGGACGGCAGCACTTGGGGCAGGTCGTAGAAGTGATGCTCCTCGATGAGCCCCTGGCGATAGACCAGCAGTTTGGAGTGGTCGCGTTGCGGGAGGGGAAACTTGGCAATGCGCTCGTCGGGCAGCGGATAATTGAAATCCTCGATGCGAATATCTTGTGTTTTTTGCATAATCTGTTTTGAATATCGTGCAAAAATAAGCAACTTTGCCGAATATAGTGCGGTTTGCCGCAACGAAATCGCTTGTTGCCGGTGGGCTGCAATAGACTTTAAAACAATGGAATTATGGTAAAAGTAGGTGATAGAGTGCGCTACCTCAATGCCGTAGGAGGCGGGGTAGTGGTGAAAATCGAGAAAGATATAGCTTATATCGATGAAGATGGTTTCGAGACTCCGGTACTGGCCCGGGAGTGTGTGGTGGTAGAGCCGGCCGAACCGACCCGCAAGAGTGCCCCGATGCCTGCCTCGAAGGTGGTGGATGTGCCGCCGGTCGAGAAGACGGTGACTCCCAAGGTGGCCGATGAGGCCGATGACTTTGCGGCCGAGGAGCGTCCCGAGGGGGAGAAACTGAACATTACCCTGGCCTATCTGCCCGACGAGAGCAAGCATCTGAACACGACCCGTTTCTCGTGCTACCTGGTGAACGACAGCAACTACTACCTCTATTTCTCTTATCTGAGCCGCGACGACGAGGGGTGGCGCACGCGCTATGCCGGGGTGGTAGAGCCCAACATACAGCTGCTGCTCGAGGAGTTCGGGCAAGAGGATGTCAACGCACTCGAGCGCATCTGCATCCAGTATATCGCCTTCAAGAAAGACAAGCATTTTGCCTTGAAGAGCCCTGTGGCCGTGGAGTACCGGCTCGACACGACCAAGTTTTACAAGTTGCATACCTTCCGCGAGAGTCTCTACTTCGACGAGCCGTCGTGGTGTCTCGATATCGTGAAGAACGATGTGCCGGTGCGCCCCATGGTGTTTGACGCCTCGGACCTTGAACGGGCCATGAAGATGAAAAAGAGTGCCGATAATCCTGTGCGCAAGCCGGTGACCCGTCGTGCCGAGAAGCCCGGTATCATCGAGATCGACCTACACGCCTCGGCTCTGCTCGACACGACTGCGGGGCTCTCCAACTCGGATATTCTCAACTATCAGCTCGACAAGGTGCGCGAGACGCTCGACCAGTATCGCCATGCCAAGGGGCGCAAGATTGTCTTTATTCACGGCAAGGGCGAGGGTGTGTTGCGTAATGCGCTGCTCAAGGAGGTGCGCGACAAGTACAAGAACTGTACCTGCCAGGATGCCTCGTTCCGCGAATATGGATTCGGGGCCACGATGGTGACTGTGCATTGAGTTGACCTTATCCCCCGGAGGCTATCGGGAAAATGATACTAAAAAAAGCGAAGCTGTACCGTGACGTGTTGTCGGGTACAGCTTCGTTTTTGTGTATAAGAAAAAGTCAGTCGAGTCGATTAAAACCGGTGTCTGCCGGGAGGCGGGCCCGGATGTCCGTAACCCCGGGGACCGCCAGGCCCCATGTCGGGCCGCTTGTCGCCAAAGGTGTTGAAGCGGTAGGTGAAGGTGAGCAGTCCGTAGGTGTTGAGGGTGTTGTACTCCACATCCTGAATGTAGTTACCCGTGACCGTACGGCGTATGCTGTTGCGTTGCCCCAGGATATCATATATCTTGAGGGCGATGGTGGCGTTCTTGCCTTTGAGGAACTGGTAGGAAGCCTGGGCATTCCATAGCCAGCTCTCGGTGTTGTAGCCGGCTGAGTAGCCCGACGACCCGCTGTATGTGAGGTCGGTGCCCAAGGTGATGGACCAGGGCAGGTATCCGTTCAGGTTGATGGTGCCTCCGTAGTTGTGGGTGCTTTGGTCTCTCTGGTTCTGCATGCTGTTGGTAGCCAAGGCATAGCGATAGTTGCCCCGCAGTTCGGCGTCGAAGTAGTCGGACCGGAAGGCGATACCCAGATTTTCGGCAGCATTGAACGAACCGGCATCGTTGCGCATGCCGTTGTTGTAGCCCACGTTGTTGTTGTAGCTGAGACGGCTGAAACTGTTCAGTTGCCAGTGTTTGTTGCGGAAGGGGGTGGTGAACATGAGCATACCCGAGGCGTTCCACACGCCATTGGCATTGCGGTAGGTGGTGGTCTGTCCGCCGGTCGTGGCATCGTAGGTGGTCTCGGAGATGATACTGTTGGTGGTGAACCCGCCGAACAGCATGGCCATGATGGCCCGCTGTGTCTTCTCGTCGTAGTCGTTGAAGCGCACGCGCAGCGTGTTTTTGAACGAGGGCTTCAAGGTGGGGTTACCGATAACGACGCGCAGGGGGTCGGACACGTCGGCTACGGGTTGCAACTGGGTCATGGTGGGCTGCGACGACGATCCGCGGTAGTCGATGCGCAGCGAAGTCTGCTTGCCCAGCTTGTAGCGGTAGCGCAGATAGGGCGCCACATTGAATACGGTGCGCTTGGGAATGTTGCGGTCGCTGTTGATGCGGTCGATCGATTGCGAAGATGAGGGCTCGACGGCCAGACCTACATCGTAGGTATAGGTGGGTTTTACCTGCTTGAATCCTACCTGGGCCCGATGCCTGAAGTAGTTGTTGCGGAAGCTGTTGCTCAGGTCGTCGTTGCGCACGGTGTCGAAGGGCAGGGCCGTGAGCGGGTCGGTAAATATGTCGTAGGTGTATTTGTCGGCGTTGTTGAAGTTGGCGTTGAACCGGTAGGAGAAGGTGAGGAATCGACCTTTCTTCACGTCGCCCAGCGGTTCGGTCCAGGTGAGTCGGGCCCCATAGCTGTTGCTCCAGGTGTGGTCGTCGTCCATCTGGTCGAGAGTACTGTCGGTAGCCAGTTGGTAGTACTTGTAGAGTGCCTTGGTCCAGCCGTCTTCTTTCGTGTCGCTGAATTTGTATTCGGCCTGGATACTGAACGAGCGCCCCGGACGCGAACGGAATTTGTGGTTGTAGATGAGTTCGCCCGAGATATCGTAGCCTGTACCCTTGTTGAAGTTGTTGCTCTCGCTGAAGTTGACTTTGCTGCGGGCCAGGTCTCCGGCGGTGGTGAGTGCCGAGTCGTAACTGTCGGAACGGGAGAGGGCCACAGCGAATCGAGGTCGGAACTCGAGGGTGTTGAGCGAGTCGATTTCCCAGTGAATCCTGAAGTTACCGCGTATGTTCTGCCCGTGGTCGTTCATCTTGTTGTGGCCGCTGTAATAGGAGGTGCTGTCGGCAAAGAGGTTTTGCCGCTCGGTGCGTTGCAGCACGTTGCGGTTGCTGTTGTTGTAGCTCACGTCGCCGCCTACGCGGAACTCTTCGCCTTTACCCACGTTGAAGTTTACACCCACGTTGTGGCTGGTGTTGATGCCGTTCATGCCGCCGAACCGACGGAAACGGCTGCCACCCAGGTCGGTGAATCCCATGTTGTTGGTGTTGTTCGACCCGGCGAGAATGGTCACCTGGTTGTCGCCAAAGAAGCGGTTGACCATGGCGCCGGCTTCGTAGCGGCCGTCGAGGCCGTATCCGCCTGCAACGTTGCCGAACCAACCGTGTTTCATCCCCTTCTTGATGGTGAGGTTGATCACGGTCTCTTCTTCGCCGTCATCGACTCCGGTGAGGCGGGCCAGGTCGGACTTGCGATCGACTACCTGCAGCTTTTCGACAATATCGACCGGCAGGTTCTTGGTGGCTATCTTGGGGTCGTCGGAGAAGAACTCTTTTCCATCGACCAGAATCTTGGTAATCTCTTTGCCGGCGTGGGTTATTTTGCCTTCGCTATCGACTTCGACACCCGGCAATTTCTTCAGCAGGTCTTCTACAACCGAGTTGGGTTGGGTTTTGTAAGAGTCGGCATTGAACTCGACAGTATCTTCCTTGACCACTACCTCGGGGGCTTTCCCCACGACGACGGCCTCTTGCAGCAGGATGTCGTTACTCTCGAGCAGAATTGAGCCCAGGTTGCGCCGCGACTGTCCGGCGGTGAGTCGCACGGGTTCGTAGGTGATCTTGTAGCCCAGGAACGAGAAGGCGGCCAGGTAGTTGCCGGCTTTCTTGACTGTGAGGGCAAAGGTGCCGTCGTTCTTGCTCGATACGCCGGTGACAAAGGAGCTGTCGCGGGCCGAGAGGAGGCGTATGCTTACCTGCGGGAGGGGCAACTCGTCGGTCTTGTCTTTTACCGTACCCGAAATCGTAAACTGGGCCCAGGCGCTTTGGGCTGCCATCAAGGAAAAAATACACGCAAACAGGATGAAAATACCTTTCTTACACATCTTAAAAAAATCAATCTATTGATCAGTTAGATTTCAATGTTTATATGACCTTGACATCTTGTCAAGGTTTAAATGCTCCCGCTATCTTTTTGCATTTTTTAGAGACTGTTTGTTCTTTCCTGTCAATTTTTCTAAAATCGATAGGACCGAACCGCAGGTTGCCCGTGGGTTTCCTGCCGCAGTTCTATCGGGGGACGAGAGCTTGTTCCCCCACTATCCAGCACTTGGCTGCGGTGCAGCCGGTTTTATTTTCGGTCGGCAGTCGAGGCTGCCAGATTGAATTCATCCATGGTAAAGCGGTGGATGAGGTTTCGCAGGTGGCAATCTATTTCAAGGAGAGGTACCGTTCGATATAGTCGGCTCCCCGGCGGGCAATGTGGGTGGTTGCCACGAAGTACCAGCACATGGGGACAAAACAGAAGAAGAACCGTTTGGCCGAGTAGGCGAGAACGTTGTGTATTGAATCCCACACATAGTCCACGTGATAGATGACTAATCCGTAGAAGAGTACGCTCAGTACAATCATGCCCAGCAGGGGCAGATTGTCGTATTTCTTGATCATGAACCAGGCGTTGGCTACGAACAGAAGGGCAAAGGCGGGGAAGGTCCAGCCGTAATAGACGGGGTTGCTGAAGAGGGCCCAGAACCCGCCGGCTATTTCGGATGCCTTTTCTCCGTCCCAGAAGAGATGGGTGATGGCCATCCCTTCGGTATAGAGTGCGCCTACTTTCATATAGATAAACCAGATTACGGCCGGGAGCAGAGCCAGGCCGGTGAAGTACCATCCCTTGCGGTAGCTCTTGCGGCGTATGCAGTCGATGAGCAAGACGATACAGGCGGCACCGATGAAGACGATGCCCTCGTTGCGGCACCACATATTGGCACCCAGCAGCAGGGCTCCGGCATAGAGCTCGTGGTCGTGGCGGCTACGCAGCCAGCTGGCCGTATAGGCGATGCCCAGTGAGGCAAAGGCGGCTTGCATGGCGTTGGTGGCCGAGAGCGACGAGAAGGCTATCATTTCGGGCGCCATCATCATGAGCAGTGTGGTGAGGGCGGCGATGGTCTTGCCCGTGTTGCGTCGCAGGATGCCGTAGAAGGCGATAACGAAGAAGAGGTACATGAGGGCCGGTATTGCTTTGGAGGTTTCGGCTCCCAGCAGATAGACATAGGCATAGCTCAACTGTACGAAGGGGGCGTAGGCAATGCTGCCTCCGGCCCGGTGTATCGAGGGGTTATAGTCGGCATCGAAGAGGCTCATGCGCAGGTAGGTATGGTCGTGGTCGGCTACGAATCCCAGGGTGTCGAAGGCGGCGAGGCTGTCGCGGTCGCTGGGCGGGAAGAAGATACACTTCGAGTAGTTCATGTATTCGCAATAGGCGATGACGAGCAGGAGGAGTATCCACACCAGATTGGCCTGTTTCAAGTCGTTGAGCATGGCGGGGGTGAAGCGCAGACTGTCGATGCCGCGGTAGCGCCACACGAGAAACATGAGCAGGGCGAAGACGATGGCCTGGGCCAGCAATACCGAGGTGGCCGTGAGGGGGATATGCACCAGGTCGAGCAGGGCCATCACGATGGTTTGCAGGGTCATTCCCAGGGGGAACGAGAGACCTATGCGTTCGGTCCACGAAAACCGCGGGCTGACGAGGGCCGTCAGCAGGATGCCCAGGAGGCAGGTGAGTATGATTCCGACAATGAGCATGGTGCGTTACTGTTTGGGGTGAATGGGTAATATGGCGAAAGGAGCCTTTTGGGGTACCTCGTAGTTGAGGTATTCATATCCTACACCGTTGGCAATGGCCACGTGAGTGATCTTTTGGCTCCATGGGGTTTTGCCCAGCTCGGAGGTGAGGATGACCCGGCGGGGATAGAGGAAGCGTGTGGCCCACAGCTTGTTGTAGGGCTCGCCCGAAAAGACGCGCTCTTGTCCTTCGGGGAAGAAGGCCTCTTTGGAGGGGAGCAGGATGACGGCATTGGGCGGGGTGCTCTCCTTGAGGTAGCGCAGATAGACGTAGGAGAGCCCCAGCTTCATCTCGAACCGCTGGTCGGTGGTGGTAGCGGCGTAGTGACGGGTGGCTTCCAGGTTGCCAGTGAGCATTTCGTAGGGCCATTTGTAGGTCCATTTGTATTCGGGCTGGGGGTAGAGCACGAGTTTGTTCAGCAAAAATGCGACAATGACCACGGCAAGCAAGTTTTTAATGACCCACGAGGCGGTGATTCCCGCGGTCCACGATTGGGGTGCGGGTGCCGATTTTCCTTTTCCGGCGGGTTTTTTTGCGGGTTGTGCAGTCTTGTTTTTCATTTTATGGTTTTTTCCAGAAACGGTATTTCAGAAGGGTGCCCATGGCTTTGAAGCCGTCTTTGAGGCGCAGTTTCTTGCCCTCTTCGATTGAGCGGGGGTAGTAGCGGATGGGGACTTCCTTGATTTTGCAGCCCAGCCGTGAGACTTTGGCGGTCACCTCGGGGCAGAATTCAAAGCCCTTGCAGTCGAGCGGTATCGACTTGAGCAGGTCGGCTTCGAACATTTTGTAACAGGTAGGTTCGTCGGTGATGTGTTGACCGTAGAGCAGGTTGGTCATGATCGATAGAACCTTGCCGCCCAATTGATAGCTCACATAGGTATGCGAGTTTTCCTCGGCCAGGAACCGCGAGCCGTAAACGACCCGAAACTGCCCCGAGCGCAGGTGCGGCAGCATCTTGGCAAAGTCGTTGGGGTCGAGTTCGAGGTCGGCATCCTGCATGACCACATAGTCGCCCTTGACGGCCTGGATGCCTGTGCGCACGGCCATTCCCTTGCCTTGGTTGCGGTCGTGCTTGAGGTAGGTGATGGGGGCTTGGGGGTGAGCGGCGATAAACTCTTCGACGATGGAGCCTGTCGAGTCGGTCGAACAGTCGTTCACGACAATCAGTTGCCGCTCCATACCTTCGCCCAGGTCGGCGTCGAGCACGCGTTGCAGCAGCTCCGCAATGGTTTTCTCTTCGTTATATGCGGGAATAATGATTGATAGAGTGTGACGAACTTGCTCCATAACTTGCTATCGGCTAAAAAGATAATGCCAGATTTTGCTTTTCGTGCAAAAGTATCACAATAATTTTGTCTGTGCAAGCATTTGTCTCGAAAGTATGGCTTTATTCGGCGAGATGCCGGCTTTGGGCCAGGATGAAACTGTTGGTGTGGCGTTTATGATATTACCCGGATAAAACTTTTTGGGGCGGGGTTTCGGTCGTGAATGTAAATATACTATCTTTGCAGCTGTAAATTTCCCGGATTTTGCCCGGAGTATAACAGGCTATATATGAAAGATTTTTTTGCAATCCTGCGGCGCTTTGTGCCCCCGTACAAATATTACCTCATACTCAATATCTTTTTCAACATACTGGCGTCGATATTGACGCTCTTCTCCTTTGCACTCATCATCCCCATCCTCGAGATTCTGTTTAAGCTCAAGCAGGCTACCTATACCTTCATGGAGTGGGATTCGGCTTCGCTGAAGGATGTGGTGGTGAATAACTTCTATTACTATATCACGACGATGATCAACGATAGGGGTGCCGGTTTTGCTCTGCTTATTCTGGGTGTATTCCTCATGGTGATGACCTTCTTCAAGACCACGGCTACCTATTTGAGCTCGCACTTCATGATTCCGTTGCGGTCGGGTATCGTGCGCGATATACGCAACTATGTGTATGAAAAGGTGGTGAGCCTGCCTATCGGCTTTTTTACCAGCGAGAAGAAGGGCGATGTGATGGCGCGCATGTCGGGCGATGTGGGAGAGATTGAGAATTCGATCATGGCTTCGCTCGATATGATGTTCAAGAACCCTATCATGATTCTTGTCTGCCTGGGTACGATGTTTGCCATCAGTTGGCAACTCACGGTCTTTGTGCTTATCCTGCTGCCTACGGCCGGCTATATCATGGGTCAGGTGGGCAAGAAACTCAAGCGCCGTTCGCTCGAGGGCCAGAACCAGTGGGGCCAGTTGATGTCGATTATCGAGGAGACTTTGGGGGGCCTTCGCATCATCAAGGCCTTTAATGCCGAGGAGAAGATGATCAAGTGGTTTCGCACCGAGAACAATGTGTTTTACAAGATATCCAACCGCATTAACCGCCGGCAGGCGCTGGCTCACCCGATGAGCGAGTTTTTGGGTACCTGCACCATCTGCATTGTGCTGTGGTATGGCGGTTCGCTCATTCTCTCGGGTACGAGCAGCATCGATGCGGCATCGTTCATCTATTATCTGGTGATTTTTTACAGCATCATCAACCCGGCCAAAGATCTTTCGAAGGCGGCCTATTCGATACAAAAAGGGTTGGCCTCGATGGAGCGTGTCGATCTTATTCTCTCGGCTGTGAACCCGATACAGGATCCCGAGAAACCTGTCGAACTGACCGACATGAAAGAGGGTATCGAATACCGCGACGTGTCGTTCCGCTACAATACCGAGAATGTGGTGAAGCATGTGAACCTTACCATCAAGAAAGGGCAGACCGTAGCTCTGGTGGGGCAGTCGGGCTCGGGTAAATCGACGATGGCCGACCTTTTGCCTCGCTTCTATGATGTGAACGAGGGGGGTATCTATATCGACGGGGTGAATATCAAGAATTTCAGGGTGCATGATTTGCGTGGCCTCATGGGGAATGTGAATCAGGAGGCCATCCTGTTTAACGACTCGTTTTACAACAACATTACCTTCGGGGTCGAGGATGCTACCATGGAGCAGGTAATCGAGGCGGCCAAGATTGCCAATGCCCATGAGTTTATCATGGCTACCGAGGATGGCTACAATACCTGTATCGGTGACCGCGGAAGCCGCTTGTCGGGCGGGCAACGCCAGCGTGTAAGTATTGCCCGGGCTATTTTGAAGAACCCGCCTATCTTGATTCTCGACGAGGCGACGTCGGCGCTCGATACCGAGTCGGAGCGGCTCGTTCAGGAGGCGCTCGAGAACCTCATGCGCAACCGCACTACGCTCGTGATTGCCCACCGTCTATCGACTATCAAGGATGCCGACCTCATTTGCGTGATGCACGAGGGTGAGATTGTGGAGCGGGGTTGCCACGACGAGCTTATCAAACTCGACCGCTATTACAAACGTCTGGTTGATATGCAAAAGTTCTGATACGTTTGACTGTGAGGATAATATAAACGAGAAGCGCCACTCTTTCGGGTGGCGCTTCTCGTTTTGTTTCGTATCGTGTGGGCTCCATGAGGGGGGATGGCTTAACGGGTTGTGGCCCGGTTGTGACGTTTGCGGTAGAGCCGCTTGATCCACAGGTAGTACCCCGTGAGAGGTAGGGTGGCTCCCAGCAGGGAGGCCAGTACCCAGAGGATGCGCGAGGCGGTTCCGCCCCAGGCTCCCGTGTGTATCGAGTAAATCCAACCTCTTATCTTGCCCGAGCTGTTGCTCTCTTTGTAGAGCGATACCCCGGTAATCTGGCCCGATTGCGGGTCGAAGGTGTAGCGGTCGGTGCCGCGGATATTGCCGTAGCGGTTGTTCGATACGTTGGCCGTGCCGTTGGAGATTTCGATTTTCTGGTTGCCGGGGTTCCTGGCGGCCAGCTGGTCATAGACCGATTGCCAGCAGGCAAAGGGGCTTGGCTGTGCAGCCGGTGTGTCTTTTGTTACGGGCGATTTCCCTTGCGATACTTTCTGCCCTTGTGCCGGGCTGTTTGCCGCGGGCTTGGCTGCCGCACTCGTCTCTACGCCGAACACGGTGTAGAAGGCATTTTTGTACCAGTCGAACGACCAGGTGAGCCCTGTGAGTGCCATGACCAGTATCAGCAGCAATACGTAGATTCCGCCGGCCGCGTGCAGATCGTGCCAAAAGCGGGCTTTCCCTTTGCGCAGGGCTATCTGTATGCCATTCTTCAGCCCCTTGCGGGAGCGGGGCCACCAGATGACTATGCCCGAGAGCAGGATGATGACAAACAACAGGGTGCTGATGCCGGTAATGCGTTTTCCCCAGAAGATGCCTCCGTCGGCCGGTTGGCTGTCGAGCAGCCAGCGGTGCAGCGAAAAGACGGCCTGGTAGAAGGGCGATCGTTGCGACTGACCCTTGATTTCGCCCGTGTAGGGGTCGATATAAACCGCCGCGCCTCGGGGTGACGAGAGGTTCACTTGATAAGTGCGGTTGGGTTGTGGATAGATGGTGACACCGGTTATCGCGCCTCCTTTGACCAGTTGAGACTCGACCTTCTCGACCAGTGTGCCTACGGGCAGAGGTTGTGAGCCGGGATTCTCTACATAATAGAGATTGCGGTTGGTAAGGTGTGTAATTTCGTCCTCAAATACCAGTAGTGCACCTGTAAAACAGATGATTGTGATAATGAGACCGAAGGGAACCGCCAACCAGAGGTGAATTTTGCGGAATGTTTTTCTCATGTGTGATTCTCTTTTAACATGTAAAATTAAAAAGAACCTGCGAGAATATGGTTCATCGGCAGGCTCTTTTTTTCTCGTTGGCCGGGGTCATCGGGTTTGCAGGCGGCCCACACCGGCTACGCTTGTGGCTACGATGGTGAGTCCTTTCGAGGCGGTAGCCGAGGCGGGGTCTATTTTATATACGGTGGGATATCCGCTCGATGTGGCCACCACGACGTAGGCGTTGCCGGCTTCGTCGATGTAGGGGGTGTTGCTCAAGGCGCTGATGTCGGCGGGGAGTCCCGATACTTCGCGCAGGGTGCCGTCGCCCTGAGTGTCGAAGATGACCAGTCGGTTGGCAGTCCCCTTGAATCCCTGGGCATCATAGGCCAGCAGCATGAAGTAGTTGCCCGTGATATACCAGCTGCGCAGGAAGGCAGCTTCGGTGCCGTCGGGGTTTTTCAAGGCTTTGTAGTAGGTGGGGTCGAAGTCGAGGGCATCCCACGAGGTCCGGGTGTCGATGCGTACGACTCCGGCCGGCAGGGTGGTCTGTTGGCGGGCATCGCTCATGGTTTTGGCATAGCTGGGCGAGAGCACATAGAGGTATCCGTCGTCGGCTTTCCACACCATTTGGTAGTATTGCGAGCGGTTGCGGCCGCAGGCATAGCTGATTTTGTCGCTCTTGACGACTTTGTGCTCGGTGAGGCTCTCGTCTTTGAAGATGGCCACCCAGCACTCGTCGGGGTATTGGGTCCATTGCAGTTCGTTGGCGTTGTAGGCACCGCTGCCCGAGCCTCCCGACTCGGTCTTGACCAGGTCGGCGTAACCTTCGCGCACATAGCCGTGGGCCCGGCCATCGACCGTCTGTATATAGCCCCACTGGCTCAATCCCATGGGTACGGCGGCCGAGTAGAGGTAGTCGCCTACCTGCTCCAGCCCGGCAAGTGTTACATACTCGCCGTTACCGAGGAAGTTCTCGGAGCGCAGGCGGATGTCGCCGGCTCCGCTCCCGTCTTTGGCCGTCTGGTTGCGGGCGTCGATGTAGGCCGGCAGAAAGTGTTTGGGATAGTAGGTCTCGGTGAGGCTCTGGCCGTTCTTGTCGGTGTAGGTATAGCTTTGGGCATCGATGGTGCCGCTGCCCGACGAGGTGGTCATGATGTAGTCGTTGTAGAGGCCGTAGGTGGTGAATCGGCTCAGTTTGTAGGTGCGCGGGTCTTTGGCCATCTCGAAGGATGCGTTGAGGCTGTACGAGGCGGTTTGTCCGGCCTCGCCCTGGTTGTAGTTGAGGGCAAAGAGTGACTGTTGGCCGTAGAATACCCAGTAGGTGGCACCGTCGTTCTGGGTGCCCTGTACGGTGGGAGTCACCTTGTAGTTGGGGTCATCGAGGCGGTCGGCCGTGAGTAACACGTGGGTCTCGTTGTTGCCGGTGCCTACCGAGGCGGCAATCACATAGTTGCCCTTTGATACTTCGGTGAGTCCGGTAAGTCCTGCGGGAGTGGCGGGTCCATCCTCTTCGCACGATACGAGCCATAGGCTTGCGGCACAGAGGACAAGGGTTGTGGTTAAGAAGGAGTTCTTTTTCATGTGTGTATGAGTTTTAGTGAATAATTGTTGTTTGCGGTATTTGAGTCGGTATCAGTCGCCGAAGTGAATCCGTATCTTGCCGTAGAAGGCCCGGCCCGCTTTCTGGAGGCTGAAGTTGTCGTAGAGCTTCTCGTCGGTGAAGTTGCGGCACTCGAACGACAGGTTGTAGCGCCCCTGGTGCAGGCTGTAACTGATCGAGAGGTTGTGCGAAAACTGGTCGGGAATCATGTAGGCGCTGCTGTTGGTACCTATCACCTCGGAGTTGTAGCAGAAGCTGTGCAGATACTGGTTGTCGTAGGTGAGGGTGAGCAGGTTGCCCTTGCGGCCCAGGTCGTGCCAGTAGAGGTTGATGTCGCTGTCGGCAAACATATAGGGCACGTTGGCCATGCGGGCCTTGTAGGTGAGGTTGGGCGTGGAGTTGCCTGAGCTACCGATTTGGTACTTCTCCATGTCGCGCACGTCCATTTGCGAGAAGTTGCCGCCTATGCTCAGCCATCGGGCCAGGCTGTATCGGGCCGAGAGGTTGTAGCCCTTAGTCACTACCTTGCCATAGTTGGTGTAGGTGGCATTTTCCTTGCCGCCGCTCAGATCCTGTATGTTGCGCTGGATGTAGTCGCGGGTGTTGCGGTAGAGCAGACCGCCCTCGAGGTAGAACGAGTGCTTGCCCAGAGTGCGGGAATAGCTGAGGTTGAGGTTGACGTTGTGGCTGTTTTCGGGACGGAGGTTCACCTGTCCGCTCTCGAGGTCCTCGTCGCCAAACATCTCTTCGATGGTGGGCAGGCGGTAGGCTTTCTCGTAGGAGAGTTTGGCTTGGAGCCCGGGCAGAATGAAACAGGTGCCCGCGGCACCATAGCCGGCCTGTTGCACGGTGCGGCTAACCTGTACATAATCGGTGGCGTTGGCATCGGTTGCCACGGGGCCCGACACGTATTGGTGATAGTATTTGCCGAATATCGAGAGGTTCCACCGGTCGGAGGGCATGAGCCGGTATGAGAGGCCGGCAATGTTTTTGCGGGTCTCTTTGGCAAATTCGTTTTCAATGGCGGTGCCGGTAAGCAGCGAGGCGTTGGTGCGGTGGAAGGCGTTCCACACGTTGTTGAAGGTGAGGGTATTGGCTCGGTTGATGCGGTAGTTGAGGGTGAGGGTGGTGTTCCAGTTGTCGTTGTGGGCCCGGGCATACTGTTCGCTCTGTTCGCCCCGACCGTTGGTGTTGGGCCGGCGTTGGCCGAACCAGTTGTAGCGATAGCTGGCGGTATCGATATGGGTGGTGATGTTGCGGTTGTAGTTGACCGTGAGAGTGAGGTCGAGCCCGCGGGTGAGCAGGTTGCGCTTGCTGTATTCGAGCGAGGGCATGAGCGAGTAGCCCCGGCGATGTTTCTCGCCGAAGACGGTGTGTTGCCGCACGCCGGTCTGTATCTCTTTGTACATGTGTGAGTAGGTGAATCCCAGCATGAGGCGGTCGGCCCACGGTTTGCCGGTAACCCCGGCTTTGGCCACGACGGCCTCGTTGTGATAGGTGTCGTTGAAGCGTTTGACGCGGAACACCTCGTCGGTAATAATCGACGAGCCGTCGTCGTTCCATTGCTCCACATGATCGGCATCGATGCGGTAGTCGTTGTCGGAGTAGTTTTGGAAGAGGTTGACCTCGTAGGTGAGTCCGTTTTTGAAACTCTGCCCGATGTTGACATGCGATTTGTGGGTGTTGAACGAACCGTAGGAGTAGGCGGCATCGAGGAACCAGTTGCGTCGCTGCTTGTTGGTGACGATGTTGATGACCCCGCCGATGGCGTCGGTGCCGAATCCTACGGGCACCACCCCTTTGTAGATTTCGATGCGGTCGGCAAAACTGATGGGGATATTGTTCAGCCCGAAAGAGCTGCCCACGCCCTCTTGCGGTACGCCGTCGATAAAGACTTTCACATGCTTGCCGCTGAAACCGTCGAGCATGAGTTGCATGTCGGAGCCTACGCCTCCCGATTCGCGCAGCTTCATGCCGGGGGCTTTGGCCAGTGCGTCGCTCAGGTTCTTGGTCGAGTTCTGCATCTCGCGGGTATCGACGGCCACGGCGTTGTAGGCCGAGTTTTTCACGCGGTTCACTCCTGTGGAGACGACGGTCACCTCGTCGAGTGCCTGGGCTCGGGGAGTGAGGGTTACATCGATCTGGGTGTGCTGGTCCGGTTTGAGCGAGACCTTTTTCTCGAACGGTTCGTAGCCGATGGCCGAGACGGCCAGGGTATATTCGCCCGCCCGGGCTTTGAGCCGGTAACGTCCCTGTTCGTCGGTAGTGCCACCCACGGGGCTCCCTTTCAGATAGATGGTAGCAAAATCGACAACTCTCTTTTCGCCCGCCTCGAAAGCGACGACTTGTCCCGAGAGCAGCGTCCCGGCCGAGTGGTCCCCTTTGTGATGGTTACGCTTGGCTTGCAGGGGAAATATGAGTAACAGAGTGATAAACAGTGAGAAAAGTGTCGATAGTTTAGCTTTCACGTCCGAAATGGTTTTTATTTGGTAATTCGCTGCAAAGTTATGGAGCCCCCCCAAAGGCACACAATCGCATGTTATAGGTATTGTAGGGCCGGTATCTCCCTATTCATGGTTAAAGAGGGTGGGTTGCCATTTGGTTGACCGGGCCCGAAAGAGAGTGCCGTTATGGAAAAACAGCTCCTCGATGAGTTGTAACTTCCATTCTTTTTGTGTATGTTTGCAGCATGAAAGGTTTTGTAAAACATCTGCTTGTACTCTCGCTTGCCCTGGTATTGGGGTGGGGCTCGGCGCTGTTGCATGTGGCCGAGGTGGAGCAGATGCACGAGACCTCGAGTAGCTACACGCTGGTCGATCACGAAACTCCTTCGCATCCGCTCCAGAATTTTGTAGCCATTGTTCCGGCCGAGCGTATTGCCGTGGTGAATACGGTGCGGTTCCCCTCGTCGCCGGTGGCCGAGCGTATAGGAAGTAACACTGTATTTGCATCGGCACAGCAGTGCTGTTGTTAGCTCACAGCCCTTCGAGAGAAGTCGATCAGGCACGACTACGAGGGGTATAAGGCCCAGATGTGTTCACACGGGCATTATCTCTATTCACTTTGTCAAATGCTAATTTAGCGGGGGCAGGTAACTCCTGCCAGTTGACAGAAGCCGGTTGCCGCTTCTGGTTCGCTTGTCGTATCGATGGGATACGGCAGGGCGACTCCCCGTGTATGGTCGTGGGGAAAGGCACCGAATAGCTTTTTGAACACATATTACCCAACTTATTAGCATTGAAAGAAAATGGAAAATAAAGAGAAAGAGACTACTGTGTCTAAATTTGCCGAAAACCCCTATGTAGAAATCAAGAAAAAAGTATCGATGGCCGGTGTTGTCTCGATTGTTATTGCCGTGGCTGTTTTTGTAGCTTCGGCCGTTATCTCCGATCCGCAATCGTCGCTCAAACTCTTCCTGATTGTGGTGGGTGCCTGTGCCCTTATCTATGGCCTCATCAAGGTGGCTGTGGGCAATAAGGTGGCGGTGTGCCGGGAAAACGGCAAGGTGATGAAAAAACACGAACTTCTCTTCGAGAGTGGTGAGGTGTCGCGCCTGAAACAGATGGTCGAGACTGGTAACTTCCAGTCGATAGGTTCGCTGCCCCGCGCCGTAGGTCACAAGGCTGGTGCCAAACTGACGCTCTTTATCGACGATGAACAAAGTTTTGCCACGGCTCAGGTTTCGGAGTTTATTCCGTTTGACTATGAACCGGTGATGTCTCCCATGAGTTACAACGGCGAGAGTGTGAAAGCTATTGCCGCCCTTACTAAAGCCGCATAAATCGTTTTTTTGCCAGGATGATTTCCTGGCCCCCTTTGTTATTGGGCCAAAAAGGGGAAGGGAAAAGAGATGATACGATCTTACTCTATCCTATATCCTATCGTATCATTGTTTGTTTGTTCAAATGCCTTCTGCGCCAAATCTGGTGCGGGAGGCATTTCTTTTCTTGCTCGACTTCTGTTATAGGAATAGGGTGATCAGGGGAATACTCATGACCGAGAACAGGGTGGTAATGAAAGTCCCTTCGGCCATAATCTCTTCGCCGTTTTCATATTTGATGCAAAACAGGGTGCCATACGAGGCGACGGGCATGGCTGCCAGCACAACATTGATGTTGGCTATGGTCTCGTCGATGTGGCAGAGTCGGGAGAGGAAGAGGATGAGCAGGGGTATCAGCATGAGACGCAGGACCGACATCAGGTAGATGGAGGGGTTGCCAAACATGCGGCGAATGGGAACCTGGGCAATCGATGAGCCTATGATGAGCAGGGCGGCCGGTACGGTCACGTTGCCCAGCAGGTGGAAGGGGGTGCTGATGACACGGGGTGGAATCCAGCCTGTGACGACGATGAGGATGGAGAGGTATGACGCTATCATGGCCGGGCTGTAGAGCGTGCTCCAGTCGAAACGCATTTTGTCCTGGCCGCCCGAGATGAAGAGCGTACCAAACACGAATATCAACAGCGTGCTGGGGAAGTTGAGGATGCAGGCATAAAACACGGCACTGGGCCCGAAGATGGAGGCTACGATGGGATAGCCTATGAAGCCTACGTTGCCGAAGGCCAGCATGAAACTGTAAATGCCCCGGTCGGTGGGCTTGACGGGCATGTACCGCGGGAGCAGAAACGAAGCGCCTATCAGAACGATGTAGGTGGCAAACCCTACGACGAGCAGGGGGAGAATGAGATTCTTGTCGGGGAGTGTGTCGCCCATGACCGACGAGAGTATCAGGCAGGGGCATGTGATATTGATGACCAGCTCCGAGAGCTTGCGGTCGAAGGCTGCATCCATCATCCCCCGTTTACTTGAATAATAGCCGACGATTACCAGTGAGAAGAGGATAATCATCTGCGTGACAATTGCATCCATGAAATCCTTTACCTTAAAAAACGTGCAAAGATACATAAATATCGGGTAAATATGGTCGGTTTGTGCCCGAGTTTGCCTATCTTTGTAGAAGATAGGAGTCGGTTCGGCATAGATAAACCTCGAAAACTGCGTTCTCGGTTTCCCTCTGCGCTCACCTTTTGCTATCTTTGTAGAAGTATAAAACCTAAAACAGCTATTCTCATGAATCAAGTATCCGACCGTTTGGCCGCCCTTGCTCCATCGCAAACGCTGGCGATGTCGCAAAAAAGTAGTGAACTGAAAGCTCAGGGAGTCGATGTGATTAACCTGAGTGTGGGAGAACCCGATTTCAATACCCCCCAGCATATCAAGGATGCTGCGAAAAAGGCGATAGACGACAACTTCTCGCACTACTCGCCCGTGCCGGGTTATATGGATTTGCGTCAGGCCATCTGTGCCAAACTGAAAAATGAGAATGGGCTCGACTATACTCCCGAGCAGATTGTGGTGTCGAACGGTGCCAAGCAGTCGATTTGCAACACGATTCTCTCGCTTGTCAATCCTGGCGACGAGGTGGTGCTGCCTGCTCCCTACTGGGTGAGCTATGTCGAGATGGTGAAACTGGCCGAGGGCAAGAGCGTGATTGTAGAGACTGGTATCGAGCAGGATTTCAAGATGAGTGCCGCCCAACTCGAGGCTGCCATCACGCCCAAGACCAAGATGCTTATTCTTTGCTCGCCTTCCAACCCCACGGGCAGTGTCTATTCGCACGACGAACTCGCTGCCTTGGCTACCGTGCTGGAACGTCACCCGCAAATCTTTATCCTGGCCGATGAGATTTATGAGCATATCAACTATGTGGGAGCTCACCAGAGTATCGCCCAGTTTGCCGCTTTGCGCGATCGGGTGATCATTGTCAACGGGGTTTCCAAGGGGTATGCCATGACTGGTTGGCGTATCGGCTTTATTGCGGCTCCGCTGTGGATTGCTAAGGCTTGCAACAAGCTGCAGGGCCAATATACCTCGGGTGCCTCGTCGATTGCACAGAAGGCTGCCGCTGCTGCCTTTGCCGGTGACCAGAGTTGTGTAGAGGAGATGCGCCGGGCTTTTGAGCGCCGTCGCGACCTGGTGGTGCGGTTGGCTCGCGAGATTCCCGGGTTGAAGGTGAACAACCCCGACGGTGCCTTCTACCTCTTCCCCGAGATTAGCTGCTACCTGGGCAAGGCCGATGGAGATCGCAAGATTGTGACTTCGTCCGACCTGGCCATGTATATTCTCGAGGTAGGGCATGTGGCTACCGTGGCCGGCGATGCCTTTGGTGCGCCCAACTACCTGCGTCTTTCCTATGCTACCTCTGAGGAGAATATCACCGAGGCCATGCGCCGCATGAAAGAGGTGCTCGCCCGGCTGAAATAAACGACGGTATCGCCCCCGATATACCAAGAGAAAACGACCTCCCTGTCTCTGTCCCGACTGCTTGCCGGGCGAGTGGGGAGGCCGTTTGTGTATGGTGGGGACTACAAGGCGCCCTGCATGATGGGGAGGTGGAGCGAAAAACAAACCCACCGGGCCTCACGGCACAGTGGGTTTATCACAACTAAAAACAAACTTCAAAATTGTAGTATTCTTTTCCCTTTTTGCAAATTAGATCGAGAGGGTGTGGAGAAAAGAGTTCATTTATTTGGCTTTACGTTTGCAGAAGCGTTGACATTGTCCGCAGAGGTCATACCCGAGCAGGGCCCCCAGGATGAAATCCTCTTCGGGGGTGAGTTCGTTCAAGGGGCGCGAGGCCAGTGACTGAATCACCTCGATGCACTCGCGTCGGCCGAAGAAGAGGTTTATCTTGTTGCAACCGATGGGCTGTATGCAGTAGTCGATATGCTGTTTGTCCAGTCGGGTCACGGCAAACTCTTCGTAGCGTTTGCTGGTGGTGTAGAGTACCATGTGGCGTACCCCCTTCTTGTATTCATACAGATGGTTGAGAAATACTTTCAACTCGGCTGGAAAGGATTGACAGGTCATCATGTTCGTGTGGGTTGAAGGGGTTACAGGTCGAGGCTTTTTACCCAGGCGTCGATGCGGGCCTCGCTTTTGTCGGATTCGTTGGCTTCGTCGAGCGGCAGCCCCACGAAATCGCCGTCGATAACCGATGCCGATGAGGAGAACGAGTAGTCGTCGGTAGCCACATGATTGCCGGTGAAGCGGCAGCCTGTGTCTTTCAACTCGTCGTAGAGCAGCCCAATGGCGTCGCAAAAAGTGTCGGGGTATGACTCGGAGTCGCCGCAGCCGAAGAGGGCAATGGTCTTTTGACTCAGGTCGGCGGCTTTCAAGATTTTCACGGCGTCGTACCAGTCGTCCTGCAATTCGCCGCATCCCCAGGTCGAGGAGCCCAGGATGAGAGCGTCGTAGTTGTCGAGGCTGTCGGCCGTGAGGCGAGAGACATCGATCACGTTGTTGGGGGCTATGCCCAGTTTTTTGGCGATTGTGTGGGCTACTCCCTCGGTCATGCCGGTTGAGGAGCCGTAGAATATGGCTGTTCTTTTCATCGTCGTAACGGTTGTTTGGTTTGACGATTCAAAGTAACGGCTTTTGGTTGGGCTGCCCAATACCTACATGTAGGGGTTTTCTTTTCACACCTACTTAGTTTGAGGGAAAAAGGAGCGGATTTTACTATTTTTCATTATCTTCGTCGTATAAAACAGGAGTAAGAATGAAACAATACAAAAAGTGGATTGTAGCGGCTGTAATAGCTGCCGTGATGGCTGTCTTTATTGTGATTCTGGTATGCGACGGATTGGTGAGGAGTTATGCCGGGGACAAGATTTTTGATACAGTCGAGGCGATACCTCACTGCAAGGTGGGGTTGTTGTTGGGTACAGCCCCCATTACTCCAGAGGGTGAGCACAATTATTATTTCGACTATCGTATCGAGGCTGCAGCCCGTTTGTTTCAAGCTGGCAAGATTGACTATATTCTGGTGAGCGGCGATAATCATGATCGCGATTATGATGAGCCTACCTGCATGCGGGATTCGCTAGTGGCCCACGGGGTGCCGGCCGACCGTATCGTACTTGACTATGCCGGATTCCGTACGCTCGACTCTATCGTGCGGGCCAAGAAAATTTTCGGTCAGGACAGTCTGACCATCATCTCGCAGAAGTTTCACAACGAGCGGGCCATCTATCTGGCCAAGAGCAGCGGCATATCGGCAGTCGGTTATAATGCCCGCGACGTAGCCCGCCGGGCGAAGTATATAAAAATACACGGACGAGAGTACCTCGCCCGTGTGAAAATGTTTCTCGACCTCCTCACCGACAAACAACCCCGCTTCTTAGGGAAGAAAGAGGAGACGCCGTTTTAATGTTCAATGAGAAATCAATAGCTTTTGCCCTTATTGCATAAGGGCTTTTCTCCTTTCGATTTCACTACGCAAGTTGTTGAACCAGTTGGCATAGATGGTGGGGTCTTCGACCATGCTGTTCTTGTTTCGGGTGCTCTTGCTGAATTGATTGAGAGTTGAGGTGACACTACCTTCATAGAGCGTAAACTTAACCTCGGTCAAGTTGTCGTTAAGCGGTTGAATGAAGAAAGAGGCTTGTGAAGTAGAGGCTTCGGTAGCACTACCCAAAAGAGCCATTTGCCAATCGGCATTCTTATTATCAATCTGTTTGCTGGCGGTAATGAGTCCCGATTCTTTATCAGTACTGTTTATCAAGAAGCCCTCGGATTGGAGCAGAGAAATGGCTGAACCGAAAACGAGGTTGTAATCGGCCTCGAATTGCTTGGTGGTCATCAACTTTATCTCTGCAGGTGAAAGTGCCGGTTTGGAGGTTCCGCACGACATGAGTATAAATAAAATAGGTAAAAAAACGATATATTTTTTCATTGTGTAAAAATTTTTAGGGTTAATAACTGGTTGAGACCACTGAATAGTCTAAAACTATATCGTTGGAGTCGAATGTGATGATTAAGTCGAAAGATTGAGCACTGCTACTTTGTGACGCTCTTGCTCCAAATAGGAAATCGGTACCTCCTTGTTTGTTTACGGTACTCATTTTGTTGTAGCTCCATACCTCGTTGTTCGATTTGTTTTTCGACACCAGGTTGGGTGCTCCAAAGATTTCTAATATCTCGGCTTGAGTAGTACTCCCTTTTATGATTTTTGATTTTACAACACCAAAAGTGAGATTACTTTTTTGAGTCGGCTCTGTGCTGGCTCCGTATTTATAGCTGCTACACGATATTGAAAATAACAGGCTGCAGCATAATAATAGAATCTGTATCTTTTTCATCTATTGTATTATTATGAAAATGATTAAAATTGAGGTCTTTGGAATAGATTTCCCCTTTTTGTTCCGATTTGGCGATTTTATAGTTGTTTCATAGGCTTCGTGTTTATTTGGGCTAATAGTCCCCAGATTTAGCCTGTTAATAAAAAAGGAAAGCGTGGAGACTGTTTAAAGTTTAGGCCTAGTCGACAAAATTCAGGATGAAACCTCAGTAAAGCATTGATTTTAATATCTTTGTGAAGATTATTATAAATATGGCACAAAAAATGCTTTTTCTGTGGGTCTTCACATGTGGT
>NZ_NFHZ01000001.1 GCF_002161555.1 Barnesiella sp. An55 | reverse complement strand
ATCATTGCGAAGAAGCGATACGGGTTGGATCCAAGTCTTCATTCTATCTCTAACTCAATCGGACAAGTCCTCTTCCAGAGGGCGAATATCCGTGAAATTTATAATCAGCCGACAACTCCCGTTTGTGTTCCGGAGGCGGGTTCTGTCGAGCAACCTACTTTATGGTAAAATTTCTCCGGACAGCAGTGAGATATTTTATATTTTTTGTCTTAGGAACCATAGTGAAATATAAATATAATGAGATAAAAAGAATGGTTGAAAATAATCTTTTTTCTACAAGTATTATTTTAGCTTTTATTGGGGTGACTATTTTTTTAGAAACGCGGGCAATACAAAGCTATTATTATAGATTAGTATTTCAGACGATACAATCATTCTCTGGAGTTTTATTTATTTTTATGTTCTTTGAAAAGAATCAAAAGTGGTGTAGCCATGAAACAAAAGTTGGTAGAGCATTGCAATATGTAGGGAAACGAACTTTGGATATTTATTTGATTCATTACTTTTTCTTACCGAGTAATTTATTGATGTTAGGTAAATTTTTTACAGACTATCCAAATCCAACAGTGGAATTTTTTGTATCTATGTTTTTGGCATTACTTGTATTATCTTTGTGTTTAGTTACAAGTAATCTTCTTAGATGTAGCGATTTCTTGACAGAATGGTTATTTGGAAGAAAAAAGGAAATATGAGAAGCTCCATTCTTATTCTTTTCGCTCAAGAGAATTATAATAAGTAATTTATAAATAAATGGTTACGTTAAATAATATTTCAACTGTAGTAAATAAACAGAGAGATAAAAGTATTGATATAGCTAAGGGGATTGGGATTATTTTGGTAGTTTATGGACATTTAGCTTGTCCTATAGCAAGAGAAATTTTTTTATTCCACATGCCACTATTTTTTTTATTATCAGGATTTTTCTTTTCGATAAAGAATTCAATAAAGAACTTTTTGTTAAAGAAAATTCGGTCTTTATTATTCCCATTCATATTATTCTATATATTTGCATTTATATATCGTTTTTTGTTTATTAGTGAAGATAATAATTTAATTTCTTATATATATTCTTTCCAAGATTTAGTCGCGCCAGATCCCCCTTTATGGTTTTTATTATCTTTATTTGAGATTTTTGTAATCTCATATATTGTAGAAAAGTATATCCATTCAGGAATATTGAAACTTATAATTGCTTTCGTTATTACATTTATAGGGTATTTATGTGCTATCAATAAGATATTTTTCTTGTATCTTCCGGAAGCCTGTCTCGGATATATATTCTTTTATTTAGGATATCAGATGAGGTTGTATAATATTTTGCAAAATAAGAAAGTATATTTCTATGTCATTATTGGAGCAATAATCTCTTATTGTTTAGGTATTGTTTTGAAAGTTCATACTGATATGCTGTCATTAGAGATAGATCCTACTTATGTATTGTTTTTTTTGCCTGCATTAGGAGGATCTTTGTTGGTGATTTATTTTTCCAGATATTTACAAAACAAGCGTTATACTAGCTGGCTTGCCTATTTGGGCAAGAATTCTTTATTGATAATGTGTGTGCATATGCCATTAATTCCTTTATCTAATACGTTAACATTGCCAGCTTTGAAAGTAATTTATTATTTAATAGGAAATACTACAGCGACGAATGCAGAGATGATGGGTGGACGGATATGTGGCTTGTTATCGTTAATTGTATTAGTCCCTCTATCGCTATATATTGGGTTGTTAATAAAAAAGATATTTCCTTTTTGTTTTAGTAAATAAAGGCTTGGGTATTAAAAATAAGCTATAATCCACTTGAATATCGAGTGGAACGAATGTTTATTCACTCGATTTATCATCCAAAGGTAAGGTAAGATTGTTTTTATAGTCGGGATTTAGGGGAGTCTCGACAGTAACTTTATACATCATTTTTTATGGAGACGTATTTCAACATTAGGTATGAGTTCGACAAGCGAGCCGTTTTTCGAGCCATAGATGAAGCGTTGTTATTGGGCACACCGGGGTATATTTGTGTATCCGATGGTGTGATTTTGGCTACGGTGAACCGCGACCCCGAGTATTGCAAGGTGGTAGATGGCTCGATGTTCTCGATTTGCGACAGCGGCTATGTGCCTTTGTATTTGCGGTGGATTTATGGTATCGAACGCAAGCAATACTGCGGAAGTGAAATTTTTATGGATATCATACATCAGCGTCGCTATCGTATGGCTTTTCTGGGTACTACGCAACCGACGCTGGATGGGTTGAAACATAATTTGTCGCAGATTGATCCCCGCATTAACGACATGTGGTTCTATTCGTTACCCTACAAGGCAGTCGATGATTTCGATTATCGGGCTATTGCCCAGATGATAGAGAAAGATGGCGCCGAGATTATTTGGGTCGCTTTGGGTGCTCCCAAACAGGAGATATTCATGAGTAAATTGAAACCCTATTTGAAACGTGGGGTAATGATTGCCGTAGGGGCCGCTTTCAAATTTTACAGCGGAACCGATGTGAACCGGGCTCCCTATTGGATGGTGCGGGCTCATCTCGAGTTCCTGTATCGCATCTATTGCGAGCCCAAGAAGCAGCTGCGTCGTTGCTGGCTGATTATCGAGTCGTTGCCTAAGTTGCTCGTTCAGGAGTGGAATCGTAAACGTCGGCGCAAGAAGTTGGCGTGCAAGGTGTGATAATAGGGGACGGAATCGGGTAAAAATAGGGCCGACAGAGGTTGTCGGTTATCCCGAATTTAGATAATTTTGCAACAGAATATAGCAAAGGGTACATTTTAATAAAGTTTGTTCAAAACAAGAAAACGATAAAACAAAGCATACAAGATGAAAACAGCATTGATTACCGGTATTACCGGTCAAGACGGATCGTTCCTGGCAGAGTTCCTGCTGGAAAAAAGTTATGACGTGCACGGGACTATTCGTCGCTCGTCGGTCGATTATCGTGAGCGTATTGCCCACTTGGAGGGGCGTCCGCACTTCCATTTGCACTATGCCGACTTGGGCGACTCGATGAGTCTCATTCAGGTCGTAGGCAAAGTGCGTCCCGACGAGATTTACAATCTGGCGGCTCAGAGTCATGTGCAGGTGTCGTTCGACTCTCCCGAGTTTACGGCCGATGTCGATGCCACCGGTGTACTGCGTATCTTGGAGGCCGTTCGTCAATGCGGTTTGGCCGAGACCTGTCGCATCTACCAGGCTTCAACCTCCGAGTTGTATGGCAAGGTGGAGCAAGTACCTCAAAATGAGCAGACCCCGTTCCATCCCTATAGCCCGTATGCCGTGGCTAAATTGTATGGATACTGGATTGTGAAGGAGTATCGCGAGGCCTACAACATGTTCTGCTGTTCGGGTATCCTCTTCAATCACGAATCGGAGCGCCGTGGCGAGACCTTCGTGACTCGCAAGATTACACTGGCTGCTGCCCGCATTGCTCAGGGTAAACAAGACAAGCTCTACCTGGGTAACCTCTCGTCGTTGCGCGACTGGGGATATGCCAAGGATTATGTCGAGTGCATGTGGCTCATCTTGCAAAACGATAAGCCCGAGGACTTTGTGATTGCTACCGGTGTGCAGCACTCCGTTCGTGAGTTCTGTCAGCTGGCTTTCCATCATGTAGGCATCGAGCTCGATTTTGTAGGTGAGGGTGAGAACGAGAAGGGTATCGACCGGGCTACCGGTCGTGTGCTTGTTGAAGTTTCGCCCGATTTTTATCGTCCGACCGATGTGGTGAATCTCTGGGGCGACCCCTCAAAGGCCAAACGGGAACTGGGCTGGGATCCCATGCGTACGACGTTTGAACAACTCGTGAAGATTATGGTCGATGCCGATATGGCCAAGGTGGCTGTCGAGCGTGCCGGCGACGAGGTGCGGATGAACCTGGCCGAGTATTTGGAAAAAGGTATTGTTAAATAGGAGATATTTATCATGGAAAAAGATGCCAAGATTTATGTAGCCGGTCACCATGGTCTGGTGGGTTCGGCTATATGGAAAAACTTGCAGGAAAAAGGTTATACTCACCTCATTGGTCGCTCTCACAAAGAGCTCGACCTGCTCGACGGAGTAGCCGTGAAACGCTTCTTCGACGAGGAGCAACCCGAGTATGTGATTCTGGCTGCCGCTCATGTGGGGGGTATCATGGCCAACAGCATTTATCGGGCCGACTTCATTTATCAAAACTTGCAGATTCAGCAAAATGTCATTGGCGAGAGTTTCCGTCACGGTGTGAAGAAGTTGCTCTTCCTGGGTAGCACCTGCATCTATCCGCGCGATGCCCAGCAGCCGATGAAAGAGGATGCCCTGCTCACCTCTCCGCTGGAATATACCAACGAGCCCTATGCCATTGCCAAAATTGCCGGCTTGAAGATGTGCGAGAGCTTCAACCTGCAGTATGGAACCAACTATATTGCTGTGATGCCCACCAATCTTTATGGGCCCAACGACAATTTCGACCTCGAGCGCAGCCATGTACTCCCGGCCATGATTCGTAAAATACATCTGGCCAAGGGGCTTATGGAAAACAATTGGGAGGCTGTGCGCAAAGACCTCTCGTTGCGTCCGGTCGAGGGCGTCGATGGCAATGCTACGAACGACGCCATTCTTGCCATACTGGCCAAGTATGGCATCTATCCCGATCGGGTAGAGTTGTGGGGTACCGGCAAGCCGCTGCGTGAGTTCCTGTGGAGCGAGGAGATGGCCGATGCTTCGGTCTATATTCTCGAGCATGTCGATTTTGCCGATGTCAAGGGCGATAATCCCGAGGTGCGCAACTGCCATATCAACATCGGCACAGGCAAAGAGATTACCATTGCCGCACTGGCTCATCGCATCCAGGAGGTTATCGGCTACAAAGGTGAGGTCCGCTTCAATCCCGAGAAACCCGACGGAACCATGCGCAAGCTCACCGATGTGACCAAACTGCACAACTTGGGTTGGCACCACAAGATCGAAATCGAGGAGGGTGTGCAGAAGATGTACGACTGGTACACGGCCGATCATGCCGAGATGTATCGGTAAATCGTATCTTTTGAATATATAAGCACCCCCCGGAAGGATTCCTTCCGGGGGGTGCTGTTTTTTATTCGTCGTTCATTTAGTCAATCGGGGGAGGAGTAGTTACTTCCATCCCATGAGGTCACGCAGGAAGGGGGTGAGTTCGTCGGCCATACGCTGTTGTTGCAGCAGACTGGGGTGCCAGCCTGCACCGTAGCCCAAGTCGCCCGTTTGAGGGGTCATGTCGAAGCGATATACCTCATGGTCGCCGGCTCGATGGCACTCTTGAGTAAGACGGTCAAGAGCCGACCGAACCATTGCAAGAGACTCACCGTGGAGCATACAGCCCGAGAGCAATACAATTTTTGCCTGCGGATAGTTGTGCCGTATGGTAGAGAGAAAATCGGCATAGACTCGATATAGCTGTTGGGGATCGCATCCCGGAGTGCTGGCATCGTTGGTGCCCAGGTTGATACAGACCACATCGGGGGTGTATTGCGAGAAGTCCCAGATTTCGGTCGTATCGTTAAACAGCGTTTGGTTATAGTGAGTAGGCATGCAGTCGGGGCTACCTTCGCTTGGCCCGCCATAATTGCGATAGATGCCAATTCCGCTACGTGCAATGGCATAGTGCTGTGCCCGCAGGTTACGTGCGGTGATGGCTGCATAGGTGTAGTAGTGGTTCTCGGTCTCTTCGGTAAAGGGATCAGATTTGTCGGTACTCTCTACACCATAGCCACAGGTGATAGAGTTGCCTATAAACTCGATTTTCCGTTGAGGCAAGGCCGTTGGGGCTACCAATCCCTTCCCCTTGTCGAGCAGGAATCCTTTGAATTCGGGGCGGCGATGAAAGGCCTCGATACAGTTCATGATGTTTACGGTGTGGAGTGTATCTTTCAAGGCCGTGGCCAGTGTGACCACCGAGTCGGTAGGGGAGTTGAACGAAATCTTGAATGGGGCGGCCTGGTCTATGGTTACCATAAAATAGCCACTCATCGGTTTGGCATACATCTTTAGCGAACTACCCTCGAATGTTGCCTGTATTTGTACGCCGGGGTAGTTGAAGACTGACGCATCGGGGTTCTCATGGCTCACACGTCCTATGTATTGAATGTATGGGTCCGAGGGTTTTATTAGCTCGCCTTGCAGGGGAAGTGTTGTCGAGAATACAGGGGTTATAATCCCTATGGTGAATAGTGTTGCGATATAAAAGTTTTTCATGTTGTAATGGAAAATAAGCATTATGTTGAGGCAAAGATAGTACTATTTTACTATAATCCCAGTCGGCAAGGGTATAAAAAAAGAGGTATCCTCACGGACACCCCCCGTCTGAAATTATAAACATCAAAAATAAAAGTTGTCTTACTATCGCGATTTTAATTTAAGGTCTCGGGTCGGTTGTAGGTGAACGAGAAATACCGGCTGATCTTGTCGCTTCCACCTACTGAGAAGTTGGAGGTTGCAGCCTGGTATCTCACCACTACATTAATATCGGTATTGACCGGGTACTGCGGTAACTTGAATGATATGTAGTCCGAGCTCTTCGACTCCTTGATATTCCCTTTATCGTAGATGAGGTAGAGTGTATCGGTTTTGGTTTCCATATCAAATGTTTTGGGTTGAACCAGTTTCAGCGAACCGGGGTTCCCACTTTTCACTTCGTATTTCACATAGGCAAAGGTGAGTATCGTGTCGTCTTTGCGGTAGTTGATGAAGGGTTCGATGGAGTAGAGGCTGGGCACGGTATCGCTTTGGAAAGTCGTCTGCGTATTGTCGTAGATGCAATTGTCGCAGTCGAATTGGTGAATACCCGATATGGTGGCATTGTAAATAGCGTTCGACAGTTGTGTGCCTTGATTGTCAAAGTCGATGGTTGTTGTTGCCAACAGACGGTCGCCTTCTTCGAAGTTTTCGCTTCGCAATTCGGCACTTGTAACCGAGAGCCCGATGCGGTCGAGGTACAGATATGAGTCACCTGTATTGGTTTTATAGATACTGCCGGTGGTATATACCGATAGGGTATTGCCGCCTTCGCCCAGGCAGCTCGACAAGGTTAGAATTCCGCAAAGCAAAGATAAAGCCGATACAAATTTCAATGATTTCATTGTGTTTGTGTTGTGTTACTTGTTTTGTTTTTTATTGGGGTTTGTTGTTAAAATCCGGTTCTCACACCCAGTGTCAGGCCAAAGTTGAATGGCTTGTCTTTCCAGATGTTGTGTATGCTCGAGTTATTCTCGAAGTAGTAAGCCATATAGGGCTCCAGATATAGCTCGGTTTGTTTATACAGGGTGAGGGCTGCACCCACGTTGGCCTGTACCGAGAATTGCACGTTCTCGTGTTTCAACTCTTTATATCCCGATCCCGATATGCCTTCGTCATATCCTTCGTCCTTTTGCCGTCCGGCCAGGTAGAAATCGACTTGGCCGCCTGCCGAGGCATAGAACGATAGTCGTTTGATGCGTGCAAAGCGATAAATCACATTGAGGGGGATGCCCAGGTAGTGCAACTCTTGACTGCCGTTGCCGTTGGTCGAGCTATACTTCGAGTAGAGGTAAGTATAGACCACTCCCGATTCCAGTTCCCAATTTCTGGGCAGGGTTTTGGCTACGGTTACTCCTGCCGAGATAGGCATCTTGTGATCGAAGTGATAGACGGGGTTCCGCCTCGATAACAGCATGGGCGTTTTGGTGCGTATGGCCGTGGCCGAGTTTTGGCTTTTGCCGGTTGTCGCATTGGCTGCCATCAAGCCCACTTGTATGCCGGGACTCTTTTTGCGACTTGGTAGGATAGTGGGCTGGCCCTCTTCTTTCAGTTTGCGACCAGCCTGCTCAAACTCGTCGAGTTTGCGGCGATAGTCGTCCTCACTCTTCATTGAGTTGGGTGTGGCAGTTGGGGCCTGTGCGAAGCCGGGTGCCGTTTCTTCTTCGGCTCTCGTCTCCGGTGCCGTGGGAGAACTTGTCGATATAGTGGGCTCCTGAGCGGCTGTGGTGTTGCCCTTGCTTTCCCTATTGGGCACCGTACGTGTTGTTGACGAGGGGGTAACCACCTCGGTCAACAGTTGTTGCCGTTTGTTGGCCTGGGGCTCTACAATCGTTTGAACCGGCATGGAGACTTCGCTCACCACCTTTGAGTCGAGTGGTTTCTCGGGCAGTTGCCACCAGATGACGGTCGCTACGACCCCGGCTGCTACGGCTGCAGCCGAATAGCCTATGATGCGCCGGTACAGCGGCACTTTGGGCGCTACGGTATTCCTGGGCAACTGCGACTCGATAGCAGCCCACAAGTCGCTTCTGACATCGGCTTCGTGCCCTGCCAGCTTCGACTGTATTGCTTTTTCAAACTGTTTATCGTCTATCTTCATTGCCAGTTATACCTATTGTTCCAATTCCTTAATCCACTTTTGAAGCAGCCTTTTGGCTCGTGTATATTGCGAGCGCGATGTACTCTCGGTGATGTGCAGTGCTTGAGCAATCTCGCGGTGCGAGTAGCCTTCGACGGCAAACATATTGAATACGGTGCGAAATCCCGGCGGCAATTGGGCTATGAGTTCCATCAACTCATCGGCCGATATATGCTCCACGGCCGAGTAATCGGCCTCTTGTTGAGGCTCGAGAGTATCCAATTCGACACCGTTGCGCAGCAAGTCGTTTTTGCGCAGGGCCTCGAGTGCCGTATTCACGAAAATACGTCGCATCCAACCTTCAAAAGAACCTTCGTAGTTGTAACTCTGTATGGAGGTGAAAACTTTGATAAAACCCTCTTGCAAAAAGTCCTCGGCCATCTCTCGGTTGCCGGCATAACGCAAGCACACCGACATCATCTTGCGCGCAAAACTCTCGTAGAGTTCTCGTTGCGCACGGGCGTCGTTGTTTTTACAAGCTTCTATTAGCTTCGCTTCGTTCATACCGATTTGACTCGGCCCGAATGACAACTACTATTATGAAGATGTAATCGGGCCCTTTTTTGCTGCATGAGGGTAAAAAAATAAATAGCAGTTCTTTGTTAAATAATATTTATCCAAAGAACCGCTACTTATGTGGGGTTAAGAAGACTGGTCTTTGCTGTCAATCCAGTTTGTGGATAACAAGGCCCGATCTCAGTTTGGGCTCAAACCAGGTAGTCTTTGGAGGCATGATATTGCCTGTGTCGGCGATATCCATGAGCTGCTTCATCGATACGGGATAGAGGGCCAGGGCCATCTTCATTTCGCCGCTATCGACCCGGCGTTTCAGCTCTTCGAGTCCGCGGATACCGCCAACGAAATCGATTCGTTTGTCGGTGCGCAGGTCGGTAATGCCCAGTATATCGCGCAGGATGAGGTTCGACGAAATGGTTACATCGAGTACCCCGATGGGGTCGTTGTCGTCGTAGGTACCCTCCTTGGCCGTGAGCGAGTACCACTTCCCTTCGAGGTAGAGCGAGAAGTTGTGCAACTTCTCGGGGTGGTATATCTGTGTACCTTTCTCCTCGATGGTGAAGTTGGCCTTCAGCCTTTCGAGAAATTCCTGGGGAGTGAGTCCGTTCAAGTCTTTTACCACCCGGTTGTAGTCGATAATCATCAGCTGCGAGGCCGGGAAACATACGGCCAGGAAGTAGTTATACTCCTCGTCGCCCCGGTGGTTGGGGTTCTGTTTGGCCTTTTCGTTGCCTACCAGAGCCGCTGCGGCAGTGCGGTGATGCCCGTCGGCAATATAGAGGCTGGGAATGTGGGCAAAGATTTCGGTAATGCGGGCAATGGTCTTGTCGTCGTCGATAACCCAGAAGTGATGCCCGAATCCGTCGGGGGCCACGAAGTCATATTCCGACGGGTGCGACGTTTCGCGTTTAATGATGGCATCGAGTTCGTCGTTGTCGGGGTAGGCAAAGAAAACCGGTTCGACATTGGCGTTGTTGATGCGCACATGTTTCATGCGGTCTTCCTCCTTGTCGCGGCGGGTAAGTTCGTGCTTTTTGATTACCCCCGTCATGTAGTCATCGACGTTGGCTCCTACGACCAGTCCGTATTGGGTGTGACCGTTCATCGTCTGGGCATAGATGTAGTAGTGCTCTTTGTTGTCTTGTACCAGCCACCCTTTTTGCTGGAACAGGTTGAAGTTCTCTACTGCCTTGTCATAAACCTCGGGCGCATGCTCGTCGGTACCGGGAGCAAAATCGATTTCGGGTTTAATGATGTGATAGAGCGATTTCTCATTTCCATGAGCCTCCTGACGGGCTTCTTCGGAGTTGAGTACATCGTAGGGACGCGAGGCAACTTGCTCGACAAATTCTTTTGGCGGGCGTAACCCTTTGAACGGTTTAATTTTTGCCATAGTAGTAAGTTTATAGGTTATTTATTGGAGCGTACAATCGTCTGCTCGCGGTCGGGACCTACCGATACGATGTAGATAGGTACCTGCAACTCTTTTTCGAGGAAGTCGATGTACTCTTTGAATCGTTGGGGGAATTCGGCTTCGCTGTGAATCTTGGTCATGTCGGTCTTCCATCCCGGCAGTTCAACATAGACCGGTTCGATGCCCTCTTCGATCGAGTAGGGGAACTCGGTGACTTCCTTACCGTTGATACGGTAGGCTACGCAGGCCTTGATGGTTTCGAAGTTGTCGAGCACGTCGCTCTTCATCATGATAAGTTTGGTTACACCGTCGATCATGATGGCATACTTCAGGGCTACCAGGTCAATCCAGCCACAGCGGCGCTCACGACCGGTCACTGCGCCATACTCGTGGCCGATGGCACGAATGGTTTTACCCGTTTCGTCAAACAGTTCGGTAGGGAACGGACCGCTACCCACGCGGGTGCAATAGGCTTTGAAGATACCATATACTTCGCCTATTCGGCTGGGAGCTACACCCAACCCTGTGCAGGCGCCGGCGCAGATGGTATTTGACGAGGTCACGAAGGGATAGGAGCCGAAATCGACGTCGAGCATGGTGCCTTGGGCACCCTCGGCCAAAATCGATTTCCCCTCTTTCAGGTAGTTGTTGATGACGTGTTCGCTGTCGATGATGCGGAAGCGTTTGAGGTATTCGATGGCATCGAACCACTTGGCTTCCAGTTCGTCGATGTTGTATTCGTAGTTGAGCGAGCGCAGTATTCTCTCGTGTTTGGCTTTGGCCGTGGCATAAATCTCCTTGAAGTTGAGGAATATGTCGCCTACCCGCACGCCGTTGCGGCTAATCTTGTCGGAGTAGGTGGGGCCGATGCCTTTGCCCGTGGTGCCGATTTTTGATTTACCCTTGGCTGCTTCATAAGCGGCATCGAGTATGCGGTGCGTGGGCAGAATGAGGTGTGCCTTCTTCGAGATGCACAGGCACTGGGTAAGGTCGTGACCGCTTGCCGCCAGGCTCTCGGCTTCTTCCTTGAACAAGACGGGATCGAGCACTACGCCGTTGCCGATGATATTGATTTTTCCGCCTTGGAAGATACCCGACGGGATGGAGCGCAATACATATTTTTCTCCTTTAAATTCCAATGTGTGACCCGCGTTGGGACCTCCCTGGAAACGGGTGATGATATCATAATTGGGCGTCAATACATCGACGACTTTGCCTTTGCCTTCGTCGCCCCATTGCAATCCTAAGAGAACATCTACTTTCATAATTTAGGGTGTTTCGTGAACGTTTTAATTGGGTTTATTTTTTTTCGTTTTTTTCTTTCTTGTCTTTTTTGCTCTTCTGGTTACACCGGCTGCAGATGCCATAGACATAGAGGGTGTAGTACGAGGTGGTGAATTTGTTGAACTTGCGGGTGTTCAGGCACGACATGAGGTCGAGATCTTTTACCTCGCGCACTTTCCCGCATTTGACACAGATGAGATGGTGGTGGTTGGTATTATATACGCGCTCATATTGGGCCAGGTTACCTCCGAACTGATGCTTGCGCACGAGGTTGGCTTCGAGCAGCAGGTCTATGGTGTTATAGACGGTTGCTTTGCTCACGCGATATCCGTTTTCGATCATGGCTTCATACAGTGTCTCTACATCGAAATGCTGGGTGGTGGTATATATTTTCTCCAGTATGGCAAATCGCTCGGGAGTCTTACGTAATTTTCGGGCTTCCAAGAATTGTATAAATAACTGTTTTACAGTCTCTTTCGATTTTTCTTCTGGCATGATCAAAAACCTATGTTACAAATTTAGCGATTTTTGCATTACAAGCAAACAAAATCACAGGGAATCACGGCCCGAAAATTCACGGTACAGGAGTTGCTCTTCTGCCAGTTCGTCGAGCAGGGCTTTTACCTTTTCGTCGGTGTCGGCTTTGGCCCTCAACGCCGACAGTATGTGCGACGCCAGGGTGTCGTGACGCATTGCTTGCTTGAGCATGTTGACGGCGGCAAACGACCGATTGTCGCGCTTGCCGAGGGCTTGGGTTATGGCTGCATTGGCAACGGGTTCGAGTCTCGACGTTTCGGGGCTCTCGGGGTGGGCAATGAGCCATGCCGATGTCAACTGGAAGGCGGTGTATTGTTGCAGCGGCTTGTCGCTATGGCTCCACTCGCAGGCTTTTCGCAGGGCAAAGGGCAGCTGGCTGAAGAGAAATTTGCAGCAGATATCGGCCACTTCGGTGTTGGGCATGGTGTCGAGCCAACGGTCGGCCTCGGCTTCGGTAAAGGCCTCGATGGGATAGACCATGGGGGCCAGCATCATCGACTCGCGCACAGCCGTGTCGTTCCATAACTCGGTGGCCAGTTGAGCGTTGGGCTGTGTCTCGGCAGCAATCTGTTTCAGCAGGGGCAGGGTGAGTCCAAAGTTTATTTTGTAGTCGGCACCTTGGGCTCTCATGTGGTGAGAAACGATGCCGTTCATGGCTTTTCGAAATTTGAGTTTTATCTCTTTGAGCTCTTGTTGCATATCGATTTTGAAAATTTTTCTGCAAGATACGAATTAAAAACAAGGGAGCGCACAGATGGTTGGCAAAAAAAACTCGGCCCGGCATTTTTTGAATGTCGGGCCGAGCAGTCTATTTTCGTAAAGTTTTATTTCTTAACGGGAAACGGCGTGCAGATGGGCAGGGGAGAGTAGTCTTTCGAATATCTCAACATCTGCTCGGCATACCCTTCGTTATAGGAAATCTTGATATCGGTAATGTTGCCGTTGGCATCGGTAACCGGCGTATATACGGGGTTTACGAATCCCTTGTAGGGAGCGATGTGCAGGTTTTCATACCGGGCCAAAACCTCTTTGTGCAGTTCGGGATCGACAATCACACCATATTGCTCGACGAGGTTTTTGCCGCTTTCGTAGTCGCCCTCCGATTTGATGCGTTGAACCTCGGCCAACAGTTGTCCAAGGAGTGTGCGCAGTTTCTCATAGTCGTTGACTACGACATAGGTCTTGCCGTCGCGTTTGGCAAATTCGATTACTTTGTCGGCCTTACCGTGCTCATAGGCCCAGCGGGCGATGAGTTGACGGTTGCGCATGTGCGATTCCTCGATGTTCTTGCCCGGCTCGATGCGAGTGAGCTGAGTCATCAAACCATTCATCATGTATTGGTAGTAGGCCGCTTTGTAGGCGTCGGGCGAGGGGAGGAGACCCAGTTCGAGAATCTTGGGGTCGGCCATGTAGTAGAGAGCAAACAGGTCGGCACGAGCCTCCTCGAGCGTAGAGCTGTAAGCCTTCAAGGCGTCGGGATCGACACCCGGGAGCAGTTTGCCCGAGCCGTGACCCAGACACTCGTGCAGGTCGGTGTGCAGGTTGTCGGCCTGGAGCAGGTATTTGTTGATGAGGTCGCGCTCGGTGTCGCTCCATACGAACTCGTCGTTGAATCCATTGCCTTGAGCGGCTTTCTCATAAGCTTCGGTAATGTTTTCGATGGTTACCGATTTGGAACCGTGCAGGTGGCGAATCCAGTTGGAGTTGGGCAGGTTGATACCGATCGGGGTCGAGGGATAGCAGTCGCCGGCCAGCATGGCGGCGGTGATTACCTTGGCCGATACGCCTTTTACCTGTTCTTTTTTGAAGCGAGCGTCCACGGGCGAGTGATCCTCAAACCACTGGGCGTTTTCGCTGATGGTGTGGGTACGTTTCGAGGCTTCGAGGTTCTTGAAGTTGACAATCGACTCCCAGCTGGCTTTCATGCCCAGCGGGTCGCCATAGGTCTCGGTGAAACCGTTTACGAAATCGACTTGCGAGTCGAGATCTTTTACCCACAGGATGGCATATTCGTCAAATAGTTTCAAGTCGCCTGTTTGGTAATATTCGATCAGTTTCTCGATAACCTGTTTCTGTTGTTCGTTCTCGGCCACGCCGGCAGCCTTTTGCAGCCAATAAACAATCTTCTCGATGGCTTGGGTGTAGAGCCCGCCCACTTTGTAGGTCTCTTCTACGATTTTGCCGTCGCGTTTTACGAGTCGGCTGTTCAACCCGTAGGAGATGGGCGTTTCGTCTTTAGGATCTTTCATGTTGCTGTAGAAAGCCTCGGCTTCGGCTTGGGTTACCCCGTCGTAGTAGTTGCAGGCCGAGGTGGCGATAAGGTCTTCGCCGGCAGCCTGGTTCACCCGTTTGGGCATTACCGTGGGGTCGAATATCACGGGTACCAGGGTATTGAGCAGGTCGTCAACGGTAGCACCTTCGGTGAGCGGGAGTTTCTTCGGGTCAAGCGATTTTACCGCATTGACAAAGAACTCTTGCGAGAATTCGGGTACGAACTTGTCGCAGCCATAGTGGTGGTGTATGCCGTTGGAGAACCATACCCGTTTCAGATAGACTTCGAAGTTCTTGAAGTCGTTGCTCTCGCGATCGCCGGTATAGTCCTGGTAAATCGCTTCGAGCGTACGGCGGATGGCCAGGTTCCATTTCCCGTTCTGGTCATAGAGAATGTCCCGACCGTAGGCAGCAGCCTCGGAGAGGTAATAGACCAGCTCTTTCTGTTGTAGCGACAACTCTTCGAATCCCGGTACTTTGTAACGCAGGATTTCCAAATCGGCAAACGACTCTACCGTGTAGTCAAAGTCGTCTTTCTTCTCTTGCGTAGTACAAGAGGCCAAGATAAGCAATGAAGCCATGGTACAAACGATTTTTTTCATATACTGTGATTTTTGGAATTTGGTTTATTCGACATAGAGAACCAGCCCCTTGAGGTATTCGCCTTCGGGGTGGTAGATGTTTACGGGGTGGTCGGCCGGCTGGGTGAGCTGGTGCAGGATGCGCACGTTGCGCCCTGTTTGTGCGGCTGCGCTGAATACGGCCAGTCTGAAATTCTCTTTACTTACCACCTGTGAGCAGGAGAAGGTGAAGAGGATGCCGCCCGGACGTATCTTTTCAAAGGCCTTGGCGTTGAGTTTGCGGTAACCTTGCAGGGCGTTGTTCAGTACTTTCTTGTGCTTGGCAAAGGCCGGGGGGTCGAGGATGATGAGGTCGTACTGGTCGCCCATCGAATCGAGGAACTTGAAGGCATCTTCGGCAAAAGCCTGGTGACGGCTGTCGCCGGGGAAGTTCAGCTCTACATTCTTGCAGGTGAGGTCGATGGCTTTTGACGAACTATCGACCGAGTGCACCAGCTTGGCATTGCCTCGCATGGCATAGAACGAGAAACCACCCGTGTAGCAAAACATGTTCAGTACCGAACGGCCACGGGCATACCGCTCGAGCAGGGCCCGGTTTTCGCGTTGGTCGATAAAGAATCCCGTTTTTTGGCCACGCACCCAATCGACATAAAATTTCAGCCCGTTCTCGGTGGCAATGTTGGGGGCATCGCCTCCCAGCAGGTATTCGTTTTCGGCATCGAGTTCGGCCTTGTAGGGGAGGGTTGTTTCCGACTTGTAATAGATGTTGTCGATGCGGTCGCCCAGGACTGTTTTCAGCGCCTCGGCAATCTGGTGGCGGGCATAGTGCATGCCCGGTGTGTGGGCCTGCATGACAGCGGTGCGGTCGTAGAGGTCGATGATGAGGCCCGGCAGGTTGTCGCCCTCGCCGTGTACCAGGCGGCAGGTGTTGTTGTACTCTTCGTTGAGCAATCCCAGGCTCAGCCGCACGTTATAGGCCTCTTGCAGGCGGTTCACATAGAAAGCCTCGTCGATAGTCACCGGTTTGAACGAGAGTATGCGCACGGCAATGCTGCCAATCTGGTACTGGCCTATGCCTATGAAGTTTCCCTGGTGGTCGGTTACTTCGACAATATCTCCCTCTTCGGGCTGTTTCTCAAAGCGATATATGGCGCCCGAGAATACCCACGGGTGGAAGCGGTGAAACGAGTCTTCCTTACCCGGTTTCAATATTACTTTTGTATAGTTCATAATCGGTTATTTGAAGAAAAAGCGCATGATGTCGTTCCCGTTGGCATAGATGAGCAGGAGCAACAGGAAAATCATGCCGCACATTTGAGCATACTCCATGAATTTCTCGTTGGGTTTCCGTCGTGTGATAACCTCGTAGAGCAGGAAGAGCACATGCCCGCCGTCGAGAGCCGGTATGGGCAGGATGTTCATGAAGGCCAGGATGACCGACAGGAACGCAGTCATGCTCCAGAACGACTCCCAGTCCCACCGATCGGGGAATATGCTGCCTATGGTACCGAAGCCTCCCAGGCTTTGTGCTCCCTCTTTGGTGAAGACATATTTCATGCTGCTCACATAGCTCTTCAGTTTGTCCACGCCCAACTCGATTCCCTTGGGGAAGGATTCCCAAAATCCATAGTGCTCGGTTACCACGGTGTAGCTCTCGATAAGCGGCGAGATGCGAATACCCAGGTTGCCCACCGAGTCGGTAGCGACTTGGGCCGTGCGCAGGGCTCCGTCGCGCATGAACTCCACAGTCACGGTGGTGTTATGGCGAGTCGAAAGTGTTTGGTGCAACTCGTCGAGCGACGGGGTTTGTACACTGTCTATGGCAATGATGCGATCGCCCTTTGTCAGCCCGGCCCGTTCGGCTCCCGTATGTGCCGAGGCCTCATATACAACCGGCGGGATGCGGTACATGGCAAACTGCTCCTCCTTGTCGATGAGGCGCAGCATGAAATCCTGGGGAATATCAATCGATACGGTGTCGTTGTTGCGCAGTACCTGTACTTGTTTGGCCTCTACGATTTGTTGCAGCGTTTCGCTCGACATGTAGTCGAGAGCCACACCGTCGGCCGTCAAGGGAATATCGCCGTTCTGGAACCCGATTTCTTTGGCCGACTGGCAATACTCCATGCCGGCATAGGCGTTCTTGAAGGGGATATAGCTGGTGCCCCACGTATAGGCAATCATCGAGTAGATGAAAATGGCCAGAATGAAGTTGAATACTACGCCGGCCACCATGATGAGCAATCGTTGCCAGGCCGGTTTCGAGCGGAACTCCCACGGTTTGGGGGGCTGTTTCATCTGTTCGCGGTCCATCGACTCGTCGATCATGCCGGCAATTTTCACATAGCCGCCCAAGGGTAACCAACCTATGCCATACTCGGTGTGGCTGTTTTTGGGCTTGAATTTGAAGAGGGAGAACCAGGGATCGAAGAAGAGGTAGAATTTCTCGACGCGCACCTTGAACAGGCGGGCAAAGATAAAGTGGCCGAACTCGTGTATGATGACCAGTATCGAGAGGCTCAACAGGAGTTGTACGGTTTTTATGAGGAATGTTTCCATCGGTGTAAGCGGTTTTTGAACGTGTTATTTAATCAGTTGCGCCGCATAGTCGCGGGCCAGTTGGTTGGTGTGCACATAGTCCTCGTAGCGGGGCGATGCGATAAATTCGATGTGAGCCATTGTCTCGGCCACAATGCGGGCTATGCTGGGATAGTCGATGGCATCGTGGAGGAAGGCGGCCACAGCTATCTCGTTGGCGGCATTCATGATACAAGGCATATTACCACCCTCGGCCACGGCATCGAAGGCATAGCGCAGCAGGGGAAAGCGCTCGAGGTCGGGCCGCTCGAAGGTGAGTTGGGCATACTGCTCGAGTGTGAGTTTCGAGTGGGGACTCTCGAGTCGTGTCGGGTAGGAGAGCGCATAGCGTATGGGCATGCGCATGTCCTGCACGCCCAACTGGGCCTTGACCGTGCCATCCTTGAACTGGACCATCGAGTGAACAATCGATTGCGGGTGTACCGCTATTTCGATATCTTTAGGGGCGACGTCGAAGAGCCATTTGGCCTCAATCATCTCGAACCCCTTGTTCATGAGCGTAGCCGAGTCGATGGTGATTTTGTGCCCCATGTTCCATTTGGGGTGCTTCAGCGCGTCGTTCTTGGTGACGTGCTTCATCTGCTCGGCCGTCAGTTCTCTGAAGGGGCCACCCGAGGCGGTGAGGATAATCTTGTCGATGGGGTTGTCCCACTCACCCACGAGGCACTGGAAGATGGCCGAGTGTTCCGAATCGACGGGAATGATGGGGGCATGATACTCGAGCGCCAGTTGCTTGATGAGGTCGCCGGCCACCACGAGAGTCTCCTTGTTGGCCAAAGCAATGGTCTTGTGAGCCTCGATGGCGCGAATGGTCGGTTTGAGCCCGGCATATCCCACCATGGCCGTAACCACGATATCGATGGGAGCCGCCTCGACGATTTGAGCAATGGCGTCGTCGCCGGCATAGACCTTGATGGGATACTCCTTCAAGGCCTCTTTGAGTCGGGGATAATGAGCCTCGTTGGCAATGACCACCGAGTCGGGGTTGAAACGTTTGGCCTGTTCGACAAGCAACTCCACGTTGTTGTTGGCCGTCAGGGTATATACTTCAAACAGGTCGGGATATTCGGCTACCACGTCGAGTGTTTGGGTGCCTATCGAGCCTGTAGAACCTAATATGGCTAATTGTTTTTTCATTCGGTTTAATAAGAGAAGTCAAAATCCTCGGTTTAGACTGTGCAAAGGTATAAAATAAAGTCTATTATCGGCGAATTGAGGTCAGAAAGTAATATATTTTTCGGGGTCGAGCGATTGTCCCATGTGCCATAATTGGAACTCGGCCGTGCACGATTGCTTCGTCGATTTGTCCTCTTCCCAACCGGTAACGGCAATCTTCTCACCGCCCAGCACTTTCTCGCCTATGCCCTTGAGAATACCCGAGTTGTATTTGTAGATCGACAGGTAGTTGTTGCTGTGCTGGATGGCCACGACATACCCATAGTCGGGGGTGTAGCCGGCCGATACGATGGTGCCGTCGAGAACCGACGATACCGCCGTGTTGCGAGGACATTGAATATCGACGCCGAAGTGTCCGGCGTGTGGGTCGTAGCCTTTTACAATCTCGCCCTTGAGCGGGGTATAAAACAGTTTCCCGTCGATGGGGGTGGTGGGTGTGAAGACGTTGAGGGTGTATTTCTCTTCCTGCTCATACTGTTTGACATACTCTTCCATCCGTTTCGATTGGGGCAGCAGGGTATCGTTGCGGGTAGAGAGCAGGCTGTCGGCCTGCTGGCCTATGGAGTCGATTTTTATTTCGCCCGAGAGAATGGCCGAGAGATTCTGGATATAGACATCGCGACGTTGTACCTCGGCAGCCAGCGAATCGACCCGCAAAATCTTATCGACCATTTCGATGCGCTCTTCGGTCTTCAGGTAGCCGGGCAACAGCGTCTTTACCGGGGTCCCTACGATAATCGAGAGTATGGCCACGACAATAAAGACGATGAGCAGCACGGCAGTCGTGATGGCTCCGAACCGGGAAAAGCAGATGGTCCACACATCTTCCAGCGAGCTTTCGTTAAAGAAGGTCAGTTTATATTTCGGCCGTTTCCGGGGGAAGAAATCGGAACCCTTTTTATTTCGTTTCATAGATATATTGCTCTGGTTGCTACTATAAAAGTATGATATTCATCGAGTATGTGCAAATTTAGTAATTAATTGCCAACCGCTATATGCTGTTTTCATTTTTTATAAGATGCTTACAAGGGCTAAATAGTATGGATTTTCCCTATTCTTTTTCCCGGTAGTGGTGAACACATTCTTTTATCTGGTTGTTTTAGGTTACAAAAACAGATAGTAGCGACGATATGCTTCTGTCTCTTTGAACTGTAGAAAGCAAAATTGTATAACTAAAACAAATGAAGATGAAAACAAAGTTCTTTTTTTTAGCAGTAGCCGCGGCTACTACATCGCTTTGGGGATACGTCGAACCGGCGTCGGCACAAGCGATTATTGTCGAAGAAGATGTTTCGGTTACCGAGGTCCTGCCCGGCAAACCTCGATACTACTCCGATAGCCATAAAAACAACTGGTTCATTTCGTTGGGCGCCGGTGGGCAAACGTTCCTTACCGAACACACGGGCGATGCCCAATATACGCTGGCCATGGACTTTGCCATAGGTAAATGGATAAGCCCCTATATGGGATTCCGACTGTCGGCCATGGGTGGTGCCCTGCACACCAACTGGCCCTATGCCGAAGGGGTAATGACCCATATGCGTTATGCTGCGGTCTATGGCGATATTATGTGGGATATGTTCAACACCTTCCACGGCTACAACGAGCGGCGCATCTTCTCGATCATTCCCTTTGCCGGTATCGGTGGTATCTATTCGTTCCACAACACGCCTTACGGCGATAAGACCTATGCCTTCCCGATTACGGCTGGTATTAAACTCAATTTCCGCCTGTCGCACTATGTCGATTTCTTCCTGGAGGGTCGGGGTAACCTCATTGGCGACCACTTCAACGGGATAGTCGATGGCATAGAGGTCGAGAGTGTGGTATCGGCCATTGGTGGTTTCTCAATCAAGTTTGGCAAGGAGCGTTTCAAAGCCTACGACGCCTATGCCGACCAGATGACCATCAACCAATTGAACAACAAGGTGAACATGCTGAGAAGCCAACTCAACGAGTGTGAGTCGAGAGAGGTGGAGTGCCCCCCTTGTCCCGAACCGGTAGTCGAGGAGGTGACGGTCGTTGAACCGGCCGGATGCGACCAGGAACTGACCGGTGTAGTGCGTTTCACCATCAACAGTGCCGTAGTCTCCGACGAAGAGATGGTCAATGTCTATAACATTGCCCAGTGGTTGAAGAGCAACCCTTCGTGTAATCTCTCGGTAATAGGATATGCCGATAAGGATACGGGTACGCCCGAGTATAACAAGCAGTTGAGCCAACGCCGGGCCGAGTCGGTGGTTAAATTGCTGACCGAGAAATACAATATCGACAAGAACCGGATACAGATTGTGGCCAACGGCAGCGATTCGCAGCTGTATCCCAAAAACAATAACTGGAACCGCATCGTCGTTTTTGCCGGTTCGGCCCAGTAACACAGAGTCTGTTTTCATGCCAGAGCGGGTGACCTGTACCAGGCCACCCGCTCTTTTTTTGATGTATGTCGATTGCTGTTTAGTGAGTCTCGATCCACTTTACAATCCATTCGCCCACCTCGTGGGTGTGGTAGGAGGGGGCTCCCGGGTCGGCAATATCTTCGGTCACGATACCGGCTTTCATCGACTCGGCCACAGCCTGTCGAATGAGGTCGGCCTCGGCTTTTAGCCCGAAGGCATATTCAAACATCATGGAGGCCGACAAAATCGTGGCCAGCGGGTTGGCTATGTCTTTACCGGCAGCCTGTGGATATGAGCCGTGTATGGGTTCGAATACCGAGGTGTGCAACCCGATCGAGGCCGAGGGCAACATACCCAGCGAGCCGGTAATGACCGACCCCTCGTCGGTGAGGATGTCGCCAAACATGTTTTCGGTCACAATCACATCGAAGCTCTTGGGCCATTGTATCATGCGCATGGCGGCATTATCGACAAAGAGGAACTCGGTCTCGACCTCGGGATACTCGGCGGCAATCTCCTGGGTTACCTCACGCCAAAGTCGCGAGGTGGCCAGTATATTGGCTTTATCGACCATGGTCACTTTCTTGCGTCGGCGCATGGCGTAGTCGTAGGCGAGTTGTACGATGCGGGTAATCTCTTCGCGGCTGTACATGCAGGTGTCGTAGGCCACACTGCCGTCTTCGCTACGGCCTTGCGGACGACCGAAGTAGAGCCCGCCGGTGAGTTCGCGTATGCACATGAAATCGGCCCCGTCGATCAGTTCGGCACGGAGGGGCGATTTGTGGATGAGTCCCGGGAAGGTGGTGATGGGACGAATGTTGGCAAACAGTCCCAGTTTTTTGCGCATGGCCAGCAGTCCCTGCTCGGGACGAACCGGGGCATTGGGGTTGTTGTCGTATTTGGGTGAGCCGATGGCTCCGAACAGCACGGCATCGCTTTTCATGCACAGCTCGTGGGTCGAGTCGGGGTAGGGCGAACCGGTCTCTTCGATGGCACACGCGCCTACCGGTGCCACTTGATAAATAAGGTTGTACCCGAATTTTTCACAAACGGCCCGGGTCACGTTCAGGGCCTGGTCAACGACCTCCGGGCCAATCCCGTCGCCCGGTAGTACGGCAATATGTAATTCCATCATGATTGTTGTTTTAAGGGTTTTATACTGTGTTCTTTGTCTTCGATGAGGTTGAGCATTTTGATGGTAGCCTGTATGGCCGCCTCCATCTGGTCGGCATCGAGACCCTGGGTCTTGAGTATGCCGCCGTTGTAATCCCATGAGATGACGGTTTGCACCAGGGCGTCGGTGCGTCCGCCGGGCGGGATGTTCACCGTATAGTTGGTGAGCAGAGGCAGGGTGCGGCCCAGTTGCTCCTTGTATATCTTGCGGATGGCCTTTACAAAGGCGTCGTATTGTCCGTCGCCGGTCGAGGCCCCTTCATACACTTGCCCGTTGATGTCGATGGCAATGATGGCTACCGGCTTGAGTCCCTGCGAGAGGTTGAGGGTGTAGTTCACTACCTTGACGTGCTGGGCGATGGTCTGGTGTTTCAGCACATCGGAGATGATGTAGGGCAGGTCTTCGGGGGTGACCATCTCTTTCTTGTCGCTCAACTCGACGACCCGTTGGGTTACCCGCTGTATCGACTCGTCGTCGAGCTCGATACCCAGCGACTCGAGGTTCTTGCGTATGTTGGCCCGTCCCGAGGTTTTGCCCAGGGCATACTCGCGTTTGCGGCCGAAACGCTCGGGCAACAGGTCGTTGTAGTAGAGATTGTTCTTGTTGTCGCCGTCGGCATGGACGCCAGCGCATTGGGTGAAGACCGACTCGCCGATGATGGGCTTGTTGGCTGCTACTCGCACGCCCGAGTAGGACTCGACGATGCGGCTCACCTTGTTGACCATGTTCTCGGTAACACCCGTCGTGGCTTTCACATGGTCGTGCAGCACGGCCAGCACACTGGTGAGGGGGGCGTTACCGGCCCGTTCGCCCAACCCGTTGATGGTGCAGTGTACGCCCTGGATGCCGGTGAGAGCGGCGGCGAAGGTGTTGGCCGTGGCCAGGTCGTAGTCGTTGTGGGCATGGAAATCGAATCGCAGGTTGGGATAGCGGCGCCGCATGGCCCGGCAGAACTTGAGCGTTTGCAGCGGGTTGAGGATACCCAGCGTGTCGGGCAGCATGAATCGCTCTACGGCTTCGTTCTTCAGGGCATCCATCAGTTGATAGACATACTGTGGGGAGTGCTGTATGCCGTTTGACCAGTCTTCGAGGTACAGGTTGATTTTCAGCCCCACTTCCCGGGCCTTTCGGATAGCCTGTTTGATATCGGCAATGTGTTCCTGCACTGTCTTTTTGAGTTGGAAGGTGCAGTGTTTCTCAGAGCCTTTGCAGAGGAGGTTCATCACCCGGGCCCCACATGAGCGTATCCACTCGATCGAGGCTCCGTTGTCGAGGAATCCCAGCACCTCTATTTTGTCAATGTGTCCGCGTTTGCGGGCCCAATCGCACAGTTGGGTGGCCATCTCGTATTCGCCCGACGAGACTCGGGCCGACGCTATTTCGATGCGGGGGAGTTTCAGATCCTCGAGGAGTAGCCGGGCAATACTCATCTTTTCTTGCCGGGCAAAGGAGACCCCCGAGGTCTGCTCGCCGTCGCGCAGCGTCGTATCCATAATTTCTATAAACATAGGCAATCGTTTATTGGTGTTTGGCTTCCCACTCTTCGATCGCCTGTTTCTGGCTGAGTAGATAGTCGATATCGTCGTATCCGTTGAGTAGGCAGCTTTTTTTGTAGGGATTGATTTCGAAGTGTTCCGTTTTGCCCGAGGCGTTGTCGGTGATGGTTTGGGCCTCGAGATTGACCGTGACGGTCGATGCCGGATTGGCCTTGATGTGGTCGAAGAGTTCGGCCAGGAAAGATTCGGAGACTACCACCGGCAGTACGCCGTTGTTGAGGGCATTGTTCTTGAAGATGTCGGCAAAGAAACTCGATACCACCACCCGGAATCCATAACCGGCGATGGCCCAGGCGGCGTGTTCGCGACTGGAGCCGCTCCCGAAGTTTTTCCCGGCCACCAGTATCGAGCCCGAGTAGGCGGGGTTGTTGAGCACAAAGTCGGCTACCGGCTTGCCATCCTTGTCGTAGCGCCAGTCGCGGAAGAGGTTTTCGCCGAACCCTTCGCGTGATACGGCTTTGAGAAAACGGGCAGGAATGATTTGGTCGGTATCGACGTTCTCCCGGGGCAGGGGAACGCACGACGAAGTTATGATATTGATTTTTTCGATCATGACGGTATGTATTTATAAAAAGGTTCGTGGATCGGTTATCTCTCCTGTGATGGCCGCGGCTGCCGCTACCAGAGGACCGGCCAGAATGGTGCGGGCTCCGGGGCCTTGTCGGCCTTCGAAGTTGCGGTTCGAGGTCGATACGGCATATTTACCGGCCGGCACTTTGTCATCGTTCATGGCCAGGCAGGCCGAACAGCCCGGTTGGCGTATTTCGAACCCGGCCTCGGCGAGGGTGCGGTCGAGTCCCTCGGCGACAATCTGGCGGGCTACCGCCTGCGAGCCCGGTACCAGCCAGGCGGTGACGTGACTCGCCTTGTGATGCCCTTTCACCAGGTTGGCAAAGGCTCTGAAGTCTTCGATGCGCCCGTTGGTACAGCTGCCCAAAAAGACGTAGTCAATCTTTTTCCTGAGCAATCTCTCCCCGGGTTCGAAGCCCATGTAGTGCAGAGCCCGACGATAGGATATCTTGCTGCTTTCGTCGATGGTGTCTTCCAGCGGGATCGCCTCGTCGATGGCAATACCCATGCCGGGATTGGTCCCGTAGGTGATGCGGGGGGCAATGTCGGCCGCCTGGAAAGTTACTTCGCGGTCGAACACGGCATCGGCGTCGCTGTATAGCGTTTTCCAATAGGCAAGTGCTTTGTCCCAGGCTTCGCCCTTGGGAGCAAACTCGCGTCCCTTGACGTAGGCGAAAGTGGTCTCGTCGGGGGCAATCAACCCGCCGCGGGCACCCATCTCGATGCTGAGATTGCACACGGTCATGCGCTCCTCCATGCTGAGAGCCCGGATGGCTTCGCCGGCATACTCTACAAAATAACCGGTGGCTCCGCCCGTGGTCATCTGGGCGATAATGTAGAGGGCTATGTCTTTGGCGGTGACGCCGGGCGAGAGTTTCCCCTCGATATTGATGCGCATCGATTTGGGCTTGGGTTGCAGGATGCACTGCGAAGCCAGTACCATGGCTACCTCGCTGGTACCTATACCGAAGGCGATGGCGCCGAAAGCGCCGTGGGTCGAGGTGTGGCTGTCGCCGCATACGATGGTCATGCCCGGTTGGGTGAGTCCATACTCGGGGCCTATCACATGGATGATGCCGTTTTTCTTGTTTCCCAGTCCGTAATAGGTGAGTCCGAATTCGCGAGCGTTGCGGGCCAGAGTCTCTACCTGGTTGCGCGATACGGGGTCGGCGATGGGTTGGTCCTGGTGGAGTGTGGGTATGTTGTGGTCGGGCGAACAGGTGGTCTGTGCCGGGCGGAATACACTCAGTTTCCGCTCTCTCAATTCGTTGAAGGCCTGCGGGCTGGTAACTTCGTGGCAGTAGTGCCGGTCGATGTACAGTTGATCGGGGCCACCTTCTACCGAAGTGACCACATGGGCGTCCCATATCTTGTCGAATAAAGTGTTCATGCGTGTTGGGCTTATATGATAAATTTGTTGATTGCGTCGATAAAGGCTTCGGCCGAGGCGGCTACAATATCAGTGTTGGCCGAGAAGCCGTAGTAGGAGTTGTTGTTATAGACGACGGTCATGTGCACTTTGCCCACGTCGTCGCTGCCCCGGGTGATGGCCTGAATGAGGAATTCGCTGACTACCATCTTGCGGTGTATGATGCAGCGGATGGCGTTGATGGCGGCATCGACCGGACCGTTGCCCGATGCGGCTGCCTCAAACTTTTCGCCGGCAATGTCGAGCCCTATGCTGGCTACCGATTTGATACCCACGCCGGCAGTCACTTGCAGGAAGTCGAGACGGATGCGGGCGTTGGCCGTGCGCTCTTTCCCCACGAGCATCAGAATATCGTCGTCGTTGATGTCTTTCTTGCGATCGGCCAGTTTGAGGAAGGCATCGTAGGCCTTGTCGAGCGCCTCTTTGTCGAGCTCGATGCCCAGCAGGTGGAGACGGTGTTTGAGGGCGGCGCGCCCACTGCGGGCGGTGAGTACGATTGACGTTTCGTCGAGCCCCACATCTTTGGGGTCGATAATCTCGTAGCTCTCGCGGTTCTTCAGGACCCCGTCCTGATGGATGCCCGACGAGTGAGCAAAGGCGTTGCGCCCTACGATGGCCTTGTTGGGTTGCACGGGCATGTTCATGAGGTTCGATACGAGTCGGCTCGTGCTGTAAATCTTCTGTGTATTGATGTTGGTCTCGATTTGCAGGTTGTGGTGGCACTTGCAAATCATGGCCACCTCTTCGAGCGAGGTGTTTCCGGCCCGTTCGCCTATGCCGTTGATGGTTACTTCGGCCTGTCGGGCCCCGTTCTGGATACCTGCCATGGTGTTGGCGGTTGCCATGCCCAGGTCGTTGTGACAGTGGGTGGCGATTACCACGCGGTCGATGCCGTTGACATGCTCCTTGAGGTAGCGTATTTTCTCACCAAACTCGTCGGGCAGGCAGTAGCCCGTGGTGTCGGGAATGTTGACGACGGTGGCTCCTGCTTTGATGACCGCTTCGATTACACGGGCCAGATATTCGTTGTCGGTGCGGCCGGCATCTTCGGCATAGAATTGCACATCCTCGACATACTTTTTGGCATATTTCACGGCAGCGACGGCCCGCTCGACAATCTCCTCGCGGGTGGAGTTGAATTTGTATCGAATGTGATAGTCCGAGGTGCCTATACCGGTGTGTATTCGTTTGTGTTTGGCATATTGCAACGCCTCGGCCGCTACCTTGATATCGTTTTCGACAGCCCGGGTGAGGGCGCAGATTGTGGGCCAGGTGACGGCTTTGGATATGGCCACGACAGAGGCAAAGTCGCCGGGGCTCGATACCGGGAATCCCGCTTCGATAATATCGACGCCAAGGGCTTCGAGCGCTTTGGCTACCTGTATTTTTTCGACTGTGTTGAGCTGACAGCCGGGCACTTGCTCGCCGTCGCGTAGGGTCGTGTCAAAAATGAATAATCTGTCGGACATATTCTTGCGTATATGAGGGTTAATAAAAAAGCCTTTCCCAACATATTCGTGAGAAAGGCTATAAACATTTTATATACAAGGCTACACAACACTGATTCTCACTTCTCGTCGGGACTATTCGATAGAAGATCAATAATAATAATCGAGTTGTTTAGCAGTGATATGGTCATCGTTCTATTGCTTATTGTGATTGCAAAGGTAATTACTATTTTGAGAAAACCAAATAAAAAGGCTTCTTTTATTTGATTCTTCTGGTTTTTTTGCTATTGATTTTCGCTAAACCGTATCTATTTGCAAATTCTGGCTTGCTGTGATCAGAAACTGATGCCTAGTCGCACCGATACCAGATGTGTCCCGTTGATATCCTGGTAGGCTCCTTTTTCGTCGGTAAAGGGCGAAACTTGATAAAAGTTGTATCCCACGAGCAGGTGTGACCCGAATTTCTTGCTTACCGACAGGTTGATACCCAGTCCGGCCGAGCCGTAGAACCCGCCTTGAGTTTCGCCTTTGCACATTTGGTTGCTCGAGTATCCGGCTCTGAAATCGACAAAGATGAGCGATTTTTCCTTGAGCAGATTACTGCGGAACAAAAAATAGACCGGTACGTAGTATCGGTTGCTGGAAAATGAGTTGTGAAGACCCACGCCCAGTCCCAGGCATTTGATATAGCTTGACCGATAACCGGTAAACAGATCGACATCGAAGGTCGATAGGTCGTTGCCGGCCATATCGATTGAGGCTCCTACCTCGGCGCCGAAGGTAAAGGGCTTTATCTTTTTCCCGGTCCCTATGTCCGAGAGGTTGCTCTCTCGCATGACATACTGGTTATTGCCCTCTTCGAAACCTGTAGTGGGTTCTTGTGCTGTTGCATTTTGTGCAAAAACACCGCAGAGGACCAACAAAAAGACACGATATAGATATTTGTCCATAGTGATATGCTTTGTGAGAACGAAGATAGAGGTTTTATTACGATTAAGCAATTGAAACATAGAGAAAAAAAATTAAAATAAAAAAACCGACTTGTTTGCAAGTCGGTTTCTATATCCTTTCACGGGATAAGTCGTTATCCCAAATAGGTTTTCAGCAGTTTGCTTCTCGAGGCAGTTCTGAGCCGTCTGATGGCTTTCTCCTTGATTTGGCGCACACGCTCACGGGTCAACCCGAATTTGTCGCCAATCTCTTCGAGGGTCATCTCCTGACAGCCGATGCCGAAGAACATCTTGATGATTTCGCTCTCACGCGGGGTGAGTTGCTTGAGGGCACGGTCTATCTCTTTCGAGAGCGACTCGTTGATGAGCGAGCGGTCGGCAATAGGGGAGTCGTCGTTTACCAGCACATCGAGCAGGCTGTTGTCTTCGCCCTCGACAAAGGGGGCATCGACCGAGATATGACGGCCCGATACTTTCAACGTGTCGGAAATTTTATCCACAGGGATATCCAACTCTTCGGCCAACTCTTCGGGCGAGGGGCGACGCTCGTTCTCTTGCTCAAATTTCGAGAGGGCTTTGCTTATCTTGTTGAGCGAGCCCACTTGATTCAACGGCAAGCGCACGATACGCGACTGCTCGGCCAGGGCCTGCAGAATGGATTGACGAATCCACCATACGGCATAAGAGATGAATTTGAAACCTCGTGTTTCGTCAAACTTCTCGGCGGCTTTGATCAATCCTAAATTCCCTTCGTTGATCAAGTCGGGGAGACTCAATCCTTGGTTCTGATATTGTTTGGCAACCGAAACAACGAAACGCAGGTTGGCTCTCGTCAACTTCTCCAAAGCTGCATGGTCGCCTTTTTTTATGCGTTGGGCGAGTTCTACTTCCTCTTCTACCGTAATTAAGTCCTCGCGTCCGATTTCTTGAAGGTATTTGTCAAGAGAAGCACTCTCCCGGTTGGTAATCGATTTGGTAATTTTTAATTGTCTCATCTTGCAATATAGAGATTTTGGGATTGCAAATATAGTATATTTGTTGTTAATAAAGTTACAAAAAATGTTTAATTTTGAGTGCGCATCGCTAAAAAGCCCGATTTGACAATCGAGCCATTATCGAACACATTCATACAACATTTGGTGGTTCGTTCTGTTTCCTCCGTTAATGATATTTGGAACTTAGGGGAAGAAACGGGGATAAGGCCTTGAGAAAGACCCTATCCCCGGTATGGTTAGTCGGCCAGGTCAACGGCATAGTACATCATCTTGCCGTTGGGGTAGAGGCCCGTGATAAACATCACCTTCTGGGTTTGGTTCGATTTGACAATCGAGTCGTACATGGTTTCCAAATCGCTAACCGATTTCATGGGGGTGTTGTTGATCTCGAGGATTACGAACCCGTCTCTGATTCCGGCCGATTTGAATTTACCGCTCTTCAGCCCGATTACCTGCACGCCATACCGAATGTTCATCTCTCTCAGGCTCTTGGCGTCGAGTTCCTTGAAGCCGGCTCCCAACGATTCCATGCCGGCAATCTTGGTAATCTCGGTATTGCCTTGGCTGTTCTTGAGGGTGAGTGATACGGTCTTCGACTCTTTGCCTCTCAACAGACCAATCTTAATTTTGTCGCCGGGACGATATTTGTTCAACTGTTCGGAGAGCATGGCTCCGTTCTTGATCTTCACATCGTTAATCGAGGTGATTACATCGCCCTCTTTGATGCCGGCTTCCATGGCGGCGCTGCGGTTATAGACCTCGCCTACATAGATACCCTCTTGAACTTCGAGGTTCTTGGCTTTGGCTACGTCGGAGTTGATTTCGACATATCCGATACCCAGTACGGCACGTTGTACAGTTCCATATTCTTTCAAGTCGGCGATGACTTTGCTCACAATCGAGGTAGGAATGGCAAACGAATAACCTGCATAGCTACCGGTCTCGGAGTAGATGGCGGTGTTGATACCTACCAGTTCACCAGCTGTGTTGACCAAGGCACCACCACTGTTGCCGGGGTTTACGGCAGCATCGGTCTGGATAAAGGCTTCGATGCCCATCTTCTGGCTGTGGGGGTTGAGTGCGCTGATGCTACGGGCTTTGGCGCTTACGATACCAGCGGTAACCGTCGAGGTCAGGCCCAGCGGGTTACCTACGGCCAATACCCATTCGCCCACTTTCAAATTGTCCGAATCGCCGAATTTGACGATGGGCAGATCCTTGGCGTCGATTTTAATCAAGGCCAAGTCGGTCGAAGGGTCGGTACCAATTACACGGCCGTTGAAAGTGCGGTTGTCGTTCAGGGTGATATCGAGTTTGTCGGCGCCTTCGACCACATGGTTGTTGGTAACGATGTATCCGTCGGGGGTAATGATTACACCTGAGCCTAATCCTGTGCGGGGTTGAGGTTCTATGTTACGGCCACCTTGCCCGAAGAAGTATTCAAAGAACGGGTCGTTGAATCCCCCCATTTGGCTTTGTTTGGGCGTGGAGGTCGATTTGATGCTTACCACGGCATTGACCGTATTTTCGGCAGCTACCGTGAAATCGGTCTCAACGGCGGGTCTATTGGCAACTCGTGTGAACTGGGTAGGTTGTGCATACTCGCTCCCCAAGGGTTGATCCTCGATTTGTGAATTGGCGGATCTATTTAATAAACTGAATGCTCCGATGGTGACGCCGGAACTTAGGATTGCAATCATGGCAATACCCATCAATTTTTTTCCGTAAGAATTCATAATCTATTTGTTTTAATTGTTAATATTCTATTGTATTTAAGTTTTTACGACGTTAAATTTAATACATTTCTTGTGCCATTATAATCGACTTATCCTCTTTTTAAGCTCTTTTAATAAGCCGCATAGCTGCTTAACAGGGGTTAACGCGACTCACCAATAAAGAACGTATTTGAGTACCCGATTGGTATGTCATATTGACTGTTAAATTTCGAATTGGTTTAAAAACGGCTGACAGTTTTGCCACCTTTGCCATTTTTATTCTTATCTTTGTGTCGTACAGCAGGACGGTCTGTCGCTCGCCTCGTGCGGGAGGAAAGTCCGGGCAACACAGAGCACCATATTTCCTAACGGGAAGCTATTCGTGAGGGTAGAGTCGCGTAACAGAAAAGAACCGCTGCGCAAGCAGTAAGGGTGAAAAGGTGAGGTAAGAGCTCACCGGGCTTTACAGCAATGTAGAGTGCCGTACGTCTTATGGGTTGTAAGGTTATGTACACCGGCGCCATAGGGTTGCTCGCCCGATGCCGGGGGGTAAACCGCTAGAGCCTTGTGGTGACACAAGGTCGAGATAAATGACAGACGCTCTCTTCGCGAGAGTACATAACCCGGCTTACAGGCCTGCTGTATTTTTTGTAGAAACTTGTTACGAGCAATATAATATGGCTAAGCGTAGGAAAAAGACCTCTTTTTTTGCTCGCATCAGTTTGTGGGTAAAATGGTTTTGGCAGTTTGTCTCGGTCGATATTTGGCATATCACTGAGTATAAATTGCATATCCATATACTCAAGACTCTGAATCTATCGGTGCGCTGTTTCCTGAACGAGAAGTTGCAGGAGAAGGCATCGGCTTTGACGTTTAGCTCCATCTTGGCCATTGTGCCGGCGCTGGCCATGCTCTTTGCTATTTGCAAGGGTTTTGGTTTCCAGCATATTATGCAAAGTCAGCTCTTCGATTATTTCCCGGCTCAGCGCGATGCGCTGGAGTATATGTTGAGTTTTGTCGATCAATACCTCGACCAGATGAAAGGTGGGGTATTTGTGGGGATAGGTCTTTGTTTTCTGCTGTGGACGTTGATAAGTCTGCTGTCGAATATCGAGAAGGCCTTCAACGATATCTGGCAGGTGAAGGGTGGACGGTCGTTCTATCGTAAAGTGACCGATTACACTTCGATGTTTTTGATTCTGCCTATCCTGATGGTAGCCGCCAGTGGTTTCTCCCTTTTCATGTCAACCATGTTCAGCTCATTGGTGCTGTTTGAGTTTATCAGCCCGCTGCTGCAGTGGGTTCTTCGGTTGGCACCTTATATACTCACGGCGCTGTTTTTTACAGCCCTTTATATTTTTATACCCAATACGAAGGTAAAATTCAAGTATGCTTTCATTTCGGGACTCATATGCGGTACGGCGTTCCAGATATTCCAATACATATATATATCGGGACAGATATGGGTATCGAAATACAATGCCATTTATGGTAGTTTTGCCTTCTTGCCCTTGTTGCTCATCTGGATGCAGTTCTCGTGGCTTATCTGTCTGTTTGGAGCCGTGCTGACCTATTCATCGCAAAACGTAGTCAATTTCAATTTCGAAAAAGAGACCAATGACATTTCGCGTCGCTACTCCGACTATATTCTGCTGGTTGTGGCTACGGTCATTGTGCACCGATTCAGAGACGGGCTCCCGCCCTTTACCAAGGGTCAAATTGCTCGCCGCTATGCCATTCCCAGCCAGTTGGTCGAACGCACGGTCGATGAATTGGAACGGGCCGGAATCATATCGAAGACTCTTTCGGAAGAGGAGCGCGTGTTTGCTTATCAGCCTGCAGTTGATATCAATAGGCTGTCGTTGGGTTATCTGTTGCGGGCGATAGACCGTGCGGGCGATGAAGATTTTATCAGTAACTTGAAAGACGATTTTCCCCGGGAGTGGCGGGTTATTGTCGATACTCGCCGGCTCATGGAAGAGGAGGGCGACAAGATAGGATTGAAAGATTTGCAAATCGAGGAGAACCAAGTGGAACTCTCTCAAAAATAGAACCCTGATTATGAAAAAAGTTATTTCTACAACAGCCGCACCTCAGGCCATAGGGCCTTACAGCCAGGCCATCGAAGCCGGCGGTATGATTTTCCTTTCGGGACAGTTGCCTATCGACCCGGCTACGGGAGTCATGCCCGAGGGTATCGAGGCGCAAACCCGTCAATCGTTTGAGAACATAAAGGCCATTCTCGCCGAGGCTGGTTGCTCGGTCGATCATATTGTGAAGACGACCGTCTTTTTGGCCGACATGTCGCTCTTCGGGGCCATGAACGAAGTGTATGCCCAGCAGTTTGGCGGGGCATTTCCCGCCCGCTCGGCTTTCGCCGTCAAGGAGTTGCCCAAGCAGGCACTGGTTGAGATTGAAGTTATTGCGGTAAAGGCATAAACTGCAGCAAGTCGGCCACGATGAAGGTACTGCCGCCTACGAAGATGAGGTCTTCGGGGCGGCTCTCTTTTTGTGCCGCCTTTACAGCCTGTTCGACGGTAGGGTAGCTTGTCCCCTTCAGTCCGGCTTTTGCAGCCAGTTCGGCGAGTTTGTCTTGCGGCAGGGCCCGGGGTACTGATGCCCGGGTAAAGTAATAGACCGCCTCCTTGGGGAGCATGGACAGTACCCCCGATATATCCTTGTCGTTGACCATACCGATAACGATGCGTAGCGTGTCATAATGCTCGTTACCAAGCTGGCGGGCAATGTATTGCATCCCCCCGGTGTTATGCCCGGTGTCGCAGATAAGGCGGGGTGAAGACTGTAGCTGTTGCCAGCGGCCCATCAGTCCGGTAAGGCGGGTAACGTGAGCAAAGGCTTCATATACCGAGCTGTCGGAGATGCGGTATCCCAACTCGCGCAGTCGGGCCACAGCCGTGAGCACGGTGGCGGCATTTTTCTCCTGGCAGAGGCCGCCCAACTCTCCGACGAGGTGGGGGAACTCGGGCGATTCAAACTCCCATCCCCGGGCACTTTGTCGGGCCGAATCGAAGCGAACACACTCTTCGGCGAAAAAGATGGGGGCGTTTACTTCACGGGCCTTGTCAATGAATACCTGTTTGACCTCGCCTTTGGCTTCGCCGATAACCACGGGTATCCCGCTCTTGATAATTCCGGCTTTTTCCCGGGCAATTTGGGGCAGGGTATTGCCCAGCATCTGCACATGGTCGTAGCTGATGTTGGTGATGACACACAGGTCGGGAGTAATGATGTTGGTGCTGTCGAGGCGACCTCCCAATCCCACTTCGATTACGGCTACATCGACAGCCTGGCGGGCAAAATAGTCGAAAGCCATCATCATGGTCAGCTCGAAAAACGAGGGATGGATATGTAGTGTGGGAGCCAGATGTTTCTGGGCAAACGCGATAACCTCTTCGCGGGGAATCATCTGGCCGTCGATGCGGATGCGTTCCCTGAAATCGACCAGATGGGGCGATGTGTATAACCCCGTTTTATAACCGTTGAGTTGCAAAATCGAGGCCAACAGATGCGATACCGACCCTTTGCCGTTGGTGCCGGCAACATGCAGGGTGTGGAATTTTCGATGGGGATGCCCGAAGTACTCGTCGAGTGCTTCGCTGTTCTGCAACCCCGGTTTGTAGGCCGCACTCCCTATCTGTTGGAAGACGGGGAGTTGACTGTATAGATAGTCCAAAGTCTCTTCGTAGTTCATATCTATCGATTTAATACAGCGCATACCCGGCTACACCGGCCAGCACGATTACCAGTATGGGATGAAGCCGGGTGTAGTGCACCAGGATAAACGAGATGACCGCAATCGCGATGCTCAGGGTATAGTCGGGAAAGTTTTCTTTGTTCATGAGCAACAGGGCCGCCGAGGCAATCAACCCCACGACTACGGGGCGCAAGCCGGCAAATATGCTCTTGATAATGGGATTCTCCTTGTGCTTGAGGATGAAATGACTTATCATCAGCACCAGAATGAACGAGGGCAGGCACACGGCAAATGTGGCGACAAGCGAGCCCAGCACACTGTTGCCGGTGGCTACATAGCCCACATAGGTGGCGCTGTTGATACCGATAGGACCGGGGGTCATCTGCGAGATGGCCACGATATCGGTAAACTCGGTAGGGGTGAGCCAAGGTTGGCTCTCGCCGTAGTGGATGACCTCTACCGCTTCGTGTTGAATCAGGGAGAGCATGGCATATCCTCCGCCAAACCCAAACAGCCCTATCTTCAGATAGGCCCAAAATAAGTTAAGATATACGATCCACATGGCTTACTTCTTCTTTTCTCTGTACCGCCTTTTGATGCGGGCAATGATGTGATTGTAATAAACGACTCCACCGATACCGCCCAGCAGTACGAACCAGATGGGCGAGATGCCTCCCAGCCAAATGGCCAGGGCCACGACAACGGGGATGATTACCGTCTTGAGGTTGATGCGGGCCGTCTTGGCTGTTGTGAGTACGGGCGATACGATGAGGGCTACCACTGCCGGACGTATTCCCTTGAATATGCGCTCGATTACCGGGTTGTCATAGACTTGCACAAACCAGATGGCAATGGCCAGAATGATGAGAAACGAGGGTAATATGGTGCCCAAGGTGGCGGCCAGACTGCCTTTCAGCCCGCGTAGCTTATTGCCCACCAGTATCGATATGTTCACAGCCAAAACCCCCGGCAGGGACTGGGCGATGGCCAGGGCGTCGATAAAGTCTTCGCGCTTGATCCATTGCTTTTTATCGACCACCTCTCGTTCGATAAGGGGTATCATGGCCCATCCTCCACCAAAGGTAAACGCTCCTATCTTCAGAAACGAGGTGAAGAGTTGCAGGTATATGTTCGGTTTCATAGGCTCTGTTTCAAGTTTAGTGCAAAAGTAAGGCCGACCCTGGGTGCAATACCCTGGTCCGGCTCTTCTTTTTAGCGCTGCAAAGGTACAAAATAATATGGCAAACGTGACGGAAAAGAGAAAATCCGTTGCGAATGGACTGCTTGTCTTTCTTTAAATAGCCTATTCTCAGATGAGCGTCGAGAGATCTTGCTCCAGCTCGTGCAACGGGAGGGCCCCCGATTGGCGCCAGGCTATCTGCCCGTTCTTCCAGAGGATGAGGGTAGGGACCGACTGGATGCGGTAGGCCGAGGCCATCGCCTGGTTTTTATCAACGTCGATTTTGAGAATGACGATTCGGTCGCCCCATTTCCGTTTCAACTCTTCGAGAACCGGTTTCATCATTTTGCAAGGGCCGCACCATTCGGCAAAGAAATCGACCAATACCGGCGTGTTGCCGGCCAGGATGTCTTGAAATTTTCCCATCGTGTTGAAGTTTAAACAATCGAATAAATATGACAAGTAACGGCTGGACAAACGGTAAGGTTCGCTCGTGCAACGTGTGGGTCAAAAGATATTGTTGTCTTGGCAATCGACCAGCCAGCGGCCCTCGCGGTTGACCAGCAAAAGTTCAATGTGACGTATGAGTTTATGTTTGTTCGAAAAAAAGAGTTTTCCCTCGATAAAGAGAGAATCTTGTGTCGGGTTCATCTTCGAACGGGACATGGTGAAATGGGTAGGCTCGTTTTTCAACTCATCGCTTTGACTGCCCACCAGGGTTTCGAACAGATGCATGGTTTCGATCGATTCGGGAGTTACCAGTTTGCGGGCCTCCTCGAAGTTGGCGCTGGTAAGATTCTCGACAAATGAGGCTGCAATACCCTCGGGCCCCAGATAACGGGGAATAGGGGGTGCCGTGAGAAACAACAGCGGGAATCCAATGGCAAGCATGGTCATGGTGAGGAGAATGAGACGAACTCGTACCTTTGCTTTCATTGTGTATCTGAATTTTATTTTCTGCTTTTGAGGTCGAAACAATTGTGAAAGTCAAGAGCAAGAGCCAATTCGTGCGAAAACTTCCTGCCGCGACTTCCGTTTATTATGTTACAAAGATAACGATTTTTTGAAAGGCTTATGAGCTATTTACCGGTAGGATTGTAATTTTTAGATTATCTTTGCACATACGAGAGAGATTGGTAAAATCTCATGAGTGTTATTCCCCGACTTTATTCGGGGCAGGGGACGAGAATGGTGTCCCCGAGTATATGAATAAAACAAAGAGTATGAAAGATTCGTTGATAGTCGTTTCGGGTGGTATGGACAGTGTAACACTGCTTCATGAATATGCTGCCCGCATCGCGTTGGCCGTGTCGTTTGATTATGGAGCCAACCACAATGTCAAGGAGATACCTTTTGCCCGGCTCCACTGCGAGCGGCTGGGTATCAAACACATTGTCATCCCGCTTGCCTTTATGAAAGAGTATTTCAAAAGCTCGTTACTGAGCGGAGGCGAGGCTATTCCCGAGGGGCACTATGCCGACGAGAACATGAAGAGTACCGTGGTACCTTTCCGCAACGGAATCATGCTGTCGATTGCCTGTGGCATTGCCGAGAGTAACGGGTTGAAGCAGGTCCTTATAGCCAATCACGGCGGCGACCATGCCATCTACCCCGATTGTCGTTCGTCTTTTATCCAGGCCATGAACGAGGCTATGCGCGAGGGAACCTATGAGCACATTGGAATTTTGGCTCCTTATACCCACATTACCAAGAGCGACATAGCCCGGCGGGGCAAACAGTTGCAGGTAAACTATGCCGAGACCTGGTCGTGCTATAAGGGCGGAACAAAGCATTGTGGCAAGTGTGGCACCTGTGTCGAGCGAAAAGAGGCGCTCCGCGATGCCGGTATCGACGACCCCACCGAATATGAGGATTGAATAACAGCGTAAAATCATCGTTATGTATTACGTAGCAAAGACTATGGAGATTGCGGGAGCGCACGCATTGACGCTCTCCTACGAAAGCAAGTGTGAGCAGTTGCATGGCCATAACTGGATTGTTACCGTCTATTGCAAAGCCGAGCAGCTCAATGCCGACGGGATGGTGTGCGACTTCAAGCACATCAAGGACAAGATACACGGCTATCTCGACCACGGTAACCTCAACGAGTTGTTGCCCTTTAACCCTACGGCCGAGAACATAGCCCGTTGGATTACCGAGCAGATACCCGAGTGCTACAAGACGAAGGTTCAGGAGAGCGGCGGTAATATAGCCGTCTATCGGGTCGATGATTGTAAAGACGACGATTTTGCCCTATGAGAGTAAACGAGATTTTCTACTCCTTGCAGGGCGAAGGTAGGTTCACCGGCACGGCGGCAGTCTTTGTGCGGCTGTCGGGGTGCAACCTGCGGTGTAGTTTCTGCGATACCCGGCACGAGACCTATACGTCGCTTACCGAGGATGAAATTGTGAGGCAGGTGGTTGCCTATCCCTCGCCTCATGTGGTGATTACCGGGGGAGAGCCCACTTTGCAGCTCACCCAATCGTTGGTTGATAAATTGCACGAGGCGGGTCGATTCATTCAAATCGAGACCAACGGCTCCATACCCTTGGATTCCGAGTTGGTACGGGCCATCGACTGGATTACCTGCTCGCCCAAGGAGTTGCCCGTGAAGATAGGGCGAGTCGATGAACTCAAGGTCGTATATGAGGGGCAGGATATGACTCCCTATGAAACGATGGGGCAGGAGTATCGGGCGGTTCTCAGTCTGCAACCCTGCGATACCGGCGATGAGGCGAGAAACGTCCAACTTCTCGACGAGGCCGTTTGCTATATCCAGGCACATCCCCAGTGGCGACTTTCGCTCCAGACTCATAAACTCATTCATATCCCGTAGTGACAGAACTCTGGGGGCTATTGTCACAATCTTTCTTTATATAGAGTTGGTCTAAAAAAATAGATTGGACAGTTTTTGTGGGGAGTGATGGGCTTATTTCATAGTTATCTATAAATTTTTGTTAAATATTAACAATTCGAATAATTTTAAGTAAAAGCCACCCAAAATCTTTGCAAGAAAAAAAGATAACATTAACTTTACACAATCAATAAATATAGTTAACCTTAAAAAGAAAAATATGGATATGACTCTTTCTGGCTTGAATCCGACACATTTCCAAGGACTTGTCGATGGAAAGAAAACAGCACTTTATGTTTTGGTGAATAAGAACGGATGCGAATTGGCCTTAACGAATTATGGGGCTCGTATCGTTTCGCTTATGGTTCCCGATCGAACGGGAAAGATGATAGATGTGGTTACCGGTCACAACAACATACAGGAATACCTCTCTTCCGAGGAACCCTATTTCGGTGCTACCTGTGGACGATATGCCAACCGCATAGCCAAGGGCAAGTTTACAATCGATGGCGTACTCTATGACAAGTTGGCCATCAACAACGGTCCCAATACGCTGCACGGGGGTATCAAGGGCTTTAATTTCCAAGTGTGGGATGCCTGTCAGCCCGATAAGCAGACGGTAGAATTCTCTCGCTTGTCGCCCGACGGCGAAGAGGGATTCCCCGGCAATCTGCGGGTAAAGGTGGTGTTCAAACTCACCGACGACAACGCCGTCGATATTACCTATCATGCCGAGACCGACAAGGCTACGATTCTCAACCTCACCAACCACTCTTATTTCAATCTGTCGGGTGCAGGCGACCCCTATATTGGCGATCACTTGTTGTGTATCGATGCCGACTATTATCTGCCTACCGACGATACGGCTATTCCTTATGGCGAGAAATCGGCCGTGGAGGGTACGCCTATGGATTTCAGAAAACTCTACGAGGTGGGCAGCCGTATCGACGAGCCTTTCATTCAGCTCGTATATGGCAAGGGATACGATCACACCTATGTGTTGAACAAGAAACACCCGGGCGAGTTTGCCTTCTGTGCCGAGTGTATATCGCCCAAGACCGGTATCGTGCTCGATGTCTTTACCACCGAGCCCGGCGTGCAACTCTATACAGGCAACTGGATGACAGGCAACTTCATCGGCAAGAACGGGCAACGCTATCCCATGCGGGCAGCCCTTTGTCTCGAAACCCAGCACTTCCCCGACAGCCCCAATCACGAAAACTATCCGTCGGTCGTTTTGCGTCCGCACGAGAAGTTCGAGAGTCACACCCAATTTAAGTTCTCGATTCAGAAATAAACCGATTATATAAATCACAATCATTTTTTAATTTAGTATTATGGACATAGAATTTGTAAGAAGTCGTTTTATCAAACACTTCGACGGCTCTACGGGATCGGTATATGCCTCTCCCGGACGTATTAACTTGATTGGCGAACATACCGATTACAATGGTGGATTCGTATTCCCCGGCGCAATCGACAAAGGTATGGTTGCCGAACTCAAGATCAATGGAACAAATAAAGTGCGGGCATACTCGATAGATTTGAAAGATTATGTAGAGTTTGGCTTGAACGAAGAGGATGCTCCTCGGGCCAGCTGGGCACGCTATATCTTTGGCGTGTGCCGCGAGATTATCAAGCGGGGCGGAAAGATTGCCGGCTTCAATACGGCCTTTGCCGGTGACGTACCCCTGGGTGCCGGCATGTCGTCGTCGGCTGCTTTGGAGAGTACCTATGCCTATGCATTGAACGACATGTTCGACTGCGGTATCGACAAATTCGAGTTGGCCAAGATAGGGCAGGCAACCGAGCACAACTACTGTGGTGTGAACTGCGGTATCATGGACCAGTTTGCCTCGGTATTCGGTAAAGCCGGTCACCTGATTCGTCTCGATTGCCGTTCGCTCGAGTACCAGTATTTCCCCTTCAATCCCGAGGGCTATCGCCTGGTATTGCTCGACTCGGTAGTAAAACACGAGTTGGCTTCGTCGGCCTACAACGATCGCCGCAAATCGTGCGAGAATGTAGTAGCTGCCATTCAAAAGAGACACCCGCATGTCGAGTTCCTGCGTGATGCCAACATGGATATGCTCAACGAAGTGAAAGGCGAGATTACGGCCGAGGATTATATGCGTGCCGAGTATGTGATTGGCGAGGTACAACGGGTACTTGATGTGTGTGATGCCCTTGAGTGTGGCGACTATGAGACCGTGGGAAAGAAGATGTATGAGACTCACTATGGCATGAGTAAACTCTATGAGGTGAGCTGCGAAGAGCTCGATTTCCTGAACAATGTGGCCAAGGAGTGCGGCGTGACTGGTTCGCGCGTGATGGGCGGCGGTTTTGGCGGTTGCACCATCAACCTGGTAAAGAATGAGTTGTACGATCACTTTATCGAGACTGCCAAGGCAAAATACAAAGAGGCTTTCGGTCGTTCGCCCAAAGTATATGATGTAGTCATTTCCGACGGTGCTCGCAAGCTCTGCTAATTGGCAACGACGAGATAAGATACCAATAAATAAAAATCCCGAAGTGTATGAATCACTCCGGGATTTTTTTTATTTAAGTTATTGCTTTGCTGAACCGAGGGGTTATTCGGCTTGGGTACTCCAGCCTCCGCCCAAAACTTTATAGAGGTTGACCATGGCCAGATATTCGTCGCGTATGGCATTGCTCAACCCGATTTGAGCATCGAAAAAGTTACGGTGGGCATCCAGTACATCGATATAGCGGATGACGCCGTTGAGGTATTGCAATTGGGCCAAATCGACGTACTTTTGAGCCGCCTCGAAGAGGTTGAGCTGCAACTCCGACGTGCGTCTCTTCTTTTGATAAGTGATAACGGCATCGTTTACTTCGCGAAATACCTCGAGTACCTTTTGTTCATAGGCATAGCGCTTTTCGTCGTAGGCCGCCATTGCCGCCTTGTATTGCGCTTTCTTTTTCCCGAATGAGAAGATAGGAGCTACCAAATTACCGGCTACATAGGAGAAGGGAGACTCGAAATAGCCTCGCAATTCGTCATTCTCAAAACCGCCTACCAGATTGATGGTGAGCCGGGGAAAACGGTCGGCATAGGCGATGCCCACCGAAGCCATTGCCGACTTCAACTGTTGCTCGGCTTGCCGCACATCGGGACGACGTTGCAGCAGGGTAGAGGGGAGACCTATGGGCATATCCTCGGGCAAAGAGATATTCATATCGAAGTTGCCACGTTCTATCTTGGAGGGGTATTCGCCCGACAAGACAGCTATCTGGTTCTCTTTCAAGGCAATCTTTTGTTCCAGATTAGGGATGAGGGCCGAAGCGTTGGCCAGCTCTACCTGAGCCTGTTGATAGGCCGTCTCGGAGGTGAGTCCGCCCTCGAACCGCAAGCGGGCCTGGTTTACGCTCTCTTCACGAGTTTTTACCGTTTGCAGAACAATCTCGAGCTCTTGATCCAGCGCTACCAGTTCGAAGTAGGCGGTAGCCGTCTCGGCAATCAGGGTCATTTGCATGGCTCGGGCTGCCTCTACCGACGATAGGTATTCGGCTGCACCCTTTTTCTTGCCCCAGCGCAGGCTGCCCCACAAATCTATCTCCCAACTCAACGAAGCCTTGAGGCTCAGTTCGGGTTCGATGCTTACCTTTTCGCCATAGTAGGCATTGGTCTCGCGGTCGGCAAACGCTTGGGCGCTGATCGATGGCCACAGCGATGCCTTGTTTACCCGATACAGCTCTTGCATCTGTCTGATGTGAGCTTCGGCGGCACGCATGTTGCGGTTGTTGTTCAACGTTTTGTTGATGAGTTTGGTTAGGGTCGAATCGGAATAAAGTTCCCACCAGGCCATGTCGGCAAGGGTGAGGGTATCGTTCTCTCCTGCGATAATTTCGTCCGGCAGGTTAAGTTCGGGCGCTTGACAGCGTTTCTGGATAGAGCAGCCGGTCAAAACGAGCACCGCCAGAGATATGGATAGAATTATTTTTATCGCTTTCATCGTTTCGTCAGTTTAAATTTCAACTTGTAAACCCATACAAAGAGCAGGGGAACAAAGATAATGCCTATCGTGATAGCCACGATCATACCAAAGAATACACCGGTACCGATACCTTGGCGGCTGGCCGAACCCGGACCGCTGGCAAAGACGAGCGGCAACATGCCAAGGATGAAGGCCAGCGAGGTCATCACAATGGGGCGGAACCGCAGGTGGGCCGCTTTGATAACCGCATTGACCACGTTGTTCCCTTGTTCCACCTCGTCTTTGGCAAACTCGACGATAAGAATAGCATTTTTGGCTACCAGACCGATGAGCATGACCAAGCCTATCTGGAAGTAGATGTTGTTTTCGAGGCCACAAATCCAGTTACCCAAGTAGGCTCCTACACCGGCTATCGGTAGCGATAGGATTACGGCTACCGGGATAGACCAGCTTTCATACTGGGCGGCCAGGAAGAGGAATACAAAGAGCAGGGCCAAGGCCAGCACATAGCCGGTCTGTCCGCTCACGTGCTTCTCCTGGTAAGAGAGACCGCTCCATTCTACGCCAATATTGGAAGGAAGGTGCTTCTTGGCGATATCTTCGAGTATGGTCATGACTTGTCCCGAACTGTAGCCCGGAGCAGCCTCGCCCGATATGGTGGCCGAGGTAAACATGTTGAATCGTCGTATGGTTCCCGGTCCCGTTGTATAGGATGTGGTACCGAGAGCCGTGATGGGTATCATGGCATTGTTGCTACCTTTGACGAAGAAGAGTCCCAGATTCTCTTTGTGGGCTCGATAGGGAGCTTCGGCCTGGATGTAAACCCGGTAAATACGGTTGAACATATTGAAGTCGTTTACATAAATCGACCCCGTAAAGGTTTTGAGCGTCGAGAATATATCGGATATCTTGACACCCAGCATTTGTGCCTTGTCGCGATCCACGTCGAAGTAAAGTTGTGGAATATCATTCTGGATAGACGAGGACAAGCCGCTTATCTCTTTACGTTGCGAGGCATAATAGAGTAGAGTATCGGTAGCCCGTTGCAAGTCTTCGTAGCTGGCGTCGCTGCGAGCTTCGAGTACCATCTCGAAACCACCCGAACTACCCAATCCCGGAATAACCGGTGGTGTACTCAGATAGACCTTGCTCTCGGGGTATTGCTGAAATTCGTGCCGTATCTCTTCCATGATTTCACGCAGGTTTGACGACTTGCGCTCTTCCCAGGGTTTGAGAATAACGGTCAGCTGGCTTCGTGACTGGTTGGTTCCCACGCGAGGACTCGATCCGGTTACGTTGAGCACATAGGATACGTCGTCGCGCGAGAGCAGATAGTTCATGGCCCGGTCGGTCACACTGCGGGTGCGCTCGAGTGTAGCACCCTCGGGCAATTCCAATTCTACGGTAAAGTATCCCTGGTCTTCCTGCGGCATGAAACTCTGGGGCACTACTTTGTTGAGCAGCCAAATAGCAATCAGTGAGAGCCCAAAGGCGGTTAAAACCCGGCGCGGATTTTTCAAACCCATGCGAATGAGTCGCTCGTAGAGCCGGTTACCGAAAGCCAGCCACAGGTTGATATATCGGAACACTTTGTTTTTCTTCTTGCCCGATTCGGGGCGAAGCAACAGTGCGCACATGGCCGGACTCAGCGTAAGGGCGACTACTGTCGAAATGAGTACCGACACGGCAATCGTGATGGTAAACTGGCGATAAAGTTGGCCGGTGATTCCTGCCAGGAAACTTACCGGAACAAACACGGCACACAATACCAGCGAGGTGGCGATAATGGCGCTGCCCAGTCCCCGCATGGCCTTTTTGGTTGCCGTGTAGGGGTCGAGGTGCTCTTCGTTCATGATGCGCTCGACATTCTCCACCACCACGATGGCATCGTCCACTACGATACCGATGGCCAGGATAAGTCCCAAAAGGGTCATCATGTTGAGCGAGAATCCAAAGGCCAGCATGATACCAAACGTTCCTATCAACGAGATGGGTACGGCAATCACCGGGATGAGTGTGGCCCGCCAGTTCTGTAACGAAAGGAATACAACCAGGATTACCAGGATGAGGGCTTCGAAAAGAGTGTGATACACCTCGCTGATCGATTGCGAGATGTAGGAGGTCATATCGAATGGAATCTCATAGGTGATACCTTCGGGGAAATTGCGGCTTATGGCATCCATCTCTTTCTTGACCGATTTGGCAACCTCCATGGCATTGGCTCCAGGTAGCATGTTGATGTTCAGCACGGCAGCATTGCCTCCGTTGATACCGCTCTCGGTGTTGTATGACTGGGCTTCGAGCGAGATGCGAGCTACGTCGCGCAGACGTATCAGTGACCCGTCGGGGTTGGCTCGAATGACAATCTCTTCAAATTCGGCAACCGACGACAACCGGCCTTGTGCAATGATAGGGGTAGTCACGTCAATGTTGCTGATAGGCTGTTGCCCCAGCACACCGGCGGCCGATTCGCGGTTTTGATCTTTCAAGGCCTTTTGCAAGTCATCGACTGTGAGGCCGAGGTTGGCCAGCCGGTCGGGTTGCACCCATATCTGCATGGCATAGTAGCGGCTACCCACATTGGATACGCTACCTACGCCCTTGACCCGTCGCAACATGTCCAGCACGTTGAGCGTGGCGTAGTTACTGAGGTATATCTCGTCGAATTTCGGGTCGCTCGACCGCAGCGTAACGGTCATCAATCGGCTCGATGCCTGTTTCTCTACCGAGATGCCGTTTTGGACAACCTCGGCCGGGAGTCGGGCTTCGGCCTGTTTTACCCGGTTCTGTATTTCGACAGCAGCCAGGTCGGGGTCGGTCGAGATATCGAACGTAATGGTGGCCGAGAAGCTACCCGAGTTGCTGTTGGTCGATTCCATATAGAGCATGCCGGGAGTTCCGTTCAGCTCCTGCTCGATGGGCGTGGCTACCGCCTGGGTGACGGTTTGCGCACTTGCACCGGGGTAGGAGGCCGATACCTTGACTACCGGCGGGACAATCTGTGGGTATTGGTCAATGGGGAGCAGAATGAGTCCCAGTACACCCACGATAACAATCACGATTGAGATGACAATCGAGAATATGGGCCTGTCAATAAAGAAGTCCGATTTCATAATTCATTAGTTTTTAGAACGGTCTTCTTCCGACTCCTTTCGATAGACCGACGGAATCACTTTGTCGCCGTGAGTGAGTTTGTGGTATCCTTCCACAACAATATTTTCATTGGGTACGAGCCCCCGCTCGATGATTACGTTGTTTCCGACTTCGGGACCCAGTTCGACCATACGACGCTCGGCCACACTATCGGCCCGCACGACAAAGATGTAGGCACCACCTTTTTCGATAACAATGGCTTTGGTGGGGACTACGACTGCCTTCTCGCGCACGTCGAGCAGAAGCCGTACCTTGGTAAACTGACCCGGGAGCAGGATGTGTTCGGGGTTGGGCATCTCGGCCCGCACCGAAAAGGTTCCCGTTTTGGGATCGACCTGGGGGTCGGCAAAATCGACAATACCGCGTTGCGGGTAAGCCGAGTTGTCGGGCAGGGTGATGGTGATGTAGGGCTCCCACGTGCGGGTCGTATCTTTCTGACCCAGATTCACGTTACGAGCTTTACTCTTCAGATAGTCGAGGCCTGTCATGCTGAAATCGACGCGAACCGTGTCGCTCTTCACGACCGTAGCCAGCAGTGACTGTCCGCCGGGGCTTACGAGGGTACCTATATCGACGTTGCGCTCCGATATGTATCCCGAGATGGGCGAACTCACGGTCGTATATCCCAAGGCTGTTTCGGCCTGGATGAGGTCGGCTTCGCTCATTTCCACCTCGGCTTTTGCACTTTCATACGACGCAATGGCGTTGTCGAGGTCGAGTTGGCTGGCCGCATTTTGTTGGTACAGCGGGCGGATACGCTCCAGATCCCGCTCGGCTTTCAAAGCCAAAGCCTTGTTCTTGTTCAATTGGGCCTTGGCCTTGTTGGCTCGGGCCTGATACTGTTTGGGGTCGATGATGAATAGAGGTTGCCCCTTTTTTACATAAGTACCTTCGTCGAAGAGCATCCGTTCGAGGAATCCCTCGACCCGAGCCCGTATCTCGACAAACTGCTGGGCTCTGATGCGCCCCACATATTCGCCATAGATCTCTACATCGTCGGTCGTCACAGGCTCAACCTCGACAATCGGAAGATCGGGGCCCGGAGGAGCTGGCCGTAAAAACCAGTATAAACCACCACCTATCAGCAATAGGCCTATGGCTATGTACATCCATGTACGTAATGAAAGTCGGCGAAGTTGTTTTTGCAGCAACAGCAAATACCCTCCGATTCTTCGTAGCATACGCCGAATATTTTCAAAAGAAAGTTTAGTCATAAAGTTCAAATTCGTTGTTTTTAGTGCCGAAACACAATAATCCTAATTTAAAGAAGAATGAAATAGTTTGCAAAAATACGCTTTTTTTCTGCAACCGCCATTGTATTATTACAATATTTAAGAGGAATGAATAGGATCTTCGAGCCATGAGGATAAAGATAGGATAGTCACGAGAAGATTACTTCCTATCTTTAGAGTAGTGAATGAGAATAGCTGTCGAAATCCCCAATCGTAAAAAAAATGAGATGGGAGATAAAAAAAACATGCTAATGATATCAATTTAAAAATCATTGAAAATCAATTTGTTTTAACCTTTTATGCGCTATATTTTAATATTACTTCTTATGAAAAGGAAAAAAATATTGATTTTTGACTAGGGGTAATCCCCGAAAAAGGGTTATATAAATATAGAGAAATAGCAAAATGTATTAATTAGTTATGAGAAACCTGAGAATAAACCATGAAAAAGCAATACTCTTGTTTAGAAAAACTATATATCATTTATAAATTGTAAGGAGAACTGTTCTCACAAGTTGTAACTTCATGAGTGAGAATAGGGTTTATTTTCGTGTCTTTTTTACAGCTAAAATAAATTTATATAACATTATTAATATAAGGCCTATGAGGAAAAAGTAAACAGATTTTATGAGAGAGGTAAATTTATTTTTTTAGTATTCGAATACCTATAAATACACGTATGTATAGAAGAAATCTAAAAGCAATTATTGTAGCTTTTGTACTGGTTTCAGGTTTTGGAATCGGTACTGCTGCGCATGCTAGTGCAGCCCCGGCTGTGGCGTCGAGTGCGACACAGGTCAAGAGTGTAAATCAGAATGTAGCCGCAGGAACAAAAGTTGTTACCGGTACGGTAACCGACCCCTCGGGCGAGACTCTTATCGGTCTTACCGTAAAGGTAGTAGGTACCAATGTAGTGGTAGCAACCGACATTGACGGTAACTATTCTATTAAAGTTCCTGCAGGGAGCAACGAGTTGGAGTTTTCCTATATCGGTTATGAAACCATCAAGAAAGCTATCAACGGACAAAGCAAAATCGATGTAGTGATGGACAGCAACGACAAACTTCTCGACGAAGTTGTTGTAACGGCCATGGGTATTACCCGTAAAGAGTCGTCGCTGACCTATGCTACTCAAGAGATTAAAGGCGACGAGCTGATGAAAGTACAGGATGCCAACTTTGTAAACTCACTACAAGGTAAGGCTGCTGGTGTAACGATTACACAGAGTGCCGGTGGTGCCGGTGGTACTTCCAAAATCTTGTTGCGTGGTAACAAATCGGTTATGGGTAACAACAGCCCGCTTATCGTTATCGATGGTATCCCTATGACCAACCAGATTGGTGGTGCCGCTTCGTCGTGGAGTAGCGATGGAAGCGCCCTTACCTATTCGAGCACGGCCGAGGGTGGTGATGCTCTTTCGCTGGTGAACCCCGACGATATCGAGAGCATCAACATCTTGAAAGGTGCCAATGCCGCCGCCCTGTACGGTAGTGCTGCTGCCAACGGTGTGCTGATGATTACCACCAAGCGTGGTAAAGAGGGTAGTGTATCGGTGAGCGTAAACTCCAACGTAACGTTCGAGACGCCGCTGGTTCTTCCCCAGATTCAAAACACTTATGGTGCCGATGTAAACCTGGCTGCCAATACGCTTTCGCTTGAGAGCTGGGGCAAGAAGATAAGCGACATGACTCCCGAGGAGCTTGCTTATCAGGGAGCACACCTGCGCAACTATGCCAAGGACGATATCTCCGACTTCTTCGAAACGGGTGCTACCTACAACAACTCAGTTTCGATTAGCGGTGGTACCGAGAAGGTTCGTTCCTACTTCTCGTATGCCAACTCATACTCCGACGGTATGGTGCCCAACAACACCTATCAACGTAACACCTTCTCGTTCCGTCAGAACTACTCGCTGTTCAAAAAGAAACTGAATATCGACCTGTCGTTGAACTACGTTCATGCCAAGACCAAGAACCGCCCCGGTGGTGGTACGGTCATGAACCCCTTGTACGACTTGTATCGCATGCCGCGAAACATCGACATGGACTACTATCGCAAGAACTACATGGGCCAAGGTACCTGGACCTCGAATATCTATGGCTATTACAATGACCAGAGACAATGGGTTCCCTCGGCTACTACCCAACTGTCGGGTCCCATGCAACAGTGGGCCTATTTCTCGCCGGGTAACAACAACCCCTACTGGATTACTAATGTAAACCAAAGTGAGAATACCGAAGAGCGTGCCTATGGATACATTTCGGCCAGCTACGAAATTATCCCCGGCTTGAAAGTTCAAGGTCGTTTGAACATGGATCGTGCCAAATACAAAGGCTTCACCAATCGTTATGCTACTACCCAGAATGTGGCTGCTATCGAAGACTACGGTATGTATGGACAAGACCTCCTCTGGAGTAACGACGTCTATGTAGATGCCATGTTGAGCTATAACAAAGAGATCAAAGACTTCTCGGTATCGGCATCGGCCGGTTGGGTAGGTCACACGGTGAAAGGCGAAACCCAAAAGATATGGACTCGTGCCACCTATTTCTCCTATACCAATATGAACGAGTTGCCTACCCGCATCAACTTCTTCGAGCCCAATGCCATGTGGGGAAGCAATAACTTGAATGCCTATTCGCTTTCGTCCAACTGGGACAAGGGCCTCTTCTTCACCGGTCAGGTAGGTTATAAGGATTATGTATATTTGGAAGGTAGCTACCGTCAAGACTGGTACCGTGCCTTCAAACAGTTTGAGTATCGCGGTACTCCCGATAACTACGGTTACTTCTCGGTAGGTGCCAATACTTTGATGCACAAATACATCACCATGCCCGAGTTTATCACTCACTTGAAACTGCGTGCATCGTATAGTGAGGTAGGTAACTCGATCCCCAACGAGGTGTTCAGCATGGGTAATGCCGATTTGGCTACGGGAGCTATTGCCGCTTCGACCTATGGTTACTTCGACAACCCGCTGCCCGAGACTTCCAAATCGTTCGAGGCCGGTTTCGATGTATCGTTCTTCGAGAGTGCCCTCAACTGGGATTTGACCTACTATCACACTCGCCTGTGCAACAGCTACTTCCTGCAGGCAACCACGGGTGGTAAAATCAAACCCGTCAATACCGGTATGATTCGTAACCAAGGTATTGAGACTACGCTCTCTTACTCGCTCAACTTCTCGAAAGACTGGATGTGGAGAACCTCGGTTAACTTCTCGTATAACGACAACAAGATTTTGAAGACCTTCAAAGATGACCAGGGTAACTCGGCCAAACTTGAGCAGAAGATTGCCGGTGGTAATATCGTGGTTCGTTACGACGAAGGTGGTTCTTATGGTGACATGTATGCTCTCGACTTCCGTCGCAATGCCGATGGCAGCATCTGGTTGAGCTCCGAGGGTGCTCCCCAATTGAGTACGACCGACTATGTTTACTTGGGCAACATGAACTCCGATTTCCAACTGGGTTGGGGTAACACCATTACTTGGAAAGACCTCTCGCTCTACTTCCTGGTTAACGGCCGCATCGGTGGTAAGGTTATTTCGCTCACCGAGGCTTACCTCGACTATCAAGGCGTTTCGAAACGGGTAGGCGATGCCCGCGACTATGCAGCCGCTCACAATCTCTTGTGGACTTCGCCTGACGGTTCGAAAACCAAACCGGGTATGATTATGCCCGACGGCAACGTAGCTCCTATTCAAGAGTACTACCAAGCCGTAGGTGGTAACCGTTTCGGTTCGCAATATGTATATGATGCTACCAACTTCCGTCTGGCCGAGCTCTCGCTGGGTTATTCGTTCCACAACCTCTTCGGTGGTGTTATCCGCAACCTGTCGCTTTCGGTAGTGGGTCGTAACCTCTTCTTCATCTACAAGGACGCTCCGGTTGATCCCGATATCGCCCTCTCGACCAAAAACGGTTTGGGTGCATTCGATGTATTCAATATGCCTTCGACCCGTTCGGTTGGTGTGAATTTGAAAATTGATTTTTAAGTCATAGCAAATAACAAATAGAAATATGAGAAAAACAGTTTTAACAACATTTGGTGTGGTGCTTGCTGCCGCGACTCTGCACTCGTGTTTGGATTTCGATATGCCTACCGATACCTTTACCGGTGGTCAGACCGAATTGGACCCGGTTGTTTATAAAGGTAAGGCCGATAGTATTGACTATTGGAAGCAGATTTCGGAAGAGGGCTTCAGTTATGCCGAACAGCAATTGAGTAACAATATCTTCCAACTCTCCACCGCCCAGTATTGTATGCGTGGTGGCAAAGAGGGAAATCTGCCTGGGGCTCACCAGTATCAATATCAATACAGTATCACGGTCGATAACTATGCCGGTTATTTTGTGGTACCCCACAACTTCTCGCATGGCGACGGTGGTGTACTTCCCTCTACCTATTATTACAACCAACGTTACTCCGACGGTCCTTACGGATCCTTCCTGAATGTGAAGAACAACGTGGTGAATCTGTTGAACCACCCGCAAATCGACTCGATTCCCGAGTTGAAAGCCATCGGTTTGTTGCTCTTCGACTATTCGTCTCAAGAGGTAACCGACCTCTATGGCTCTATCCCCTATGTTGACCACAAGTCTAACAAGGAGAGCAATCCCTTTACCTTCAATAAGATGTCGGATATCTATGTATCGATTGTCGATAATCTCGATACCATCAATGCCTGCTTGAAGCATTACGAGACTCGTCCCGACTGGTACAAAAGCAAAATCGGAGCCATCCTGATGCAATGTGATTGGGTGACCAAAGACCTTTCGATCGAAAGTTGGCGCCGATTTGCCAATTCGTTGAAGTTGCGTATGGCCATGCACATCGTCAAGGTTGATCCTGCCAAGGCCAAACAGTGGGCCGAGGAGGCTGTTCGTGATGGGGTTATCGAGTCGGTAGCTCAGGAAATTTGTTTGGATCCCATGGTATCGGGTTTCACTCATCCTCTGATCGATATCAGTTCGTTGTGGAACGATACCCGGTTGAATGCCTCGTTCGAGAGCATATTGTTCAGTTTGAATCACCCCTATACGCAGGATGACTATTTGCTTTTCGATAAGAATTCCGCTCAAATCGTCAATACGGCCGATCCTACGGTCATAGAGCCTGCAAAGACCCGGGTTATTGGCCTTCGTGCCGGTATGGCTATGTCTTCCGGTCAAACCTTGGATGTGAATCCCCGTGTAGCCTATTCGAGCATAAACAATGATCGCCTCAGTTTGGCTCCGTTGTATCTGATGAAGGTTTCCGAGGTACAGTTCCTGCGTGCCGAGGGTGCTCTGCGTGGTTGGAATATGGGTGGTACCGCCCAACAGTTCTATGAAGATGGTATTCGCAATGCCCAGGTAGAGAATCGTACCCAGTCAACTTATAGCCAAAAGGTCGATGCCTATTTGAATCAGGCCGAGGCTGTTGCCTACCAGTATGTTGACCCGATGGATCACAGCAACGATATTGAGAGTGTGACTACCATTGGTGTGAAATGGAACGAAGGCGACTCGCAAGAGACGAAACTCGAGAAGATTATTACCCAGAAGTTTATCGCCGGTTTTCCGTACTCCTACGAGGCTTGGAACGACTTGCGCCGCACGGGCTATCCCAAACAGTTCGAAGTGCTGAATGTGGGTGATGGTGATGGTAGCTTGGTACAAGGCGATATTATCCGCAAGATACCTCTGCCCGGTCGTGACACGTCGGTAGGTTTGTCCGATATCTCTACATCGGGTCTCGAAGCTCTGGGAGGAAGCGATACGCAAGGTACCCGCGTATGGTGGGATGTTCCCGGTGCCAATTTCTAAAACCGTATAGTCCAAGAGTGAGAGAGGCTTCCTCTCGGGCGCTTCTCTCGCTCCTCGCTATAATAATTACAAAATTCTAAATTTAAAGTTTTTATCATGAAGAAGTTTACTGTATTCGGTGCGGCTTTGCTGCTGTGTGGCGTAGCCGGAAATGTGCAGGCACAGGATGTAACCTATCCCGCGTCTGCATCGACTGAGATTTTTGACTTTACTCCATGGGACAACGATTCGCTGCTAAGCTTGTTTGCTCATGCAGCCGATAAGGGTCGCAAATTCCCTACCAAAGAGGAGTTTGAAGCCGCCGGCTTCAACATGGATTTGGAGTTCTCGCGTTCACACGTGCGTCCTGCTACCATCATGGAGGATGCTTCGAAAAATGTGAATCCCGATGTGTATGCTACCCGTCGGTTGTGGATGAATACACCTACCGGTCAAGGTGATATGGTGGGCGGTTATCCCAGTTCGGTTTTCCATAGCGATGTATTCTCGATGTGGAACTACACCAACCTCTATGGTGCCTGGAACCACTCTATCCTGCAAGCTCCCGGTTCGTGGGCCGATGCTGCTCACAAAAACGGTACTCATATGTTCTCGGGTATCAAGTTCTTCGAAAGCTGGGGTACAACCTCGGGTACCTATATCCAGTTTATCACAACCAAGAACGAAGACGGTTCTTTCCGTTATGTCGATGCTTTGTTGAATGCCTTGATTTATCTGGGTCTCGACGGTATCAACTACAATTTCGAGGATACTGGCTATACTCAACCTGATGTGATCGCTTTTCACCAGGCTCTCTACCAACGGGCCAAAGAGATTGGATTCGACAGTTTCCATATCGGAATATACACTGCACAACAAGGCCTTAGCTCTCGTAATGCCAAAGCCCTTTATGGATCCAATGGTGTTAAAACAGCCGATTTGATGCTGAACTACAATGGAGGTGATTTCGCTTACTCTTTGATGGGCTCGTCGGTTCTGGCTGCCGAGCAGGCTATGGGTACAGCTGATGGTCTCTATGCCGGTGGTTGGTATCGTCACATGAACCTTAGCTGGAATCAATTAAATAAAGATGAAGATACCAAGCGTTGCGGTCTCTGCTTGTGGGGTGAGCACAAAATAAGCCGTTTCTTCCAGTATGTAGTGGGCGTTAGCTCAATGGACATGCAGTCCAATTACCAGAAGCTGTTGGAAAAAGGTTTCTCGGGTGGCTATCGTTCGCCTATTTATCGTCCGGCTCCTTCTAATACGAATACATTCCAAGTGGGTAATCCGAGCCAAGCCGATCAACAGTTGGCTTCGTTCTGCGGTTTGGCCGAGTTCGTTCCCGAACGTACGGCCATCCAAGGCGATCTGCCCTTCAATACCAACTTTACACTGGGTAACGGTGATTTCTATGCCTACAAAGGTAAAAGAACATTTGGTAGCTGGTACAACATGGGTCAACAAGACTATGTGCCTACCTATCGTTGGTTGATCTATCAATCGAATACCAAAAATCGTTCGACCGAAATCGATGCCGAGTTTACTCACGAGGATGCTTATATCGGTGGTTCGTGCTTACGCTTGAAAGGAACTCCCTCTTCGACGGGTTCGGATGTAGTGATCTATCGTGCCAAACTGAATGTTGCCAGCGGTAATCCCAAAGCTACGATTGCCGTGAAATCGGGTGTTGAGGGTACGAATGCCTCGAATCTTTACCTCATCCTGAAGAAATTCAATGAAGACACTTGGTTGGAATTCCCCGTAGGCGATCTGGCTGGTGCAACTTGGGAAGAGAAAGAACTTGCTCTCACCGGTCTCGGTGCTGGTGATGTAATCGAATACATCGGTTTCCGTGTAAAAGGTTCTTCGGTTGACAACTATAAGATCATGATCGGTCAACTCATGTTGAGCGACGACCGCGCTGTTTCGGCTCCTGCCGGTATCGATGGCGAAAGCATCATCGCCGAGGTGAAAGAAGAGACCACCTCTTCTCTGTCGGTGAAACTGACTTGGGGCGTAGATCCTACCGGTTTCTCGCCTGCTCGTTTGGACTATGGTATGATTTATAACGACGAGGTAAATATCGACCACTTCGAACTCTTCTACAAGAATGGTGAAAATGGTCGTGTATCGGAAGTTGGTCGTACCTCTACCTGGTCGGCCTACCTGGGTAACATTCAGTTCGAGAACGAAAACGACGATCCCTATATCGGTATCCGTTCGGTTTCGAGAGATATGAAGACCTATTCGCCCATCGAATGGGTTCACATCGTTCGTTCTACTGAGACCTTGCCCGAGCCTAATCCCGATTTGTATGACAAGACCTATTTGGATTCGAATGCCGATGGTTACGAAACGGCTCAAAATTGCCGTTGGTTAGCCTCTTTGGTAACGACTGGTGCTACAGAAAACATCAACTATTCGAGAAATACGCCTGTCGGTGGTGATAACTATCTGAGAGTAACCGATCAAAAATTGGTTGTTGCTCAAGGTCAGGCTGTAACCGTTACTATTAAAGGTTCGGTTGCTGCTACCGAAACCAGCAGTGATGATGGTTTGAAATGGTGCTTTGGTAAAGGCTATATCGATTGGGACCTCAACTATATCTTCGATGCTACTACCGATGAGTTGATTATGGAGGTTGGTAAACTGAACTCGGGTACTGACTCTATTGCTACGGGTTCGACCTTTGTTATTCGTGTTCCCGAGGACGCTGTTGTAGGTACAAGCCGCATGCGTCTTGTATTCTCCGATGCTTGGTTCACGCACCCGGGTCCCACGGGCGGAACGCAAAAAGGTTTCTCGATCGACTTCGATGTAGAGGTTACCGGTAATAATCCTGGTCGTGTACCGGCTGTTAGCTATACCGAGTTCCGCGATCAAGGTGTTGCCGACGAACCTGAGATGAACGAAGTATCGGGTATCGAGAACGTAGTCAACGAAAACGGTGGTCTCTCTTCAATCTCGAAGATGTATCCCACGGTTACGAGCGACATGATCTACTTCAACAACGTAGAGAAGGCTTGGATCTATACGACCGATGGTCAGTTGGTTAAATACTTGAACAACAACCCCGAATCGGCTAACGTATCTGACCTCTCTTCGGCTGTATATGTAGTGAAGATGCAAAACGGCAACGTAGTTCGTAGCCAAAAACTGTTTAAGAAATAATCTAAGATTGTTTTAGATTATCAATCAGTCTGAAAAAAGACTGCCTCTCTCGAAAGGTTATCCGATGTGATATCGGATAACCTTTCTTTTTTTATCTTCCATGTTTGAGTCTGTAATGTGGGAGAAGCCGTGACTTGTTGCCGAAAGACGGCTGTTGCTCTGGAGCCGGATTGGCCGAAGGATTCAGATTGGAGGGTGCCTCTCCTTTTTCAATTGTTGCCGAAACCGATAAATCGTTTCGCTCACGACCGATTGTGAGCAATCCAGTTCACGAGCGATCTCGGCTATTGATTTCCCTTGTATGTATCGTCCTACGATGGCCTTGTCGGGCTTGTGAAGCAACCGGAATAGAGCCATAAATGTTTCAAGTTTAACCATACGGAGGAAACATGTTTGTACCGCAGATTGTTTGGTCGCTCGTTATGGTGAGGGGACTTAGATCGGGATCGTGACGATTTTATTCATAGAGGTAGGAGCGTAGGTGAACTGTGGCTAAATGGCCTAGAATAGAAAGATTTTGCCCCGCTGCAGGCTCGTGGCTGGAGCCTGCAGCGGAACAAAATCTTTATCGAGGGTTACCCGGTTACTCGCGTATGATCACTTTCTTTCCACTTTTGGTGATGTAGAAACCCTTTTGGGGGTGAAGTACCCGACGGCCTTGCAGGTCGTAGTACTCTTCGGGTTCATCGTTGGTCGGTTGAGTTACCGTCACTATGGAGGAAGGATTCGAATCGAAATAGTCCTCCCAGTATTGGGTGCCCTGGTCGTAGGAATAGATACGGATGATGGGAACCTCGCCTTTTACAATCTCGCCGTTAATCAGGGTCTCGGTGGCCATATAGGGGCTCCAATCGGATTCCGAATGATACTTGACCTCAATTCTGCCGAGCGATAAATCTCGTCCGGTTTGGGTATTGTTCCAGGAGGAAGCCGGGTCGCTGTAATAGAGTGCACAGACATAACCCTCGTCGTCGAACTCAAATCCCCAGCAGGCGATGGCGTGGGCGCCGGCCATATTGTATTCGTCGATAGTTATCATCCGGCGATTCTTGAGAGCTTCCTGAACGAATTGGTTGAATGAGCGACGGTTGGTCGAAACCAGGAAACTCACCAAAGCTTTATTGCCAAATACATCACGGAACAGGCCTCCTTGACCTTTGGCCGATTCTTGTACGTTATCGTCTATTCCATTGATAAACCAGTTGAAGCCGATACTTGGGTAACAACCTTCGTTTTTAAGCCATTTTGCCATAAAGAAGTGAAAGACATCCGATACTCCTTTCCCAGCATAGCCAAATTCGGGAACATCGTGATCCAGCCGGTAACGATCGACATACTCCTTGTTGCGGTCGAGCCTCCAGTGAATGGCATCGGAGGCGGCACCGGCCCAGCAGAAGTTAAGCCAGTCTTGTGCGGCATCGTACCAACCGCAACCCTCTTTCCACTCGGCATAGATTCGGTAGGGGGGGTCGCTGGTGACATACCAGTCTTCGGGGGCTATATTCACGCCTTCGAAGAATATGGTCTGGCCCTTGTATTCTTCGCTGTTGCCGCCGACCGACGGGTTCATGGGCGACCAGAAGGCGTAGAGTTTGATCGATTGGGTAAACGATGCTATTCCGCCTATGCGATAACGGGCGAAGTCGTCGGGCGACTCGCCGTAGCCTTTGCATTCGTACCCCTCTTCGGGAGCCGTGAACCGATGGGGAGGAACCAGAATCTCCTGGTTGGCTCGCACATATATCGGCTCCATGGTTCCCTCGCCGCCGTTGGCATCGAACGACAGCTCCAGAGCAGAATCCTCGGGTTCCCACACGGCATACAGGTCGGAGTTATAGGAATAGTAGTTGAATGTGGGGTATTCGTCTTGATAGAACGGGTCATTACCCCCCTCCATATTGGTCCAGCCTACAAATTTGAATCCGATTCGCTGGAAGGTATTGCGTGGAAGCTTGAATTCGTCGCCATCCGACAGATTGGTCAACGGATCCATGCTACCTTCTCCGCCATTGGGGTGAAAGGTGATTTGTCCAGCCGCTGCCGGGGCATTGGCACGAAGTTGCGACTCAGATTTTGTGGCTACACGCACCTGAGGGGTAGCTTGAGCCTGTATCAGGGCTACAAACGAGAGGGTTAAAAGTAAAATTTTTTTTCATATCATGTCATCTATTATAGAGCTGTTATTGCTGCAAATTAAGTGCTTAAATTCTATCCCTGGTATAAATCAATCATTAAATATATTATTTTGGATATTTTTAAGAAGAAGTTTTGCTGTGCAGTCCTGCGAAGCTATCTTACCATTTATTCTCATAGCGAATATAACTTAAAAAGGTTACCGATTCATGTTTGGGAATCGATAACCTTTTGTCTCGTCGGGGTAGCGGGATTCGAACCCACGACCCCCTGCTCCCAAAGCAGGTGCGCTAACCGGACTGCGCTACACCCCGAAACGAATAAATAGCCCTTTCTTTTCAGGCGCAGCAAATTTACTGCTTTTTTTCGTATCGGCAACTATGCCTTTACATTTTTATCAAATTCTTGGGTAAAACATATCTGTTTACCGATGTTTTATTTTAATTTTGCATGGACATTCGGGTAATCTCGAGTGTCATAATAACCGAAATAAATAACAAACAAAATAAATTCTACAACAATGTATAGAACGAATACATGTGGAGAGTTACGGTTGAGCCATGTGGGTCAGAAGGTGACTTTGGCCGGTTGGGTACAACGTAGCCGTAAGATGGGTGGTATGACTTTTGTCGATTTGCGCGATCGCTATGGCATCACCCAGTTGGTATTTAACCAAGAGACCAATGCCGCTTTGTGCGACCAGGCCAATAAACTGGGCCGTGAATATGTGATACAGGTAACGGGCATGGTGACCGAGCGCTCAAACAAGAATCCCAATCTGCCGACGGGCGATATCGAAATCATTGCCGAGAAGTTGGTTGTGCTCCACACGGCCGAGACTCCGCCCTTTACTATCGAGGACGAGTCGGATGGTGGCGACGATATCCGTATGCAGTATCGTTATCTCGACTTGCGTCGTCCCATTGTACGCCGCAATCTCGAGTTGCGTCATAAGATGGCCTTTGAGGTGCGCCGTTATCTCGATGAGCTGAACTTCCTGGAGGTGGAGACCCCTGTACTTATCAAGTCAACTCCCGAGGGTGCTCGCGACTTTGTGGTGCCTTCGCGAATGAATCCGGGTGAGTTCTATGCATTGCCTCAGTCGCCTCAAACGCTGAAACAGTTGTTGATGGTATCGGGCTTCGATCGCTATTTCCAAATTGTGAAATGTTTCCGCGACGAAGACTTGCGTGCCGACCGTCAACCCGAGTTTACTCAAATCGACTGCGAGATGTCGTTTGTCGAGCAAGAGGATATTCTCAATATCTTCGAAGGAATGATCAAGCACCTGTTCAAGAAAATACGCGGTATCGAGTTTAACGAGCCTTTCCTGCGCATGACTTGGGCCGATGCCATGAAATACTACGGTAGCGACAAACCCGATATGCGATTCGGCATGCGCTTTGTCGAACTGAAAGATTTGACCGAGGGTCATAACTTCGGCGTATTCGACAGTGCCGAGTATGTGGGCGGTATCTGTGCCGAAGGGTGTGCCACCTATTCACGCAAGCAACTCGATGAGTTGACCGAGTTTGTGAAACGTCCGCAAATCGGTGCCAAGGGGCTGATTTATGTCCGCTTCGACGAGAACGGTACGCCCAAGTCTTCGGTCGATAAGTTCTACTCGGCCGACGACCTGAAGAAGTGGGGCGAACGTTTCGGTGCCAAACCGGGCGACCTGTTGCTGATTTTGGCCGGACCTACGATGAAAACACGCAAAGCCTTGTGCGAATTGCGCTTGGAGATGGGCTCTCGTCTGGGCTTGCGCGACAAAGATACATTTGCTCCGTTGTGGGTTATCGACTTCCCGCTGTTTGAGTGGGACGATGAGACTCAACGCTTCTATGCCATGCACCATCCCTTCACTTCGCCCAAAGCCGAAGATATCCCCTTGCTCGATACCGATACGGGCGCTGTGCGAGCCAATGCCTACGATATGGTTATCAACGGTGTGGAACTGGGCGGTGGTTCTATCCGTATCCACGACAGCGAGTTGCAAGATCACATGTTCCGCCTGTTGGGATTCACCGAAGAGCAGGCCGAAGCTCAGTTTGGCTTCCTGATGAATGCCTTCAAATACGGTGCTCCTCCTCATGGAGGTTTGGCCTTCGGTCTCGACCGTTTGGTATCGATGTTTGCCGGGCTCGACTCCATACGCGACTGCATCGCATTCCCCAAAAACAACTCGGGCCGCGATGTCATGCTCAATGCGCCGTCGGCATTGGACGATTCGCAACTGAAAGAACTGTGTATCAAGGTTGATTTAAAGGATTAGAAGCAAGTGGTAATTCTGAATGATATCATAGAGGCCATTGAGTCGGTAGCACCTGTTGCTTGGCAAGAGTCTTACGACAATGCCGGGTTGCAGGTAGGCAACCGTTTCCAATCGGTATCGGGCGCAGTGGTGTGTCTCGATGTGACCGAGGGGGTTGTCGATGAAGCGATTGCACTGGGGTATAATCTCATTGTGTCGCATCACCCTTTGTTGTTCAAAGGGTTGAAGACAATTACGGGGAATAGCTGTGTCGAACGCATAGTCATTAAGGCCATCCAGCACAACATAGCTATTTATGCCGCTCACACCAATCTCGACAATGCTCCGGGTGGAGTCTCGTTCAGAATGGCTCAAAAACTGGGGTTGACAGCCGTTCGGGTACTCGATCCCATGCCCGGGTTGTTGATGAAACTGGTCACCTATGTGCCGGTGTCTCATGTCGAGCAGGTGAGAACTGCGCTTTTCGAGGCAGGTGCCGGACATATAGGAAATTACGATCAATGCAGTTTCGGCCAAGAAGGTGAGGGGACGTTCCGCCCCGGGTTGCAGGCGCATCCCTATTGTGGCACCGTAGGAGAACTGCATCACGAGGCCGAGACGCGCCTCGAGGTGATTGTTCCCGCCTATATGCAGGGAGCCGTCATGGCAGCTCTGAAGGGGAGCCATCCCTATGAAGAGCCTGCTTTCGACTGGATACCTCTTGCCAACCGTTGGGAGCAGGTGGGCTCTGGTGTAGTAGGTAATCTGCCCGAACCGATTGACGAGATGCTGGTGCTGGAAAAGTTGAAAGACACTTTTGCCGTAGGGTGTGTGAAACATTCGCCTCTGCACGGACGTAAAATTTCGCGCATAGCCCTGTGTGGCGGAGCCGGAGCATCGTTCATGTCGAAAGCCGTAGCGGCCGGAGCCGATATGTTTGTGACGGGTGAGATCAGGTATCACGATTATTTCGAATTTGAATCTCGCATCTTGTTGGCCGAAATAGGTCATTATGAGAGTGAACAATATACAAAAGAGATTTTTTGTGAGATAATTCAAAAAAAATTCCCTACCTTTGCAATCCATTCTACACAGGTAGATACAAATCCGATAAATTATTTGTAAAGTATGGCTACTGACAAAACAAAAGCTGAAAAAGAATATACAGTGGAAGAGAAGTTGAAGACACTGTACGATTTGCAAACCATTCTCTCGGAGATCGATAGAATAAAAACGTTGAGAGGGGAGTTGCCTCTCGAAGTTCAAGACCTCGAAGACGAAATTGCCGGTCTTGAAACCCGTATCAAAAACTACCATACCGAGATAGAAGATCTGAAAGCTGCCGTAGCGGCCAAGAAGGTAGAAATACAGAACGCACAGGCTCTCATCGATAAATATACCAAGCAACAGGACAATGTGCGCAACAACCGCGAATTTGATTTCTTGTCGAAAGAGATAGAATATCAGACACTTGAAATTCAATTGTGCGAAAAGCGTATCAACGAGTATATTGCTTCACAAGAGGCCAAGAGCAAAGAGGTAGCTGCTTCGGAAGAGGTGTTGCAGGATCGTCAGCACATCCTGGCCGAAAAGAAGAGCGAGCTCGACGAAATCGTTTCGGAGACGAAACAAGATGAAGAGAAGTTGAGAGAGAAGGCCAAAAAACTCGAAAACAAGGTTGAGCCCCGTTTGCTCACGGCTTTCAAACGTATTCGTAAGAATGCCCGCAACGGTTTGGCTGTGGTCTATATCCAACGTGATTCTTGCGGTGGTTGCTTCAACCGCATCCCGCCTCAAAGACAGCTCGATATCAAGATGCGTAAAAAAATTATCGTTTGTGAATATTGCGGACGCATCATGATCGATCCCGAACTTGCCGGTGTAAAAGAAGAGCAACATTAATTAAAAGGCTATTATACAGAAACCGCCAGTCAACCAAGTTGACTGGCGGTTTCGTTTTTTATAGTCTGGTGAGTCTCTACTTGACTTGAATGGTTTGTATGGGTTGTTGCTTGGTGGTATCAAGCGGGTGAGCCTGATACTTAACCCGGCCGAAGTTGATGGTCTTCAGATCGAAGCAACGGATGGCACTGTTGTACATGGTGCGGTAGTAGAGCATCCGGCGGGTAGGGTCGGCCGACGAGGCCCACTGGGTAGCACTGGGAATATCGGTCGGAGTCTGCCCGGCCAGAAATTCGCTCCCGATGGGAATGTCGAAGTTGTTGAGTATATGAAAACTTTGAGTAACAGCCTCGGTCGCCGTGGCTTGTTGTGGCGCCGTGGTTTGGTAAAAGGCTGCTCTCACGAAGCGGGAGGGAGGTGTGATGTCGCCGGGAAGTCCCAGGAATCCACTGCCGGCACCAAACGACGAGAGTTGAATGTCGCCGAATGATTTTGTCGCCGCCGTCCCCGAGTAGAGATTGACGTAATTGTTCAGGTTGGTTATCTGCCAGTCGAATCCGGGAGAGTTGGTAAGTACTCCCAGCTTATTTTCATAGAATCGAGGTTCTCCGTCAATAATCTCGAGTACGACCTGGCGTCCCGAGACGTCGGTCATGCGCCAGTGAACGGTCGATGCTCTCGGGTCTATCGATATGACATGCACGGTTTTCAATCCTTCGACAGCTTCATCGACCGTCGAGAAGTTACCGAGAATCCACGCAACCAGTTGCAGGTCGGCGATGCTCGATGACTGTTGGGCCGGATTGTAGTCCTCGTATTGTCCGTACCCGGGGAAGTAGAAGAGTCCGGCCGACAGCCCTGCTTCGTTCAGCCCCTCGGCCACGAACTCTTTTTGTTCAACCGCCAGCCCCACGTAGCCATATCGAGCCTTAAATGTCATGCCAGTTTGTTGTCCTCCTGGTACATAAGAGCGTTGTTCATATCCACGGGGTACAATCACATATTGGCTATTCAGGTCGCTGCCACCCCATTCGATGGTGCGGGCTACAATTTTAGAGCCGTCCTTTACCGTGAGGGTGATACCGGTACAGCTCCAGGCCGATGGAATCGAGAGGGCTGCAACCGCAATCAGTAGGGAAAATAATCGCTTCATTGTTGCTATATGTTAAGTTAGAAATAATGACCCGGTTTCGAAGAAACGAGCATCTATTCAAAGATAGATAAAATTTGTAAAGTAGCAGGCTGTAAGCCCGTTTTTTCGCTTGGAAATCTTTCCCGTCGGTCTTTTTTATAAACACACAATGCTTGCGAAATGTTTGGACCCGGGGCGGAAGGATAGAATGGTAAAAAAATACCGGCCGAGAAACTTCGGCCGGTATGATATGATTTCTTCTTTGATGAGTTTAGAATCGGAAACTGAGGTAGAGATAGGTACCCGATGCTTTCCACGTTTGTTTCTCGCCGTCGATTTTGTATGAGGTGGAGCCCCAACGGTATTCAACTCCCAGCGAGATAACCTTGTACGACGCCGCCAGACCGGTGTTGAAGTAGGAGGCATAGTTCCCCTTGAATTCATTACCGTCGGTATTAAACATCATCGAGTAGGTGGGGTCGTAACGGAAATAGACATTGAGTTTCAGAAAATCTACCGGGTTGACAGTGATTGACGGACCAAACTGCATGGAGACCTCTCCTTTGTAAATGTCGTTGTTGTCTTTTTCTCTGAAACTTTCTCCGTTGTCATATTGGGCGACGGCAATGTCGAAGAACGTCCAGTCGAGCCCGAATTTCAACATGCCGAACAGCGGCTTCTTATGCAAGTAGTAGGTCTTGCCGCGCGAGATGGAGAAAGCGAAATTGCTACTCAGTTTCTCTTGACCGTCTCCTCGATCGAGCGAGAGCATACCATAGGCAATATTGAAGTATGTTCTGTTGCTCCAAATTTTTTCCTGCTTAGCCATATAATCGAGTTTGTCGTTCATCTCCTGGGTGAGGTTGACCAGCGAGGTGTTGAGGCTATCGACTTGATTCTCTAATGCATTTATACGATTGTGGCATATGAAGAGCGAGTCTTTCAACCGTTCATTTTCAACCGACAAGGCATTGTATTTGCCCAGCAATGATTTCTGTACTCCGTCGAGCGAGTCTTTGCTCGCTTTGAGTAGCATGTGCTTGTTTTTGAGCGTGGCATTTTCCTCGGTCAACGCATGGTTGGCTGACGTTTTTTCGTCGATGACTTTCTGCATGACACCGATCGAATCTTTCAACATTTGATTTTGTTTCTTCAAGGTTTGAGCCGATAGCGAGGTTATCGACATGCCAATGAGGAATAGTAGTGCAATTCTTTTCATAATTCTCTTATTACCCTTGTTCCCGACAAAAATATGAAAAAAGAATAAGGTATGTGTAATAATCTTGATTCTTTTGTGTCACAATATTGACTTTTCAAAATCGAATACCCAATGGGACGACGTCTAACTGATAAAAATCTCGGGCATACCGGTCGAAGAGTCGGGGGTGGAGTATTCGGCCAAAAGATTGAAGCAAAGTCGTTGGGATCGTATTTTGGGGCCCTCGTTGCGAACGTAATGATTTTCGAGGTATTCATCGATATAGCAGGCTTTTACATTGTCGCGAAGTTGCAGATCGATGACCGACATGATTTCGTTTTTGATATGTTGGTCGAGAATGGGTACGGCCGTTTCGATGCGGCGGTTCAGGTTACGGCGCATCCAGTCGGCCGATGCCAGATACACCTCTTCGCGTCCACCGGCATAGAAATACCAGATGCGGGCATGCTCGAGGTATGAGTCGATGATGCGGGTCATGTGTATGTTGCGGCTGTAGGGCTGATTGGGTACCAGGCAGTTGATACCTCGTACCAGAAGATCGATGTGAACACCCGCCTCGCTGGCATCGTAGAGAGCGTCGATCATACCGGTATCGTGCAGGCCGTTCATCTTCAAGATGATATGAGCCTTTCGGCCTTGGCGGGCCTCTTCCATTTCGAAGCGGATTTTTTGTTTCAATACATCGACCATGTTGAACTGGGCTACGAGCAGGGTCTTGAAGTCGCGGTCGGTTGATGAACCGTCGAGAATGGAGAAGAGCTTATCCAGTTCTCCCGTGATCTGGTTGTTGACAGTAAACAGGCCCATATCGGAATAGATTCGGGCTGTATCTTCGTTGAAGTTACCGGTACTCAGGAAGGCATAGGCTTGGGGTTGCGATGAATCGGCCGGGGCACACTTGATGAGTAGAGCCTTGGCATGGACTTTCAATCCCGGGGTACTATATACGATACGTACACCTGACTCTTGCATCAGTTCCGAGGTGATGATGTTGTTCTCTTCGTCGAATCGGGCCTTTATCTCCACATATACCGTTACCCGTTTTCCCCGTTTGGCAGCATAGAGCAACCGGTCAATGACCTCAGAATTTTCGGCCACCCGATACTGGGTGAGTTTGATATCGGTCACGGTAGGGTCGTCGGCAGCCTCGGTAAGAAACCGGGTGAGGTAGTCGAACGACTGGTAGGGGAAATGTATCAAGAAGTCGCGATGCCGAATCACCTCGAACATCGACCGGGCGTTGTCGAAGATAGGCAACCGCATGGGCGAGGGTAGGGTCTCGCTCAGCACCTTGCCCGTGAGATTGGGCAACTTGGTGAGATCCTCCAGGTTCAGGTAACGGCTCGAGCGGATACACTGTCCGTGTGGAATGTCGTAGGCCTCGCAGATATACTCGAGCATGTCGCGGGGCATACTGGCATCATAGACCAACCGGTTGGCATTACCTATCTTGCGCTTCTTGACCCGCTTGCGCACGGCATCGACAATGTTGACTCCCTCTTTGGGCTCAATCGAAAAATCGGCGTCGCGCGAGACTCGTATGGCATAGTGCGAGTCAATGTCGAATCCCGGGAAGACGATATCGAGGTTCAGAGCGATCATATCGTCGATAAACATCACATAACTCTTCCCGTTGTAAGGGGTCAGATTGATAAATCGCGGAACCTTGCTGAACGGAATCTTTATCTGGGCATAGAAAGGTTGTCGGTCGGGGTTGTTGCGTTCGCTCTTTCGGTACATCTTGATGGCCAGGTAGAGGCGGTTGTCGCGCAGGAAAGAGACGATGTCGTCTTTCAAAATCAACACCGGTTGTAGAAAAGGAAATACCTCTTCCTTAAAAAAGTTGCGTACCTCTTGCCGGTGAAACTCCTCGATCTTCTCCTGGTGGTACAGCACCATACCCTCGCTCTCGAGTTCGGGTATAATGTCGTTGAAGAAAAACTTGTTGAAGATATCGACCTGGCGGTTTACCTCGCGGTTGATCGACTCGAGAGTGCGTTCGGCCTGTCCCTTCTCCTCCTCGTCTTTGGAAGGGTCGGATAGAATCTGGTGATATTCCGAAACCCTCACACGGTAAAACTCCTCCTGGTTCGACTGGTATATCGACAGGAATCTGATGCGGTCGAACAACGGTACCGTTTTGTCCATCGCCTCCATCAACACCCGATAATTGAAAGATAACCAACTGATATCGCGCTTGAAGTATTTCCGAACATTTTCCATAGTCGTTGCCGTAAGGGTTAAGTAACGGTAAATATACAAATAATGTGTGGGTGTACAAATTTTTTCTCGCAAATCTGCATGTGCCGTATCAACATCTCTTCGGTTGTTTTTTGCAATTATTCCGCAGAAAATTTATAAATTTGCCGATAGCGAATAAGGCCCTGGCAGGGGCTTGGAAATACAGTTGGTCATGGATCACAAAACTTTTTTGACGCAATTGCAGAGCCGTTTGGGCAAGGATAAAGGAGAGGTCGAGGAGTATATGTCGGCATTTCTCCAAATCATGAAAGAGCGTTGCTCGCAGATGGACTCGGTGGCGATTCAAGGGTTCGGTTCCTTCGAACCGAAAAAGAAACTGGAGCGGGTTGTCGTGAATCCTGCGACAGGCAAACGCATGCTCGTACCACCTAAAATGATCTTGTCGTTTAAACCGGGCAGCGCCATTAAAATGAAACTCAAAATGCTCTCGTCGAAATGAATGAAAAAATATCTTTCCCCGATTTAGTCACTTTGCTCGCAGCAAAACTGAATGTGACGAAGAAGGAGGCCGAGGCTTTTCTCAAAGAATTTTTCACGGTCTCGACCGAGGTTATCTCGTCGGGCGAGGAGTTGAAAATAAACGACCTGGGGGTATTCAAGCCCATTTGGGTAGAATCTCGCGCCAGTGTAAATGTGCAGACAGGCGAGCCGGTCGAAATTCCCGGGCATTACAAATTGTCGTTCGTCCCCGATAAAGTCTTGCGCGAAGCCGTGAATGCACCCTTTTCGAGTTTTTCGGTCGAGATTCTCAACGACCACGTATCGACAGAACAGATGATGGCTGTGGACAATGATGAGCCGCTCGACGATAGCGATACCGATCGAGACGAGATGGAGCCGGAACAACTCGAGGAACCGGTAGCTCCCGAGGAGTCTGCAACCCAGGAAGCAGAACAGAAAGAGGCAGAACCCGATGCGGGTCATGTCGAGGAACCTGTTGCCAATGAATCGTTGACCAATGAGGCCGATGAACCGATTGCCGAGCCGTTACCCGAGGTAGATATACCGACTGCGGAACTAGAAGCGTCGTGTGAACCTGTATCTGGAACTGACGCCGAGTCCAAACTTGAACCGGAGGTGACAGCCGAAGCCGACAATCATTTGCCCGAGCCCGAGCCCGAACTTGTAGCCGAGGAGGCTCCCGTGACAGAGGAGTCCTCGCTCCCCGAGCAACTTCCCGGTACGGCTGAAGAAAAGAAATCTGAAACCGAAGAAGTCTCAGCTCAAGAACAACCCCAGCCATCCATCGATGATGAAGTGGATTATTATCACGACTACCTGCAAAAGTCATCTTCGCGAAAAGCCTTTTGGTGGGGCGCTCTTGCAGGATTTGGTGTGGTGATACTCCTTGGTGTGGTCGCTTGGTTCTTTCTGCGAGGTGACAGTGGAATAAAGATAGGCGAATACACATTATCCCTTACCGACAGTGAGGTATTCGCATCCCAGGAAACCGAGAACAAAATTGCCGACACGGTTGTTGTACCAGAGCCAATGGATACGGCTGCGGTTGTCGAACCCGTCGAAGAAGATACACTGCTCGATGAGCCCGTGGCACAACCAGCCGAGTCGGTCAAGCCGGTACAGCCCGAGAAGAAAGTAACCCCGGCACCGGTGCAACCTGCGGCAAAACCGGTGGTCGAGACCATTCGCTCGGGAGTATTCCTCACGACATTGGCTCGTAAATATTTTGGGCATAAAACCTTTTGGGTGTATATCTATGAAGAAAACAAGGGGATAATTACCAATCCCAATCAAGTACCCATTGGCACTCGGTTGATTATTCCCGATGCTTCGAAATATCACATCGACGCCAAAGATCCACATTCGGTCGAGACAGCCAAAGCACTGGCCGTGAAGATTCTGAGCAAGTATGAGTGATCGGTAGCTGAGTCGTTGACCCAAGAGGTTGGCGACTTAGTCTTTTTTAATTAAATGGTTAGCCATTTTTAACACGATAGGGGTGATATAGAGCCTGTCTATCGCTAATTTTGCGAGAGATAAAGTAAAAAAACGTATAAATTGAAAATATAAAAAGAGAAAACGTATGAGTGAAACAGTTGATATTCGGGAGTTGAACGACCTGATTGCCAGCAAGAGTTCGTTCGTGAACATGATTACACAGGGCATGGACCAGGTGATTGTGGGTCAGAAACATCTGATCGATTCGTTGATGATCGGTTTGCTTTCCAACGGTCACATCCTGCTCGAAGGTGTACCGGGTTTGGCCAAGACGTTGGCCATTAAGACGCTGGCTTCGCTGATCGACTCGAAATACAGCCGCATCCAGTTCACCCCCGACCTGTTGCCGGCCGACGTGGTGGGTACCATGGTCTATAGCCAGGCCAAGGAGCAATTCCAAATCAAGAAAGGTCCCATCTTTGCCAATTTCGTGTTGGCCGATGAAATAAACCGTGCCCCGGCCAAAGTACAGAGTGCGTTGCTCGAGGCCATGCAGGAGCGTCAGGTGACCATTGGCGAGAAGACATTCCAACTCGACGATCCCTTCCTGGTAATGGCTACGCAGAACCCCATCGAGCAGGAGGGTACCTATCCGCTGCCCGAGGCACAAGTCGATCGTTTCATGCTCAAAGTGATTATAGGCTATCCCAAAAAAGAGGAGGAGAAACAGATTATCCGTCAAAATATCAGCGGCCGCAAAATCGAGATCAAGCCTGTGCTGAAACCTTCGGAGATTATCGAGGCTCGCGAGATTGTGCAAAAGGTCTATATCGACGAGAAAATCGAGCGTTACATCGTCGATATCGTTTTCGCTACCCGTTTCCCGCAAGATCATGGCTTGAGCGACTTGAAAGATATGATTTCGTTTGGAGCTTCGCCTCGTGCCTCCATCAACTTGGCATTGGCCGCTCGTGCCTACGCCTTCTTGAAACAACGGGGCTATGTGATTCCCGAGGATGTGCGTGCCGTATGTCACGACGTGCTGCGTCATCGTATCGGGCTCAGCTACGAAGCCGAAGCCAACAACATGACCGCCGAAGAGATTATCAGCGAAATACTCAACAAGGTCGAAGTACCCTAAATAATCGGTTAGGGAGAGCTGCTGTTTATGGAAACCAGTGAACTGTTAAAAAAAGTACGTCATATCGAGATAAAGACGAGAGGTCTCTCGCGCAATATCTTTGCGGGGCAATACCACTCGGCTTTCAAGGGGAGGGGTATGGCCTTCTCCGAGGTGCGCGAGTACCAGTATGGCGACGATGTGAGAGATATAGACTGGAATGTGACAGCCCGCTACAACAAACCCTTTGTGAAAGTTTTTGAAGAAGAACGAGAACTGACGGTAATGTTGTTGGTCGATGTCTCTGCCAGCCGCAACTTTGGAGCCGTGGGAGAGGCCAAGCGAGAAATGATGGCCGAAGTCGCAGCCACGATTGCCTTCTCGGCCATACAGAACAACGACAAGATAGGCATGATTTTCTTCTCGGACCGCATCGAGAAGTTTATCCCGCCCAAGAAGGGACGCAAACACATCCTCTATATCATACGCGAGTTGATCGATTTCACTCCCGAGAGCACGGGAACCGATATCGGTCTGGCTCTCGAGTATATGACCAATGCCATCAAGAAGCGCTGTACGACGTTTTTAATCTCCGATTTTATCGACAACGGCGATTACAAAAACGCCCTCTCCATTGCCAACCGCCGTCACGACCTGGTAGCCATACAGGTCTATGACCGCCGGGAGTCGCAACTGCCCAATGTAGGGCTCATCAAGTTGCAAGACTCCGAGCGGGGTGTCGAGCAGTGGGTCGATTCTTCTTCGGCAAGCGTGCGGGCCCGGTATGCCGAGTGGTGGAATACCCGGCAAGACAAGATGCAGGCGACCTTGCGCAAGAGTCGTGTCGATTTGGCTACGATTGCCACCGACGACGACTTTGTGGTTGCCCTTATGAATCTCTTCCAGCGAAGAGGATAATAAAAAATTCAGGATTCTATGAAAATACGATCTATCCTATTACGAGTGTTTGGCGGGTGCCTGCTCGTGTCGATGGGCACGATGGGTGCCATTGGCCAAAATCAGATTGTGGTGCGGGCACAGATGGACTCGGCGGCTATCATGATGGGCGACCAGACCACCGTGCACCTCGAAGTCTCGCAAGACAAAGGCAAGTTCGTGCGGATGCCCATTATCCAGGACACCCTGGTCGCCGGGGTGGAGGTGCTGAAGATCTCCAAACCCGATACGGTCGATTTGAAAAACAACCGCATACAAATTACCAACGAGGTTTTGGTTACCTCGTTCGACTCGGGCCTCTACTATCTGCCGCCTTTCAAGTATGTGATCGACAACGATACGTTCGAGACCCAGTCGCTCAGCCTTAAGGTTGTGCCTGTACCGGTCGATACGACTCATGCCGAGTTTGATATCAAGACCGTCGATGCCCCGCCTTTTGTCCTGTGGGATTATGTGCCGGTGTGGGTCCTCTATCTGCTCATTGCCCTGGTGGTAATTGCCGCCGGTATCTATGCCTACTGGCGCTGGGGCCGCAAAGCGAAGGAGGGCGAGACTGTCGATGAAACACAGAAGATACCACCCTACGATCGGGCCATGCAGGCTTTGCACGAGTTGAAAGACTCGAAGCTGTGGCAGCAGGGACAAGAGAAAGCCTACTACACGACTTTGACCGAAATCCTGCGTGTATATATCGACCAGCGTTTCCACATCAACGCCATGGAGATGACCTCGACACAGATTATCGATACGCTGCGTCGCAATGAGGAGACCAAGGCTGTGAATCAGCAGCTGCGCGATATCCTCGCCATGGCCGACTTTGTGAAGTTTGCCAAGATGCGGCCGCTCCCCGATGACAACGAACAGGTGATGCGTTATGCCGAAACGTTTGTCGAAGAGACCAAACCCGAAGAACCGGCTCCCGAAGCTGATGCCGATAAAAAGGAAGAGACTTCGGCAAAAACCGAGTAAATGAAATGTAGAACTAAGGCTTATGATGGCTTTAAAATAAATTTTGAAAAATGGTATTTGCTAATCCTTTATATCTGCTACTGCTGTTGCTGATCATACCGGTTGTTGTGTGGTATGTTCTCAAGCAAAAGCATATGCAGGCCCCCTTGCAAGTCTCCACGACACAGCCGTTCGACAAGATGCCGCGCACCTACAAGATATACCTGCGCCATTTCGCTTTTGCACTGCGGGTTCTGGCAGTCGCTTTCCTGATTGTCGCGTTGGCTCGTCCGCAATCGACCGACAACTGGCAGAATTCCTCGACCGAGGGGGTGGACATCGTGCTGGCACTCGATATCTCGGGCAGTATGTTGGCCCGCGATTTTAACCCCGACCGGGTTGAGGCTGCCAAAGACGTAGCTGCCCAGTTTGTATCGGGGCGTGAGCACGATAACATTGGTCTGGTTATCTTTGCCGGCGAGAGCTTTACCATGTGTCCCATGACAACCGACCACGCCGTGCTGCTCAACCTCATGAAAGATGTGCATTGCGGTATGGTTGACGATGGTACTGCCATTGGCGACGGTCTGGCCACCGCCATCAACCGTATCAAAGATGGGCCGGCCAAGTCGAAAACAATCATTTTGCTTACCGACGGAACAAACAATGCCGGCGATATAGCCCCGGCCACGGCGGCGCAGATTGCCAAATCGTTTGGCATACATGTCTATACGATTGGGGTAGGAACCAAAGGCTTGGCCCCCACGCCGGTGCAGACGCCCTATGGCATTACCTACCAGAATATGCCGGTCGAGATGGACGAGGCTGCTCTGCAGCAAATTGCGGCTACGGCCGACGGAAAATACTTCAGAGCGACCAACAAGAACGTACTGAAGGGCATCTTTGAAGAGATTGATAAACTGGAGAAGACCAAACTCACTGTCAAGGAGTTCAGTGTAAAAGAAGAGGAATATACCCGATGGGCCGTTCTGGCACTTTTGTGCCTGGGACTGGAGATACTCCTTCGTCAAACGTTGTTGAAAAATATTCCTTAAAAAGAAGTTGATTATGTTTCGATTTGCACAACCCGAATTTCTATATCTGCTGATTCTCGTTCCCGTTTTGTGGGGACTCTTTATCTACGGGCGATATCGGTCGCGCCGCAATCTGGCCAAGTATGGCAACCCCTCGGTACTGGCGCCGCTCATGACCGATGTGTCGAAATACAAGCCGTGGATAAAATTCATCTTTCAGCAATTGGCATTCATTGTCATTATATTCATGTTGGCCCGGCCTCAGTTCGGGTCGAAACTCGAGACGGTCAAGAAACAGGGCGTCGAGATTATGATTGCCCTCGACGTATCCAACTCGATGATGGCCAAGGATATTGCCCCCAATCGGCTCGAAAAGGCCAAGATGATGCTTTCGAAACTGGTCGATGAACTCGACAACGACAAGATAGGCCTTATCGTCTTTGCCGGCGATGCCTACACGCAGTTGCCTATTACCTCCGATTTTGTCTCGGCCAAGATGTTCCTGAACACCATCAACCCCTCGATGGTACCCACGCAAGGTACAGCTATCGGGCAGGCCATCTCTACTGCCATGAATTCCTTCTCGCCCAACGAGAGTGTAGATAAAGCCATTATCGTCATTACCGATGCCGAGAACCATGAAGACGATGCCGCTCAAGTGGCCAAGGAGGCTGCCGAGAAGAACATCAAGGTCGATGTGATTGGTATCGGGTCGCTCGAGGGGGTACCCATCCCGATAGGAGAGAGCGAGACCAATTTTATCAAGGACCGCGATGGCAACGTGGTTATCACGAAATTGAACGAGGCTCTCGGTCAAGAGATTGCCAAGGCCGGTGCCGGTATCTATGTGAGAGCCGACAATACCAATGCCGCTTTGCGGGCTCTGACCTCCGAGGTGAAGAAAATGAAGAAAGCCGATCTCGAGAGCAAGGTCTATTCGCAATACGACGAGCAGTTCCAGGGGTTGGCCTGGATTGCCTTGGTATTGCTGCTGATCGATGTCTTTATCGTCGATCGCAAGAATAGCTGGCTGAAAAAGATAACATTCTTCTCATAAATTCTGGAAAATGTAAGTTGCAATATGAAAGCGATTAACTATATCATATGTTTTGTTCTGGCCGGTTGGGCACTGAATGTGTCGGCTCAAGGCAATGCGCCCGCCATGAAGCCTGCGGCTCAAACTGCCTCGGCAAAGGTCGAGCCTCCCAAAGAGAAGAAAATCGACCCCAAGACCGAGCGTAACTCCATACGCAAGGGGAACAGTCTGTTTAAAGATAAGAAATATACCGAGGCCGAAATCGAATACCGCAAGGCGCTCGAGGCCAATCCTTCGTCTGAGATTGCCACCTACAATTTGGGTGCATCTCTTTACAAGCAGCAAAAGTGGAACGATGCTCGTAACGAGTATATGAAGGTGGTGCAAGCCTCGTCCGATACCTTGCGCACGGCTCACGCTTGGCACAACCTGGGAAATATCTCGTTCCAGGAGAAGAACTATGCACGAAGTATCGAAGAGTATAAAAACTCTCTGCGTCGTAATCCCAAGGACAATGAAACCCGCTACAACCTGCGACTGGCTCAATTGTTGTTGAAGAAACAGCAGCAAGAGCAACAGAATCAGGACAAGAACCAGGATCAGAAAGATCAGAATAAGGATCAACAGAAAGATCAGAAAAAACAGGACCAGCAGGATCAGAATAAGAACAAGAACAACCAGAACAATCAAGACCAGAAAGATAATCAACAACAAAACAATCCTCAGCAACAGCAACCTCAGCAGCCGCAGATGTCGAAAGAGAATGCACAGCAAATTCTCGATGCCATCCAACAGGACGAGCGCGACACCCAGGAGAAAGTGCAAAGGGCTTTGATGCAGCAACAGAAGCGCAAAAAGACCGATAAGGAGTGGTAAAGGGGATATAACTTATATAAAAGAGAACGATGAAAAGATATTGGATTCTATTTTTCTCGCTGGTATGCGTCGCCTCGTTATGGGCCGATAACGTCCGGTTTTCGGTCAGTGGCCCCAGGCAGGTGATACAGGGACAGCAATTCCAACTGGAATATACCTTGTACAATGCCTCGGGTAAGAATTTGAGACTGCCCGAGTTCTCGGGATGCAAGGTATTGTACCAGGGAACAAGTTCGGGTACAAGCGTATCGGTTGTCAACGGTAAAGTCGATCGGCAGACGACCGAGACACACGTCATCACGCTTCGGGCCGACAAAGAGGGTAGCTATACTTTTTCGCCCGCCACTATCTCGGCCGATGGTCGCACACTCTCGACCAACACCTGGAAGTTGACGATTTTGCCTCCCGATAAAGCCGGAGCTTCGACAGGCCAATCGTCGGGTCGGTCGGGCGGACAAAGCAGCGACGGTACAGCCTTGTTTGTTCGTACCATACTCTCCAAGAGTAAAGTATATGAGCAAGAGGCCGTGCTGGCTACCATTAAGCTATATACGCAGGCTTCGGGAATTCAGGCCGAGAATTACAGTTTCCCCTCGTTCGAGGGCTTTGTAGTACAAGATATTGACTTGCCACAAAATACATCGTTCGACCTGGAAAATTACAACGGGGTGAACTATAAGGTCGCTGTTTTGAAACAGTGCCTGCTCTTTCCGCAACGTACGGGCAAGATAACCGTTACGCCGGGGAAATTTGATTTTCAGGTTCAGACTTATGAATTGGTGAACGGTCCTTTTGGCCCTATGCGAGTACCTCAAGGCGTGAGCCGATCGGTAAGTACAAATTCGGCAACGGTCGAGGTAATGTCTTTGCCCAGTGGAAAACCGGCTTCGTTCATGGGTGGGGTAGGCGACTTCTCGCTGAGCAGTTCCGTCAGTTCAACCCATGTCAAAGCCAATGAAGCCATTACGCTGAAATTGATCATCAAGGGCTCGGGAAACTTGAAGTATTTGAAGAATCCCGATTTGAAGTTGCCCAACGATTTTGAGACCTACGACCCTAAAGTCGATGTTTCGGTCAAAGCCTCGGCGGGTGGGGTGAGTGGTACCCGCACGGTGGAATATACGACCATACCTCGTTTTGCCGGCACATTCAAGATACCGGCTGTCGAGTTCTCTTACTTCGATATCAAGAGCAAGAGCTATAAAACCCTGCGTACCGAAGAGTATGAAATCACCGTCGATAAGGGAGCTCCCGGAAGCGGAGGAAAAGCCGCCAATTTCTCCAATAAGGAGGACTTGAAGCTGCTGAACCAGGATATTCATTATATCAAGCTCAACAACATGAATCTGGTTCAGACACCAACCGTGTATATAGGTAGCTGGACATACTGGTTGTGGTATATTATCCCGGCCCTGGCCTTTATCGTCTTTGTTATTATCAACCGCAAGCAGGCCAAAGCCAACGCCAATGTAGCCCTAATGAAGAACCGTAAGGCCAACAAGGTGGCTTCGAAACGTCTGAAGGTGGCCGGCAAGTATTTGAAGAATCACGACAAGGAGCATTTCTACGACGAGGTTCTCAAGGCTGTATGGGGATATTTGAGCGACAAACTTGGAATCCCGACTTCGGAGTTGACCAAAGACAATGTGGCAGCCGAGTTGGAGAAGTATGGAGCCGGAGCCGAACTGATAGCCGAGTTCAACGACATACTCGGTCGCTGTGAGTTTGCCCAGTATGCACCCTCCCAATCCGACGAAGCCATGGACGAACTCTATGCCCATACCGTCGGGGCCATAGGTAAAATGGAAAATACGGTGAAAAAGTAAAAAACACAATGAAGATGAAAAAGATAATTATATACCTGCTTTTCGTCGTTGCCGGCATCCCGGCAATGTATGGTCAGGAGACGCTCAAACAGGCCAACGATGCTTATGCTCAGGAGGATTATATCAAGGCCATCGAGTTGTATGAGCAGACGGCACGCGAACATGGCGTATCGGCCGACCTCTATTACAACCTGGGCAATGCCTATTACAAGCACAATGAGTTTGCCAAGGCCATTTTGAACTATGAGCGGGCCCTGTTGCTGAATCCCGGTGACGAAGATGCCCGTTTCAATCTCGATATGGCCAATACACACATCGTCGATAAAATCGATCCTGTGGGGCGTTTCTTCCTCTCGGTATGGATCGATACCCTGCGCAGCACCCTGTCGTCCAATGGGTGGGCTATAATAGGTATCGTAGCCTTTATTCTCTTTATAGGTGGATGCTATCTGTACCTCTTTACCAGCTCGGTGAGAAGTAAGAAGATTGGCTTCTTTGGTGGCATTGTCGTCTTGTTGATAGCCATTATGGCCAACTGGTTTGCATGGGGGTTGAGCAACAAGATGGAGAACCGCGACGAAGCCATCGTGTTTGCCGCTACGGTATCGGCCAAAAGTTCACCTGCCGAGAGCGGAACCGATCTCTTTGTGCTGCACGAAGGCACCAAGGTATCTATCCTGGGCAAGGTAAACGATTGGTACGAAGTGAGAATAAACGATGGCAATCGCGGGTGGTTGCCGGCCTCGGCAATAGAAATCATTTAATCGCGTATAACCGGTGCTGGAGCAATTGATCGAGTGGGATAAAGCGTTTTTTCTTTTCCTGAACAACACCCACACACAGTTCTTAGACCACTTCATGTGGATTTATACGGGGAGGCTCACATGGGCTCCGCTGGTTGTCTCTTTGTTGTTTGTCCTGTTTCGGAGGAATTGGAAAGAGGCCACGTTGGTAGTCGTAGCATTGGCCCTCACGATAACGCTGTGTGACCAGTTTGCCTCGACCCTGTGCAAACCCTATTTTGCCCGGTTTCGCCCGGCACAAGACCCCGAGTTCTCGCCCCTTGTCCAGATTGTGAACGGATACAGGGGAGGACGATATGGATTCATCTCGAGCCATGCGGCCAACAGCTTTGGAGCCGTTGTCTTGCTGTCGCTGATATTCCGCAATCGCCTCTTTACCGTTACCGCCATAGTTTGGGCCCTTGTCAACTGTTACTCCCGCATCTACCTGGGAGTACATTATCCCGGCGATATCCTGGCCGGGACGGTTGCCGGTATTGTCATCGCGTGGATCATATATATAATGTGGAAAAAAGTGCGCCTGTTCTTATGGCGAAGAAACATACTGGCCCGACGAGAATCGCCCTATGGGGGAGACCGTGATATTGCGATAGCAACCGGTGTCATCTATTTGAGCGTGGTAGCTATCTCGGTATATGCACTCATTGTAATCTATTTTTGAAAGCCGGTAAAATTTTGGCTGCAAAATTTGGAAATAAAGAAAATAGAACTTAAATTTATTGCGTATTCAAAAGAGTACAATTAACCGAATAATTAACCATAAAAAACCATTACCCTTATGACTAAGACAATCACATTTAACGAACTTCGTCGTATCAAAGACAGTTTGCCCGATGGTTCCATGCATAGAATAGCCGACGAGTTGAATGTTACCACCCAAACCGTGCGTAATTATTTTGGAGGAACCAATTATTCATTTGGGAAGAATTGTGGTCTGCATATCGAACCGGGCCCCGACGGCGGAATCGTTGTACTCGATAATACGCAAATATACGATATGGCTATCCGTATCTTGGAAGAAGAAAATAACAAAAAATAAAAGACAATAGATTGACAATGAAAAAGGATCGTCTCATCACACTGGCTATTCACACCTATCCGAAAGCTCTCATTCTGAAGGGCATTTTGGAGAGCCAGGGTATAGCCGTTACGATTCAAAATGTCAATCTGTTGAAGCCAGTCATTTCTCCGGGGGTGCGAGTGCGAATCCATGAACAGGATTTGCCTCACGCCCTCGAGATTTTAGAGACCGATCCTGTTTTCGGTAAATCGGACACGGTCTCGGAAAAACCGCAAAAGAACAGGATTCTTATTCCTATTGACTTCTCCGACTACTCCTTGATGGCGTGTCGGCTGGGGTTCGATTTTGCGGCGGCCCATCAGGCCGAGGTGGTATTGCTTCACACCTTTTTGTCTCCTTTCACCATGGGGTCTCTCTCGTTGGCCGAGACGATCAGTCATGAATTGAAAGAAAGTGAAGAACATAAACTGCTATTTGCAAAGGCTAATCGTGAGATGACATCCTTTTGTGAAAAGTTGCACCAGTTGATGGTCGAGGGTGAAATACCGCAGACACCCTTTATTTACCGGGTGTGCGAGGGTGTTCCCGAAGACACGATCATCCTGATGGCAAAAGAGTTGAACCCGTCGCTCATTGTTATGGGGTCAAGGGGAAAGACCCAGAAGGAGATAGACTTGATAGGAAGCGTTACTGCCGAGGTTGTAGATTATGGAAATTTCCCGGTATTTGCCATACCCGAGGGATTCAAATACACCCATGTGAGCGATATCAAGAATGTCGCATTCTTCACCAACTTCGATCAGCAGGATCTGATTTCACTCGATACGTTCATGCGCCTGTTCCATGATTATTCGTTCGGGATACGCTTTTTCCATTTGACCGAGAAAAGCGATGCCTGGACCGAAATCAAGTTGGCCGGTATCAGAGACTACTGCCAGTCGCACTATCCCGGCAGGGAAATCGACTACAAGATTATCGGAGAAGACAATTTCCTGGACAACGTAGAACGGCTTTTCCAGGAGGCCTCTATTGATGTCATGGTGGTTCCCAATCGCAAGCGCAATATCTTTGCACGCCTCTTCAATCCCAGCATTGCACATAAGATGCTGTTTCACACCGATACTCCGCTTATAGCCATACCCTCTTGAGCCCCTATTTGTCGCACTACTTGGTGCGAGAGGGTAGGAATCTTTGTCAGTTATTTATTAGCCTGTTTTTGCCCGGAGGTGACGTTTTGTCAGATTTCGGGTCAATAAATCTTTTGGCATGAAATTGGCTATATAACCAGTGTCTGCACAGACTGTGCAGATAGAGAAATTAAAAATAAGTATAACTAAAATAAATAACCATGACAATTAAACCGTTAGCAGACAGAGTATTGGTGCTTCCAGCTCCTGCAGAAGAGAAAACAATCGGCGGTATCATTATCCCCGATTCGGCCAAAGAAAAACCCCTCAAAGGTAAAGTAATAGCCATCGGCAATGGTACCAAAGACGAGGAAATGGTAGTTAAGCCCGGCGATACCGTTTTGTACGGCAAATATGCGGGCACCGAGATCGAATTGGACGGTGAGAAATATCTGATTATGAGACAATCGGATATTCTGGCTATCCTTTAATGCGTTTCATGTTTAATTTTAGAAGGAAAAAGAATTATGGCTAAAGAAATTAAATTCAATATTCAGGCTCGTGAAGAGCTGAAAAAAGGGGTTGACGAATTGGCTAATGCCGTAAAAGTTACCCTGGGTCCTAAAGGCCGCAATGTAATTATCGAGAAAAAATTCGGTGCTCCTCACATCACGAAAGATGGTGTGACCGTAGCCAAAGAGATAGAACTCGAAGATGCTTTCCAGAACATGGGTGCACAGTTGGTTAAAGAGGTTGCCTCGAAGACTGGCGACGATGCCGGTGACGGTACGACAACGGCTACCGTATTGGCTCAGTCGATTGTAAACGTAGGCCTTAAAAACGTAGCTGCCGGTGCCAACCCCATGGACTTGAAACGTGGTATCGACAAAGCCGTAGCCAAAGTGGTAGAAGGCATCAGAGAGCAGGCTCAAGAGGTAGGCGACGACTTCGAAAAGATTGAGTCGGTTGCCCGCATCTCGGCCAACAACGATAGCGAAATAGGCCAACTCATCGCCGAGGCTATGAAGAAAGTGAAGAAAGAAGGCGTCATCACGGTCGAAGAGGCTAAAGGTACCGATACTACGGTCGATATCGTAGAAGGTATGCAGTTTGACCGCGGTTACATTTCGCCCTATTTCGTAACCAACACTGAGAAGATGGAGTGCGAAATGGACACGCCCTACATCTTGATTTACGACAAGAAGATTTCGGTATTGAAAGATATGCTTCCCGTTCTCGAAGCTACCGCACAGACCGGTCGTCCTCTGCTCATCATCGCCGAGGATGTCGATAGCGAAGCCTTGGCTACGTTGGTTGTAAACCGTCTGCGTGGTTCGCTCAAGGTATGTGCCGTGAAGGCTCCTGGTTTCGGCGACCGTCGTAAAGAGATGCTCGAAGATATCGCCGTATTGACCGGTGGTGTAGTCATCTCCGAAGAGAAAGGCTTGAAACTCGAATCGACCACAATCGAAATGTTGGGCCGTGCCGAGAAGGTAACCGTGAACAAAGAGAACACAACTATCGTCAACGGTATGGGCAGCAAAGACTCTATTGCCGCTCGTGTAGCTCAAATCAAGGCTCAAATCGAGACGACAACCTCCGACTACGATCGTGAGAAACTGCAAGAGCGTCTGGCCAAATTGGCAGGTGGTGTTGCCGTTCTCTACATCGGTGCTGCTTCTGAGGTAGAGATGAAAGAGAAGAAAGACCGCGTGGACGATGCATTGAGCGCTACGAGAGCCGCTATCGCCGAAGGTATCGTGCCGGGTGGTGGTGTAGCTTACATCCGTTGTATCCCCGCCTTGGATGGCCTCAAAGGCGCCAACGAAGACGAGACTACCGGTATCGAAATCGTGAAACGTGCCATCGAAGAGCCGTTGCGTCAGATCACCGCTAATGCCGGTGTCGAAGGTGCCGTAGTGGTACAACGTGTAAAAGACGGTAAAGGCGACTTTGGTTACAATGCCCGCACCAACACCTACGAGAACTTCTTCGCCGCAGGTGTTATCGATCCGGCCAAAGTAACCCGTGTAGCCCTTGAGAACGCCGCTTCTATTGCCGGTATGTTCTTGACAACCGAATGTGTAATTGCCGATAAGAAGGAAGAGAATCCTGCTCCTGCCATGCCGGCCGCCGGTATGGGTGGAATGGGCGGTATGATGTAATCTCCGCAAATCTTTCAATCCAGCATAAAAAAGGGGAGTGTTCCAAAAACCGGGCACTCCCTCTATTTGTTTTAAACGACCGGGTGGGGGAGGAGAATCATTCCAGCACATAGGGAATGATTCATCTAAACCGGCGATATAGTGATGTGGTTTATATCCTGTTTTCTTCTCGGCTTCGGGTTTTGTTGTATTTTTGCACCGTGAAAGCTATCTATATCTTTTTAGGCGGACTCTCTCTCGGCTTGGGTATAGCCGGTATCTTCCTGCCGCTGTTGCCTACCACGCCCTTTCTGTTGCTGTCGGCCGCACTGTGGTTGCGCAGTTCGCCACGACTGTACCAGTGGCTTTTGAATCATAAACGGTTTGGGCCCTATATCAGCGATTTTCTCGAGCACAAGGCCATACCGCTGCGGGTAAAGATTATCTCGGTATCGCTGGTGTGGATTACGCTGCTCTACTGTGCCCTGTTTGTGGCCCGGGTGTGGTGGCTCGCTTTGCTCTTCGTGCTGCTGGCTGTGGCCTTGTCGTGGCATATCCTCTCGTACAAGACCCGCAAATAACCGTTATCAGTATCTGAATCCGATGGAGAGGAAGACATTCCCGCAATTGTCAATCCCCTGGGTGTGCGAATCGACGAATCTATAGCCCAATTCGACGACGGGTGAAAACCTGTACGACTTGAGATACCAGGCCAACGATACATCGTAACTCGAGCGTTTCCAAGAGGGGCACCCCACACTGCTTAATGCCTTGGCCCGTATATCGAGGGCATGGATGCTTTTTACGCTGTTCAGTAGTTTTACCCCCAAGCCACCGCCTATGCTGACTCCATTATAATAGGTTTTGACGCCTTCGTTCTTATACAGGGAGATGTTGTCTTCTGCGGTAACGAAGAGATAGGCGATAGAAACAAACTCCACTTGGGATCTGAATGAAAAGTCAACGGGCTTTATCCCTTTATTCGCAATTCCTGTCCCGGCAGAGAATTCGAAGTGCACCCGGTCCATGAAGGTTTGTGCATGTATCTTGACTGTGGCGAGGGCGAGCAAAAGGGTAGTCGCATAAATAAATTTTTTCATGTCGTTACCGTGTTGTGTTGATTAAGGCCTTTGTCTTTTCAGGGAATCGTGTGAAATGATTCTTCTGAATGATGAGCATAAAGATAATAATTTATTTTTTTGTATCATAAAAAAGCGCGGCCTCCAAAATCGAAGGTCGCGCTTTATGGTGTTTAGAAATTTCGCCTTACTTGTATTCGTCCCAGCTCTTGATTTGAATATCGTCGATATTCAAGCTGCAGAAGGCCTCGATAAAGGCCGAAGCCAGCCGGGCATTGGTAATGAGCGGGATGTTGAAGTCGATGGCGGCACGACGTATCTTGTAGCCGTTGTCGAGCTCCTTTTGCGTCAGGTTCTTGGGAATATTCACCACCAGGTCTATCTGCTTGTTGTGCAGCATATCCAAGGCTTGCGGCTCGTGGTCGCTCTCGCTGGGCCAGTAAACCTTCACGGCCGGGATGCCGTTGTCGGTGAGGAACTGGTGCGTTCCGCCCGTGGCAAAGAGGCTATATCCTTTCTCGTGCAAGAGTTGGGCTGCCTCGAGCATGTCGGCTTTCTGTTTGGCGCTACCGGTCGAGAGCAGAATATTCTTTTTCGGGATCTGGTAACCTACCGAAAGCATGGCTTTCAAGATGGCTTCGCTCGTGTCGAGGCCCAGACAGCCTACTTCGCCGGTCGAAGCCATATCGACACCCAGCACGGGGTCGGCCTTCTGCAATCGTGAGAAGGAGAACTGGGAAGCTTTGATGCCCACATAGTCGAGGTCGAACTCGTTCTTGCCCGGTTTCTCTACCGGCAGTCCCATCATTACCTTCGTGGCCAGTTCGATGAAGTTGATTTTCAAAACCTTCGAAACGAACGGGAAGCTGCGTGATGCACGCAGGTTACACTCGATTACCTTGATGTCGTTGTTCTTGGCCAGGAACTGGATGTTGAAGGGACCCGATATATTGAGGGCTTGAGCTATCTGCCCGGCCACCTTCTTGATGCGTCGCACGGTCTCGACATAGAGCTTTTGCGGCGGGAACTGTATGGTGGCGTCGCCCGAGTGCACACCGGCAAACTCGATGTGCTCCGAGATGGCGTAGATGATGATTTCGCCATTGCGGGCTACGGCATCCATCTCGATCTCTTTGGCGTGCTGGATAAACTCGCTCACTACGACCGGGTGTTTCTTCGAAACGTTGGCGGCCAGTTGCAGGAATTGTTCCAGCTCGGCGTTGTTGGAGCAGACGTTCATCGCTGCACCCGAGAGTACATACGAGGGACGAACCAGTACGGGGTAGCCTACCTCTTTCACAAAGTCATAGATGTCGGCCAGTGAGGTCAGCTCTCGCCAACGGGGCTGGTCTATACCCAGCGAGTCGAGCATCGACGAGAACTTGTGGCGGTCTTCGGCGTGGTCGATGCTGTCGGCCGTCGTACCCAATATGCTCACGTGCTGCTCGTCGAGGCGGGTAGCCAGGTTGTTGGGTATCTGTCCGCCGGTCGAGAGGATTACGCCGTGAGGATTCTCGAGTTCGAGAATATCCATCACCCGCTCGAAGGTCAGTTCGTCGAAGTAGAGGCGGTCGCACATGTCGTAGTCGGTCGATACCGTCTCGGGGTTATAGTTGATCATGACGCTGCGGTAGCCCTCTTTGCGAATGGTATTCAGAGCCTGTACACCGCACCAGTCAAACTCTACCGAAGAGCCTATGCGGTAGGCTCCCGAACCCAGCACCACAATCGATTTGCGGTCGCCCAGGTACTTCACGTCGTTGGCGATGCCGCTGTAAGTCAGGTACAGATAGTTGGTCTGTGCCGGATACTCGGCAGCCAGCGTATCGATTTGTTTCACTACGGGAACGATGCCCAGCGATTTACGAAACTGGCGCACCCACTGCATGTGACAGTCTTCCATCTTCTCTTTCCAGATGGCACGGGCTATCTGGAAATCGGAGAAGCCCTGTATCTTGGCCCTACGCATGAGTTCGTAGTAGGTTTGAGGATTCTCGGCGCGGGTAATCGACTCGTCGAGCTCTTCCAGGTCGTGAGCCGTGCGCACGATATTCATCAGCTTTTGCAGGAACCAGCAGTCGATTTTGGTCAAGTCGTGTATTTGATCGACCGTATATCCGGCACGCATGGCCTTGCTGATGACAAAGATACGTTTGTCGGTAGGCTCGTGCAGCGATTTGTCTATATTGGGGATAACCAGCTCTTTGTTCTCGACAAACCCGTGCATGCCCTGGCCAATCATGCGCAATCCTTTTTGGATAGCCTCTTCAAAGGTGCGGCCGATGGCCATTACCTCGCCAACCGATTTCATGCTGGAGCCCAGCTCGCGATCGACACCTTGGAATTTACCCAAGTCCCAACGAGGTATTTTGCAGACGATATAGTCGAGCGCCGGTTCAAAGAAAGCGCTGGTCTCTTTGGTAACCGAGTTTTTCAAGTCGAACAAGCCATATCCCAGTCCCAGTTTGGCAGCCACGAAGGCCAGCGGATAACCGGTGGCTTTCGATGCCAGGGCCGATGAACGGCTCAGACGGGCATTCACCTCGATAACCCGATAGTCCTCCGACTTGGGGTCGAAGGCATACTGCACGTTACACTCGCCCACGATACCGATATGGCGGATAATGCGTATGGCCAGTTCGCGCAGTTTGTGATATTCGCTGTTGGTGAGCGTTTGCGACGGAGCTACCACGATACTCTCGCCGGTGTGGATACCCAGCGGGTCGAAGTTCTCCATGTTACATACCGTAATACAGTTGTCGTAGCGGTCGCGCACCACCTCGTATTCAATCTCTTTCCAACCTTTGAGCGATTTTTCGACCAGAATCTGAGGTGAGAACGAGAGTGCCTTTTCGGCTTTCACCCGCAACTCCTCCTCGTTGTCGCAGAAACCGCTGCCCAATCCTCCCAGGGCATAAGCGGCCCGAATGATGATGGGGTAGCCCAGCTCGGCGGCAGCCTGAACGGCATCTTCTATCGAATTGACCGCTTCGCTCTTGATGGTTTTGACATCGATTTCGTCGAGTTTTTTCACAAAGAGTTCGCGGTCTTCGGTATCCATGATGGCCTGTACCGGGGTTCCCAGTACCCGCACATTATATTTCTCGAGCGTGCCGGCCTGGTAAAGTTGGACACCACAGTTAAGCGCAGTCTGTCCGCCGAATGCCAGCAAAATTCCGTCGGGTTTCTCCTTTTGGATAACCCGTTCTACAAAGTAGGGGGTAACCGGCAGGAAGTAGATTTTGTCGGCCACGCCCTCAGAGGTTTGCACCGTAGCGATGTTGGGATTGATCAGAACCGTTGTGATACCCTCCTCTTTGAGCGCTTTCAAGGCTTGTGACCCGGAATAGTCAAATTCACCGGCTTCGCCTATTTTCAAGGCTCCGGAGCCTAACAACAGTACTTTCTTTATCTTTTTGATTTCTTCTTGGTTCATAGGTATGGTATTTCCGGGTTTACAACAGTTTTACAAATTCATCGAACAGGAATTCGGTATCGGTAGGTCCGCTGGCAGCCTCGGGGTGGAACTGAGCCGAGAAGTAGGGTTTCGATTTGTGACGTATTCCTTCGTTTGTGCCATCGTTCATATTGATGAAGAGAGGTTCCCAATCGGCACCGAGAGTCGAGTTATCGACAGCGAAACCATGGTTTTGCGAGGTGATGAAGCAACGGTTTGTGCCCACCTGACGCACCGGTTGGTTGTGGCTGCGGTGACCATATTTGAGTTTATAGGTACGAGCGCCTCCGGCCTTCGACAACAGTTGGTTGCCCATGCAGATGCCGAATATGGGCTTGGTGCCGTTCATGGCCTGGCGTATGTGATCTACGGTAATGCCACACATGTCGGGGTCGCCCGGACCGTTCGAGATAAACAGCCCGTCGTAGTCGAGCGTGTTGAAGTCGTAGTCCCAGGGTACACGTATTACGGTAACATCGCGTTTGAGCAGACAGCGGATAATGTTGTGCTTGACACCACAGTCCACCAACACCACTTTTTTGTTCCCGTTGCCATATCGAATGACCTCTTTGCAGCTTACTTTGGCCACCAGGTTCGACAGGTTGGGATCGACAAACTCAATATCCTCGCCGCCTTCGATGACGATTTTGCCTTTCATGGAGCCATGCTCTCTCAATCGCTTGGTCAGCTCACGGGTGTCGATGTCGTAAATCCCGACAACCTGTTCTTCTTTCAACCAGTCGGCCAGACTTTTGGCCGCATTCCAGTGGCTGTACTCAAACGAGTAATCCGACACCACCAACGCTTCGACATGGATCTTTTCCGACTCATAGAATCGCGACAATCCATTCACCTCTTCACGTCGAGGCACTCCATAGTTTCCGATAAGGGGGTAGGTGGTCACTAAGATTTGACCGGAGTAGGAGGGGTCGGTCAGGCTTTCGGGGTAGCCCATCATGGCCGTGTTGAAAACGACCTCGCCGGCAACAGGTTTTTCGTAGCCAAATGATTTCCCGATAAATACGGTACCATCATCAAGGATTAGAGAAGCCTTTTTTGTTGTTTGCATTACGATAGAATTATTTTGTATTAGTAATTAGCTTAAGTAAGTAGGGTGGATTTCTATCGTGAAAACCATGCAAAGATAGCAAAAAAATCCCTATTCCACAGGTTTTGCCGCCAGATTGTAAAAATAAATTTTTCGATGCCTCTATCTCCCAACGACATGCTTTATGATTTTATGGTATGTAAATATATTTATACAATATTTATACTTTCAATTTGTAAGTATGTTTGTCAGAAAGGCTAATTTTGCAGCAAAATAATTGCATTTAGTTTTCGAAAACCGAAATGTTGTATCAAAAAGAGTGTTCTTATGAGATTCACAAAAATGCAAGGGGCAGGCAATGATTATATCTATCTGAATGGATTTGAAGCGTTGCCGGCCGATTTGGGCGAATTGTCCCGCCAAATGAGTGACCGACATTTTGGAGTAGGTTCCGATGGGTTGGTAGTGATTATGCCCTCGGAGAATTGTGACTTTCGCATGCGGATGTTCAACTCTGACGGGTCGGAAGCCGAAATGTGTGGAAATGCCTCCCGCTGTGTAGGGAAGTATGTTTATGACAAGGGACTGACTACGAAGAAAGAGTTGACACTCGAGACGCTTGCCGGCGTTAAACACCTCACACTACATACACAAGATGGCCTGGTAAACCAGGTGACTGTCGATATGGGAGAGCCCATCTTGTCGGCTCCCGATATTCCGGTCAACCTTTCGGCAAGTCCGGTCGTTGCTCATCCGTTGGAGGTCGAGGGTAACACCTATGCCATCACCTGCGTATCGATGGGTAACCCGCATGCAGTCATCTTTCTCGACAACATGGACCGCTACGATCTACATCACATTGGGTCGCTCATCGAGCATCATGAACTTTTTCCACGGCGTACCAATGTCGAGTTTGTAGAGGTATTGTCGCCTCAAGATTTACGGATGCGTGTGTGGGAGCGGGGTGCCGGTGAGACCTTGGCTTGTGGTACAGGCGCTTGCGCCACGCTGGTGGCTGCCGTACTGAACGGAAAAGCCAATCGTCGAGCTACTCTGCATCTGTTGGGTGGTGATTTGTCGATTGAGTGGAACGAGCAAAACAATCGAATTTACATGACAGGTGGAGCCGTCACCGTATTTGAAGGTGAGTGGCCCAACCAATAATAAATAGAGTATATGGCTTTTGTTAATGAAAACTATTTAAAGCTCCGCGAGAGCTATCTGTTCTCCGATATAAAGAAGAAAGTAAATGCCTACAAGGCTCAACACCCCGAGGCTAACATCATCAGTCTGGGCATAGGCGATGTGACGCGCCCTATTGTCCCGGCTATTATCGAGGCCATGCACAAGGCTGTCGATGAGATGGGCCATGCCGAGACCTTCAGAGGATATGGTCCCGAACAGGGATATCGTTTTTTGCAAGACCGCATTATCGAACATGATTTCAGATCGCGAGGTGTCGAGCTCGATGCCGACGAGATTTTTGTAGGCGATGGAGCCAAGAGCGACTTGGGTAACATTGGCGATATCTTGAGCGTGAAAAACAAGATAGCCGTGACCGACCCGGTTTATCCCGTTTACGTCGATACCAACGTGATGGGTGGTAGAGCCGGAGAACTGGCTGGTGATGGGGAACATTGGAACCGCATTGTGTATATTCCCTGCACGAGCGAGAATAACTTTGTACCCGAACTGCCTGCCGAGCGTCCCGATGTCATCTATCTCTGTTATCCCAATAACCCTACGGGTACGGCTCTGACGAAAGAGGAGTTGCAAAAGTGGGTGGACTATGCTCGAGCCAACGACGCGCTCATTCTCTTCGATGCCGCCTACGAGGCCTTTATTCACGACGACAACATTCCCCACAGTATCTACGAGATGGAAGGGGCCAAAGAGGTGGCTATCGAGTTTCGTAGTTTCTCAAAAACCGCAGGCTTTACCGGTTTGCGGTGTGGCTATACCGTCGTGCCCAAAGTGTTGAAGGTCCATACCGAAACCGGTGAAAAGGTGGCTCTCAACCCGCTGTGGAATCGCCGCCAAACGACCAAGTTCAACGGTACATCCTATATAGTTCAACGGGCAGCCGAGGCGGCTTATAGCCCGCTGGGTACCCAGCAGACCAGGGAGTCGATCGAGTATTACATGCGCAACGCACGGCTCTTGAAAGAATCGTTGCAAAATATAGGCTTGAAAATATTTGGCGGAGATAATGCTCCATATATTTGGGTAAAGACGCCCGATGGATTATCTTCGTGGAAGTTTTTCGAGCGTCTGTTGCACGAGTGTCACATTGTGGGAACCCCCGGTGTGGGTTTCGGCCCGTCGGGTGAAGGCTATTTCCGCTTGACCGCATTTGGCCGTTACGAGGATACGGTTGAAGCCATTTCGCGTATTCAGAACTGGAAACTGTAAGACAAAAGAAAAAGAGAATCATACAAACTAAACCTAATAAATTCAACTATGTCAATGCTAAGATTTAAAGTGACGAAAGAAGCTTTTAGTCGGAAAGCAGTTCCTGTCAACTATCCGAAAGAGCGACCGTCGGAGTACTACGGGAAGTATGTCTTCAATCGGGAGAAGATGTTCAAGTATCTGCCCAAGAAGACCTATGAAGCCGTAATAGCCGCAATCGACAACAGCACTCCGTTGAGCCGTGAGATAGCCGACAGCGTTGCCGCCGGCATGCGAAAGTGGGCTCTCGAAATGGGTGCTACACACTACACCCACTGGTTCCACCCGCTCACCGACGGAACAGCCGAGAAGCACGACGCCTTCATCGAACACGATGGTAAAGGCGGTGTTGTCGAGGAGTTCTCGGGAAAACTGCTCATTCAGCAGGAACCCGATGCATCGAGTTTCCCCAACGGTGGTATCCGCAACACTTTCGAGGCCCGTGGCTATTCGGCCTGGGATATCTCTTCGCCGGCCTTTATCCTCGACAAGACCCTGTGTATTCCTACTATCTTCATCTCTTACACAGGTGAATCGCTCGACTACAAAGCTCCGTTGCTCAAAGCATTGAATAGTGTAAACAAAGCGGCAACTGCCGTATGCAAATATTTCGATAAAAACGTAAACCACGTTTATTCCTATTTGGGATGGGAGCAAGAGTACTTTTTGGTCGATGAGAGTCTGTATGCCGCTCGTCCCGACCTGGTGCTTACGGGCCGCACCCTCATGGGACACGAAAGCGCCAAGAACCAGCAGCTCGAGGATCACTACTTCGGGGCCATTCCCTCGCGTGTAGAAGCTTTTATGCAGGACCTCGAAATCGAGTGCCACATGTTGGGTATTCCGGTTAAGACCTGCCACAACGAGGTAGCGCCCAACCAGTTTGAGGTAGCCCCCATTTTCGAGGAGACCAACCTGGCCAACGACCACAACCTGTTGCTCATGTCGGTTATGCGCGAGGTGGCTCGCCGTCATAACTTCAGAGTGCTGTTGCACGAGAAACCCTTCAAGGGAGTGAACGGTTCGGGCAAGCACAACAACTGGTCGCTGGGTACCGATACCGGCGTGCTGCTGTTTGCTCCTGGAAAGACTCACAAAGAGAACTTACAATTCATTACATTCATTGTCAATGTAATGGCTGCCGTCTATAAATATAATGGTCTGCTCAAAGCCAGCATATCGTCGGCCACCAATGGCCACCGGTTGGGTGCCAATGAGGCTCCCCCTGCCATTATTTCCATCTTCATGGGCAAGCAGATTAGCGAAGTGCTGGCCAAGTTGGCCAAGAGCACGTCGGAAGATGTGTTGAACATGGGGGGTAAAGCAGGATTGAAGCTGGATATTGCCCAGATTCCCGAGATTCTGATGGATAATACCGACCGTAACCGCACATCGCCCTTTGCCTTCACCGGAAACCGCTTTGAGTTCCGCGCCGTGGGTTCATCGGCCAACTGTGCCAGTGCCATGATTGCCTTGAATGCAGCCGTAGCCTACCAGTTACAAGATTTCAAAAAACGGGTCGATGCCCTCATTGCCGAAGGGAAGGAGAAGGAACAGGCCATTCTCACCGTAATCAAAGACCTTATCAACGAGAGCAAAGATATCTGCTTCGACGGTAATGGTTACAGCGACGAGTGGAAAGCCGAGGCCGAGCGTCGCGGACTCGATTGCGAGACAAGCGTGCCTATCATCTTCGATAACTATTTGAAAGAAGATGTGGTGAAAATGTTCGGAGAGACTCACGTCTTTACACCGCTGGAATTGCAGGCGCGTAACGAGGTGAAGTGGGAGATATACACCAAGAAGATACAGATCGAGGCCCGTGTGTTGGGCGACTTGGCCATCAATCACATTGTACCGGTAGCTACGCGTTATCAGTCGCTTTTGCTCGACAACGTGTTCAAGATAAAGAGTCTGTTCCCGGCCGAGAAGAGTGAGCAGATTGCCACGCAAGACATGGAGGTAATCGAGAAGATAGCCTACCACCTGCTCACCATCAAAGAGAAGGTACACACTATGGTCGAAGCGCGCAAGGTGGCCAACAAGATCGAGAACGAACGGGAGAAAGCCATTGCTTACCACGACACGGTAGCTCCCAGGCTCGACGAGATTCGCTATCATATCGATAAGCTCGAGCTGATGATCGATAACGAAATGTGGCCGCTGCCCAAGTATAGAGAACTGTTGTTTATCCGTTAATGATACTGAGTAATAACCTGTTGGATAAATGACCCCATGAATATGAAAACGAGCTATAACAGACCTGGAGATCCTGTTGTGGCTCGTTTTGCGTTATAACACTTGACATCGTTTTTATAAGGTTCGATTCTATGACAGAAGTTATCAAACACGAGTGTGGAATAGCCATGGTGCGACTGTTGAAGCCACTCTCTTATTATCAGCAAAAATATGGATCCTACATGTATGGGTTGAATAAACTCTACCTGTTGATGGAGAAGCAGCACAACCGGGGGCAGGAGGGTGCCGGTTTGGCTTGTGTGAAGTTACATGCCCGCCCGGCCGAAGAGTTCATCTATCGCGAACGGGCCATGGGTACCGGGGCCATACAGGAGATTTTTGCCAATGTGAAGACTCAGATACAAAATACGCCTCACGACACGACCGATGCCGAGTGGGCCGCCCTGCACTTGCCGTTTGCCGGTGAGGTTTATATGGGCCACCTGCGTTACAGCACGACGGGGCGCTCGGGATTGTCGTATGTGCACCCGTTTTTGCGTCGGGGCAACTGGCGGTCGAGAAACCTGTTGCTGTGTGGTAATTTCAACATGACCAACGTCGATGAGATTTTCGGGAGTATCGTAGCCAAAGGGCAGCACCCCCGCAGCTATGCCGACACGTTTGTACTGCTCGAGCAACTGGGACATGCCCTCGATATGGAAAATCAACGTCTGTATGACATCTACAAAAACGAGGGACTCGACGATATCGAGATTACCGAAGCCATCGAAAACAACCTGAACATGGCCGAAATACTCAAGAAACCCTCCCGCATATGGGATGGCGGCTATGTTATTTGCGGCATGACCGGTAGCGGCGATATGTTTTCGTTCCGCGACCCTCGGGGCATCCGTCCGGCTTTTTATTATGCCGACGACGAGATTGTCGTGGTGGCATCGGAACGTCCGGTCATACAGACTACCATGAACCTGTCGGTCGAGCAAGTGCAAGAGTTGCAGCCGGGTGAGTGCCTGGTAGTCAATCGTCGGGGCGACCTGCATATCGAGCAGATTCTGCCGCCGCTCAATTATAGCGCCTGCTCGTTTGAACGCATCTATTTCTCGCGGGGCAGCGATGTCGATATCTATCGCGAGCGCAAAGAGTTGGGCCGTCATCTGGCACCTCAAATATTGAAAAGCATCGATTACGATTTGGCCCACACCGTCTTTTCGTTTATCCCCAATACGGCCGAGGTAGCCTTTTACGGTATGCTCGAGGGGCTCGACAGCTATCTGAGCGAACAAAAGCTGGCTCTCATACGGCAGGCAGGCGACAGCCTCACCGACGAGGAGTTGCGGCGAATACTCTCGCTCAAAGTGCGGTCTGAGAAGGTGGCCATCAAAGATATCAAACTGCGTACCTTTATTGCCGAGGGCGATACCCGCGACGACCTGGCAGCACACGTTTACGATATTACCTATGGCACAGTGACCCCGGGGGTCGATAATCTGGTGGTAATCGACGACAGTATCGTGCGGGGCACGACACTGCGGCAGAGTATTATCAAGATACTCGACCGGCTTCACCCGAAAAAGATTATCATCGTGTCGTCGTCGCCACAAGTGCGGTTCCCCGACTGCTACGGTATCGACATGTCTCGCATGGGCGAGTTCATCGCCTTCAAGGCGGCCATGGCTCTGTTGAAAGAGAGAGGTATGCAATCTGTTATCGACGAGGTGTATCGCAAATCCAAGGCGCAGCAAAATAAGCCTAAGGAAGAGATTGTCAACTATGTGAAGGAGATTTATGCCCCCTTTACCCAGGATGAAGTCTCGGAAAAGATAGCTCAAATGCTTACTTCGGACGAAATTACTGCTCAGGTCGAAATCATTTATCAGACTCTCGAGGGGCTGCATCAGGCCATACCCAGCCATCCGGGCGACTGGTACTTCTCGGGCAATTATCCCACACCTGGAGGCAACCGGTTGGTAAATAACGCCTTCATTAATTTTATGGAGGGAGCCGACAGCAAGCGCCAGCAGTAAAAACAGAGCGTATCTAAGCGAAATACAAGAACAGGGCGAGTCGATAGGAGTGAAATCGGCTCGCCCTCTTTTTGTTAAATTGCAAAAATATGTTATTGTTTATACGGATTATAAATAATATATAGGCAATATATAGTGATAAATCGGAACAATTTACGAAATTTGCAGTTGGAAACAAAGTTAAAGAGATTGCATATGCGGTTGTCCGATTTGAAAACAGGCGATAAAGCTGTTATTGTTAAAGTGTTAGGCCATGGAGCATTTCGCAAACGGATTATCGAGATGGGGTTTGTCAGGGGACAAACAGTTCTTGTCGAGTTGAATGCTCCGTTGAAAGATCCTATCAAATATAAAATCATGGACTATGAAATCTCGCTGCGTCGTAGCGAGGCTTCACTGGTCGAAGTCATTACCCCCGAGGAGGCCGAGGCTGTCTTTGCCGATGCCCACAAAGTGAGTGGCGAGTCGAAGTTGTCGGCTTCGGAAGAGGACGAGTGCATAAAACGGGCCTTATCGAAAAGTACCAAGACCATTAATATTGCTTTGGTGGGGAATCCCAACTGCGGAAAAACCTCGCTGTTCAATATCGCTTCGGGGGCCCACGAGCATGTGGGCAATTACAGTGGCGTGACGGTCGATGCCAAGAAAGGATTCTTCGACTACAACGGCTATCATTTCAATATCTACGATTTGCCTGGAACCTATTCGCTCTCGGCCTATTCGCCCGAGGAACTGTATGTGCGTCGCTATCTCAAAGACGAGACTCCCGATGTGCTGGTCAATGTAGTGGTAGCTTCGAACTTGGAGCGTAATCTCTACCTCACTACCGAGCTGATTGATATGGACTACCGCATGGTCATTGCCCTGAACATGTTTGACGAACTGGAGCAGAGTGGTGGCAAAATCGACTACAAGCACTTGGGCAACATGATAGGTGTGCCTATTGTACCCACCGTATCGCGGTCGGGCAAGGGGGTAAACCAGTTGTTCGATACCATTATCGATGTATATGAAGGCCGCAACGAATCGGTGCGGCACGTTCATGTCAATTTGGGGAATGTGATTGAGAGTGGCATTACACCCCTGAAAAATCTGTTGAAGCAAGACCCCACCTGCACCCGTGAATTTTCGCCCCGTTACCTGGCAATTAAAACGCTCGAAGGCGATGCCGAGGTGAAAAAGATTCTGGAAGGGGCCGACTCGTATCCCGAGTTGATGAAAATGCGAGACCAGGAGGTTAAAGAGATAGAGGCTACCTTGAATGAAGACATCGAATCGGCTATTGCCAATGAAAAATATGGCTTCATCTCGGGGGCTTTGGCCGAGACCTATACGCCGGGCGACAAAGAGGAGGCTCGCTCGACGCGCATCATCGATTCGTTTGTCACCAACAAACTGTTTGGATTCCCCATTTTCATTGTGCTCATGTGGCTCATGTTCGAGGCAACCTTCTCGTTGGGTGCATATCCCATGGGATGGATCGAAGATCTGGTCGCATGGCTGTCGGGGCTGGTAAACACTTACATGCCGGCCGGTCCGTTGAAGGATCTGCTCATCGACGGCGTGCTCGGTGGAGTGGGGGGTGTTATCGTGTTCTTGCCCAATATCTTGATCCTCTACCTTTTCATCTCGTTTATGGAAGATTCGGGATATATGGCTCGGGCCGCATTTATCATGGATAAGATCATGCACAAAATAGGACTGCATGGGAAATCGTTCATTCCCTTGGTTATGGGCTTTGGTTGTAACGTGCCCGCCATCATGGCAACCCGAACGATCGAGAGCCGCAGCAGCCGGTTGATAACCATTCTCATCGATCCCTTTATTTCGTGCAGTGCACGTATTCCCATCTATGTCCTGCTGGTGGGGACCTTCTTTCCCCAGCATGCCAGTCTGGTGCTGGTGAGTCTCTACTTGTTGGGTATCGTTGTAGCTGTGATTACAGCCAAACTGATGCGCCGTTTCCTCTTCAAGGTCGATGAGACCCCCTTTGTCATGGAGTTGCCTCCCTATCGAATACCTACGGCAAAAGCGACCATGCGTCACATGTGGAGCAAGGCCGAACAGTATCTGCGCAAGATGGGCGGTATCATCCTGGTAGCTTCGGTTATCATTTGGGCCTTGAGCTATTTCCCCCGGCCCAAAGACTCTTATGAGCGGGAACTCACACCACACGAGCAGATGGAACAGCAGAGTAACTCCTATCTGGGTAAGATAGGACAGGCTGTGACACCGGTAGTCGAGCCGCTGGGTTTTAACTGGAAAGTGACTACCTCGCTGCTTTCGGGAACGGCCGCCAAAGAGTTGGTCGTAAGTACCCTCGGGGTACTCTATTCCGAAAATGATTCGGATGAAGCACTCTCTTTGTCGCAACGTATCACGCAGCCCAATCCCGAGACCGGGAAACCCGACTTCACACCGCTCATAGCCCTTTCGTTTATGGTGTTTGTGTTGCTCTATTTCCCCTGTGTTGCCTCGGTAACCGCAGTGATTAAGGAGTCGGGCAGTTGGAAGTGGGGCGTATTTACCATCGTTTACAACACGTGTGTAGCGTGGCTGGTTGCCTTTATCGTCTATCAAGTAGGATCACTGTTTATATAGCAAGAGTTATGGATAAAGAGACCTTTTTGGCCTTTTACGAAAAGGCTGGTTACCGAGTAATCGACTCGTTTGCCTATAGCGATATCAAACGATTCTTGGCCCGCAACCGACCTTCGTCCCGATTCAGGATAACCTATTATGTCGTGTTGCTGTTGGTCCTTTTTGCCATCGGGTTCATGATTGGGATCTTGTGGAACGAAACCCGGTCGGTGGGGCCGTTCCTCCTCGAGATAGGCAAAAGCATTGCATTGGCACTGGTGGGGTGTGCCATTCTCATACCCCTGCACGAGTTTATACACTGGCTTGTTTATAGGTCTGAAGGGGCCGCCGATGTACGCTTTGGAGCCGTGTGGCGCTCCTTTACCTTTTATGCGGCAGCCCATAACTTCATGGCCGACTACATCACCTTCAGTCGAGTAGCTCTTGCGCCGCTTCGTATCCTGTCGGGGTTGCTCATTGTCTTGTTACTCTTTCCCATGCCATGGTGTGGTAGAATAGCCGTGGGAGCACTGTTGTTGTTTCATCTGCTCTCCTGTTCGGGTGATCTGATGATGTACTCCTACATGAACCAATATCGGCATCGCCCTGTTTTTACAGTAGATGATATTGATAATCGTTACACCTATTTCTTAGAAAAAGAGTGATGAATGCAACTGTTCAATTTTGGATTGTGATAGCTTGCGTGGCTATTGCATTTGGCTATGCTATTTACAAGGCAGTCAATATGGTGCGCAAGCGTAATGAGGTGTCTTCGCCTTGTTGCAGTTGCGATATCCCTTGTAAGGCTCGAGAATTAAAAGGACAAAAGAGAAAAAAATAGAGCGTGAGAGTTGCATAATTGAAAAATGTAATCTATCTTTGCACTCGCAATCGCTCGAAAGCACAATGGTTCCTTGGCCGAGTGGTTAGGCGCCGGTCTGCAAAACCGTTTACAGCAGTTCGATTCTGCTAGGAACCTCTCGAAAAAGGCTCGCTCACAAAGCGAGTCTTTTTCGTTTTTATCCTTTCGTTTCACTTCTTATTCAATGGCTTCGTCGCAAGGAGACGACGCGAGTTTATAAATCGGTATATGCGGGGATATCGGGCAAGAAAGTATAGTTGCCGGTTGTGTAGTCGATGTGGCAACAGTAGTGCGTGAGCCCGTTGGAGACAAACAGGTAGCTCACTTGCAGCACCCGGTTGTACCGGACAATCTGGTCGAATGTCTTTTGGGTAATCTCGATATGTGGAGCTTTGTACTCGGCAATACACAGTGCATTGCCGTTGCGGTCATATACCACGGTGTCGCACCGGCGGTTACACTTGTTGAGGGTGAGAGATATCTCGTTGCCCATCAGTCCACGAGGAAATCCTTTCTGGTTCACCAGGTAGGCCACGAAGTGCTGCCGTACCCACTCTTCGGGGGTGAGAACCACATATCTCCGACGCAAGTCGTCGAAGATAAGGATTTTATCCTTCTCCTGTTTCAATTTGTAAGGATATGCAGGCAGATTCAGTTCAATCATCTCGTAGCCGAAAATTTGTGCTTTCTAATTATTTCTGTAAATTTACTCCAAAATTACGTATTTATGAAAACAAAGCAAGAGATTGTAGAAAATTGGTTGCCTCGATACACACAACGACCGGTCGAGGAGTTTACGAAGCACATCCTGCTCACCAATTTTTCGAAATACGTCGAGATATTTGCCTCTCATTTCAATGTCCCCATCTTGGGTGAGGACAGTAACATGCCCAGCGCTTCGGCCGAAGGGATAACGATTATTAACTTCGGTATGGGCAGTGCCAATGCTGCTACCATCATGGACCTGCTCAGTGCGGTGGCTCCCGAGGCGGTATTGTTCCTGGGGAAATGTGGAGGTATCAAGAAGGTAAACAAGCTGGGCGACTATATCTTGCCCATAGCCGCTATACGTGGCGAAGGTACGTCGAACGACTATTTTCCACCCGAGGTTCCCGCACTACCGGCCTTTATGCTTCAGCGGGCTGTCTCTACGGCTGTGCGCAACCATCACCGCGATTACTGGACGGGGACTGTCTATACGACCAACCGTCGGGTGTGGGAGTTTGACGACCAGTTCAAAGAGTATCTGCGTCGTATTCGCTGCATGGCTGTCGATATGGAGACCGCTACACTCTTTTCGGTTGGTTTTGCCAATCAGATTCCCGTGGGTGCTCTGCTCTTGATTTCAGATCAGCCCATGATTTCGAGCGGTGTCAAGACTGCCGAGAGTGACAAGAAAATCACCCGCGATTTTGTCGAGGAGCATGTATTGATAGGGGTCGAGGCTCTGAAGTTGATTATCGACAAACGGACTACGGTGAAACATCTGCGGTTTGACGAAGATTGAAGATTATGGCCAAGAAAGAATCCAACCAGCATATTGCCCTCTTGCAGGATATCCGCAACAAGGTATTCAAACCCATCTATCTTCTTATGGGTGACGAGTCGTATTATATCGATATGATATGCGATGCAATTATCGAGAATGCCTTGAAAGAGGAGGAACGGGACTTCAATCAAACGATTCTGTATGGGGCCGATATCGACGACTTTGCCGTGGTGGTCAATGCCGCCAAGCGGTTCCCCATGATGGCCGATCACCAATTGATTGTGGTCAAGGAGGCTCAGAACATTCGGGGAATAGATAACCTGTCGTATTATCTGCAAAAGCCTCAGATGCGCACGATACTGGTCATTTGTTACAAAAACGGATCGCTCAAGAATAAAAAGATCGTAGCCGGTATCGAGAAGATAGGGGTAGTGTATGAGTCGAAAAAACTGTACGACAGCCAATTGCCTGCATTTATCAATACCTATGTGGTGGCCAAAAAACTATCGATAGACCCTAAGGCGGTGTCGATGATGGCCGATTTTGTGGGGAACGACTTGAGTCGATTGAGTGGAGAACTCGATAAACTTACCCTCTCGCTTCCCGAGGGGAGTATGCGCATCACGCCCGAATTGGTCGAGCGCAACGTAGGTATCAGCAAGGACTATAACAATTACGAACTGCTCAATGCTATCGTCACAAGAAATGTGTCGAAGGCGGCTCGCATTGTGCAATATTTCGAACAGAATCCCAAGAACAATCCGTTGGTGGTGACCATAGGCGTGTTGTTCAATTTCTTTGCCAACCTGATGATTTGTTATTTTGCAGCCGACCGGTCGGAGGGGGGAATTGCCAAGGAACTCAATCTGCGGTCGGTCTATCAATCGCGCGATTACCTCACGGCCATGCGCAACTACAATGCCTTCAAGTGTATCGATATCATTGCACTCATTCGTCAATACGATGCCCGGTCGAAAGGTATAGGGTCGGGGGCATCGAGCAACGATGGCGACCTGTTGAAGGAGTTGGTTTTCAAAATTATCTACACGCCTTATCAGAAGTGATACAGATAACCCAGCGAAATCGTGATGATTTGGTTGTGTGATGCCGAGAATACGTCTTTCTTGCGGTTCTTGAAGATATCGCCCAATCCATAGTAATAACGTCCCTCCAGCACAAGACCGTGCGACTTGGCTATGCGGAATTCGATACCGGCACCGGCCATGATTCCATAGTCGATTTTATGGGCAATATCCATGGTATAGATCTCTTTCACTTTACTCTTTTGACTGAATTCGGGCAGATTGTTTATATCGAAACTGCTCTTGTAGCTGTCGCCCATGAAAAAGCCTATTTGCGGACCGGCATTGATAAATCCCCGCACCACCTTATTGCCAAAGAAAAAATGGGTGAGGAAAGGGACCGTTATATAATTGAGGGTATGCGAATAGGTGTAGGGATCGGTATCGAATGTCTCGTTCCAGCCACATTGGGTATAGTTAACCTCGGCAATGAGTCCGAAAAACTTCTCCTCGATGTAACGTACCGAGACTCCTCCGGTATAGCCCAACAACAGCGACTGGGTAACGGTGGGAGTAAACGATACTCTCGATAGAGTTGTCCCCCCCTTGATACCCACGGTAAACTCGGGTTCGTAGTCACTGCGTTGAGCCCAACCGGTTTGAACGGTTACGATAGCGGCAAGCAGCAGGATATATCGCAATAATCTCATGTTGTAAATTACTCTCTAATTTTCTTGATGGTATAATCGGGAGCCAGGTTGATGAAATAGAACGATTTGTTGATAAATCCGCTCCAGTTATTGATGCGTTGGAAATCGAAATCGGTTTGAATACGATCGTTCGATTTCGTTAATTTCTGGTTTGCAAAGTTCTTTCCATAGGCTCGAATAGAGGTGAGGAAATAGATGCCGGTATCGAAGCCGAGGAAAGCATATTGCGGACTGGCATTTATCAAATCTTTGTTGTACCAGTAGAGAAAACGCTTGTGAAACGACTTGGTGTCTTCGTCAAACGGATTGGCATAGAACCGGGAATAGAGATAGGTATTCAGCTTATAGAATTCGTTCAGATACTCGGGTACCTGGGTGAGCCACTCGGGATAACCAAACAGGGCAATATCCAAATCTTCCCGTCTCTCTTTCAATGTTTCGATGGGGTTAATGATGAGCGAAAGCATTTTTTTCTTGGCCGATGTAGGCACGAATACAATGCCACTCTGTCCGTTCAGGATAGAATCCTGGTTCAGCAGGTTCAAATCGTTGTCAAATTGTATTTCACTATATGGAATACGGGCTCTTGAGAGCTCCTCCTTCAGACTGGTGATAAAATCTTTTTTGTCGTTTACCTCGGTCGAATAGGAGAGGAATACCACCTTGCGGTTGCCCAAGTAGCGAATGAACCTATCGATAGCTTCGGCATAGAGGTAGGAGTGGGGTATGTTGGTTTGAAATACTTTGGCATTGTGAGTCACTTCTTCGTTTTTGAGCGAGAAGGTATTGACCACATTGATATCGTTGATAAGCCCAAAATCGGCAATCATCTTGATGTGGTTGTCGTTGTCGGGCGCAATAATCAGGTCCATCTCTTTCATTTGAGGTTCGGCCAGGATATGCTGTACCGTAGCATCCGACTCCTCTGAGTCATAGGCATACACATTGATCGAGGCCCCTTGTCGTTTAAGACTGTCCACTGCCATGAGAAATCCCTGGTAATACTCGGTATATAGACTCGCCTTCATGTCGGGACGCTCCTGACTCAACATGAACGGGAGAATTACGGCTACGTTGATAACCCCTTTCTTGTCGCTCTTGTATAACTTGTTGTATATGTTGTTGATTTCGGCGCTGGTTATGGGATTTTCGGCCGTCATGGTATTATATTCTATCCCGGCAGGGATATAGATGATATCGCCTTGTTTTATCTTTTTGATATTGGGATTACAGTTTTTAATCTCTTCAACGGTAGTCCCGAATTTTTTGGAGATGCTGTACAACGTCTCTTTTTTACGCACCTTGTATTCGGTGTAGAGTTGTGTGGGTTGTATGGTTACGTTCATCTCCTTGGTGTTGGGAGTTAACCGAATAACCGATCCTTTTCTCAAATGGTTGGGCGAAATGCCTGGATTGAGCTTGAGAATCGTCTCGATATCGATTTCGTATTTCTTGGAGATGGAGAATAACGTTTCGCCCTCACCAATTGTGTGGAAAACATATTCGCTACCACTATCGTCGGCGGCTACAGCAGGTTGGTTATCCGTGACCGGTTGAGTACTCTTTTGTGCAGTTGTCGCTTGTGGCGATTGGGTCGGGGTGGTTTTGCTTGTTTTGGGCTTCTCTTTCGATGCAGTTTTTTTGTATCGCTGTGGGATCTTCAACGTGGCACCTGCCTTGATGCCCCGTTCAGAGCCTGGATTGAGATCGATAATGCTCTGAATGGTAACTTTGTACATTTTGGAGATGGAGTATAACGATTCGCCTCGCACAATGGTATGTTCAAAGGTGCTTTCGATTCCCGATCCGGCCTTTTGTCCGGCAATGGTTTTATTGGTAGGGATCATGAGCAATTGGCCTCGCTTCAATCCGCTTTTGGCTGCCGGATTGTAACGGATGATCTCTTCTTGTGAGATGCCGAATTTCTTGCTCAGGACGTAGAACCCCTCCGAGGGTTTTACTTTGTATATATAAAATTCTTTGCCATCTATGACTTTGGTTTGCAAATTTTCGGCTTGAGCCGAAATCATGAACATTGCGGTGAAACAGAATAGCAGGACTATTGTTATTCGTGTATATCTCATATTCTTAAGGGTTTGCGTTTTGTGCTTGATGGTAATATACCAAGAAACAAAAGTATATAAAAATATTATCAGTTGCAAGTCAAATATTGATTATAGTAACAGGAGTGGGCTATCGTCATTAATTATTCTTACAGAAACGAGTTTATTGGGATTTTTTAAATTGCAGATAGAAATGCGATTGCTCGAAAAATTGTAACTTTGTCCATTCCATTAATTATTATTCAAATCGATATGTACCGATACCTCTTACTTTTGGCAACTCTCTTTACGACAGGTAGTTTGTGTGCCCAGCAGATAACCGTGTCGGGCGGGGGCAAACCGGCGTACAGCTATACTCCCGAGGCCAGTACCGGATTGAATGGCGGCGTGTTTGTGGTATATTCGCTCGACCAGGCTACGATTGAGTTCTCGGGGACGGACGATTCGCCCGTTTCGTGGAGCAAGTTCGGGCCTTCGGGGGCTGCATCACCTTCGCCGGTAACGGGTGTGGTACAGAATGGATATCTTTCGACTCTTTCCCTTACCGAGGCCGACTGTGGCTATATAGCCGAGCAGAATGGACGTAGCTATTACATGTGGGTTATCGATTACTCGCAGGCTCCTCTCGTGTTGAATGGAGCGTCGGTCTCGAACGATGCGGGACAGTGCGAGCTCACCACGCTGATGCTCGACGGAAGCGGTTCGCGGCTTAACTATTACTCGATAAACGGGGCCCCCAAGGTGTTGAATCGGGAGCTCACTATCAGTTACATGACTCTGGTGTGGAACGAGGAGGCACAAACCTATGTACAGACGGCTCAGTCGGAGACAATCGACAATTTCTCTTCGACCGTTCAGGTGACGTCGCCGCTTTGTAATACCGATTTTACCATATCGGGCGACCAGTTGCTCAACTATTGGGGGATGGGGCAGACCATATCGACCGACGAATACATAACGACGGCAATAGGTGTGGAGGCCATTGCCATACAAACCTACCGGGAAGATGCGCTCAACGAAGACGACCGTCATCCTACCGACTATTTGGGAGGATCGGCTCCGGCCGAGATCGAGTTCCAGGCCTATACGACCGATGCGGTGACCCATATCGAATGGGAGTTCTCGAATAAGGAAGATTTCTCGACGACTCTCGCCCGTTACAACGACCAGACTCTGCGATACACCTTCAGGGACGAGGGGACTACCTATGTGCGTCTCGTGGGCAGTAACAGTACAGCCGAGTGTCAGGCATACAGCGAAACATTTACCGTCACCATCGGTACCCCTCGGCTCGAGGCTCCCAACGCTTTTTCGCCGGGTACAAGTCCCGGAGTAAATGATGAGTGGAAGGTGGCCTACAAATCGATTGTAAGTTTCAAATGCTGGATATTCAACAAGTGGGGCGTGCAGATGTGCTATCTCGATAGTCCCGACAAAGGCTGGGATGGCAAGTATCGAGGCAAGTATGTCGATCCCGGGGTCTATTATTATGTCATAGAGGCTAAGGGTGCCAATAATCAAAAACTAAAATTAAAGGGGCACATCAATATCATGCGCACCAAAGACTAAACATAGTGAATGATAATGAGATTGAATAAATATTTTATTGTTTTGCTGTTGCTCTTTTCGCCGCTGCTTGTCTGGGGCGAGTCGATGGAGCAGAAAGAGTTTTCAGATGTAGTCATTCCCGAATTTCCGTTAAAGGTAACGTTTGCCGACGAGGTAGTCGATCTCGATCGTCTCGATATGTACGAACGATTCGACCGTGAGTTGACCACGTTATGCTATATGCATTCATCGACCTCTTTGGCCATCAAACGGGCCAACCGCTATTTCCCCATCATGGCACCCATTCTCGAGGAGGAGGGAATACCGAGCGATTTCCTCTATCTGGCCGTGATCGAAAGCACACTCAATCCGCGGGCTGTCTCTCCGGCCAAGGCAATGGGTATTTGGCAAATTATGCCTCGCACAGGGCGGGAGTTGGGTCTGGAAGTAAACGACGATATCGACGAGCGTTGTCATGTGGAGAAATCGACCCGCGCCGCTTGTCGATATCTGAAGGAGGCTTATGACCGATATGGAAGCTGGACTATGGTAGCCGCTTCGTACAATGCCGGGATGGGGCGCATCTCGTCGGAGCTTGAGAAACAGTTTGCCGACCATTCGTTCGACTTGTGGCTCAACGAAGAGACTTCGCGTTATGTATTTCGCATCTTGGCTATGAAAGAGATTTTTTCCTCACCGGCCAAGTATGGTTATAAGTTGAAGACCCGTCAGTTGTATCAACCTATTCGTTATACCGAGGTGAGAGTCGATACGACAATCGAAAATCTGGCTCTCTTTGCTCAGTCGCAGGGTATCTCCTACGCTCAGCTCAAAGAGGCGAATCCTTGGTTGCGGGCCCGTACGATGCCCGATAAATCGCGAAAAGTTTATTACATAAAGATACCACATAAAGACGACCTGTTTTATACGAAACGTAAGTTTACGGCTTACCGAAAAGAGTGGGTAATCGATAAAAAATGAAAAAAGCAGAAGACCAAATCGAGGTTTATGGTGCACGCGTGCATAACCTCAAAAATATAGATGTAAAAATCCCGCGAAACAGTCTGACGGTTATTACCGGATTGAGTGGTAGTGGCAAATCGTCGCTGGCATTCGATACGATATTTGCCGAAGGGCAGCGTCGCTATATCGAGACTTTTACAGCCTATGCCCGCAACATGCTCGGTGGGATGGAGCGCCCCGATGTGGACAAGATTACCGGTTTGAGTCCGGTCATCTCGATCGAACAGAAGACTACCAACAAGAATCCTCGTTCGACGGTGGGAACGACAACCGAGATTTTCGACTTCCTCCGATTGCTGTTTGCTCGGGCCGGCGAGGCCTACTCCTATCTGTCGGGCGAAAAGATGGTGCGTTATACCGAGGAGAAGATAATCTCCCTGATCCTGGAGAAATACCAGGGTCGTCGCACCTATATTCTTGCCCCGCTGGTGCGCAACCGTAAGGGGCACTACAAGGAGTTGTTTGAGCAGGTGCGGCGCAAGGGATACTTGACCATCCGTATCGATGGCGAGCTGCGTGAGATAACACATGGCATGAAACTCGACCGCTACAAAAATCACAGCATCGAGCTGGTGGTCGATAAGCTGGTGGTCGATAAAGACGACGAACGCCGGTTGCAGGAAAGCGTGAAAACGGCCATGAAGCAGGGCGACGGACAGTTGATGATTCTCGATGCCGACTCTCAGGAACTGCGCCATTACAGCCGCACGCTGATGGATCCCAAAACGGGCCTTTCCTACAGCGAACCGGCTCCGCACAACTTCTCGTTCAACTCGCCTCAAGGGGCTTGCCCCAAATGCAAGGGGTTGGGTTATGTCAATATCATCGATCGCGAGAAGATTATCCCCAACGACGAAAAGTCGATCTACGAAGGGGGTATCGTGCCGTTGGGTAAATACAAGAATTCGTTGATATTTTGGCAGATTGCCGCCATCTGCGAGAAGTATGGCGATACACTGAAGACGCCAATCAAGGATCTCTCGGAAGAGGCACTCGACAATATTCTCAACGGAACAGACGAGCGGTTGCAAATCAAGAACGAGTCGTTGGGTACCTCCAACTACTTCCTTTCGTTCGATGGCCTGATCAAGTATATCGAGGTGCAACAACAGAGCGACGCTTCGTCACAGGCTCAAAAGTGGGCAGGGCAGTTTGTTACGACAACGGTGTGTCCCAGTTGCGAAGGTCATCGTCTGAATCGTGAGGCTCTGCATTACCGCATTGCCGGGAAGAATATCGCCGAACTGGCCGATATGGATATCTCGGAACTCTATGAGTGGGTGAATCATGTCGAGTATGATCTCTCGCCGCAACAACGTCAAATTGCCGTCGAAATCTTGAAAGAGATACGCAATCGACTCCATTTTCTGGTCGATGTCGGTCTCGATTACCTGTGTCTCAACCGGGCTTCGGCAACCTTGTCGGGCGGGGAGAGCCAGCGCATACGCTTGGCAACCCAGATAGGGTCTCAACTGGTCAATGTGCTTTATATTCTCGATGAACCCAGTATCGGGTTGCATCAGCGTGATAACACCCGACTCATTCACTCACTGAAGGAGCTGCGCGATATGGGCAACTCGGTTATTGTAGTAGAGCACGACAAGGAGATGATGCTGGCCGCCGATTACATTGTCGATTTGGGTCCGCGAGCCGGTCGCCTGGGCGGAAACATTGTCTTTGCCGGGACTCCGGCCGAGATGCTCAAGACCAATACCCTCACGGCCCAATATCTGAATGGAGAGAAGAAAATCGAGTATTCATCCCAGCGTCGTGCCGGTAACGGTAAAAAAATCGTCTTGTCGGGAGCGACGGGGAATAACCTGAAAAATGTAACGGTCGAATTCCCCCTGGGCAAATTCATTTGTGTGACAGGTGTCTCGGGTAGTGGTAAATCGAGTTTGATTAACGGGACCTTGCAGCCTATTCTCAGTCAGAAGTTTTACCGCTCGTTGCAATCGCCATTGCCTTATGCCCAAATCGAGGGATTGGAGAATATCGACAAGGTGGTAACTGTCGATCAGTCGCCGCTGGGACGCACCCCACGCTCCAATCCGGCCACCTATACCGGGGTCTTTGCCGACATCCGTAACGTGTTTGTCGAGTTGCCCGAGGCCAAGATTCGTGGATACAAACCTGGACGCTTCTCGTTCAACATTGCCGGGGGTCGTTGCGAGGTGTGTGGCGGTAACGGGTACAAAACTATCGAGATGAATTTTTTACCCGATGTGCTTGTGCCCTGTGAAGCTTGCCACGGCAAACGCTACAACCGGGAGACTCTCGAGGTGCGATTCAAGGGAAAATCAATAGCCGATGTGCTGGATATGACCATCAATCAGGCCGTCGAGTTTTTCGAGAATATCCCGTCCATTATTTCCAAAATAAAAGTCTTGCAGGAGGTAGGGCTTGGCTATATAAAATTGGGACAGCCCTCCACGACCTTGTCGGGCGGCGAGAGTCAGCGTGTAAAGTTGGCTGCTGAACTTTCCAAACGTGACACAGGTAAGACTCTCTACATTCTCGACGAACCCACCACGGGGTTGCATTTCGAAGACATAAGGGTGTTACTGTCGGTATTGAACCGACTGGTCGATAAAGGGAATACGGTAATTGTTATCGAGCACAACCTCGATATTATCAAATGTGCCGACCACATCATCGACATGGGGCCCGAGGGGGGACGAAACGGTGGCTATGTGTTGGCTACCGGAACTCCCGAGGAGATCTGCAAACAAGATACTTTTACGGCTCGTTATCTGAGGGAAGAACTGAAAGGATGAAATTCCCGGCGAAGATAACCAACAGCATCGAAGAGACTCAATTTCCCAGGATTGAGTCTCTTTTTTTCTATTTTGTTTCGTAGTTGGATATGATTCAAAATTGTATAACATGCTGTATATAAAAACAGTGTATCCAATAAACAGGGATTTTAAGTCAAAATCTCTGGCATATTTCAAAACTTGTTTACATCGGTACATAAAAAATGGATTGTGGGCAGTCTTAGTCAAAATAGAACCGCCAAATTTGCATCTGTAATATAAGGTGGTATTAATATTTGCAAATTTACAATTGCAGCAACAAACTTATTTATCGCTTGTTTTTGCATTTGTAAATAGAGTAGGGGGGCAATTCACGAGAGTAACGCAGGTCGAATTTAATCTTATAACCTGTCGTTATTCTAGCGTAATTAGATTATTAATTATTGATTATCAGTTTATTATCACTGTATTTATATAGCTATTATTTAACTATATCCCTATTGGATGACCCAATTCGCTTATTCTACTAACTAATTTATTATCTATATAATTACTAATCAATATATTAAACTGTAAATATTCAATTATTAGTTTATTTGTATTTATCTGTTGTTACAATTGTACGATGATAGGTCTGTAATACTTCTCATCCTTTATATTACATTTGTAATATGTAAAACGTTACAATTGTTATTTTGAATTCTAAATTCTGTTTGTTACATTTGTAACAAAAATCATCTTATAAAATTTTTATTTTACTATGGGGGAAGATGAAACTACGGCTGTTGCCGGACGAATAAAACAGTTTATCGAATCTTTGGGTATAACCATTACCCAGTTTGCCGATAACACCGGGATACAACGTTCATCGATGTCGCAGATTCTGGGTGGTCGCAACCAAAAGATCAGCATCTCGACTATCGGTAAAATTCATGCCACGTACCCCGACCTCTCTATTTATTGGCTGTTATATGGAAGTGGCCCTATGCTTTCGGGTTCTGCAACCGGCTCGCCCGAAGAGCAAGACGAAGAGCCTCGCTTATCGATGGAAAATACCGACCCTTTCCTGTCGTTATTCGACAACGAGAGCCGCGTAAATGTGACCGAGGGTACGGCAGAGTCTAAATATGCGAAGGAAAATGAGTCAAATCGACGTTTCGATACAGTCGATAAACTTGGAAATGAACGGATAAACGCTCAAAACAGCTTTAATAATAACACACACTTGGCAGGCGAGAAAAACAAACGGGTGGTGAAAATCATGATTTTTTACTCCGACAATACCTTCGAGAGCTTTTCGCCCGACCATCTCGCCTGAAAGTTGGCATGATAAAAGATAGGGCCAATTGAAAACTCGGTTTTCACTTGTCTCTACACACACCTTTCACTACCTTTGCAAACGGTAATGCAAACCCGATTTCTCGCATGGTGCGGGAATAGCTGCTACGGCAGTTGGTAATTCTGGTTTTTGCAAGTAAAATAGATTTATGAAAAAATATGTCCTTGATTTTCGAATCACCGAGAATGTGAAGTTGCACGACAACTATGCACTCTTGAAGTTGACGCCAGCCGATGGCCAGCCGTTACCCGAGATGTTGCCGGGGCAGTTTGTCGAGGTACGGGTCGATCGTTCCCCCAGCACCTTCCTAAGGCGTCCTATATCGATCAATTTTGTCGATTATACCCAGAATGAGTTGTGGCTACTTATTCGGATAGCCGGCGAAGGTACCCGCACGTTATGCGGCATGCAGGCAGGTGAAATCTTGAATTTGGTTCTGCCGCTGGGCAGCACCTTTACACTTCCCGAGAATCCGACCGAAAAGCTTTTGCTTGTAGGTGGCGGTGTGGGCATAGCCCCCATGCTCTATTGGGGCAAATACCTGAAGGAAAAGGGCTATACGCCCCATTTCCTGTTGGGGTTCCGCAGTGATAAAGACTTGTTGCAGTACGACCAATTTTGTCAGTTGGGCGAGGTCTCCATCTCGACCGAAGATGGCTCGCGAGGTGAAAAAGGTTTTGTGACTCAACACTCGATACTCGAGCAGCACTTCGACCGGTTGTATGTGTGCGGCCCTAAACCCATGATGGTAGCCGTGGCCCGATATGCGCGTGAGCATGGACTCTTTTGCGAGGTATCGCTCGAGAATACGATGGCTTGTGGCGTAGGTGCCTGCCTCTGCTGTGTAGAAGACACGGTCGAGGGGCATGTGTGTGTATGTAAAGAAGGTCCTATCTTTAATATAGAGAAACTCAAATGGCAGATTTAAAAGTAAATATAGGGGCTTTGTCCCTGAAAAATCCGGTAATGACCGCCTCCGGTACATTCGGCTATGGTGAAGAGTTTGCCGATTTCATAGATCTTTCGCGTTTGGGTGGTGTGATTGTCAAGGGTACCACCCTGCATCATCGGGAGGGAAATCCCTATCCCCGTATGGCCGAGACGCCAGCCGGTATGTTGAATGCCGTGGGGCTTCAAAACAAAGGTGTCGATTATTTTATCGAGCATATCTATCCACGCATTAAAGACATCGATACGCATTTTCTCGTAAATGTGTCGGGAGCTTCGGTCGAGGATTATGTAGCCACAGCCGAGAAGATTGCTGCTTTGAATCGGATACCGGCCATCGAGTTGAATATCTCGTGCCCTAATGTAAAGGAAGGAGGTATGGCTTTCGGTACCTCGTGCAAGAGTGCTGCAGCTGTTGTACGGGCCGTGCGAGAGGCTTATCCCAAGACCTTGATTGTTAAACTGTCGCCCAATGTGACCGACATTACCGAGATTGCCCGGGCTGTCGAGGCCGAAGGAGCCGATGCCGTGTCGTTGATCAACACGCTACTGGGTATGGCTATCGATGCGCAACGGCGTCGTCCGGTACTCTCGACCGTTACCGGCGGGTTGTCAGGAGCGTGTGTCAAACCCATTGCATTGCGCATGGTTTGGCAAACCTATCATGCGGTAAAGATTCCTATTGTGGGACTGGGCGGTATCATGAACGCTACCGATGCCATTGAATTCCTGTTGGCTGGAGCTTCGGCTATCGAGGTGGGAACCGCCAACTTCATAGACCCTCAGATTTCGGAGAAAATCGTGAGTGGAATCGACGAATATCTCGATAAAAATCATATTTCGTCGGTGAAAGAGTTGATTGGTGGGCTTATTATTTAACCCTCTGAATATCAATAGAAATAAAAATAGCGAATATAGATTTATGTAATGTTCATAATCTATATTCGCTATTTAAGTATTGCTTTATATGTCGGGTGAGGGATTTATGTAAAGCGTTACTTTATATTTTTATCCCTCACCGGCATCAACAAGTCATTAAAGAATCTCGACCGACCGTTTGATGAAGTTGCTCAGAGCCTCACCCTTCAGCATATTGTTGGAGAGCAATGCCAAGTCAACGAGTTGGCGAACCAACGGATTCTTGTCGGCATAGGTTTTCAAGATGTCCGACTCTTTGGCACGCAATTCCTTGGCTTTCTCTTCGGCGTTCGTCAAAGCCTCTTTGTCGGCAACAGGAATCTCTTCATCCTTTTTGTCTTTCTTGGCTTCTTGCAGACGGGTAATTTCGGCATTGACCGTGTTCAATTCGTCGAGAACCGGAGTCAGTTGCTCCTTGCACGACTCTTCGGTATTGGCAATAATACGTTGAGTCAAGGGGTGATCGGTGTTGACTATGAGGTTATAGCTGTCGGGCAGTTCGCCATAGATAGCCATACCCGGTTGTATGGCGGCCATATCTTTCATACGGCGCATGAACTCGTTTTGGGTAATGACAATAGGTTGTGCCGTAACGCCTACCGGCTCGAACATAACCAGGAAGTCGCTCTTCTCGATTGTAGGAATCTGCGATTTGAATACGGTGGACATGATATCGCGTTGCTGTTCGTTGAGGGCAGCCGAAGCCTTTTTATCCTCCTTTTGGATGAGTCGGTCGATCAGGTCGCTATCCACACGAACGAAGCGGCATTTACCCAACTTCTGCTCCAGCATACCGATGAAGTGAGGATCGAGCTGGCCGTTCATCAACAACACATCATAGCCCTTTGCTGCAGCCGTTTCGATGTAGCTGTATTGAGCCTCTTTGTCGGTCGCATAAAGGTAGATAAGCTGACCGTCTTTGTCGGTCTGGTTTCCTTCGATCAGTTTCTTGTACTCGTCGAGTGTGTAATATTTCTCTTCGGTATCTTTCAGCAGAACGAATTTCTGAGCCCGTTCGTAGAACTTTTCATCCGAGAGCATGCCATACTCGATAAAGATCTTCAGGTCGTCCCATTTCTCCTCAAACTGTTTGCGGTCGTTGTTGAAAATCTCCTGCAAGCGCTCGGCTACCTTCTTGGTGATGTAACCCGAGATTTTCTTCACGTTCGAGTCGCTCTGCAGGTATGAACGCGAAACGTTCAACGGGATATCGGGCGAGTCGATGACACCTTGCAACAGCATCAAGAAGTCGGGCACGATGCCTTCAACCGAGTCGGTTACAAATACCTGGTTGCAGTACAACTGTATTTTGTAGCGGTTGATATCGATGTTGTTCTTGATTTTCGGGAAGTAAAGAATACCCGTCAACTTGAAGGGGTAATCGATATTCAGGTGTATCCAGAAGAGCGGTTCGTCAATACCAGGATAGAGGTCGGCATAGAATTTCTTGTAATCCTCGTCGGTGAGGTCGGTCGGTTTGCGAGTCCAGGCCGGCTCCATGTCGTTGATGATTTTATCCTTGTCGGTATCGACATATTTACCGTCTTTCCATTCTTGTTCCTTGCCAAATACGACAGGTACGGGCAAGAAGCGGCAGTATTTCTTCAACAGGGTTTCGATGCGTTGCTCCTCGAGGAACTCTTTGTTTTCGTCGTCGATATACAGAATGATATCGGTACCGCACTCGTTCTTTTCGATATCGGTCATCTCATAGGCAGGCGAGCCGTCGCAGCTCCACATGACAGCCTGTGCCCCATCCTTGTAGGAAAGAGTGCGAATCTCGACTTTTTTCGAGACCATGAAGGCCGAGTAGAAGCCCAATCCGAAGTGACCGATGATGGCATTGGCATCGTTTTTATATTTCTCCAGAAACTCCTCGGCGCCCGAGAAGGCAATCTGGTTGATATATTTGTCGATCTCCTCGGCAGTCATACCTATACCGTGATCCGAGATGGTCAGTGTGCCGGCCTTCTTGTCGATCGATACCGATACGTTCATAACACCCAGCTCACCCTTGAAGTCGCCAAAGGAGGCCAGCGTTTTCAGTTTTTGAGTGGCATCTACGGCATTCGAAACCAGCTCTCTCAGGAATATCTCGTGATCGCTATACAAAAACTTTTTGATAACGGGGAAGATGTTGTCGGTTGTAACCCCGATTGTACCTTTTTGCATGGTTATATGTTTTTTATTGTTCTTATTTTTCTACCCCAAAATTTTTTCAAAAAAAATGCCAGACTCGAAAAGTCTGACATTTTGACTTGTTATCTTATCCTTTGTCACGACTCTTTCTTGGAGTCGATGATCGAAGATACGATTTTGTGATTTTCCTGATCGAAATCGACCCGAATCGTATCGCCCTCCTGCACAGTGGCCCGGATAATCATCTCGGCCAGTTCGTCCTCCAGATACTTCTGTATGGCCCGTTTCAAGGGGCGGGCACCGAATTGTACATCGTAGCCCTTCTCGGCAATGAAATTCTTGGCCGCATCGGTTATCTCGAGGTGATAGCCCAATGTCTCTACCCGCTTGTAGAATCCGCTCAATTCCAGATCGATAATCTGGAAGATGGCTTTCTTGTCAAGTTGGTCAAACATGACGATATCGTCGATACGATTCAGGAATTCGGGCGAGAAAGCCCGGTTCAGTGCCTTTTGGATGACACCTCTCGAGTAATCTTTCTCCGATACGGTGTTGGTCGAGAATCCTACGCCTTGGCCGAAATCTTTCAACTGGCGCGTACCGATGTTGGAGGTCATGATAAGAATCGTATTCTTGAAATCGATCTTGCGGCCCAGGCTGTCAGTGAGACGCCCTTCGTCGAGCACCTGCAACAACAGATTAAATACATCGGGGTGAGCCTTCTCAATCTCGTCGAGCAGCACAACCGAATAGGGTTTGCGGCGCACCTTCTCGGTGAGTTGGCCACCCTCTTCATAACCCACATATCCCGGAGGGGCTCCTACGAGCCGCGACACGGTGAACTTCTCCATATATTCGCTCATGTCGATACGGATAAGGGCATCTTTCGAATCGAACAGATACTCGGCCAATTTCTTGGCCAGGTGAGTTTTACCTACGCCGGTAGGACCCAGAAACATGAAGGTACCGATGGGTTTGTCGGGGTCCTTCAATCCTACACGATTCCGCTGGATGGCCTTCACGATTTTATCGACCGCTTCGTCCTGACCGATAATTTCGCGTTTCAGTTCACCTGCCATGGCCAACAGTTTGTTCCCTTCGGCCTGGGCAATACGTTGCACGGGTACACCGGTCATCATGGCAACCACCTCGGCTACCTTCTCTGCATTGACAATCTCGCGATGTTGCTGCATCTGTTTTTCCCAATTGTCTTTGGCGGTCTCCAGGGAGTGCTGCAACTCTTTCTCCTTGTCTCTGAAGCTGGCTGCCAGCTCGTAGTTCTGTGACTTTACAGCATTTATCTTATCCTCACGGCAAGTCTCTATTTGCGCCTCAAGGCTCTCGATCTCTTTCGGTACGACGATATTCGACACGTGCACCCGGGCACCGGCTTCGTCCAAGGCGTCGATAGCCTTGTCGGGGAAATTCCGGTCGCTTATATAGCGGTCTGTCAATTTGACACAAGCCTCCAAAGCATCGTCGGTGTAGGTTACGTTATGGTGGTCTTCATAGCGTCCCTTGATGTTGTTGAGAATCTGCAACGTCTCTTCGGGAGTTGTAGGCTCGACCATAATTTTCTGGAACCGACGCTCCAAAGCGCCGTCTTTCTCAATATTCTTGCGATACTCGTCGAGAGTGGTGGCTCCGATACATTGTATCTCGCCACGCGAAAGAGCCGGCTTCAACATATTGGCGGCATCGAGCGAACCGGTAGCACCACCGGCTCCCACAATGGTATGTATCTCGTCGATAAACAAAATGATATTGGGGTTTTTCGAGAGCTCGTTCAAGATGGCCTTGATGCGCTCTTCGAACTGTCCGCGATACTTGGTGCCGGCTACAATCGATGCCATGTCGAGCGAGATGAGTCGTTTGTCAAACAACACTCTCGACACTTTGCGTTGCACGATACGCAGTGCAAGCCCTTCGACAATAGCCGATTTACCCACACCCGGTTCGCCAATGAGTACGGGGTTGTTTTTCTTCCGGCGACTCAATACCTGAGCCAACCGTTCGATCTCGTTGTTACGGCCTACAACCGGGTCGAGCCGACCCTCTTCGGCAGCTTTGGTCATATCGGTACCAAAGTTATCGAGCACAGGGGTGTCGTTGTTGCTTCGTTGGGCCGATGTACTGTTCCCGCCACCCTGTTGTTCGCGGCGATAGTTACGCTCGTCTTCCAACTCGTCTTCATCGTCATCGGTGAATCCAGCGCCCATGCTGGGCGGTGAGGGCCGCTGTTCGGTATCTTCGCGACGGGTAGCTTCCTTACCTTTTAAAAAGGCTGACACTTCGTCATACGTGATGTCGTTTGTATTGAGAATTTTTGCTGCCGGAGAGTCCGACTCCTTGAGAATGGCCAGTAGCAGATGCTCTGTATCGGTCTCCTGGCTCTTCATGAATCGAGCCTCGAGCATACTCATTTTCAATACTCTATCTGTACTTTTGCTGATAGTCAGCTCGCTTGATTGCTCCATGTGATTATTGGAAGCGGATAGTTCATTTTCCAGGGAACTCTTTATTGTGCGAAGAGAAGCTCCCAGCCCCACCAGTGCATCGACGGCACGATTGGACCCATCGCGTATAATCCCCAGCAACAGGTGCTCGGGCACGATGTTGGAATTTTGAAGGCGTTCGGCTTCCTCCCGGCTGTAACCGAGAATCTCCTTAACATGTTGTGAAAAGTCTCTTTCCATAAACAAATCTGTCTCCTTATATTGATTTAGCAAATATACCACCTTTGCGCCAAATAATGGCAGGCAAATATTATTTCTTGTATATAACAAATAACATGCCGAATTTTCCTGTTGGACGAAGATTATTTATTAGACGAGATAGGGCGTTTTTGTAAAAAATTGGTATCTTTGTACGCTAAAGATTCAATGTATAACCAATTTTATCACTACTAAATGATTGATCAGGATAGAATTCTAAAGATAGACATCAACCAAGAGATGCAATCGGCCTACATCGATTACTCCATGTCGGTGATTGTAGCTCGTGCCTTGCCCGATGTGCGCGACGGATTCAAACCGGTACACCGCCGGGTGTTGTTCGGAATGGACAAGCTGGGTAACACATCGGATAAACCATACAAGAAATCTGCGAGAATCGTCGGTGACGTTTTGGGTAAGTACCACCCGCACGGCGATTCGTCGGTATATTATGCACTGGTGCGTATGGCCCAGCCGTGGTCATTGCGCTATCCGCTGGTCGATGGCCAGGGAAACTTTGGTTCGGTCGATGGCGACAGTCCTGCTGCCATGCGTTATACCGAGGCCCGTCTTTCGCGCATTGCCGAGGAGATGTTACGGGATATCGAAAAAGACACGGTCGATTTCACCCCCAACTTCGATAATACGCTGGAAGAACCTACCGTATTGCCTACGCGTATTCCTCAACTGTTGGTAAACGGCGCATCGGGTATTGCCGTGGGTATGGCAACCAATATGCCGCCGCACAACCTGTCGGAGTGTATTGATGCTTCGGTGGCCTTGATTGACAATCGCGACCTCACCATCGAGGAGTTGATGCAATACATCAAAGCCCCCGATTTCCCCACAGGAGGTATCATTTATGGCTTTGCCGGCGTAAAAGATGCGTTTGAGACCGGTCGTGGCCGTATTGTGATTCGGGCCAAAGCCGAAATCGAAGTGGACAGCTCGAACGGTCGTGAATCGATTATCGTATCGGAAATTCCTTACGCTGTCAATAAATCGGAGTTGATTAAGAAAATCGCCGATTTGGTCGAGGAAAAGCGCTTGGAGGGTATCTCGAATATCAACGACGAGTCCGACCGTGCCGGCATGCGCATCGTTATCGAGGTGAAGAAAGACGCCAATGCAAGTGTCATCCTGAACAAGTTGTTCAAAATGACCGATTTGCAGTCGTCATTCAGCGTCAACAACATTGCCTTGGTAAACGGCCGTCCTCAAACTTTGAACTTGAAGCAGTTACTCGAAGCCTTTATCGATCACCGTCACGAAGTGGTGATTCGCCGCACCCGGTTCGATTTGGCAAAAGCCGAGGAACGCGCCCATATACTCGAGGGACTTATCATTGCATCGGACCACATCGACGAGGTAATCAAAATCGTGAGAGCTTCTCAAACACGCGACGAAGCACGCTCTCGTTTGATGGAGCGTTTCTCGCTCAGCGAAAAGCAGGCACAAGCCATCGTCGATATGCGCATCGGTCAGTTGACTGGTCTTGACCAGGATAAACTGAGAAACGAATATGCCGATATCGAGAAAATGATTGCCTATTATCATCAAATTCTGTCCGACGATGCGGTCTGCATGAAAGTGATGAAAGACGAACTTCTCGAAATCAAGGAAAAATACGGCGACGAGCGCAAGACCGAAATCGTCTATGCATCCGAGGAATTCAACGCCGAGGATTTCTATGCCGACGATGAGATGATTATCACCATCTCGCACATGGGATATATCAAACGTACGCCGCTCTCCGACTTCCGCGCTCAGAATCGTGGTGGGGTGGGAGCCAAAGGCAGCAACACTCGCGAGGAAGACTTCATCGAATATATCTACCCGGCCTCGATGCACAACTATATGCTCTTCTTTACCCAGAAGGGTAAGTGCTACTGGCTCAAGGTATATGAAATACCCGAGGGCTCCAAGAGCTCCAAAGGCCGCGCCATCCAGAATATGCTTAATATCGACTCCGACGATAAGGTAAATGCCTTTATTCGGGTGAAGAGATTACAAGACCCCGAATACAACATGTCGCACAATCTGCTCTTCTGCACGCGCAAGGGTATCATCAAGAAGACGAAACTCGAGGCCTATTCACGTCCTCGTCAAAATGGAGTAAATGCCATTACCATCCGCGAAGACGACCAGGTAATACAAGTACGACTCACAACAGGTGACAGTCAGATAATCATTGCCAATCGTCATGGCCGTGCCATTCGATTCCACGAAAGCGCTGTGCGCGAAATGGGACGTAATGCCACGGGTGTGAAAGGTATGACTCTCGACAATGAGGACGATGCCGTAGTAGGAATGATTTGTGTAAACGATCCCGAGAAAGAGACCATCATGGTCGTTTCGGAACAAGGTTATGGTAAACGTTCGCACATCGAAGATTACCGCATAACCAACCGGGGTGGAAAGGGTGTAAAAACCTTGAACATTACCGAAAAGACAGGTTATTTGGTAGCTATAAAATGTGTAACCGACGAAAACGATTTGGTGATTATCAACAAGTCGGGCATCACCCTGCGGATGAAAGTATCCGATGTGCGGGTAATGGGTCGTGCTACGCAAGGCGTGCGGCTGATCAATCTCGAGAAACGAAACGACGAGATAGCCTCGGTTTGCAAGGTCCTTTCGGAGAGTGTCGATGAAAATCTGCAAGACGACAACGTTACAGAAGTCACAGAGTAAGAAATTATTAATTCCTTAAAATAAACACGCAATGAAAAAAACAACATTAACCGCAGTACTACTGCTTTCGGTCATTTGCGCATTTGGTCAAAAGAAAGCCGTGAATAGGGCTTTTAGTGAAGCTAAAATGGAAAATCCCAATTTCCAGGAAGCTCGTACTACCATTCAGGGTGCATTTACCGACCCCGAGACAAAAGACGATGCTAAGACTTGGTATGTAGCAGGTTTCATCGAGAATACCTTCTTCGAGAAAGACAATGTACAGAAAGCTCTTGGTATGACCTTGAAAGATGGAGATGGTCCCATGTACGACGCTTTGATAAAGAGTTACGAATACTTCTTGAAATCCATCGCCCTTGATACGCTGCCCAACGAGAAAGGAAAAGTAAAACCCAAATATGTGAAAGACATTCGCAAAACCTTGAAGCAAAATATCGATGGTTATGCCAATGCCGGTGTATATTATTTCAATCAAAAAGACTACAAGAAAGCCTACGACGTTTGGGGCATCTATTTGGATATTCCTAAACTCTCGATCATGAAAGGTGAGAAAGAAGGGCTCCCTGCCGATTCGACATTGGCTATTTTGGAGTACAACAGAGCTTTGGCAGCTTTGCAAACGCAAGACAATGCCTTGGCAATTAGTGCATTGAACGATGCGAAGGGTAACGGATACAACCAAAACGACATCTACAAATACCTCGTTTATGAATATGAGCAAACTCAAGATACCGTTAACTTGATCAAGACTCTCCAAGAAGGTGAGAAACTCTTCAAGAACGAGATGATCGAGGTAAGAGACGAATCGGGTAATCCTGTGATGGATGAGAATGGTCAACCCAAAATGCAGAAGGAGAACACCTATACGCTCAAGTTAATCAACCTTTATATCTATGGTGGCAAATATGACGAAGCTATTGCCACTCTCGAATCGGTATTGGCCGAGGAGCCCGATAAAGCCGAATATTGGAACGTGAAAGGTAACTTGTATGAGTCGCAAAAGAAATACGACCAATCGATCGAGTGCTTCGAAAAAGCTATCTCAATCGATCCCAACTATGCCGACGCACTCGGTAACCTGGGTCGTATCTACTTTAACATGGCCGTACAGAAGAACAACGAAATCAGTTCTATTACCGATAATGTGAAATATAATGAAGCCCGCGAGAAAGAGGTAATTCCTCTGTTCGAAAAGTCTTGCCCGTATTACGAAAAAGCATACGAGTTGAAGCCCGATGAGCCGGATTACAAATATGCCTTGCGTAACATCTACTACAACTTGAACTATGCCGATAAGCTGAAAGCTATCGAAGGTCAATAATTTCTCTGGGGCTATAAGATACAAATATAAGATACAAAAGAGCAGCCATCTCCATGCGGGGTGGCTGCTCTTGTATTTACTCAATTCATTAAAACAGAAATCGGAAACAACATAATCGGGATACTGTGAAGGAATAGGATTCCCCAGGGCTCTCATATCCACTGGCGAAGACGCCGCCTCAGAACAGGCGTCTTATGACAAGAGTCCCAGAAGAAAAAGTCAAGAACAGAATTTCCCCCGATCTTTTATTTATCATAATATAAATTATAGGACAAATATAAATAGGAGTTTGTTTTCAAAAATGAGGACTGTCTGTGATATTCCTCCACCTCAATTGTCATAATGCGACTTCTGAATAATATAATTCATCCATAGATTCACCTGGCTCATGATATCCAGCACAGCTAATCCTAAATTTAATCACTATCTTTGCTGCATGAAATACCAACGATCACTACAAGAATTCATGACCCAGTATTCCGATGCCGATGTCAACCGGCTGCGGTTAATGAATATACAGGCCGATTTTGATGTGCCGTGGGCCATTTTGCAAATCGAGGCTCGCAGGAAGATTCGACACAAACTGCCGGCATGGGCTTCTCGCATGGAGTTGGTCTTTCCTTCAATTTTATCGACCGAACAGTGTTCGTCGGAACAAACGGCGCGATATAAACAACAACTTGCTAAAGCGGGTGATTTGGCCGACTTGACCGGAGGGCTGGGTATAGATACCTATTACTTCGCACAGAAGGCCTCACAGGTCGTTTATGTAGAACGTATGGCCGAGTATTGTCAGGCGGCTCGTTCCAATTTCAAATCGCTTGACGTCAATAATATTACGGTTGTTGAGGACGATTGTACCCATTTCCTTCAGACTTGCGAACGCTGTTTCGATACGGTCTATATCGATCCGGCTCGCAGGGGTGCCGGGAATAAACGTCTGTTTGCGCTCGACGAGTGTGAGCCCAATGTGGTGGCCCTTATGCCCACTCTGTCCCAACATGCTCATCGCATTGTCGTAAAAGTCTCGCCTATGGCCGATATTTCGGCCTTGTTGACGCTTCTGCCCGAGATTCAGGAGGTACATGTGGTATCGGTGAGAAACGAGTGTAAAGAGTTGCTTTTGGTAATCGATAACGATACTCCAGTCGGTGAAAAGGGGGTAACGATTTTTTGTGTCGATATAGATGCCGCGAGTAATACCTCTACCTTTTCTTTCAAGATTGACGATGAGAAGCTACTCCCCCACTCTACCTACGGCAAAGAGGTTGAACAGTATCTCTACGAGCCCAATGCCTCTATCCTAAAAGCTGGGGCTTTTAAATCGGTTGCGGTCAAGTATGGGGTAGCTAAACTGCAAATAAACAGCCACTTATACACATCGAATGAGTATTTACCCGACTTCCCGGGACGGAAGTTCGAGATTGTTGAGGTTATTGACTTTAATTCCAAGTCTTTAAAATCAGTCGGGAAACAATATCCTTTTGTCAATCTATCAACTCGCAACTTTCCCCTCTCGGTGGCCGAGTTGCAAAAACGGTTGAAGTGTAAGGATGGTGGCGATTTTTATCTCTTTGCAACTACCCTTGCCGAGAATCGCAAAGTTCTAATTGTCGCTCGCAAGGCCTCGATCAATGTTTGAACATACGGTCCATCTGCCGTTTGTCTTCCCGCTCCTTGATAGAGTCGCGCTTGTCATACTCTTTCTTACCCTTGGCAATGGCGATAGTTACTTTGGCCAAGCCTTTGTCGTTGATAAATACGCGTGTGGGAATGATAGAAAATCCCGACTCTTTGGCGGCACGTTCGATTTTGGTAATCTCTTTACGGTTGAGCAGGAGCTTGCGGTCGCGACGCGACGAGTGGTTATTGTATGACCCATAGAAATACTCGGCGATATACATGTTTTTAATCCATATCTCGCCATTGTTGACGTAGCAGAATGAGTCGTTCAATCCTGCTTTGCCCAAGCGTATCGACTTAATTTCGGTACCCGACAATACGATACCGGCATTGAACGTATCGAGCAGTTCGTAGTCGAAGGTTGCTCGTTTGTTGCGTATATTGATTTGTGGTAATTTCATCGTTTGCTCTTATTTAGTTAGATGACTCCCGGCATAAAAAAGTACAGCAGTTTCTGGATGGCCATCGGGATAATCAAAAACAATATCGTCGTAGCCACTACATATAAAATACTTTTCTGATCGGGCACCTCCATATACTTTTGACTGTTCCAGATTACATAAGCCAACAAAAGCGGCAAGAAATCGATAATGGCGGGCACGTTGAAAAAGAATCGAACAATCAGGATACAGATATCGAACAGGATATACAATCCCAAGTTATAGCCGACAAATCGTTTGATGCGCGATTCGGGTTGTACAACCTCCAGAATATGAGTCGAGAACGCCTTCATGACATAGACCAATGCATAGAAGCCGCCAAAGAACTTCACAAACTCAATAATAGAGAGTTGCAAAGCCCTCGACAGAGAGATGTCGCTGAAGAAATAGCCCAGGAAACAGATAACGGTCGCAACCCCCATGAGTGGATAGAGGAATTGGTTGAGAAATATTTGTGTCGCACACGGCGCCTTATCTGTTTTTTGCCACGTCTTCGCTGGGGAGATCAGAAGCAAAAAGAGATGCTTCAACTCATTCATAGAACTTGCCATATTATCAATTCATATGCAAAGATAGCGAAAGGTGAGTGCAGAAAGTCAAGTTTACTTGAGCTTTTTGCCAAACCTCCTCCTATTTTCGCAGTATGCAAAGATACAAAAAGGTGATAGTAGATACAAACGGAAAAGACCATTTCCCATCCACACTTTGCCAAGACTACACCTTGTCAATCCTATTCAAGGAGATATATATTTGTTCTATTTAACCTCTCGATATACACATTCTCGCTCTTTTATGGTCGGATAGAAAAGTAAAATTTCTATCTTTGCATTTCAAAAAGTTTCAGTTTAGTCTATTTTATACATTAAAGCGAAAAATATGCCAACTATTTCCCATCGAGGTGAAATTATGCCGGCCTCACCCATACGTAAACTTGTCCCTCTGGCCAACAAGGCGAAAGAAAGAGGCATTAAAGTTTACCACTTGAATATCGGTCAACCCGACCTCCCTACCCCTCAAATTGGATTGGATGCTCTCAAGCATATCGACCGCCGTACACTCGAGTACAGCCCCAGCGAGGGAATAAAGAGCTTACGAGAGAAACTGGTGCAATACTATGCCAAATTCAATATTCACGTAACCCCCGACGATATCATTATCACCACGGGTGGCTCTGAGGCCGTGCTGTTTTCATTCATGGCTTGTCTCGATCCGGGCGACGAGATTATTGTCCCCGAGCCCGCCTATGCCAACTATATGGCCTTTGCCATCTCGGCCGGTGCCGTTATCAAGACTTTGCCCTCCTCGATCGAAGAGGGTTTCGCCCTGCCCTCGATCGAAAAGTTCGAAGCACTTATCACCCCCAAGACCAAAGCGATACTTATTTGTAACCCCAATAACCCCACGGGGTATCTCTATACACAGAAAGAGATGAACCAGATACGCGATTTGGTGAAGAAGTACGATCTGTTCCTCTTCTCCGACGAGGTTTACCGCGAGTTCTGTTACACCGGTGCGCCCTACATCTCGGCTTTCCATCTCAAAGGTATCGAGGAGCAAGTCGTACTCATCGACTCGGTATCCAAGCGGTACAGCGAGTGCGGTATCCGCATAGGTGCCTTGATTACCCGTCATAAAGAGCTGAAAAAAAATGTAATGAAATTCTGCCAAGCTCGACTCAGTCCCCCGCTTATTGGCCAGATTATAGCCGAAGCCTCGATTGATGCCCCCGAGAGCTATATGCTGGCCACCTACAACGAATATGTAGAGCGGCGTAAATTCCTGATCGATGGGTTGAACCGTATTCCGGGCTGCTACTCCCCCATCCCCATGGGTGCATTTTACACGGTAGCCAAACTGCCGGTCGATGATGCTGACAAGTTTTGCGAGTGGTGTCTTTCTGAATTTGAATACGAAGGACAAACCGTATTCATGGCTCCCGCCTCGGGCTTTTATACAACCCCCGGGTTGGGCAAAAACGAAGTGCGCATGGCCTACGTTCTGGAAAAAGACGAACTGGCTAAAGCATTGAACGTATTGAAAAAGGCTCTGGAGGCCTATCCCGGTCGTGCAGCCGTCAATGAATAACTGGAAACTATATATTGCCAATCGCATCCATTTCGATAAGGGTAGTCGAAAGAAGGCGACGCCGCCGGCCATACGGGTAGCCGTGGCCGGGGTAGCCTTGGGCTTGGCAGTCATGATTCTCTCGGTAGCCATTGTTATTGGCTTCAAGCAAGAGATTCGCGACAAGGTGGTGGGATTCGGTTCCCACATCCAGATTACCTCGTTCGACAGTAATATGACCTACGAGAAGCAACCCATCCAATGCACCGACAGCTTGCGCTCCGTATTGATGGCACACGCGGGTGTCGAGAAGGTCAATCCCGTGGGGACAAAGTTGGGAATGATCAAGACCGACAGCGACTTTATGGGAGTCGTTTTGAAAGGAGTCATGCCCGATTACGACTGGTCGTTTTTCAAAAAATATCTTGTCGCCGGGAGTCTGCCGGTTATACAAGACTCGACGACCTCCAACGAAGTGCTTGTTTCCAAAACCATCGCCAGCAAACTGAATTTGCAGGTAGGCGATAAAATCTATTGCTATTTTGTGCAAGACCAGGTGCGGGCTCGTCGCTTCCTGGTATCGGGTATCTATCAGACCGATTTCTCGGATTATGACAAACTCTTGATGATTGGCGATGTGCGCCAGGTACAGCGGCTCAACGGATGGAATCCCGACCAGTATAGCGAGATAGAGCTATTGGTCAACGATTTCGATCGGGCTGACGATATTGCTTACGATCTCTATACTCAGTTGATCGACCGACCCGACGATTATGGCACGCACTATTATCCGCAATCAATCCGCACGTTGAACCCTATCTTTTTCGGCTGGCTCGATTTGCTCGATATGAACGTGTGGATTATCCTTATTCTTATGGCAGCCGTGTCGGGCTTTACCATGATATCGGGTCTGTTGATTATCATCCTCGAGCGGGCCAACATGATAGGTATTCTCAAGGCATTGGGAGCAAACAATACCTCTATACGCAAGATATTCCTCTATGTATCGACATTCCTCGTGGGGAAAGGCATGATATGGGGCAATGTGATTGGCCTGGCTATATGTTTCATCCAGCAACAGTTCCACATTATCAAGCTCAACCCCGAAGCCTACTATGTGCCCTATGTACCTATCGAAATCAATCCGTGGTACATTCTATGGCTGAATCTTGGTTGCATGGCCATCTCGGTGTTGATGCTGATTGCCCCCTCCTATTTGGTAGCCCTCATTCGTCCGGCCAAATCGATTAAGTTTGAATAAATTCGACAATGCTGTCGCCATCAATCCTCCTCTTCGGCCTGTCGGGGTAAAGAGAGATTCAGCAAGACATAGCCCAAAATACCTGCGGCCAATGACCCAGCAACAATACCCAGTTTCGCCCGTTCCAGCAGAATGGCGCCCTCGGGACCCATATCGCCAAACGAGAGATTGGCAATGAAAAGCGACACGGTGAATCCGATGCCACCCAATACCGATACGGCCGCCAGCGATTTCCAGGTAGCGTGTGTGGGCATAGGCACAATCTTCAGTTTGATAACCAGCCACGACGAAAGGAATATGCCCAGGAACTTACCCACCAGCAGGCCTACAAAGATAGCCAAACTAATACCCGAGAAGAGCGAGGATAGCTCAAGGCCCGAGAGTACGATGCCGGCATTGGCAAAGGCAAACAGTGGGATAATGAGGTAGTTGATTACCGGGTGCAGCGTATCCTCCAAGTCTTGTAACGGACTGATAACCTTGTCCGAAGCCGACTCGATACTCTTCAAGCAGTTGATTTGCTCTTTCGAGAGCATAATCGAGCGGTCGTTGTCATCAAACTGCTCTTGCGGGAAATTGGCAATCTCCTTGCGTATGGTACAGATGAAGTGTGAAGTCGCCAACACCGGTTTGGCAGGGATACAGAAGGCGACCAGTACTCCGGCAATCGTAGGATGGATACCCGAGTTCAAAAACAGGAACCACACCACACCGCCTAAAAGAAAGTAAAACAGTTTACTGTTGATGCCGGCCCGTCCGCCAATCCACAAAATCAAGAGTATCCCGGCGGCATAAAACAGATACGAAACTTCGATATGGGTCGAATAGAAGAAGGCAATGACCAAAATGCCTCCTATATCATCGACAACCGCCAGTGTCGTGAGGAATATCTTCAGTGCGATAGGGACTCGTTTCCCCAGCATGGCCAAGACTCCCAGAGAAAAAGCTATATCGGTAGCCATGGGGATGGCGCTGCCTCGCAAGAAGTCGCTTCCACGCCCTACATACATAAAGAGGAGCACCGGTACTACCATCCCGCCAATGGCTGCGACCACCGGCAGCAGAGCCTGTTTCAGCGAAGTGAGCTCCCCTACCAGGACTTCGCGTTTAATTTCGAGACCTATGGTAAAGAAGAAGATGGCCATCAGGGCATCGTTGATAAAAGCCATCACAGTCATAGGCTCTCCCCCATGGCTGAACAGGTTGAAACTTCCCAATTGCAGGGATATGGGTTGTGCCCACCACGAAAAATAGATATCGGCGAGCGGTGAGTTGGCAATAATAAAAGCCAAAAGCGTAGCTACGATCAACACATTACCGCCACTGGCGTAATTCTTGATCGATTTCTTTATGGCATACAAGCTGTCCATATACGTGGTTTTTGTAGTTTAAACAAAAAAATCTCGTTACAGTTTTTCTGCCTCGGAATCAAAAAAGATAGCGTGTGGTGTTGTCTCGGTCAGTCGAGTTTCAAAACCGCCAGGAAAGCCTTTTGCGGGACTTCGACAGAACCGATCTGTTTCATCCGTTTCTTTCCTTTTTTCTGTTTCTCCAACAGTTTTCGTTTACGGCTTATATCGCCGCCATAACACTTGGCCGTCACATCTTTGCGCACCGGCTTGATAGTCTCGCGGGCAATAATCTTGGCCCCTATCGCAGCTTGGATGGCAATTTCGAATTGCTGGCGCGGAATAAGTTCTTTCAACTTTTCACACATACGCCGGCCAAACGTAACGGCATTATCGACGTGTGTCAAGGTCGATAGCGCATCGACCGACTCGCCGTTGAGCAGGATATCGAGTTTCACCAGTTTCGACTCTCTGAAGTCGTGAATGTGATAATCAAACGAAGCATATCCTTTCGATATACTCTTCAGCTTGTCATAGAAATCGATCACGATTTCGCCCAACGGCATATCATAGATAATCTCCACCCGGTTGCCCGAGATGTACTCCTGTTTCACCAGTTCGCCCCGTTTGCCCAGGCAGAGGGTCATGATAGGGCCTATATAGTCGGTAGCCGTGATGACCGATGCCCGTATGTAAGGCTCCTCGATGTGGTCGATCAAAGTCGGGTCGGGTAACCCCGACGGGTTGTGCACTTCGATCATGCCACCCTTTTTGTCATATACCTTGTACGATACGTTGGGCACGGTCGTGATTACGTCCATGTTGAACTCCCGGTCGAGTCGCTCCTGCACGATTTCCATGTGGAGCAACCCCAGGAATCCGCATCTGAACCCGAAGCCCAGCGCTGCCGACGACTCGGGTTGGAAAGTGAGTGATGCATCGTTCAACTGCAGTTTCTCGAGCGACGAACGCAAGTTCTCAAAATCTTCGGTCTCAATGGGATATACACCGGCGAAGACCATGGGCTTCACCTCTTCAAAACCATCAATAGCCTCTTTACAGGGACGATCGATATGAGTAATCGTATCGCCCACTTTCACCTCGCGCGAGGTCTTTATTCCCGAGATAATGTAGCCTACATCGCCGGCCAAAAGCTCATTGCGGGGTACCATATCGAGTTTGAGTACCCCTATCTCATCGGCCTCATACTCCTTGCCGGTAGCGACAAATTTCACCTTGTCGCCAGTGCGGATACGGCCGTTGCAAATTTTGAAATAGGCAATAATTCCGCGAAACGAGTTGAATACCGAGTCAAAGATAAGGCATTGCAGCGGGGCATCGACATCGCCTTTCGGCGGCTCCACACGCTCGATAATTGCAGCCAGGATCTCTTCGACACCCTGGCCTGTCTTGCCGCTGGCCCGGATTATCTCTTCCCGTTTACACCCCAACAGCTCTACGATTTGATCTTCCACCTCGTCGGGACGGGCGCTGTCCAAATCAACCTTGTTCACCACCGGTATTATCTCCAGGTCGTGCTCGATAGCCATGTAGAGGTTCGAAATCGTCTGCGCCTGTATCCCCTGTGAAGCATCGACAATGAGCAGTGCTCCTTCACAAGCGGCGATAGAGCGCGAAACTTCATAGGAAAAATCGACGTGCCCCGGGGTATCAATCAAGTTCAATATATATTTCTCTCCTTGATAAACATACTCCATCTGTATGGCGTGGCTCTTAATGGTAATACCCCGTTCCCGCTCCAAGTCCATGTTATCGAGAACCTGGTCTTGCAAATCTTTTTCGGCAATGGTCTTGGTATATTCCAACAAGCGGTCGGCCAAGGTACTTTTACCATGGTCTATATGGGCGATAATACAGAAATTGCGTATATTCTTCATTGAGATAATATCTAATATATGGGTACAAAGATAGGGATTTTTATAATACGGGACAATACAAAAGAAGAGGGTACCCCCACTTGGGACTACCCTCTTTCAATAAACTAATGGCAATTGTATTATTTCTTGAAATAGCGGTTGTACAGACCTTCGAAGCCTTTGCCGTGACGAGCCTCGTCTTTAGCCATTTCGTGAACCGTGTCGTGGATAGCATCGTAACCCAGTTCCTTAGCACGTTTGGCAATACGCATCTTGTCGGCGCAAGCACCGCTCTCGGCTTCCATACGAGCTTTTACGTTCTTTTCGGTATTCCAAACTACTTCACCCAGCAATTCGGCAAATTTCGAAGCGTGTTCAGCCTCTTCAAAAGCGTAACGTTTGAAAGCTTCGGCAATTTCGGGATAGCCTTCACGATCGGCCTGACGGCTCATGGCCAAATACATACCAACTTCGGTACATTCGCCGGCGAAGTGAGCTTTGAGACCGTCCATAACTTCGGCATCTTCTACGACACCGTCGCCAATGTGGTGTTCTGTTACAAAGTCGAGTTTATCCGATTCTACCAGTTCTTTGAATTTCGAACGGGGTTGGTGGCATTGGGGGCAAAATTCAGGAGCTTCTTCACCTTCGTACACGTAACCGCATACAGTACAAATAAATTTTTTCATGATTGGTTATTTTTAGTTGTTAGTGTTGCTTTTCTTTTTCCTACATGACGGACACACCCCTTTGCAATACAACTGGATGTCTGAGACTTCAAAGTCTTTGAGTGCATCCATCGGGAATGGCGGCAGGTCAAAGTCGTAAATCTCGTCACATTCATTGCACTTGAAGTGCAAGTGAGGTGTTTCCCGAGCATCGAAACGGGCATTCTTCTCGTCGATTGTAATCATTTGGATGACTCCTTGCTCGGTCAACAGATTCAGCGTATTGTACACGGTCGCCTTCGACAATGTGGGGATCGACGGATACAAGGCATTGAATATGGTGTCGGCAGTCGGGTGCGTATGGTGCGTCATCAAGTAATCGAGGACGGCCATGCGTTGTACCGAGGGTTTTATGTTATACCGACGTAATCTGTTTTGAGCCGATTCTTTCATCTTTCTTTATTTGTAATGATTACAATTTTGTAATCGCAAAAATAATATATTTCTTGATACGAATACAAAAATTATTGTTAATAAATATTTTATTCTATCAAACAACCGGGCAAAGGCCTGCAATTGTATTGCGAAGCCATGATTTCGCCATAGGCTCCAGCCGATCGAATGGCAATTAAGTCGCCGCGCCCCGTGGCATTGAGCATGACGTTTTTCCCGAAGCAATCCGACGATTCGCAAATAGGGCCCACTACATCGTAGGGCTGCATACTCATCTCGGAAGTAATGTTCTCGATATGGTGATGAGCCTGGTACAAGGCCGGACGAATGAGATCGGTCATGCCGGCATCGACAATGACAAACTGCTTTTTGAGCGATTTTTTCACATACAGCACCCGGGTAATGAGCGAACCGCATTGGCATACGACGGCGCGACCCAATTCGCAATGCAACTGTTGTCCTCCCCGCAAGTCGAGGGTGTCGCGGAATACATTGAAGTAGCTCTCGAAATCGGGTATGGAATTCTTGTCGGGATCGTCATAATCGACACCCAAGCCACCCCCTACGTTGATATGCTTCACCTGTATGTGTCGTTTTGCCAAATCGTCCTGCAAGCGATTAATGCGCTCACACAATACTCTGAAGGCCTCCATGTTCAAGATTTGAGAGCCAATGTGGAAATGGAATCCCACAAGTTGCACATGCGTATAGCCCTGCATCTGTTCGAGCACCCCGTCGAGCATTTCGATAGGAATACCAAACTTGTTTTCGCTGAGGCCAGTCGTAATGTACTCGTGTGTATGTGCGTCAATGTTGGGATTGAGGCGCAAGGCTACCGAAGCTACGGTCTCTTTCTTTCGGGCCAGCTCTTCGATAACGGCCAGTTCCTCGGCCGACTCTACATTGAAACAGAATATCTTGTTCTCGAGAGCATACTCTATTTCCCAATCGGCCTTCCCCACCCCGGCAAATACGATTTTCTGGGCCGGGAATCCAGCCTCCAGAGCCGCGCGTATCTCGCCACCGCTCACGCAGTCGGCTCCTAAACCCGAGGCTGCAATGATTTTCAAAATCTCGGGATTGGCATTGGCCTTGATGGCATAGTGTACTACAAAGTTGCGTTCTTCGGCCAAACGGGTAAGTATCGACAGAGTATTATTCAGCAACGTCTTATCATAATAATAAAACGGAGTTTTTACTTGATTGAAATGTGTAATAGGGAACATGTTTCGCATAAAAAATTAAGTGTCATGCAGAACGAGTTCTACATGACACAGATATATTCATTTACTTGTTTTCAAAAAGATATTGGCTTAGAGCGCGCAACGCTTTCACCTTGTCTTGGCGACGAACCAGGAACGAAATGTTGTAGTTGCTACCTCCATAAGAGATCATCCGCACCGGGATATCTTTCATGGCTTGGACAGCTTCCGATTCGAACCCTACGTGGTTCCACTCCAAGTCGCCGACCACACAGATGATAACCATATCTTCATCGACCGTCACGGTCCCGAATTTGCGCAAGTCGTCGAGAATTTCTTGCAGATGCTTGGTATTGTCGATGGTCAGCGACACACCTACCTCCGAAGTGGTGACCATGTCTATCGAGGTCTGGTAACTCTCGAATATTTCGAAAACCTTCCGCAAGAATCCGTAGGCCAACAGCATGCGGCCCGATTTTATCTTGATGGCCGTAATGTTTTCTTTGGCTGCAATAGCCTTGATCTCTCCATTGGAGGTTTCGTGGCTGTTGTATATCAATGTGCCGGGAGCATCGGGTTGCATCGTATTGAGCAACCGCACCGGTATATTGTTCAACTTGGCCGGAAGCACACATGTGGGGTGCAGAATCTTGGCTCCGAAGTAGGCCAACTCGGCAGCCTCTTCGAACTGCAGGTAACGTACCGGCTTCGTATTTTCGACAAAGCGGGGGTCGTTGTTGTGCATACCGTCTATATCGGTCCATATCTGTATCTCTTCGGCATCGATAGCGGCTCCAATCAATGAGGCCGAGTAGTCGCTGCCACCACGTTGCAGATTGTCAATCTCTCCGTATGCATTACGGCAGATATAACCTTGGGTGATATAGATTTCGGCATCGGGATTCTCGCTCAACAGTGCCGTGAGTTTGTTTTTGATAAACTGGTTGTCGGGCTCAGAGTTCTTGTCGGTGCGCATATAGTCGAGGGCCGGGATGATAACCGATTTTACCCCCTGCTCCAACAGATAGTTATGCATCATGGCCGTTGACATCAACTCGCCTTGAGCCAAAATAACCTTTTCTTCAAACAGGGTGAACAGGTCTTTGGTAAACGAGCGTATATGATCGAAACAGCCCTTCACGACATCGAGAGCCTTTTGCTTGTATTCGTCGGTACTGTACAGCTCATCGATAACTCTGATGTACTTTCGTTCAAGATTTCCAATCGTTTCCCGGGCTCCGTCGGTATTCTTCTTATAAAGATAATCCGATATCTCAACCAGGGTATTTGTTGTGCCGGCCATAGCCGACAATACTACGATTTTTTGATTCCCGTCACAAATTAATTTGGCAACATCTTTCATGCATTGGGCGCTACCAACAGAAGTTCCACCAAATTTGAGTACTTTCATTTCTATTCTACTTGTTTTTTAATGTAATATTTATACTTATCGCTTTGCAAAAATAGGCTTTTTCTGCCGGATTATCAACTATTCGGGGCAAATTAAACTTCCACGAGACTCTTGTCTTCGCATTTCAAGATGCGCCCGGGGAATTCCTCTACCAGATTCAGGTTATGGGTAGTCATGATAACGGCTGTACCGGTCTCGCAAATGCGGTGGAGTAATGATACGATTTGTTGTCCGGTTTGGGGATCGAGGTTACCGGTAGGTTCATCGGCCAGGATAATCTGGGGCGAGTTCAACAGAGCCCGGGCAATGACAATACGCTGCTGCTCACCACCCGACAATTCGTGGGGCATCTTGTACGACTTCTTTCGCATGCCCACCTGGTCGAGCACTTCGGCTACCCGAGCATCAATCTCTTCTTTGTCTTTCCAGCCTGTAGCCTTCAATACAAAGGCCAGGTTTTCATAGACCGAGCGGTCAGTAAGTAACTGAAAATCTTGAAAAACGATTCCCAACTTCCGACGCAACAAAGGTATCTCTTTGTTGCGGATGTGGCACACGTCGAAATCGAGGACCGTAGCCTCGCCTTCGCTGATGGGCAAATCGGCATACATGGTTTTCAGCAAGGAGCTTTTACCACTCCCCACGCGACCGATGAAATAGACGAACTCACCGCTGTACAGTTCGAAATTCACATGATCGAGTATGGTCAACTCTTCCCGGCAAATTTGCACATCGGTATATTTGACAAGCAACTTCTTTTCCATAATGTTTTATTTATGCCTCTTTTTTAATTCACGAGCTAAATCTTCTATGCGATAACCTTTCGAGGTGAGCAATACAATGAGGTGATACAACAAATCCGATGCCTCGTAGATGAGTCGGTCGTCGCTCCCGTTGGTAGCCTCGATAACCGTCTCGACAGCCTCCTCGCCCACCTTTTGAGCCATACGATTGATGCCCGAGTTGAAGAGCAAAGTGGTATAGGAACCTTCGGGCATCTCGGTCTTGCGCCGTTCGATAAAGTCTTGCAGATAGGTGATGAAGGCCATATCGTTGCTGTTGGTCTCGCCAAAGCAGGTATCGGCACCCGTGTGGCACACCGGCCCACAAGGAGTCGCCTTAACCAGCAATGTATCATTGTCGCAATCTTTTTGCACTGATTTCACCAGCAGGAAGTGCCCACTCTCCTCCCCCTTGGTCCACAAGCGACCTTTTGTACGGCTGAAAAAAGTGACACGCCCCGTTTCGAGGGTTTTACGCAAGGCCTCTTCGTTCATGAAACCAAGCATGAGGACCTTTTGGGTCACGTCGTCTTGAATGATGGCAGGCACCAGCCCTCCCATCTTATCGAAATCCAATTGCATCGTCTCTTCGTTCATATCTTCAAATTCTTATGGGAATACCCTCTCCCGATAAATATTGTTTCAACTCCGGGACGGTAATCTCCCCGAAATGGAATACCCCGGCTGCCAATGCGGCATCGGCCTCGCCAACCGAGAAGACCTCCTTGAAGTGCTCCATCGTTCCGGCTCCCCCCGATGCAATTATCGGGATTGGTAACCGTCGATGCAATTCACGCAGGGTGTCACAAGCATACCCCCCGTGGGTCCCGTCGTGGGCAATACTGGTAAACAGGATCTCGCCGGCCCCTCGGTCGGCAGCTTCGGCCGCCCATTCAAAAAGCGTACGGCGAGTCGGTATCCGCCCTCCGTTCAGGTAACAAATCCATTTTCCGTCCTCAAAGTTAGCATCTATTGCGATAACACATATCTGCGAACCGAAATTTTTTGCGACCTCTTCGATAATTTGTGGATTTTTCAAGGCCGAGGAGTTGAGCGAAACCTTGTCGGCTCCGGCATTCAGCAGCCTGTCCACATCGGCCAGCGAGTGGATTCCGCCTCCCACTGTAAAGGGTATATCGATACGGGCTGCAATGCGTTTCACCAAGTCGGTAAAGGTATGACGCCCCTCGTGCGAGGCCGTAATATCGAGATAGACCAACTCGTCGGCTCCCTGCCTACTGTAATATTCGCCCAGTTCAACCGGGTCGCCAGCCTCTCTGAAGTTCACAAAACGGGTTCCCTTCACGGTCATTCCCTCTTTCACATCGAGGCAAGGTATAATTCGTTTTGCCAGCATAATTTTCAATTATTGATGATGAAACGGGCAATCTCGTCGAGCGAGATTCGCCCCTCGTAAATAGCTCTTCCCAAGATAACGGCAGGAACACCCAACGACTGCAACGCCTCGATATCGCTCCACGAGCCCACGCCGCCACTGGCAATCAAATAAATGCCGGGCAACTCGGCCAGCATCTTGCGATACAACTCCACGGAGCATCCTTGCAACATGCCATCGCGGGCAATGTCGGTCGTAATCACCTGCTCAATGCCCGTCTGCATGTAATCACGCACAAAAGGTATCAGCTCGATATCCGAATCGTCGAGCCAGCCACCGGTCGAGATCTTTTCGTCCCGCACATCGGCTCCCAAGATAATGCGCTCCTTGCCATACCGTTCTATCCATCCTACAAACCGGTCACGGTCGCGCACGGCAATACTGCCACCCGTCACCAGGTGGGCTCCACTCTCGAAGGCGACATGCAGGTCTTCGTCGCTTTTCACACCACCCCCGAAGTCGATGATCAGTCTCGTGTGACCGGCAATCTGTTCGAGCGTCTTGTAGTTGACCACATGACTGGCCTTGGCGCCGTCCAAATCGACCAAATGCAGGCGAGTCAAACCGTTATCTTCAAAGACCTTGGCTACCTCAAGCGGATTGGCACTATAGACTTGCTGTCGGGTATAATCACCCTGCGACAACCGCACACAGCGCCCTTCGATAATATCTATGGCCGGGATAAGTTGAATCATAGGGCAAGAAAGTTTTCGAGAATATGCACGCCCACCGTTCCACTCTTCTCGACATGGAACTGAGTCGCATAAAAATTATTCTTGTTCATGGCTGCACAAAACGGATTTATGTAGTCACATACCGCCACGCAATCGGCCGAAACCGGAGCATAGTAGCTATGCACAAAATAGACATAACTACCCTCGTCAATGCCACTGAAAAGAGGCCCTTGCAGGTTGCGCAATGTGTTCCATCCCATGTGAGGGACTTTCAATCCTCTCTCTTGCGGGACAAACCGTCGCACCGGGGTATCGAATACACCCAGGCAATCGACATTACCCTCCTCGGAATGTGAGCAAAGCAACTGCATCCCTATGCAGATAGCCAGCACCGGCTGGGTAAGATTGACAATCACCCGGTCGAGTCCATGTTCGCGCAGATATGCCATGGCCGACGAAGCCTCTCCCACTCCGGGAAACAGCACCTTGTCGGCACGCGAGAGCACCTCGGGCGAATCGCTCACTACCGGGTCGATACCCAACCGCCGCAGAGCACATACAACCGAATAAATATTCCCTGCATTGTATTTTACAATGGCGACCTCCATAAAACTATTATTTTGTCATGTTTAAGTGTGCAAATATAGACATTTATTTAAGCTTTCAAAGCAACGTGTTGACAAAATAGTAGATTCATGCAATTTTATTTACTTTTTGTTATATAGGTTTATCCCCATTCTGTACCTATATTGTGATTTGATTCAACCCTTGATGTTCCAACATGATCTTGGCCTTCAACTCATCCGAAATATCCAGCGTAGAGAGTGAGGCGTCAGACTCCTTGTGTATGCCGATTATGCCCTCTGTAGGATTTAGCAGCGTCAATATTTCAGCTATTGTAGCTGGATCGGCATGTCCACTGGTATGGATATCATACACATACTCAAACATTTTTCGAAACTCCTGGAATTTCGGATTAAGTCGCATTTGTGCTGGAATTTTATAATATCCTTGCCACATGGAGTAAATCAAAGCACAGTCTTTCGGGTTATAGTAAGACAGCGTTTTTCTGACTTTTTGCAACTGCCCGATGCTGACACATTGTACAAAGCCCTTATTGGAAACCCATTTTTCAAAAATCCTTATCTTTTCGGATTCAGTATCGAGAATCCCATCACTGAACGGATAGTATTTCACATCTTTACAAAACTTATCGGGCATTGCCTTCATATACCCCTTTATACTGTGAAGCATCATGCTTGAACATACCGTAAGTGGTTTGCCGCACTCCTGAGTCGCCAGAGCCACCGACGATAGGCGGTCAATGTTGAGAGAGGAGGTCAACACAAACACATATTTGTGTTTTTTCATCACCTTTACCATCTGCCGACGAACATCGTCTTCTGTTTTTATCGTCTGACTGCGCTTGAGTAGAGTACCTTCTGTAATCACAACATCCACTTGGCCAACCCTTTTGATTTGCTCTTTGAAGTCCACCCCCAATCCCTTGCGCTTGAAATCACCCGTATGGAGCACACGTTTGCCATTCGCTTCTACCAACAGCATGATTGAGCCATGTGCCGAGTGGGGTACCTCATACGCCTTCACGGTAATGTCGCCTATCCTCTCGGCATTTGAAGTCCACGGTTGTATCATACCCGTCGTATGTGCAGGCTCTTCACGATAGAGCTTGACTACTTTGACCTGTTTTAGAATAGATAGCTGTATCTTACACAAGTGGTGCAAATCTTTGTTCTCATAGGCATTAAGAGTTGAAAGCAAACTGTATTTCAATTGACAATGTCCCCTGGTACCTTCGCTCATATATTGAGGTACATTACCGGGGACATATGCTATCATGCCGATATGGTCGGTATGAGCATGGGTGTAGAACACTGCTTCGTTGACCTTGACATTATCTGTAAACAGCCGATGGACAAATTCTTTTTTGTCGGTATCCAACATATCCTCTTCACTGGGCAAATTATCTCCCATATCAATGAAGATACGCGATGTTTTGGTAGCAATTTCTGTGATGCAGCCGCCAATTTGGGCCAAACCACGATGGATGGTTATTTGCATGGTGACTCTATATTTTCTTTAAGAGATCCCAAGATGGATTGTATTTCGCCTGTGCTATCTGCTTCGAAATAGACCGAATGGAGATGCAATGATACATCGATGCCCGGCAAAACCACAACCTCCTCATACCTTTCGGTCGTATTGTATGTGTTACTCGGAGGCATAACTGTCACCACATCTATATCCATGTGATCCGGTATATCGCGACTGAAGCCAAACAGTTTCCACCAACTTGCATTATTCGCTTCTTGCGTTTTAATTAGTTTGCCAATAAAAGTTGCATAAGCGATTGCTTGCTGAGTAACAGCCTTTTCCGGTTCAGAAGCCTTATTCTCGTCTTTGAGTTCACACACGCACAGACGAATATCGGACGAAGAATGTCTTACACGAGCCAAAATATCTATGCCACCGCCTCTACTCCCCGTGTATTCAGGTGCAAATTGATGTTTGCTTGCGCTAAACGGAGTAGGCATCTGGAAGAAACATCCTGACAACTTGACTGGTTGTATGTGGCATAAAAGTTTTTTTTGCTTTCGCAAAGTTTTACTCAACTCTTGCAACATATGGCTTTCTATATTGTGTTCCGGGCTTTTTGTCTTTTCATCACCGCGCAACAAATCGACGAAATGTTTCCTGAATGTTGTGGCTTCTGCACTGTGCCAATCAACTTTTACGGCTTCTTTTTCCCAAGAGAAATAATATTCCCCGCTTTTTCTCATCCTTTGGGGCTTGGTGGTTAGCAAGACTTTATTGCCATCGACATATATGGTCCCGACGCTCTGCCCTTTATATCGAAGATCATATTCATGCCCTCCTGTTGCTTTTGATACATTTGTATAAACACTCAAAGGCCTCTTAACGTGGAACTTCCGGCGGTTTTGCCTATAACTGCTTGATTCTCGATTCAGTTTGTCGGCATAACCGGCGAATCGCGCTATCCACTCTTTATTGTCTTCGAGTAGATGAAGGCAGTAGTTTGCTATTTCTTGATTTGTCATCATGCCATAGTATTAATAGATTTACTCAGTCCCATAGTCTTTCAAAAGGTTTAATACCATACCAACTATCTATACATTGCTCTGCCAGGACTTCATCATTTGTACCCAAAGCCTGGGGTTGCATACTATACAAAGAAACAGAAAATAATCTTACCGGGCAATCAAAACGACGCTTTTCTCTGGGCGACCTGCTGTTTTTATACTATCTTTACCCCCTGAAATGAAAAAAGAAATATTATGAAACTTACCGAATATATTCGTCAATCGTCGGTGGGTGTGAAGCTCATCGTATTGCTGATACTCATCTTGTGTGGTGTGTTTGTCATTGCCATACCCATGCTTTTCGTGCAAGGTGAATATGCCCTGCTGATAGGCATGTATCTGCAAAATATAGGCATGTTCATCTTGCCAGCCTGGTTTGCGGCCATGCTCTTTTGGGGCGATGCGAGTCGGGGGCTTCATCTGAACAAGGTGCCTCGACTGGTCGAGTTGTTGTGCATTGTGCTGCTCTATTTTGTGGCTACCCCCATGTTCAACCGGTTGGTAGAATGGAACGAGTCGATTTCTCTACCCGCAGCTTTTAGCGGTATCGAGGCGTGGATGCGTCAGCAGGAGGAAGCTGCTGCGGTTGTGACCGAGCAGTTGATGCAAATTAAATCGCTACCTCATTTCCTGGCAATCATTGTGGGGATAGGTGTTCTCACCGGCATGGGCGAAGAGATGGTATTCAGGGGTATTCTCCAGCAAGTCGTGCAGGGTAAAAGCCGTCGTGCTCACTGGGCTGTATGGATCAGTGCTTTCCTGTTCAGTGCCATACACCTGCAGTTCTACGGATTCTTCCCCCGACTGCTGCTGGGTGCTTTCTTCGGCTATCTGTTGGTATGGAGCCGCAACCTGTGGTTGCCCATCTTCGGGCATATGTTCAACAACAGCATGGTAGCCTGCATCTCCTATTTTACGGGCAATGCCTCGGACAATGCGATGGAGGCACTGGGCACGGCGCAATCTTCGACCGGATGGCTGGCCTGGGTAAGCCTTGTGGCTACGGCCCTCCTGCTCTATCTGTTCTATAAAAAAGTATTTTTGGCCTCCCGTGGGATTAAAGAAACTTCTTCCGGTGGAAGATAAAGTTGCGGCCCAGGTATTTCTCACGCACAATAGGATTTTCGGCCAGTTCTTCTGAAGTGCCTTGAAAAAGGATTTTTCCCTCGAACAACAGGTAGGCACGGTCGGTAATACTCAATGTCTCGGGTGCGTTATGGTCGGTAATGAGGATACCGATATTCTTCTCTTTCAATTTATAGACAATCGATTGAATATCTTCCACGGCAATGGGATCGACCCCGGCAAAAGGTTCGTCGAGCATGATGAACTTGGGGCTGATAGCGAGACAGCGGGCAATCTCGGTGCGTCGCCGCTCGCCACCCGACAGTTGATCGCCCAGATTCTTGCGCACCTTCTGCAACCTGAATTCGGCAATGAGACTCTCCAGTTTCTCACGCTGATACTCCTTGGTCGTGGGAGTCATCTCGAGCACGCAACGAATGTTGTCCTCGACCGACAGCTTGCGGAATACCGATGCCTCTTGTGCCAAATAACCGATACCAATTTGTGCCCGCTTGTACACGGGATAGTCGGTAATGTCGAGATCGTTGAGATAAATATGTCCCTGATTGGGCGTAATCAAACCCGTAGTCATGTAGAAGGTCGTTGTTTTTCCGGCTCCGTTGGGGCCCAGCAATCCTACAATTTCGCCCTGTGTCACATCGATCGACACATGGTTGACCACCGTGCGCTGGCGATACTTCTTCACCAGATCTTCGGTGCGTAGCACCATATTGTTGCCCGTAGCCTCGGGATTGACCGGTTGCACATCGGCAAGAGCTTGGGCTTTCGTTTCGGCAGCATCGGCCCGATGTTTGAAAAGTTTGGAGAACATATTTTATCTATTTGCGTTTTTTACTCAACCAGAGAGAAGAAGCTGTGCAGCTATATGACTCGACAGCTTTGCCCTACCCTCATGCGGTCTGGCATTTCGATTCTCTCAATTGAGAAGCAAAGATAGTGAAATAGAGAAATTCATGCGCCACTTTTGCGAAATAAAATGGTTCCGTTTTAATTCGGTGAGAAAGAATTGCCGTACATCAATCTTTTTCACTACTTTTGTTCCTTGATATTCCAAAGTAACGGATATGATTATAGTCGATTCTTTAAGAAAATTTGGAGATTATGTCCTGCTCATGAAGCGGGTATTCACCCGCCCCGACCGCTGGCGGGAATTTTTCAAACGATATATTGCCGAGATCTATAAACTGGGCATCGACTCTATTCCCATCGTGATTACCATCTCGGTCTTCATTGGTGCGGTTATCGCCATACAGATGCAGAAAAACGTGGTGTCGCCTCTTATCCCGGCCTATGCCGTGGGACTGGCCACTCGCGATGTAATTCTGCTGGAGTTCTCTTCGTCGATTTTGTGTCTCATTCTGGCCGGTAAAGTCGGTTCGAATATTGCTTCAGAAATAGGCACCATGCGGGTAACCGAGCAGATCGATGCCCTCGAAATCATGGGCGTCAATTCGGCCAATCTGCTTATTCTTCCCAAGATTGTCGCCATGGTTTCGTTCATTCCCGTGCTGGTTGTCTTCAGCATGGCAAGCGGTATTGTGGGAGGTTATCTCATAGCCCAATTTACCGACATTATTTCGGTCTCGAAATATATCTACGGTCTGCAAAGTTTCTTCGTCGAGTATTACATTTGGCAAGCCATATTCAAGGCCCTGTTCTTTGCCTTCGTGATCAGCAGTGTGGCTTCGTATTATGGATATCGCGTCAAAGGCGGAGCCTTGCAGGTGGGACAAGCCAGTACCGACTCGGTTGTGGTCAGCAGCGTGATTGTATTGCTCCTCGATGTAGTGCTCACACAAATCTTGTTCTGATGATAACGGTAAGCAACGTATATAAGCTATTCGACGGAAAAGAGATTCTACACGATGTTTCCGCCAAGTTCTACTCGGGTAAAACCAATCTGATTATTGGACAAAGCGGCTCGGGTAAAACAGTATTGATGAAATGTCTCGTGGGCTTGTTGCGTCCCGACCAGGGAAAGATATTCTACGACGGTCGTGACGTTATGGCCATGACATCGGCCCAAACCAAAGTGCTGCGAACCGAAATAGGAATGTTGTTCCAGGGATCGGCCCTGTTCGACTCGGAAACGGTCTTGGGAAATGTGATGTTCCCTCTTCGCATGTTCACCCGAGACAATTATGCCACTTGTAAAAAACGTGCTGAGTTTTGTCTCGAGCGTGTGAATCTGAAGGGGGTGAACGACCTCTATCCTTCGGAGATTAGTGGTGGTATGCAGAAACGGGTTGCCATTGCAAGAGCTATTGCCCTGAATCCCAAATATCTGTTCTGCGACGAGCCCAACTCGGGACTCGATCCTAAAACCTCGATTCTTATCGACGAACTATTGAGCGATATTACCCACGAGTATAACATGACGACCATTATCAATACACACGACATGAACTCGGTTATCGGTATCGGCGAGAATATCGTCTTCATCAACAAGGGTCATCGGGAATGGGTAGGCAACAAAAACAAGATATTCACCTCGTCAAATGAAGCGCTGAACGACTTCGTTTTCGCTACGCGTCTTTTCAAAGAGGTCAAAGGATATATGATCGAGGAGTACCGCAAACAAGAGGCCGCCTCCGAAGAGTAACCGACCTCTTCCTCCGACACAGACATAGCATTGACCAAAATAAAGAAGAGAGATTGCTACTCCCCCTGGAATGGGGTTGTTGCAATCTCTCTTTCGGTTGGATAAGGGGATACCGAATGTTTAGAAATTCCACTGACAGGCAATCATGCGCAAGTTGCTGTCGCCTATTGTGCGCAAATCGATTATCTGGTTATAGCGGCAATTGATATAAACCAGATTGGGACAGAACGACACATCGAGCGTATTTAACTGATTGTTGTTGCAGATGAGCCGTTGCAGCATGGTGCGGTTGCTCAAGTCGAGATTGGTGAGATCGTTATAGGAGCAATCGACAAAATACAGGTTATTGCTACCCTCGAGATTCAAAGTGGTGAGATCGTTGTAGGAGCAGACCAGATCGGACAGGGCCGTGCAATTGAGCACCCCCAGTGTAGTCATGTTGTTATCGCTGCATACAAAAGAGGTGAGCGAAGGGAGTTTCGAAATGACCATATTGGATATCTCGTTGTCATCGATATTCAGGTTCGACAGACTCACGGTACCGAAAAGGTTCAGGCTGGTGAGTTTGTTGTAGCCGCAATAAAGATTCTTGAGGTTTTCGCAGCTATCGACCATCAACGACTCGAGGTGACACCCTTGTACATTCAGGCTCTGCAACTGTTGGGCTCCGTTTACGTTGAGTTCGACAAACAGATTGTTCGAGCAATTCAGATTCTTCAATCCCGGCAACCCCGAGAGAGACAAATCGGTGAGCCGGTTTTTGTAGCAGTCGAGTTTAATGAGTGCCGGACAGTTGTCTATATTCAAGGCCGACAATTTGTTGCGACTCACATTCAATGTATTGAGGGCGGTACATCCCGACACCTCGATTGCCGTGAGCTGATTGCGCGAGCAATCGACCTTCTGCAAGGCCGTGAATCCGGCCAGGTCAAGCTCACCGGCCAGTTCCTTCTCCGACCACTCAATCGAGATGACGCGCCCGTCGCTCCAGGTCACCCCTTTCCATGTAGCCGGGTTATTGATATTGGTAATGCCCAGGCGCACATAATTGGCATCGCCTTTGGCCGAGGTCTGCTGCAGGAAATTTTGCAGTTGTTTCACCTCCTTTTGGTTGCTTTTTTGAGCGAATAGCAGTCCCGCGCTTCCCAGCACGACGACCAACATAATGAAAACTCTTTTCATAACTGTTTTTGTTGTTTAGTACCTGTTAAAAGTCGTAGGGTCTCCCCAAAGGAAACTTTACAACTCTTAAACAACAGTTGTAGAAAAAAGTTCTTTTAACTTGCCAAAAGATAACGGCTAAGCTTTACGAATCTCCTCGTCGCCAATGACGATGCGGCGAGCCTTGTACAACGCCCCTATCGCCTTTTTGAAACTTTTTTTGCTGCACTGGAAGTAACGGGCAATCTCATCGGACGGCGATTTGTCGCAGAGGGGCAAACGGCCTCCGGCTTCATCCAGCTTTTGAAGAATGAGATCGCTCAACGGGTCGATACGTTTTTCATATCCCGTTGGTTGCAACGATACATCTATCCGCTCGTCGTCGCGCACCTGCTTGATGTAGGCCTGCAAGCGCTCGCCGATGGCCACTGGCTGGAATATCTCGTTGTGGTAAATGATGCCCCAATGCAAATCGTTGATAATAACCTTGTATCCGAGTTGGGTCTCTTGCACGATTAATATCTCGACCGGTTGGTTGGGGGTATATTCGGGAGGTACATTATCGAGAAACTTGTCGAGCTTGGCCGAAGCAACGATGCGCCCGGTAGCAAAATCGAGATAGACATAGACCACATAGTACCGGCCAGGTTGCATCTCGCCATTCTGCTCGCGAAACGGCACCAGCAAATCCTTGGCCTCTATGCCCCAATCGAGAAAAGCCCCTACCCGGTTCACCGACTTGACCTGCAGGCGGGCAAACTGCCCCACCTGTACATAGGGCTGTTGTGTGGTGGCAATCAAACGGTCTTCAGAGTCGTGATACACAAAGACCGACAATTCATCACCCTCGGTACAGGGCTGTGCCGGTAGGAATTTACGAGGCAGCAAAATTTCACCTTTCTCGCCCCCGTCGAGATAAACGCCAAAATCGACCGTCTTCACGATCTTGAGTTTATTGAATTTTCCGATTTGTAACATATTGACTGTGTTTACAAAGCCCTTTTCGCATGGGACTCTTTGCCACAAAGGTACGCAATTCTTTCGACTCTGCCTGCTGGTGATATATGAAAAACGTGACATACGCTTCTCCAAAAGCCATCTGTCTGTCTTGCAAACATTCATGCCAGGAGCTTCGCTTTTTTTCTCTCTTTCCCTTGCCAGGCCCGATAAAAGGCGTATTTTTGTAAAAAACTTACGTCTATGAAAAAGGTATCGTTACTGGGTATAATCGCTCTATTATGTTGTTTATACTCCTGCAATTCCAAAAACAGCCAATCGAACGAGACGATTGTCGATACGGTTGCCATAAAAGAAGTGGTTATCAAAGAGGCTTATCATCTCTCGGGCGACACTGCCCAACCGGCTTGTAAAGTATCCATAACCATGGATATCCCCGTAAAATACAAACAGGACAGCGATGGTGTGCGATTGCAAAAGATGCTCACTCCTTTGATCTTTGGCGATGAATATGCCAGTGACTCTCTATTTGAAAGCTCAGCTAAAAAAGCGGTAGCTTCGCACATAGGTGCCTACAAGGAGCTTGAGCCCGAGTTTGAGAAAGAGTTGAGTAATGATGGCGATTCCTACTCATGTGACTGGGATTTTGAATATAACATCACGGCCATTTATAACCATAACGACATTATCAGCTACGACCTCTCTACTTCGGAATATACGGGTGGAGCCCACGGCATGTACTCCGATCTGTTTTATACGATAGACCTGTCGAACTGGCACCGAATCGTTCTCGAGGATATCTTCAAACCCGAGTCGATGGATCAGGTAAATCAGGTGTTGCTGAATCAGTTGCTCAAGAGTCTCGACCTGGCCGCGCCCGACTCGTTGCTGGAGTTGGGATTCTTCGACACCGAAAATATCGAAGCTAACGAGAACTTCTATTTCACCGACGATGCACTCTGCTGGGTATTCAATCCCTACGAGATTGCCTGCTATGCCACCGGCCAGGTGCATATAAAAGTCCCCTTCAAGGAGATAGAGATGTTCCTGTTACCCGAGAGCCCCGTAAGACGACTCATTAAATAAAACCACATGCAATATATCAAAACCTATTTCCCGAATCTTACCCCCACCCAAGAGAGCCAGTTTGAGGCTTTGGGCGAATTATATACCGACTGGAACTCCAAAATAAATGTCATCTCCCGCAAGGATATCGACAACCTATATCTCCACCACATACTTCACTCGCTGGGTATTGCCAAGGCGATTGAATTCACCGACGGCACAACCATTCTCGATGTAGGTACCGGCGGCGGATTTCCGGGGATTCCACTGGCTATTCTCTTTCCCGAGTGCCGGTTCCACCTGATCGATCGCGTGGGCAAGAAAATCAAGGTGGCCCAAAGCGTGGCCGAAGCCATAAACCTCGAGAATGTCACCTTCCAGCACGGGAGTGTCGAGGAGAATAAAAACGAGTATGATTTTGTGGTGAGTCGGGCAGTCATGCCCCTGCCCGATTTATTGAAACTGGTGAGAAAAAATATTCGAAAAGAGCAACACAATGCACTGCCCAACGGTTTGCTCTGTCTCAAAGGTGGCGACCTGCAAAGCGAAATAGCTCCGGTCAAAAAGACCTCGATTGTCTTTAACCTGAGCGATTACTTCAAAGAGGAGTACTTCGAGACGAAGAAGGTAATCTATGTACAGATTGTCAAACGATAGGCATCATGAAGATAACCCGTTTTTATTTCAATATGCTCCCGGTAAACTGCTATGTGTTATGGAACGATAACAGCCGGGAGTGTGCCATTGTCGATGCCGGGTGCTACTACACCAAGGAGGAGGAAACTCTGGCCCGTTTCATTAGCGACAACCAACTGACGGTGAAATACCTGCTGGCCACCCATCTGCACTTCGACCACTGCTTTGGCAATGCGTTTGTGGCTCAAAAATACGGAGTCTCGCTCTGTGCCTCACAGGCCGACGAGTTTCTGCTACAACTCATGCCACAACAATGCCAGGCGTTTGGTATTCCTTTCAAGGGAAAGATTGAACCCATAGGGCAATACATCGACCATGGCGACACCTTTGTCCTTGGACAAGAAGAGATTCGAGCTATTGCCGTACCGGGACACTCGCCGGGCAGTTTGGCTTTCTATGTACCCGAATCGGGATTTGTACTCACAGGCGATGCCCTCTTTCAGTTGAGTATCGGGCGCACCGATTTCCCCGGCGGGAACCATCGTCAGTTGATTGAGTCGATCCACAAAAATCTTTTGACTTTGCCCTCCGAAACGGTAGTTTATCCCGGGCATGGACCCGAGACCGAGATAGGCATTGAACGTACCGAGAATCCCTTCCTATGAAAGGGATTCTTTGTTTTCATCGGGTTTGATACTCCCCAACAGAAAATCCTTGAGCGACTGAATGGCCTTCTGCACATTTTTCCACTGTTGCTGTTCCTCCTGAGGCAGTTCTCCGAAATCGAACGTATGGGCCATCTTGTCGATGAGTTCTATTTGATGCTCGGCTTCGGTCTCATTCCCGTTCCGGGCATAGGCAAGCACCAGGTTAAAGCGAGTTTGTAAATCATACATATCCTCCTGGAGTACCTTTTCAAATGCCTGTATGGCCTCTTCGTAGTATCCCATGTGCAGGCAAGCTACGCCCTTCAACCGCAACGTCTCCCGGTCATCGCTATTCAGTGCCAGCGATCGGGACAAATGACGATAGGCTTTCTCGTAGTCGCCCACCTGTAAAAAGATTTCGCCCAGGAAAGAGTGGGCTTCGTCATCTCGTTCGTCGAGACTTATCGTATCCTGTAAATAGACAATAGCCTCGCGTATTTTCCCCAGGTCGTAGTAACAGGTCGCCAACTGGTAGCAGATGTTCGAATTTCCCGGATCGGCCTCGAGAGCTTTGTGAAAGAAGGTGAGCGCATGATTGTAATCCTCCAGTTTGATATAGCACTCGCCTATCAATTCATAGGCGACCGACTTCTCCTGGGTCATCTCGGCATACTCCTTAAACATCTCTATGGCCTTGTCATACTGCCCCGAGTCATAATAGCAATATCCTTTGAACGAGAGAACCGCCTCGTCGTCCTGTTTCACAGCCAGCGCAAAATCGCAAGCCTCTATGGCCTTGTCGTAATGCTTTAGAAGAGCCTCGACCTTGGCCAATGAGAACCAATCGGTTACCGAATAAGGATCCTTGTCGATCAATTTGTTGTATATCACGATGGCTCGGTCATATTCCGATCGATCCTCGCAGATGGCAGCCATCTCGCGCAACAACTCCCTGCTGTCGCGCAACACGGTCTCGGCCTTCTGAACGAACTCTACCAGCCCGTCGAAACAGTCGTAGTCGGCATAAATGTCGATGGCTTCGAAACAGATATCCTCACGCAGGTCGTCACTGTCGAGCAGAGACAGCATCAGTTCATGTGCCCGTTTCACATGTCCGTCGAGAAATTGCAATTCGGCCCTGATGAGCGTAGCATCGGGGCTGTAATCGACCAGATCCGACATGATCTCCTTGGCTTCGCTGGCCCGGTCGAGATAGAGCAGATACCGAGCTTGCTTGAGACGCAGGTCCACATCGTCGGGATGCATCTTCAAGCCAAACTCAATCGCATGCAAAGCCTTAGGCAGCTGACCTTTGGATTCATAATAATCGGCAATCTCGTCAATTTCGTCGGAGTCGAAATAGCAGCTACCCTTCCCCGCGAGCATCTGTTCATACCGTTCTATGAGTTCGTTGGATCTCTTGGCAGACATTCTTTTCAGGATTCAGATAAAAACTGCCGGACTCTCTGCACAGCAGGGAATCCGACAGCATATAAAACAGATTGATATCTTATTTCGATTTCAGTTTTTCCCAACTGTCCTTCAACGACACGGTTCGGTTGAATACCAAGTGCCCGTCGGTCGAATCGGGATCGACACAGAAGTAACCCGTGCGTTGGAACTGGAACCGGTCACCCGGTTTGGCATTCTCGGCCAGATAGGGCTCGATGCGGCAGTTGTCGATAACCTTCAGTGAATCGGGATTGAGCAACTCTCTGAAATCCACATCTTTCTCTTCCGAAGGATTCTCGACGTTGAAGAGTCGATCGTAGAGTCGCACTTCGGCTGTCGTGCTATGCTCGGCCGATACCCAGTGCAACGTACCTTTTACCTTGCGCATGCTGCCCGGCATACCGCTGCGGGTCTCGGGATCGTATTCGCAATAGATCTCCTCGATGTTGCCATCGGCATCCTTCTTTACTCCCGTACATTTGATAATGTAGGCAGCCTTGAGGCGTACCTCCTGGTCGGGAGCCAAGCGGAAGAATTTTTTCGGCGGGTTCTCCATGAAGTCGTCGCGCTCGATATACAATTCACGCGAGAAAGGTATCTGGTGAGTTCCGGCTGCGGGGTCCTCGGGATTGTTCTCGATGTCGAGATACTCTACTTTCCCTTCGGGATAGTTGGTGATAATCAGTTTCACCGGATTGAGTACGGCCGAAACACGTGTGGCAGTCTTGTTCAAATCCTCGCGAATGCTGTGCTCGAGCAACGAGACGCTGATGATGCCATCGTATTTGGTATATCCGATTTTCTGAATAAAGTTCTTGATCGACTCGGGGGTATATCCACGACGACGCAAACCACAAAGGGTCGGCATACGGGGATCGTCCCAACCGGCTACCAGACCTTCTTTTACCAGTTGCAGCAATTTGCGCTTGCTCATGACCGTATAGGTGAGGTTCAAACGGTTGAATTCAATTTGTCGCGGGCAGTAGCTGTCGTCGGCCAACTCCTTCACGAAATACTCGTACAAGGGGCGGTGTACCTCAAACTCCAGCGTACAGATCGAGTGTGTCACACCCTCGAAATAGTCCGACTGTCCATGAGCGAAGTCATACATGGGATAGACATTCCATTTCGTACCCGTACGGTGGTGCGGGTGCTTGATGATGCGGTACATGATGGGGTCTCTGAAGTGCATGTTGGGCGAAGCCATATCGATTTTGGCCCGCAGAACAAAGCGACCCTCTTCAAATTCGCCCTTGTTCATGCGCTCAAACAGATCGAGATTCTCCTCCACGCTACGGTTGCGGTATGGGCTCTCGATACCCGGTTGTGTGGGTGTACCTTTTTGGCGGGCTATCTCTTCCGACGATTGCTCATCGACATAGGCTTTCCCCTCCTTGATCATGCGCACGGCCAAATCCCACAATTTGGGGAAATAGTCCGATGCATAATACAAGCGGTCGCCCCAGTCGAAGCCCAGCCAGTGGATATCCTCTTTGATGGAATCGACATACTCCACATCCTCCTTGACGGGATTGGTATCGTCGAAACGCAAGTTACACGTACCTCCGAATTTCTCGGCAATACCGAAGTCGATGCAAATGGCTTTGGCATGACCTATATGTAAATAGCCGTTAGGTTCGGGCGGGAAACGGGTACTCAATCGGCCTCCATTTTTCCCTGCCTTCAAATCAGCTTCTACTATCTGTTCTATGAAATTAAGACTCTTTTTGTCTTCTGCCTCGTTATGGGTTTCAATCTGTGTCATAAATGCGCTTATTTATAGGGCGCAAATATAACAATAAATATCCAAAAACAGTTTTATTGAGCAAAAAATAGCTGTTCATTCGCAACAGTTTGCAAAAGCCAGTCTCGAATTAAATCCAATTCATCTCGCTATAATAGTGCATGAGGTTCTCGATTGCACTTTGCAAGTCGGCATGCAGCTGGTGTGTCATGCGGTGAATGGATATCCGTCCATGAGGATTCATCTTGGAGAGAAGCAAACTCGAAAAGATTCTCTTTTTAGCCTCTTCGCCCAGTTTGTTGTTAAATCCTACCGTCACACCATCCTCATGCTTAGCCACATAGCCCAGCAGCTCTTCCGATGTTTGCGACTCGCCCGCCTGCTTCTTGATGGCCCACACTTCGTAGTGATAGTCATCATTGATAGTAGCCACATAAGGCGGAACGGTCGATTGGAACATTCGCCTTATATCTTTGTAGATTGTGCTTATAGCTTCCATACTTTTTTATTATTTACATACATAAGCTATTACATCCGAGCCCCGTGTTTTGTTCAGTCACATATGATTTATCCTCACTCTTTTTATTACATTTGCAGTGATTTTTTAAACCATAAAGAGTGATATATCCGCAGAATTTCGAGCAAAAGATAGGTTTCGACCAAATAAGGTCGCTCATCAAAGAGAAGTGCCTCGGTACACTGGGCACGGACTATACCGATAGGATGGCGTTTTCTACCGACTACGATTCTATCCGCAAGCAATTGAACTGCACCTGGGAGTTTGTGCATATTATCGAGCAGGCCGATGATTTCCCGTCCGATTTCTTCTTCGACGTGCGGCCATCGTTGAAACGGGTGCGCATCGAAGGTACCTTTTTGGAAGAAGGCGAACTCTTTGACCTGCGCCGCTCACTCGAAACCATACAGGGTATTATCCGTTTTCTGCGTCCCGGCGAAGAGGAAGAGATACGTTATCCCTATCTCTATGAACTCTCCAAGGAAGTAGAGGCTTTCCCCCAGCTGATCAAGCGTATCGATGTCATTCTCGACAAGTTCGGCCATGTCAAAGACAGTGCGTCGCCCGAGTTGGCCCATATACGCAGCAGCATTGCCTCGACCCTGTCGAGCATATCGCGCAACTTGAACAACATTTTGCGGGCAGCCCAGAGCGAAGGTTTTGTCGATAAGGAAGTAAGCCCCACCATGCGCGATGGCCGTCTGGTTATACCGGTAGCACCATCGTACAAACGTAAAATCAAAGGTATCGTGCACGACGAGTCGGCCAGCGGGAAAACCGTCTTCATCGAACCGGCCGAGGTGGTCGAGGCCAACAACCGGGTGCGTGAACTCGAGAGCGAAGAGCGTCGGGAAGTTGTGCGCATACTCACCGCTTTTACCGACGAACTGCGCCCCTATATCGAGGCAATAGTCTATTCCTACGAGTTCCTGGCCGAAATCGACTTCATTCGGGCCAAGGCTCTCTTTGCCTTGGAGACCGGTGGCGTATTGCCCCACTTCGAAAACCGGCGGCAAATCGAGTGCTTCCACGCCGTCCATCCCCTACTCTTTCTATCGTTGAAACGCCAGGGGAAAACCGTCGTTCCGCTCGACCTGACCCTCGACGAGAAGAACCGCATCCTGCTCATCTCGGGACCGAATGCCGGTGGCAAATCGGTATGTCTCAAGACGGCAGGACTCCTGCAATACATGTTGCAGTGCGGACTGCTGGTGCCCATGTATGACAATTCCCACACCGGCATATTCAAAGACATATTCATCGATATCGGCGACGAGCAGTCCATTGAGGACGACCTGAGCACCTACAGTTCGCACCTCACCCACATGAAGTTCTTCGTACGCAATGCCAACGAGAACAGCCTCCTGCTTATCGACGAGTTTGGCGGGGGTACCGAACCTCAAATAGGCGGTGCCATTGCCGAGGCTCTGCTCGACCGGTTCAACCAGAAACGGGCCTATGGAGTCATCACTACCCACTACCAGAACCTGAAACACTTTGCCGAGGATACCGACGGCATTGTAAACGGAGCCATGCTCTACGACCGGCATCTGATGCAGCCGCTCTTCAAACTATCCATCGGTAACCCGGGCAGTTCGTTTGCCATCGAGATTGCCCGCAAGATAGGTCTGCCCGAGGATGTGATTGCCTCGGCCTCCGAAAAGGTGGGCTCGGCCTACATCGACATGGACAAATACCTGCAAGACATCGTTCGTGACAAGCGCTATTGGGAGAGTAAGCGCCAGAACATACGCCAGCGCGAGAAAAAGCTCGAGGAGCTTACCGCCCGCTACGAGGCCGACTTGACCGCTTTGGAGAAACAACGCAAGGAGCTGCTGAAGCAGGCTAAAGGCGATGCGGCCCAGATTCTGGCCGATGCCAATGCCCGCATCGAGAATACAATTCGAGAAATCAAAGAGGCACAAGCCGAGAAGGAGAAGACGCGTGCCGCCCGACAGAAGTTCGAGCAATTCAAGGCTGGACTCAACGAAGAGAGCGACGCCGACGATAACGACCCGGTGAGTCGCAAACTCAAGCAGATAGCCGAGCGCAAGAAACGCAAACAGCAACGCAAGAAAGCCGAAGAGAGCCAGCCGCAGCCGGTGGCTGCATCGCCGCTTGCTCCGGGCGATGCCGTGCGGTTGAAGGGTCAGAACTCGGTAGGCGAGGTCCTCGAGATTGCCGGCAACAACGTAACGGTAGCTTTCGGGATGCTCAAATCGACCCTCAAGGCCGATCGGCTGGAGAAGGTCAGCAAAAGTCAAATCAAGAAAGAAAATCTCAAAGCCACATTCCTCGGGGTGCAGACTACCGAGGATATGCGCGAAAAGCAACTCAACTTCAAGCAAGAGATCGATGTGCGGGGCATGCGGGCCGACGAAGCCTTGCAGGCTGTCACCTATTTTATAGACGACGCCATACAGGTGGGCTGTACCCGGGTACGTATTCTGCATGGCACCGGCACGGGTGTGCTGCGGCAGGTTATCAGGCAATACCTCAAGACCGTGCCGGGGGTTGCCCACTTCCAGGACGAACACGTGCAGTTGGGCGGAGCCGGCATCACAGTGGTCGAGTTGAACTAAGTGACAGCCGGCAAACGACTACAAGTCATATACTTCATCGATGGTATAGTTGAAGAAATCGTTGAAGGGTTTCATGATTTGAAATTCATGAGCGGCCTTTTCAATCCAGTCGGGGGCGTCGAAAAAACTATCGTCCTTGTGGCTTACCACCACATAATCCTTCCGCTTGAGCCACTCGGCCTGTTCGCAATCGCGAGGGAACGGACGAGGTACGATTTTGAGGGTTTCGCTTGTCCAGAATTGATATAACGACTTGAACTGTCGTTTCCCGACAATCTCCTGTAGCTCGTCGTAATTGTCATAAATAGCCTGACGCAGAGCCTTCAACAACTTGGGCTCGGGACACCATGCCCCACCGCTGAGCATAGAACCACCGGGTTCGAGATGGAAATAATAACCGGCCCGCAAACTCTTACGGCCACCTTTGGCAATATAGGCCGACATGTAGGTCTTATAGGGTGTCTTGTCGGGCGAGAAACGAATATCACGATAGATGCGATACAGGCACGACTTGGCATCAAGGCCGGCAATCTCGTCGTCGAACTGCGAAATTCGATTGATAAGTTGCTTCACCTTTTCGATAAAAATCGGGCGCAATCGGTCATACTCTTCTTTATGTGCCTGAAACCACTCTCTATTATTATTCTCTCTCAACTGAGACAAAAAAGTCAGAATCTCTTTCATAATCGGTATCATTATATCGGGTTAAACCGAGTAATCATTTTTCTCTTTTACGCCACAAATATAGATTTTTTTGTTCGTTTCGTCCCTCAAAATCTTGTTTTATGCTCACCTTTGACAAAAAACAAGAGCGATAATGCCTGCTATGTTTCCAATTTTTACTAACTTGCCACGATTTTTTAAGAAGCAATACACAAAAACAGAATAAAAATAAGATGGAAACAAACGAAAAACAACCTGTCGATTTGCCCGAAAACGCGTTTCGGGAATTGAAACCAGGCGAAGAATACCATCCCATTCTTTCGCCCAACAAGGTCTATCCCGAGGCAAATGCCTGGTCGGTTTCCTGGGGTATCATCATGGCCGTCATCTTCTCGGCGGCGGCTGCCTACCTGGGACTACGCGTGGGCCAAGTTTTCGAGGCTGCCATACCTATTGCCATCATCGCCGTAGGTCTGTCGGGAGCCGCCAAACGCAAGAATGCGCTGGGCGAGAATGTGATTATCCAATCAATCGGAGCCAGTTCGGGGGTCATTGTAGCAGGCGCAATCTTTACGCTGCCGGCTCTTTATATCTTGCAAGCCAAGTATCCCGAGCTCACGGTCAACTTTATGGAGGTATTCCTCAGCTCACTGCTGGGTGGTATCCTGGGCATCCTGTTCCTCATACCCTTCCGTAAATACTTCGTCTCCGACATGCACGGCAAATACCCCTTCCCCGAAGCTACCGCTACGGCACAGGTACTCGTGTCGGGCGAGAAAGGCGGAAGCCAGGCCAAACCGCTTATCCTGGCCGGCCTGGTAGGTGGTCTCTACGACTTCATCCTCTCGACCTTCGGTTGGTGGAGCAGTGTCCTTACCACCCGAGTATTGCCCTGGGGTACCGAGTTGGCCAACAATGCCAAGATGGTTTTCAAGGTTAATACTGGAGCTGCCGTTTTGGGTCTCGGTTACATCGTAGGTCTGAAATATAGTCTCATTATCTGTTCGGGTTCTCTCTTTGTGTGGTTCATCATCAACCCGATATTGGGTAGTGTTCCCCTTAGTGAGCTGGCCATTAGTTCTCCTGAAGACATGTTCACCAATTATGGACGCTACATCGGTATCGGAGGCATTGCCATGGCGGGCGTTATCGGTATCATCCGTTCGTGGGGTATCATCAAAGGGGCTCTGGGATTGGCTACCAAAGAGTTCTCGAGCAAAAAAGGAAACGACGAAAGCAAAACTCCCCGTACTCAGCGCGACCTTTCGATGAAATTTATCATCATCGCTATCGTGTTTGCCTTGATTATCACCTTCCTCTTCTTCTATTTGGGAGTAATCCATAATCTGCTCCAAGCCACGGTTGCTTTTGTGGTAGTAGCCGGCATCGCCTTCCTCTTTACCACCGTAGCAGCCAACGCCATTGCTATCGTAGGTACGAACCCGGTATCGGGTATGACCCTGATGACTTTGATTCTGGCCTCAGTTATTTTGGTTGCCATAGGGCTTAAAGGTACCAGTGGAATGGTAGCCGCACTGATTATTGGCGGTGTGGTTTGTACAGCCCTATCGATGGCCGGTGGCTTCATCACCGACTTGAAAATAGGTTATTGGATCGGTACGACTCCCCGCAAACAGGAGAGTTGGAAATTCCTCGGCACCCTCGTTTCGGCTGCTACCGTAGGTGGCGTAATCCTTCTGCTCAACAAGGCCTATGGCTTCTCGGGCAATAATGCGCTGGTAGCCCCTCAGGCCAATGCCATGGCAGCTGTAATCGAGCCCCTTATGATGGGTCAAGGCGCTCCCTGGATACTGTATGGCGTGGGGGCTATTCTTGCCGTTATACTCACCTGGCTGGGAGTTCCCGCCCTGGCTTTTGCCTTGGGTATGTTCATCCCGCTGGAGTTGAATACCCCGTTGGTTATCGGTGGTCTCATTAGCTGGTATGTAGGTAGCCGTTCGAAAGATGCAGCCCTCAACAAGGCACGTGTCGATAGAGGTACCCTGCTTGCCTCGGGCTTCATTGCTGGTGGTGCCCTCATGGGCGTGGTTAGTGCCGGATTGAGTTTGGCCGACTTCAAATATCAACACCACTTGAGCGAAACGACCATGCAGATTGCTGGATTAATCATGTATCTGCTGCTTATCGCCTTCCTCACCGTGTCGAGTATGAAAGCTAAAAAGACGAACTAAACCGTAATCATAGCATAAACAAGAGCGAGGCCGAAATTTCTATTTCGGCCTCGCTCTTGTTTTATCACATTAAAATCTCTTATCGAACATCGACAGACAGCTCGTCATAGGCAAAATGCACATGCGGCGGCAGCTCCTTCTCTACTTCGGCGGTGAGTCCCATGTGGTGACTCATATGCACCAAGTAGGTCTCGCGCGGCTGTACTCGCTCGACTACCCGCAACGCATCGGCCAAAGTCTGGTGCGAGAGGTGCGGCTGTTTGCGCAGGGCATTAATGACCAGCACATCAACATTGGTCATCTTGGAATACTCTTCTTCGGGTATGGAGAGTGCATCGGTAATATAGACCAACCCACCCATACGATACCCCAGGATGGGTAGTTTGTAATGCATCACTCGTATGGGGATAATCTCAATTCCCTCGATATAGAAGGGGTCGAGCCCTATTTCATGCAGCCCGATATTGGGTACACCCGGATATCGGTGTTCGTCGAAACAGTAGGGCAATCGGTTGCGCAGTGCCTCGGCCACGGGAGGCTCCAGATAGATGGGCAAAGTGCGGTTTTCGCCAAAGGGGCGCAAGTCGTCAATACCCCCGGTGTGGTCGTAGTGGATATGAGTAATAAGCACGGCATCGATGCGTCCCAGACGTGTGCGAAGCATCTGTTCTCTGAAATCGGGGCCACAGTCGATAAGTATATTCTTGCCATTTACCGAGACAATAGCCGAAGTTCTCAATCGGTTGTCCCGTATATCGGTCGATGTACACACCGGGCAGTTGCAACCAATTTGCGGTATCCCGGTCGAAGTACCCGTTCCCAAAAACGTGATTTGCATCATAACACAATTTATTCAATATAATTTACCTCGGGATTGATGGTGATACCATAGGTATCGTGTACCGATTGTTTTATCTTCTCGGCCAGTCTCACCACATCGCTCGGACGGGCATTTTTCTTATTGATAAGCACCAGACACTGTTTTTCATACACGGCGGCACCACCCTCTTCCTTACCTTTCCATCCACAACGGTCTATGAGCCATCCGGCCGGGACCTTCACATGACCTTGATCTACCACGTAATGAGGCATATCGGGATAGGAGGCCTTCAGTTTTTCATATTGTTCTACCGGGATAACGGGATTCATAAAGAAACTGCCGGCACTACCATACTCATCGGGCTCGGGCAGTTTGGCTCGCCGGATTGCGATTACCGCCCGACGCACATCGGCGATGGTGATATTGCCCTCGGGCAACGAACTGCGCAAGTTCCCGTAGTCCAGATGTAGGTGCGGCTGTTTCTGCAACCGATAGGTCACAGCCGTAACAATGTATTTCCCCTTCAGTTCGTGCTTGAAAATGCTGCTGCGATATCCATATTCACACTCGGCGTTTTGGAATATACGCGGGGTACCTGTGGCTACCTCGATAGTCTCTACCTCGACAATAATATCTTTCACCTCTACGCCATAGGCTCCAATATTCTGCACGGCACTGGCACCCACTTCGCCCGGGATATACGACAGATTCTCGGCTCCGCCCCACCCTTTGGCCACACAGTCGGCCACAAAGTCATCCCACACGACTCCGGCCCCTACTTTAACGAGGACCTCCGAGTCGGTTTCGTTCAGAAGTTCGACCGAGCGTATGGCCGAGTGCAACAGTACACTGTCATAGTATTCGTGAACAAAAAGTAGATTACTGCCCCCGCCCATGGGCAGGAACGAGTGTGTGCGCAACAAATCGGATTGCAACAGCGACACCAGATCCTCGACAGTGTCATACTCGACAAACCATCGGGCATATACCGGCATGCGAAACGTATGCAATGCCTGGATAAAATAGTTTTCTTCGATTCGTATCATACTACAATCTATATTCCGACAACAAGCCATCGACAAAATAGAGATAGGCTCCCGAGTTATATATCCATTGTTCTCTCAATCCACTGTAAGTGGGTATTTTCTTTACTTCGTTGGGGTTCCCCAATGACAGTTTGCACTCGGCCTTGGTCATGCCCTTCTTTACCCGACTGAGGGTAATCTGTTCCCAAGCTTCGTCTTGTATCTCTTTGTATTGCAAGCGAGGGTCGGCAAAGGAGAACAACCGGTCAAACGTAATGTATTGTGAACGAGACGAAGTCAGCAGCGACATGAACACACCGGCTTCGTTTCCCTTGTCGTCTTTGAACCACACTTCAACGGGTAATACATTATTACCGGGTAAAACATCGATAACCTCCACCGGTATCAACTTACGCCCGTCGATAGCTTCTCCTTCACGGTCATACCACATGGGAGTCTTTATATATAGAGTGCGCCCCTTCAAGAGCGAACGAGCCATATTCAAATCATCAAGATCGATAAAGGGAGGTATCAGCGGGGTGTATTTCATTTGAGCAATCTCGGCTCGAGTCTTGTCGGTATCGTAGCTGAACCGATGGCCTTCACATTCAAACAGCAATACCACCTTCTTCTCACCCCCGAAAGGACTCTCTTCCACGCTGCCGGTATAGGTAAATATCTTTCCCTTCAACGACACACTGTCGGGAAATGTAGGTTGCTCGGCCTGGAAAACAAACGAAAGCTTTTCGTCGGTATAATAGAATGTCTTTCCTATACGCCACGAGTCGCAACCCTGGGGCACGAAATACGATTCGATAAATGCATCTTCGGGGCTCTGTTTCGACTCCCGGCTCTCCTCGGGCAACGTAATCTTACCGGTACTTTCGACTCCAGTAAAACACGAGGTCATCGACATCCCCAATGCCAGTATCGTTATACCTGTCAATACAATCCTCATACTTTATATCTTATAGAGTACAAAGATACAAAAAGGCAAATGCCGAGACAAACGAAAAATACATAGATTTCAAGTTTGTTTATGCCAAGCCGCTCCTATCTTCTGTAAAGATACAGAAAAATGATAGGAGCCCACTAAGAAAGATTAACGAAATTACTTCGCCATAGCCAACGACGAAAGATTATTTTTTGTACTTTTGCCATCGTATGAAAACCATAGCTTCCTCTTTGATTCGTTGTGTACGATTCCGCCGATGGAACCGTCACAGCTACTCGATCTTCTGCAGCATAGGTCGCTGTGTCAATATAGGGAGTGTGCGCAAGGAGATTGCCGACCAATCGCTCAAGAAGGGACTCTCGTCTATCGAGACCGGCGGAGATAACCAATCTGCATCGGTTGAGTATGATTCGACTCTACCTGATGAATCTTCGCCCGAGATGATTGCAGCCGAACAAATCGAGGTAGTCGCTTGCGCATCCATGCACCATCTGTCGCCCCTCCCGGCCGGCTTTACATCTTATCCATCAAGTACTATACTCCGGAATAACGGTCCATGGGGCTGCTTATGCCGGATTTTTTATTTTCCATGTTTACCTTTTAAATCATTGCGTTTATGACAGACAACTTTGATACCGAACATCTGTGGCACCCCTATACCTCGACCATCAATCCACTGCCTTGCTACCCGGTGAAACGGGCCGAGGGGGTCTATATCGAACTCGAGAGCGGCGAACGGATCATCGACGGCATGTCGTCGTGGTGGGCTGCCGTGCACGGATACAACAACCCGGTGCTGAACCGAGCAGCCGAAGAACAACTCAAATCGATGTCGCACGTCATGTTTGGCGGACTCACCCATCGGCCAGCCATCGAGTTGGGAAAACTGCTGTTGCAAATCGTCCCCTCGACCATGCAACACATATTCTATTGCGACTCGGGCTCGGTATCGGTCGAGGTAGCTCTGAAAATGGCTGTACAGTACTGGTACTCCCGGGGCGACTCAAAGAAATGCAATTTCATCACCATACGGTCGGGTTACCACGGCGATACCTGGAACGCTATGTCGGTGTGCGACCCGGTAACCGGTATGCACTCCATCTTTGGGAATGCTCTGCCGGTGCGTTATTTCGTGCCATCACCTACCTGCCGTTTCGACGACGAGTGGGACCCCGCCTGCATCGAACCGCTCAAAACCTCCATCGAGGCTCATCACGACGAACTGGCTGCCCTCATTCTCGAGCCCATCGTGCAGGGGGCAGGAGGTATGTGGTTCTACCATCCCCAGTTCTTGCGTGAAGCCCGGGCCCTGTGCGACCGCTACAATCTGCTGCTCATCTTCGACGAAATCGCTACCGGATTCGGACGCACCGGCAAACTCTTTGCCTGGGAACATGCCGGAGTTACCCCCGATATCATGTGTATTGGCAAAGCTCTCACCGGTGGATACCTGACCATGGCGGCTACCCTCACCACGCACGAAGTGGCCGATACAATCTCACGAGGCACCCCGGGGGTCTTCATGCACGGTCCCACGTTCATGGGCAATCCGCTGGCCTGTGCCATTGCTCACGCATCGGTTTCGCTACTGCTCTCATCGGGATGGCAACAAAAGGTTGCTGCTATCGAGGCTCAGTTGAAACGCGAGTTGGCCCCCGCTGCCGCTCTGCCCCAAGTGGCCGATGTGCGCGTGCTGGGCGCTATCGGAGTCATCGAAATGAAAAATCCCGTCGATATGGCCTCCATCCAGCGGCAGTTCGTCGAGCACGGGGTATGGGTAAGACCCTTTGGCAAACTGGTATATATCATGCCCCCGTTTATCATCACGCCCGAACAACTCTCTTTCCTCACCTCGGCTCTGGTCGATGTGGTTAAAAATCTGGAATAATGACCGATAGCTATTCTTCTCAACTCGATGCGCTCGCCCAAAAGGGGAATTTGCGCAAACTGCCCGAGATGAATCCCCAAGGGCTTTATCTTATGCGGGGTGGTCGGCCTATGCTGAATCTCTCGTCGAACGACTATCTGGGACTGGCCGACAACGAAGCGCTGAAACAGGAGTTCCTGCAAACGCTCGATTCCCGGGATTGCCGTTTCTCATCGACCTCGTCGCGCTTGCTGACGGGGAATTATCCCATCTATACCCGGCTTGAAAACCGGCTGGCGCAACTGTACGAAGCCGAAAGCGCTCTCGTTTTCAATAGCGGATATCATGCCAACAGCGGTATCTTACCGGCCGTAACCGACAGCCGGTCGCTCATCCTGGCCGACAAGCTCGTCCATGCCAGTATCGTCGATGGCATAGGACTCTCCAAGGCCCGCTGCATACGCTACCGACACAACAACTACGAACAACTGGAGCGGCTGGTGGCCGAGAACGCCGGGGAGTACGACCGCATATTCGTAGTCACCGAAAGCATCTTCAGCATGGATGGCGACGAGAGCGACCTGCCCCGACTGGTAGCTCTGAAGCACCAATATCCCAACCTGTATCTCTACCTCGACGAGGCCCACGCCTTTGGGGTGAGAGGCCGGCAAGGACTGGGCTGTGCCGAGGAGCAGGGCTTCATAGACGACATCGATTTTCTGGTGGGGACCTTTGGCAAGGCGGCTGCCTCAATGGGAGCCTTTGTCATCTGTTCCGGGGAGATGAAGCAATATCTGGTCAACACCATGCGCCCCCTTATTTTCACCACGGCTCTACCACCAATCAATCTGGCCTGGACACTCTTTATCGTCAATAAAATTTGCAATATGCAAGCTCGTCGGGAACACCTGGCCCGAATCAGTGCCCGGGTGCGCGAGGCGCTTAATCCACTGAATGGGAATATCCTCAGCAGCAGCCATATCATTCCCTATGTACTGGGCGAATCGGAACGGGCTATGGCTGTAGCATTGAAACTGCAGCACGAGGGATTCTACCTCTTGCCGGTTCGTCCGCCCACGGTACCGCCTGGCACCTCACGCCTGCGAATTTCGTTGAATGCCGAGTGTAGCGACGCCGACATCAACCGGCTCATCGACTCTATAAAAAAGATACAATCAGCCCTATGATACAGACTTTTATCTCTCGACGAGGCACCGATGAACTGCTTCTCTTCTTTGCCGGATGGGGAATGGATACCCGTCCCTTTGCCGAGTTGAACCACATCGGGTGCGACTGTTGCATTTGCTACGACTATACCCACCTCGATTTCGACGCAAGTCTATTGGCCGGATACAAAAGCATCGAGGTATATGCCTGGTCGTTTGGGGTGTGGGCCGCCTCGGTAGTACTCCCCGACTCCCGACTGCCCATACGGCATGCAACCGCAATCAACGGGACCCCTTGCGGTATTGACCCGAAACGGGGCATCTCGCCCGAAATATTCACGGCCACCCTCGAGCATCTCGACGCCGCGAGCCTGAACAAGTTTTATCGTCGTATGTGCAACGACCGCGACACCCTGAACCGTTTTCTCGAGATTCTCCCCCATCGCAATCTGGAGAGTCTGCGGAACGAGCTGGCCTCCATCGGCACAGGTGTAGCGCAATACCCGGCGCCCCGATTCCATTGGGACCGAGCCATCGTGGGAAATAAAGACCGCATATTCCCAACCGATAATCAATTGCGAGCCTGGGCCGAAGAGCATACCCCGGTCACCTCTATCGAAGCTGCCCACTACCTGCCCTTCCGGCCCCTGGTTCTGGAACGTCGATTCGATAAGGCGGTGATTAAAACCCGATTCGAGAGCGCTGCCTCGACCTACGAACAAGAGGGGCTCATCCAGGAACAAATAGCCCGTCACTTGAACGAAATAATACCCAATCCCCCGGCCGAAGGATATCGTCATATTTTGGAAATCGGGTGCGGAACCGGGAAACTTACCCGACTCCTGGTCGGGCGATTTCCCCATGCCCGATTTACCTTGAACGACCTTTCACCCAGGATGGAAAGCCATATCGAGCAACTCCCTTTCGAGCATCTCGATTTCGTGGCAGGCGATGCCGAGTGCACCGACTTCGGCGAGAAATACGATTTGGTCGTTTCGGCATCGACCATCCAGTGGTTTACCGACCTGGACGGGTTTCTCCGTCGCATTTCGTCACACCTTTCCGACTCGGGCGTGATTGCCTTCAGCTCATTCATTGCCGGTAATCTGCCCGAGATTCGCAACCTGGCTACTACCGAGATGCCCTATTGGGAATACGACGACCTGAAGCGGCTCTTCGAGCGCTATTTCCAACTCGACATATTCGAACGCCAAGAATACACGCTACATTTCGACAGCCCCATCGACCTGCTCCGCCATCTGCGTGACACCGGCGTAACAGGGACTCCCGGCAACCGGCACAAAGGATTTAATTTTATCAAACGATACCGCGAGACATTCGGTGAGTCGCAAGAGAGCCAACTCACCTATTGCCCCGTCTATATCATTGCACACAAAAAGAAACAGCTATGAAAGGAACTTTTTTTATTACCGGCATCGATACCAACATCGGTAAAAGCTACGCGACCGGCTGGCTCGCTCGTGAATGGAACCGCCAAGGCATAAAAACCATCACCCAGAAGATGATTCAGACCGGCAACGTGGGCCACTCCGAAGATATTGACCTGCACCGCGAAATCATGGGAATACCCTTTACCGAAGAGGATCGCAAACATATCACCTTCCCCATCGTCTATTCCTACCCGGCTTCGCCACACCTGGCTGCCGAGATAGATCACCAGACTATCCCCATCGACCAGATTACCGAATCGACCCGCATCCTGCGCGACCGTTACGATGTGGTTCTGCTCGAGGGAGCCGGCGGACTGATGGTCCCCATTACCCGCGAATACCTCACCATCGACTATGTGGCCGACCAGAAGCTGCCGGTCATCCTGGTTACCTCGGGTCGCTTGGGCAGTATCAACCACACGCTGCTGTCGATCGAGGCTCTGGAAAAGAGAGGCATCCCCCTGTATGGTATCGTCTATAATACCTACCCCAAAAGCGACGAACTGATCGATACCGATACCGAGGCCTACCTGCGAGACGACCTGAAGAAACGCTACCCCGAAGCCCACTTCTGGGTATTGCCCCAAATCGAATTGCCTCGATAGCTGGCTCCGAGAGAAAAAGAGTTGGGCTCATCAATGAATGACAAAAGTAAGTTTATGAGACAAAAAGATAGGATTTCTTAAGTTTCATGCTTATTTTTGTCATTCATTTATAGAGTATCAACCATCCTGAAAAACCGATTTATGCTTAAAGTCATATTCAAAACCTTTTGTTGCATCCTCTTCTCGTTACCTGTCATGACAACAAACGCTCAAACCGATATTGTAAAAACGGCCATTCAAGAGACCGGACGACAATTTGCACCCGATTCACGCACGGCTATCTTTTCCATATCGGGCGAGATATCGGACGACTCACTCTGTATCTTGAAAGGACGATGCGACAACCGTCAGGCCGTGGATGCCTTGCTGCAACGGCTCAACCAGGCAGGTGTCAAATATGTCGATAATATCCAGATGCTGCCCGATAAAGAGCTGGGCACACTTAATCGAGGGCTCGTGACCGTTTGCTGCGCCAGCCTGCGAAGCGGCTCCCGCCATGCTGCAGAGATGATGACCCAGGCTATTCTGGGAACCCCGTTGCGCATCTTGGAACGGGATAAGGAGTGGCTGCTGGTACAGACCCCCGACAACTACATCGGCTGGATACCGGCCAACTCGGTTTCGCTGCAAGACGATGCCGGATGGAACACTTGGAAAGAGGCTCCCCGATATGTCTATACTGCCTACCAGGGTTTTGTATATGACGCACCCAACAACCACGCCGGCATTGTGTCGGATATGGTGGCTGGCGCTATTCTCCAAGCCAACGGGAAGGCCCACAAAGGTTTCGTACCCGTCATCTTCCCCGATGGGCGAAAGGGGTTCCTCAAGAGCAATGAGTGCTGCGACCTGGCCCAATGGGCAGCTCGTCCCCTCGACATGAAAATCGTCGTGCAAACGGCTCGCCAAATGATGGGTTCGACCTACTTGTGGGGCGGTACCTCGGTAAAGGGAGCCGACTGCTCGGGCTTTGTCAAGACCGCCTATTTCTGTGGCGGAGTGATTCTTTCGCGTGATGCCTCGCAACAGGCGCTCACGGGCGAGATTATCCCCGCCAATCGTTGGCGGGAGTGCCACACCGGCGACCTGCTCTTCTTCGGTAACGCCCGAGGCCGTGTCGATCACGTGGCTCTCTACCTGAACAACGGGGAGTATATACACTGCTCGGGACGGGTCAAGATAAACAGTCTCGACCCAACGGCAGCCAACTATCGGCCCGACGATTTCTTGAGTATCAGCCGCATGGAAAACCGCATAGGAACACCCGGTATCACAGCTGTAAAAGCGCATCCGTGGTATTTCAATCAAAAATAACTCTCACGATGGACCGACGAAATTTCTTACGCACAAGTGCCTTGGGCACTTTGGGACTGAGTATAGCCCCCACCCTTTTTACCGGCTGCCATACCACAGCCACGTCCAAGTCCACAGGGACCGATCGACTGGAATTGTCGTTCAGGCCCTACGATTTGAAACTGAAACATGCCTTCAATCTGGCCAAGAATTCCCGCACTCACACTCCCGACGTGCAGGTGCAACTGCGTTATGCCGACTATATTGGCTATGGCGAAGCCTCCATGCCACCCTATCTGGGCGAGACACAAGAGTCGGTTTGCCGGTTTCTCAGTCAGCTCGACCTGTCGCAATTTACCGATCCCTTTCGGGTAAATGAGATACTCGACTACATCGATTCGGTAGCACCCGACAACCGTGCCGCCAAGGCATCGGTCGATATCGCCTTGCACGACCTGTTGGGGAAAATCATGGGCCAACCCTGGTACAAGATATGGGGGCTTTCGCCCGAGAAGGCCCCGGCTACCTCGTTTACCATCGGCATCGATACCGAGGAGGTAGTACGGCAAAAACTGAAAGAGGCCGCTCCCTATCGTATCTTGAAGATAAAGATGGGCCTCGACAACGACAAAGAACTGGTACGAATCATCCGCTCCGAGACCGATCGTCCCATTTGCGTCGATGCCAATCAGGGATGGAGCTCCAAGGAGTATGCCCTCGAGATGATCGAGTGGCTCAAAGAACAAAACTGCCTGTTTGTCGAGCAACCCATGCCCAAAGAGATGATCGACGAGCAAGCCTGGTTGCACGAACGAGCTTCGCTCCCGATCATTGCCGACGAGTTTCTGCAACGGCTTCCCGATGTGAAACGGGCCTATGGACTCTACGATGGAATCAACATAAAGCTGATGAAAAGCACGGGTATGCACGAAGCCTACCAGATGGCTATCCTGGCCCGAGCCCTCGATATGAAGGTAATGGTGGGCTGCATGACCGAAACCTCGTGTGCCGTATCGGCAGCCGCACAACTGTCGCCGCTGGTCGATTGGGCCGATCTCGACGGGAATCTGCTCATATCGAACGACCTGTTCGACGGTATGAAAATCGTAGATGGAATGATAGCCCTCCCCGACCGCCCCGGCATCGGTGTCGTACCCTTCTAACCGCTATTTAACCCACAAAAGCTGCACCACCGATGCAGCTTTTTTAATTTCAATCCTACGAAGAAAATCGTTAAACCCCTATTTATCATGTCATTTTCAACCCCTACCGAAATTGTCGCACAGGCCCAACGGGCAGCCCTCGGTAAAATTGCGCTCTCTACCCCTCGAACTCTCATCGCCGCTATACTGGCTGGAATTTACATTGCCATGGGCGGACTGTTGTCGTTGCTCATCGGCTACGGATTTCCCGAATGGACAGCCGGTAACCCCGGATTGCAACGACTCCTGTCGGGTTGTATGTTCCCCTTGGGACTCATCCTGGTCGTGCTGGCCGGCGCCGAACTCTTCACCGGCAACAACGCGGTGTTGATACCGGGACTGATGAACCGGCAATATGGCATCATACCCGTGCTGCGAAACTGGCTACTCGTCTATGTGGGGAATTTCATAGGAGCCATCTTTTTCGTTTATGTGATGATCTGGGGCGCAGGCATTGTCGATGCCGATCCCTGGAGAAGTGCCATCGTACAGATAGCACAAGCCAAAGTAAGCATGCCCTGGTGGATTGTGTTTGTCAAAGGCATCGGGGCCAACTGGTTGGTGTGCCTGGCCGTATGGCTGGGATTCAGTGCCCACTCCACCGCTGGCAAAATGATGGGCCTGTGGTTTCCCGTGATGTGTTTTGTGGCAATAGGCTACGAACACAGTATCGCCAATATGTTCTTCATTCCGTTGGGCATGTTGCAAGGAGCCGCAGTCGGCTGGGACCAGTTCCTGGCAGATAGTCTCGTTCCCGCCACATTGGGCAACATTGTAGGTGGAGCTCTGTTCGTCGGCTGCGTTTATACCTATCTCTATCTGTACCGAAAATAACACACACCGCTCGAGTCCCTATCCATAAGGTTTCACCATCTATCCCGATGTATCTCTCTTGCAAGAGGTACACCGGGATTCTTTTTTGCACCCATATGGGGTGATTTCGAAGAGTTTCATTCCGAAATGTTTCGAAATATTTATTTCCTATCTCCAAAATATCACAATCTATTGTATATGAATAAATTACAAATACACCTATTTGTAAAAATGTTTTATAACACATAAATTTTAGAGAATAACCCTTTGTTATATAATAATTTAAGGGATGAATTCATCAACTACTATATGCCATGAAACAAAAATTATCTCTTTTCATGTTTTGGGCAGCAATATTGGCTTCGGCAGGCGGAGCCCATGCTGCCAATCAGTATGTCACTGTCAATGGCGACGGTGACGGACAATCCTGGGCTACGGCGAAAGGTTCCATCAAATCGACCGTAGAGAGTTGTCAGGCCGGCGACACCGTGTTTGTCGCAGCCGGAGTCTATAACGAGTATGTAGCCATTGTCGATGGTGTGACCATCCTGGGAGGCTACGACGCCAACACAGGGATGCGCGACATCGAAACCTTCGAGACCATACTCGATGGTACCGATCTGGGGAAATACCTGCTTGTCAAGTACGACTCTCCCTGCGAGCATCCTACTCTCATCGAAGGATTCACACTCCAGAATGCCGAGCACAGCAGTGAGGGAGGCGGTGCCTACATACGGGCCAATGTCACCCTCTCGAAATGTTATATCAAGAACTGTGCGGGCAGCAATGGCGGTGGCGTATTCAACAATGGTGGTACCGTGAAAGACTGTATCATCGAACTCTGCTCGGCTACGAGTTCGGGTGGCGCCATACGCAACGACGGTGGTATTGTCGAGAACTGTATCATGCGCGGGAACCAGGGTAAATATGGTACCATACGTAACGAAAACGGCGGTATCGTGCGCAACTGTATCCTGCACAACAATGCGGCAACCGTGAGCGGATGGCCCAACAGCGGGGGTATCTACAACCCCTCGGGAATCGTGGCCAACTGTATCATTGCCTGCAACTACGGTTCGCAGTATGCAGCTATTCACAGCGAGGGTAAAACCATCAATACCATCTGCTGGAACAACCAGGCCGAAGAGGGATTCAGCGATCCCATCGCCTTTATCGAAGGCAACGGTTCGAGCCACAATGCGGCTGTGAGTGGTTTTGACGATGCCAAAGACGCCCTAACCCTCAGTGCGGTCAATACCGACCCCATGGGCCCGAACTTCAAGTCGCCTACCCTGTTCGTCGGGTTGCCGGCCTCGGCTGCCGATATCGAAGCCATGCGAGCTGCCGACTGGACCTTCTCGGCCAATTCGCCTTGTATCGACAAAGGTTTTGCCGATAGCGATGCACCGGCCTATGATATAAAAGGTACTACTCGTCCGCAAGGTGCAGCGTATGATTTGGGAGCCTATGAATATGATCCCAACGCCAAGGATGTTGCCGTAGAGTCGGTTCTGCTCACCAACCAAACCTTGTCGATTGAAGAAGAGGAGCAACAATGGCTCTCGGCTATCGTTTCGCCTTCCGATGCTACCAATAAAAAAGTCTCGTGGCTTTCTCTCTCACCAGCCATCGCTACCGTAGAGGGCGGATTGGTTACCGGTGTGAGCGTGGGTGAGACCAAAATTATTGTTACCACCGAAGACGGCAACTTCAAGGATACCTGCGATGTGACTGTAACCGAGAAACCCATTGTCATCATCCACCCCGATGTCATCGAGGCCGACAAGCTGTCACAAGAAGATTACACGATACCCTCGTATATCAAGATGCTGGTAGCCAAAGAGGCTGCGAGAGCCGACAGTTCCGAAGTCAATCTGCAAGCCTTGAAAAATGCCGTGCAGGCTCTCATTCCCAAAGAGATGCCCTATTGCGTAGTAGCCAATATTAACGGTAATCCTACCACGCAAATGGCCTTTGCCTGGTTTACCAACAGCACCACCGTTCCCGGTAAAGTGCAACTCGTAGCCAAAGCCGATGCCACCGAGAGCGATTTCACCTCGCCCATCGAACTGACTGCGACTCTGCAAGCTGCCGATAAACTGAATTATGCCGTAAGCACCAGTGGTATATTGAAGGCAGCAGCCCTACCCACGGGTACCAAATTTAACTACACCAGCCACAAGGTACTGGCTACCGATCTTACCCCCAATACGGTTTACTCCTACCGGGTAGGTACCGACGGCTATTGGAGCGACATCCGGTCGTTCAGAACGGCCAGTGCCAACAAAGACGAGTTCACCTTCCTCTACATGACCGACTCGCACATCATGGATGCCGAGTATGTCGAGAATGCCCGATGGGCAGCCACAACGGCGGCACAACACGCACCCGATGCCCGCTTCCTCCTGTTTACCGGTGACTTTGTCGAGACCGGTACCGAGCAGAACTCCGAGTGGGAATGGGAACAATGGTTCGAGGTGAGCATGAAATCCATTCTGGAGCAGATGGCTCTGGCCCCTACCGATGGTAACCACGACGATTCGTCCAATCTCAACTATACTTATCACTTCAACACCGACAAGAGTTTTAACGAAACGGCCACCATCAAACCCCAGTTCGACGGAATCACCTATTCGTTTGTATATGGCGATGCGCTCTTCATGGTTTATAGCCACCAGGACTTCTGGCGGGGCGACTACAGCTATGCCAACGGTACCAGTGCCTACCTGAGCAACGACGTGGCCAACTGGTTCAGAGATCAGGTAGAGAAACACCCCGATACAAAATGGCGTATTGCAGCCGTTCACAAGAATCTGTTCACGGGTAGCGGTCATCAAGCCGACGAAGACGGTGCTCTGTTCCGCGCCATCATGCTGCCGGTATTCGACGAACTGGACATCGACTTTGTCATCCAGGGGCACGACCACATCTACGAGGTGATGGGGCCCGTCAATAACCTCACCAAGACGGTAGTACCGGGTAGTGTGACTGGTGTTGAATCGGTAACCCCCGACGGCAATCAGAACCCCAAAGGACAGCAGGGCGGAACTTTCGATGTCGAAGAGGGTACACTCTACTTTGTCAACGGCACCTGTGGGCGCAAACGATACTACCCCTACACCCAGGAGCAGATGGAACAAGACTTCGACAAGCATCAGGTAGCCAACTACTGGGATCTGTTCACCGGTAAATATGGACAACCCGGGGCTCCGGCCTTCAGCGAAATAAGTGTAAGCTCTTCGCAAATCAAGGTCAACACCTATACGGCCGATGCCAATGCCAACGCCACGCTGTTCGATTCGTTTACTCTGGTGAAAGAGTCGTCGGGCTCAGGCCTGGAGAGCAACAAGGAGATAAAACAGGATTTGTATCCTACCTATACCTCCGACAGAGTCAACACGAATCTCGAAAATATAGTGAAGGTCAATGCCTTCGACCTCACGGGCAAGGCCTATCCGCTGCCGTTCGAAAACCAAAGCATCGATGTCTCGGGATTGACCGACGGTATCTATGTCGTACAGGTATTCACCAACGAATGTAGCCTCACCCAGCGCATCATCAAGTCATCAAAATAATAGATCGATGCGATTCAATGTGACAGAGGGGAGCCCTGCGTGATGCAGGGCTCCCCTCTGTCTTTTATTTATTTTTCAGATAACCGACTTCTGGTTATTTCTTGGTCATCTCGGCAATTACGGCCATCACTCCGGCAGCAGCCTCTTCGGCCAATTCGGGCGTGCGGGCCTCGGAGTAAACCCGTATGATCGGTTCGGTATTCGATTTACGCAAGTGAACCCAACTATCGGGGAAATCAATCTTCACACCGTCGATATCGGTAATATCATATTGGGCATATTTGCTCTTCACGGCAGCCAGCAAGGCATCTACATCGATATCGGGCGTAAGCTGAATCTTCTGCTTGGCAATACTGTAGGCCGGATAGGTTGCTTTCAACTGACTCACGGTCTTACCCTCTTTGGCCAGATGCGAAAGGAACAAGGCAATACCTACCAAGGCGTCACGTCCATAGTGGCTGGCCGGATAGATGACCCCGCCATTACCCTCGCCACCGATAACGGCTCCGGTCTTTTTCATCAAGGTCACTACATTGACCTCACCCACAGCCGAAGCGTTATATTGCTGACCGTACGAACGGGTTACATCGCGCAAGGCTCTCGACGAACTGAGGTTCGACACGGTATTGCCGGGTGTATGTTTCAGCACATAGTCGGCTACGGCTACCAGCGTATATTCCTCGACAAACATGTCGCCATTCTCGCAGACGATGGCCAACCGATCGACATCGGGATCGACAACGAAACCCACATCGGCACGACCCTCTTTCATCACACCGGCTATTTGGGTGAGGTTCTCGGGCAGCGGCTCGGGGTTGTGCGGGAATTTACCATCGGGCGTACAGTTCAACTCGATGATGTTTTTCACGCCCAAAGCTTTCAACAGAGCGGGAATAGCGATACCGCCCACCGAGTTTACACAATCGATAGCTACGGTAAAATTGGCCGCACGAATGGCATCGACATCGACCAAGTCGAGTGCCAGCACACTCTCTATGTGTTTCTGAGTATAGGTGTTATTTTCATACAAATGTCCCAGGTCATCGACTTCGGCAAATTCAAAAGTCTCGGCTTCGGCAATGCGCAGCACCTCTTGCCCTTCGGCCGCATTCAGGAACTCTCCTTTCTCATTCAGCAGTTTCAAGGCATTCCATTGTTTGGGATTGTGACTGGCCGTCAGGATAATACCGCCACAAGCCTTCTCCATGGTAACGGCAATCTCAGTGGTAGGCGTCGTGGCCAACCCGATATTTACCACATCGAATCCCATGCCCATGAGGGTACCGATAACGGTATGTTTTACCATTTCACCGGAAATACGGGCGTCGCGTCCTACTACAATCTTATTGGTCTTTACCGGCGAATTTTTACGAATAAAGGTAGCATAAGCTGCCGTAAACTTGACGATATCGAGCGGATTAAGTCCTTCTCCAACTTTTCCTCCGATCGTACCGCGAATTCCTGAAATAGATTTAATGAGAGACATATACGATTATTTTGATTTGTTGTAGCGTATGAAATACAGATAAGGCATCACCGTCGAAGTCTCGGCCGTAAACCCGGCTTTGGCCCGAATAAGCAGGTTGACCCGACACTCATTCCCAAGAAAATACATAGGGTACTGTATGCCCGTGCCGTATTGTGTAGTCGATGACAGAGTCGTCTCGCCGAAACGAATCGTAATATAGTCCGAGGGATTGGTATTCCCTACCGGATCGGGATTACTGCCATTGACCAAAGCTTTCAAGTCGTAACGCAGGAAACGCAGGTTCACATCGTTGCCTTTTTCAAAACGGTCGTTCAAATCACCGGGCTCAAGCACCTGCATATAAACATTGCCGTCTGTATCAAGTTTGTAATACGGGACAGCCAGCGTGTCGTTGTTTGGGACATCTTGCAAGGAGATGAACACCGAGTCGGCCGGTATTTCGTTGATGACTATCTTATCAGCAAAAAATGCTTTCACGGCCTTGTCTTCTTCTTTCAACAAATCGGCATACGATTTACCGTCTTTACACGACGACAGAAGAGCTACGCCTGCCAACAAAACAAATAAAACTCGTGCTAACTTATTCATAATTTATCAAACTATTATTCTTTTACCATATATTTATCATAAAGAGGCAATATGCTGCGCAACAGAGCCTGAGCCTCTTCCATCGTGCCATAAAACTCTCCTCCGGCGGCATTCAAGTGACCGCCTCCGTTGAAATGCTCGGCTGCCACCTTGTTAACCGGGAAAGAACCTTTGGAGCGCATCGAAACCTTGATGTACTCTTTGTCTTCCCGCAGGAAAGTCGAGAACCGTATTCCTTCGATACCTAACGGAACATTCACCAGACCTTCGCTGTCGCCCTTGTGGTAATCATATTTCTTCAGCTCCTCGCGGGTAAGCGATATCAGGGCTGCCTTATACTCGGGAAAGATTTCCATCTTTTCGCTCACGGCATAACCGTTCAACCGCACTTTATCGGCCGAATTGGTATTATACACCAGCGCATAGATGCGGTCTTTATTGATTCCCAGTTTCACCAGCTCGGCAATGATATAGTAAATTGCGGGAGTATTGGAGTTGTAGGTAAAGTTCCCCGTATCGGTCATCATACCGGTATAGATGGCTTCGGCCGAATAGAGTCCCATGCTGTCAAACATACCCATGCGGCAGATGAGGCGGAATATTAATTCGCTGGTCGAAGCGACCTCGGGATGCGAAATGATTACATCGCAAAACTCATCGGGATTAAGGTGATGGTCAATAAGTACCTTTTTGGCCTCAGAGAGAGCAACAGACTTTTGCAAGCGGTCGATACGATTGAGCGTATTGAAATCGAGACAGAAGATGAGCTCGGCCTCTGTCATCAACTTCTCGGCAAATTCGGGGTAACGGGTATAGACGACAATCTCTTTGGTCCCTTTCAAAAAAAGCAGATTCTTGGGCAACAAATCGGGCACCACCACATTGACCTCTTTGCCCAGTCCATCGAGAAAGTGATACAATCCCAGTGACGCTCCTACGGCATCGCCATCGGGAGAAACGTGGCAAGTAATAACGATTTTCTCTTTTTTCTCTATCAGTTTGCGTACTTGCTGTATTTTTTCTTCCGCAATTATTTTGTTAATCATGTATCTCTATTAACGGGTTCTACTTTTTTATCTACACAAAGATAGCGCAAACGCCAACATCCTCCAACAAAAATGCCGATTCTGCCGCGTCTCGCCTCTCCTTTTTCACTCAGGACAAAGATAAAAATTATTATCCACATAGCGAACACTATTTTTGTTCATCTACATATTTTATCTATTATTACCCAAATCATCTTGGTAAATCGGTTTTTCATTTGATAGATATGCGCTATCTTTGCCCCACTAAAACAGAGTTGTTATGAGAAAAAATTTGCTCCTATCGATCTTGAGCCTGCTTCTCTGCATAGGTGTCCATGCGCAAATCATGGAGCCTGTCAAATGGAAAGTTTCCTTACAAGGCGATGGCCAGGAAAAAGAAATCGTTTTTCAAGCTTTTATCGAAGATGGATGGCATCTGTATGCTACCGATATTCCTAAAGGTGGGCCTATTGCCACCTCGTTTACTTTCGATGAAATGTCGCAGGTATCTCTGCAGGGCGATATCGTACCGGCCAAACGTCCACACGAAGAGTACAGCTCTTTGTTCGACATGAAACTGGGGTGGTACGACACCCAAATAGATTTCAAACAAGCTTTGAAGGTCGAGGATCCCGACAACTTCAAACTCACCGGCTACATTACCTATCAAGCATGCAACGATGTAACTTGCCTGCCCCCAACCAAATATGAATTCTCGTTTGGCAAAGAGAAGGTCGAAGAGGTTGCGGCTCCGGTAATGACACCCGTCAACTTCAACAAGAACCAATCATCATCCCTCACCGATCAACCCGGTTGGCAGCCTGTGGTATCCGAGATCCAGGCTATGGGCAGTGAAGGGGCATTGCACTCCAACTCGCTGTGGTTTATCTTCCTGTCGGGCTTTGTGGGGGGACTTCTGGCACTCCTCACCCCGTGTGTATGGCCCATGATTCCGCTCACCGTCAGCTTCTTCCTCAAAAAGCAGCAAAGCCGGCGCAAAGCTATCGGCGAAGCTATTCTCTATGGGCTCTCCATCATCGTTATCTATGTGGGCGCGGGATTGCTCATTACCCTTTTGTTCGGTGCCAGTGCCTTGAACGATTTGGCCACCAATGCCATCTTCAATATCCTGTTCTTCGCTCTGCTGGTTCTGTTTGCAGTCTCCTTCTTTGGCGCATTTGATATTACTCTGCCGGCATCGTGGAGCAACAAACTCGACCGAAAGGCCGATACGGCCACCGGCATCCTTGCCATCTTCTTCATGGCATTTACACTGGTGCTCGTTTCCTTCTCCTGTACGGGTCCCATCATAGGTACCCTTCTGGTCGAAGCCGCATCATGGGGCGGCACCTTGGCTCCAGCCGTGGGTATGGGTGGATTTGCCATTGCCCTGGCCATACCGTTTGCCCTGTTTGCCATGTTCCCTTCGCTCATGAAACAGATGCCCAAATCGGGTGGCTGGCTCAACATGGTCAAGGTTGTATTGGGATTCCTCGAACTGGCCCTGTCGCTCAAATTCCTCTCGGTAGCCGACCTGGCCTATGGCTGGCACATCCTCGACCGGGAGACCTTCCTGGTGCTCTGGATTGTCATCTTCGCGCTGCTGGGCTTCTACCTGTTGGGAAAAATCAGCTTCTCGCACGACTCCCCGGTGAAACATGTATCGGTTCCCCGACTCTTCCTGGCAATCGTGTCGCTCTCGTTCTCCCTCTATATGATTCCCGGTTTGTGGGGTGCCCCGTTAAAAGCTATCAGTGCTTTTGCTCCGCCGCTATATACTCAGGATTTCAACCTGTATGACAAAGAAGTACATGCAGCCTTCAACGACTACAACGAAGGGTTGGCCTACGCCCGCAAAGAGAAGAAACCCATACTCATCGACTTCTCGGGATACGGTTGTGTAAACTGCCGCAAGATGGAGGCCTCGGTTTGGACCGATGCGAATGTGAAACAGATTCTCGAAAATAAATATGTACTCATCACCCTCATGGTTGATGACAAGGAAAATCTGAGTGAACCTATCACGGTCACCGAGAACGGCAAGCAGGTGAAACTGACTACCGTGGGAGAAAAGTGGAGCTTCCTGCAACGCTATAAATTCGGAGCCAATGCGCAACCTTACTATGTAATTATCAACGACAAAGGCGAACCGTTGGCACCTCCTTACGGATACGACGAAAGCGTACCCCGCTTCATCGAATTCCTGCAAAAAGGATTACAAGCTTTCAATAAATAAAACGATTATGTCACACACAAAAGAAGAAAAGACAGAAGCATTCGGTCGCCTTATCGACATACTCGATATTTTACGCGAAAAATGCCCCTGGGACCACAAACAGACCAACGAGAGTTTGAGGCCCAACACCATAGAAGAGACATATGAACTGTGCGATGCCCTCATTCGCCACGACAGTGAGGCTACGAAAAAGGAGCTGGGCGACGTGTTGCTGCACATTGCATTCTATGCCAAAATAGGCGAAGAGAACGGTACCTTCGACATTGCCGATGTGTGCAATGCCCTTTGCGACAAACTCATCTACCGCCACCCGCATGTGTTTGGCACGACCCACGTCGAGGGTTCGAACGAGGTGGAGCAGAACTGGGAACAGCTGAAGCTGAAAGAAAAAGGCGGCAACAAGACGGTACTCGAAGGCGTTCCATCGGCCCTGCCTGCCCTGATCAAAGCCTATCGCATACAAGACAAGGCCCGCAATGTGGGGTTCGACTGGGAAGAGCGCTCGCAGGTCTGGGACAAGGTTCATGAGGAATTCGATGAGTTGAAAGAAGAAATCGACCACATGGATCCCGCCAATATGGAGAGCGAGTTTGGCGATCTCTTCTTCAGCCTGATCAATGCGGCCCGACTCTATGGTATCAACCCCGAGAATGCATTGGAACACACCAATCAGAAGTTTATACGCCGGTTCAACTACCTCGAACACGAAACCCTGCAAAAGGGGCGTAACCTAAAGGATATGACGCTTGCCGAGATGGATGCCATCTGGGATGAAGCGAAAAAGAAAGGTCTGTAAATCGGCTACACACAATTGAACCAATTGAGGCTCTCATCTGTTTATTTGCTATACCGAATAACCGATGAGAGCTTTTTTATTACTCCTCCTCTCGCTGGGCCTGTTGTCTTTGAGGGCCGAAAGCATTCTCATAGCCCCGGCCTGGAAAGCCCGCAACACCCCGGTAATCACCATCGACAGCATCTTGCTGCGCGACACGATGAGCCGGCTGTACATCACCCTGAAACAGATCCCCCACACCACCCTCACCCTGCACGACGACTGGGTCATACAGGACAGCCTGGGCGGCCTTATTGGCCGGGTGAAAGATATGGACGGCGCCGATTTCAATCGCATCTTCCAATTCGACACCGACAGCATCATCGCCATCGAAATGGATTTCCCCGCTCTGCCCTCCTCCCTGCATGAATTTGATTTAATAGGAAACAAGATTTCGGGCGAGATGCGTGTCATCGGAGTATCGCTCACCCGGCAACACCAGGCATCCACACCCTCTCTGCCTCAGTTCAGAACGACATCATCCCCCCCGATCCCGGTAATTACCTTTGAACCCGACTCGGCCTTGTTGCAAGGAGTGCTTGTCGGCTACCATCACCGATTGGGGCTGCCCGACGGGAAAATCGTGCTGCCCGATCTCTTTACCGGGCTGCAGACAACCATTACCGTCCCCATCGCAGCCGACGGCTCTTTCGCGGTGCGACTTCCCGTCACTCACCCCATGCAGCAAAAGTTGGTCTTGTGCGACCGCTACATCCCGTTTTATATCGAGCCCGCCGATACCCTCTTTATCCAAGTCTCCCTTGACGAACTGTTCGCCCCCTATCGATATATCGGAGAAATAGAACAAAATTGCCTCCACTTAATCTATGTAGGACGAAATGCTCAAACCAACCGAGACCTGCGACAGATACGCCTGCAAAACATCGGCGAGAACGAAGCGTGGTTCAAGGCATTGAATACCCTCTCTCCATCGCAATACCGGTTGTTTGAGGAGAATAAATTTAAAGTAAAACTTCAACAAATAAAAGCGACATTGCTCGACGAAGAGCAGACAAAAAAGAGCTACTTCCTCTCCATTCTCAACAGTTACTATCTATATCTTTCGCATCTACTTGTATATAATATGATTAATAAAACAGACACTGCTTGCGAATATGAGTTTATTAAATTGAAAGAATACCCATTCGATACCATCAGAGCGCTCAATAATCCTTTTTCAACAGCATCGGAATACTATCTCGACTTTATCTCCTTACTCGAAAACAAAGAGGCAACGGCCCCTCCTCCGGTCTGGAGCTGCAACGAGTTTATGGCCGCACTCGAAGAGCGTGGTATTGCCTTATCTCCTGTAGAAAAGGCTGCACTAAAATTTGCTTTAGGCGAAAACAGCACACCACCATCCCGTCTTCGGGAAATAATCCAACAACTTAACGAAAGAAGTGAAAAAGAACAGATTTCGATGCGGGAAGAGCGATTGAGAAACCGACGGAAAGAGGTATATAGACGCCTCCTGAGCAACCCCGACGACTTCACCTTTCAGCTACTCGAAACCCGGCGATTGTTCAAATTGCTGCAATCTTTGAGGCAACCGTTGTCCACTGCCGAAATAGAGGAGCTTACCCCGTCGGTTCAAGACCCGCATCTAAAACGCATAATCAAAACGCTACAATGGAACACAAGGCGACGGATGAGACGGTAAAACACAAGGCAAAATAAAAATAAAAGCGTACCTTTGCACCTGTAAAAAATCGAAAGCCGAACCCCGATATGAAAGTGTGCATTGCCGAGAAACCCAGTGTTGCCAAAGAGATAGCCGATATCGTAGGTGCCAAAAGCCGGCACGACGGCTACTACGAAGGCAACGGCTACCAGGTGACTTGGACCTATGGCCACCTGTGCACCCTGAAGGAGCCTCACGAATATACCGACCAATGGAAGCAATGGACCTTGCGGTCGCTCCCCATGATACCTACGCGATTTGGTATCAAGCTGATACCCGACCGTGGCATCGAAAAACAGTTTGGCATTATCGAGTCGCTCATGTCCAAAGCCGAGGCCGTAATCAACTGCGGTGATGCCGGACAAGAGGGAGAACTCATCCAACGTTGGGTCATGCAAAAGGCAGCCTGTAAGTGCCCGGTTTACCGCCTTTGGATCTCGTCGTTGACTGAGGAATCCATTCGTGAAGGATTCCAAAACCTCAAACCGCAAACCGAGTTCGACTCGCTCTACTTTGCCGGACTGTCACGAGCCATTGGCGACTGGCTGTTGGGTATGAATGCTACCCGCCTCTATACGCTCAAATATGGGCAGAACCGCCAGGTCCTCTCTATCGGGCGAGTACAGACCCCTACCCTGGCTCTCATTGTCAACCGACAACTCGAGATAGACCACTTCGTGCCCCAACCCTATTGGGAACTGAAAACCGTCTATCGCGATACCACCTTCTCAGTCACCAAGGGGCGATTCCAAACCGAAGAAGAGGGTAAGGATTTTCTGCAAAAGATCGAAGGATTTCCCTTTACCGTAACCGACATCACCACCAAGCAGGGCAAAGAGGCCCCGCCCAGACTCTTCGACCTCACCAGCCTACAGGTCGAGTGCAACAAAAAATTCTCCTACTCGGCCGAGAATACCTTGAAAATCATCCAATCGCTCTATGAAAAGAAGGTGACCACCTACCCGCGCGTCGATACCACCTTCCTGAGCGACGATATCTATCCCAAGGTACCGGGCATCCTGGCGGCTCTCACCGATTACCAGACGTTGACCGCCCCGTTCCAAACCGGCAAGATACCCAAGAGCAAAAAGGTGTTCGACAACTCCAAGGTGACCGACCACCATGCCATCATTCCCACCAATGTCAAGGCTACCAATCTCACTGCCGAGGAGCGCAAGGTCTATGACCTGGTGGCCCGGCGTTTTATCGCAGCCTTTTACCCCGACTGTACCATCTCCAATACCGTAGTGATGGGTGATGTGAATCAGGTGGAATTCAAGGCGACGGGCAAACAGATTCTCTCGCCGGGATGGCGCACCGTATTCGGGAAAGAGGAGGAGAACAGCGACGAAAGCGAAAGCACCCTGCCCGCTTTTATCAAAGGAGAGACAGGCCCCCACACGCCGGCCTTGGCCGAGAAGTGGACCCAACCGCCCAAGCCCTACACCGAGGCTACTTTGCTGAGGGCGATGGAGACAGCGGGAAAGATGGTCGAGGATGAGGAGTTGCGCGACGCCCTCAAGGAGAATGGCATCGGAAGACCTTCGACCCGTGCGGCCATTATCGAAACTCTGTTCAAGCGCCACTACATCCGCAAGGAGCGAAAGAACCTCATTGCCACCCAAACGGGCATCGAGCTCATCGGGACCATCCGCGACGAGCTGCTCAAGTCGGCCGAACTGACCGGTATCTGGGAAAACAAGCTGCGTAAAATCGAGCGTAACGAATATCGAGCTGCCGATTTTCTGGAAGAGTTGAAAAAGATGGTCGGCGAGATTGTGCTGCATGTTCTCAGCGACAATTCGGGTCGCATCACGGCAGCCACTCCTGTGCCCGAAGCGCCCAAGAAAAAAGAGAAGAACGCCACGCCGGCCAAGCCTCGCAAAAAAAAGGCCGCCAAAAGCAATGATACTCCGGCCGCCGACAAACAACCGTTGTTGTGCCCGCTATGCCATGCCGGCGAAGTGATCCAAGGCAAGACGGCCTATGGGTGCAGCCGATGGCGCGAAGGGTGTACCTTCAGATTACCGTTTGGAGAAGATGGCAAGCCTCTTGACGAAGCGACTCTGCGCAAGCGAATACAAACCTATAAACCCGACAACAATACAGCGCAATCATGAGTAAAGAAGAATGGTTTCCTTTAATCGACGAGCAAGGGAGGGTCATCGGCAAGGCCACCCGACAGGAGTGCCACAACGGTTCCAAACTGCTCCACCCTGTCGTGCATCTGCACATTCTCAACCGCCACGGCGACCTGTACCTGCAAAAACGTTCGATGAGCAAAGACATACAACCCGGTAAATGGGATACAGCCGTAGGCGGACACGTCGATTATGGCGAGCACATCGAGGAAGCCCTGGCTCGTGAAGTGCGTGAAGAGTTGGGCATTACACAATTCACCCCACACCCGGCAATTACCTATATCTTCGAATCGGCCCGTGAGCGTGAAATGGTACATGCCTACTATACCTGCTACGACGGCCCCATAACCATAGACCCTGTCGAAATCGATGCCGGCCGATACTGGCCTATCGCCGAGATACACCAGAACCAGGGGAAAGGAGTCTTTACCCCCAACTTCGAGCAGGAGTTCCTGCGCATCGAGCCCCTGCTTCTGCAGGCCACCCACGAAATCTGAGCAAGCGAGAATATCGACGAATTAATCAATCATATCGCCCACCTGAGCCGAAACGAAACCGATCAGGTCGTTGGGTGCGATTTTAATCTGCAGGCCACGCTGCCCGGCACTGATATAGATATAGTCGTGCGAAAGACAACTCTCCTGAATATAGACGGGAAAGTTTTTCTTCATGCCAATAGGCGAACAACCGCCACGAATATATCCTGTCGTGGGTAAAAGCTCCTTCATGGCTATCATCTCGGCGCTTTTGTTGCCCGACATCTTGGCCGCTTTTTTCAAATCGACCTCCTTGTCGCCGGGAATCACGCACACAAATATGCCGTGCTTGTCGCCTCGCAATACCAGGGTTTTGAATACCTGGGCAATATCTTCGCCCAACTGTTCGGCCACATGAGTAGCTGCCAGATTATTCTCGTCAACCTCATACGGGACCAGCTCGTAAGCGATTTTTCCCCGGTCGAGCAACCGGGCCGCATTGGTCTTGTTTATTTTCATAAGTCACATCTCCTAACGGGGAGCAAAGGTAGCTATTTTATCGCTGGTTTTGTATCCTGCCAACCTTTAATAAAAATAAACCCCGAGAGCTTTTCTCTTCTGCTCCCGGGGTTCAATATTCGATAAGAGAGAGAACTCGCCCCTCTCAAAACAGATTAGTCGTTCATCGACAGCAACAGTTCCTCGTTCGACGAGGTACGTTCCATGCGGTCTCTCATGAATTCCATAGCCTCGATCGAGTTCATATCCGATAGATAGCGGCGTAATATCCACATGCGGTTGAGCGTATCTTTAGGCAATAGCAGGTCGTCGCGACGAGTACTCGAAGCCGTAATATCGACAGCCGGGAAGATGCGCTTGTTGGAGAGTTTCCGGTCGAGTTGCAACTCCATGTTGCCGGTTCCCTTGAACTCTTCGAAAATCACCTCGTCCATCTTCGAGCCCGTCTCTGTCAAGGCCGTAGCGATAATCGTGAGGCTACCGCCATTCTCGATATTACGGGCTGCACCAAAGAAGCGTTTGGGCTTGTGCAGGGCGTTGGCATCGACACCACCCGAAAGCACCTTGCCCGATGCAGGCGATACCGTGTTGTAAGCCCGAGCCAGACGAGTAATGGAGTCGAGCAGAATCACTACGTCGTGACCACATTCAACCATACGTTTGGCTTTCTCCAGCACGATGCTGGCCACTTTCACATGACGCTCGGCAGGTTCGTCGAAAGTCGAGGAAATAACTTCGGCCTTCACACTGCGAGCCATATCGGTTACCTCCTCGGGACGCTCGTCGATGAGAAGGATAATCATATAGACCTCGGGGTGATTCTCCGAGATAGCGTTGGCAATATCTTTCAGCAATACCGTTTTACCGGTTTTCGGGGGAGCTACGATCAAGCCACGCTGACCTTTGCCAATGGGCGAAAACATATCAACCACACGGGTCGATAGGTTGCAATACTTACCGCTGGTCAAGTCGAATTTCTCATCGGGGAAAAGCGGAGTCAAGTGATCGAACGGAACCCGGTCACGCACATACTCGGGCGTGCGACCGTTGATTTTCTCGACCTTCACCAACGGGAAATACTTCTCACCCTCCTTGGGCGGGCGGATGGGCCCCTCGACTACATCGCCCGTCTTCAAGCCAAACAGCTTGATTTGCGACTGCGATACATATACATCGTCGGGCGACGTGAGGTAGTTATAATCCGACGAACGGAGGAATCCGTACCCGTCGGGCATCATCTCCAACACACCTACGCCAGTGAGAATACCGTCGAAATCATAAGGCTTTTCGACCGGTTTCGGCTCGGGAGCAGGTTGCTGGTTTTGATTGTTGTTGGGATTATTGATGCGGTTCTGAGGTACGAAAGTACGTTGTCCACGGGGAACGAACCGTTGTTTTTCGCTGTGCGGGAAGAATGTTTGCAGCGACGAAGGTTGCAACGGAGGCAGTTGCGACGACTGCTGGTGTTGCTGAGGCTGTTGTTGGGGCTGTTGCTGTTGTATCGGTTGGGGTTGAACCGGTTGTTGCGGTTGCTCCTCGGCAGATTTATTGTCGCTTTGAGGTTGAGCCTCGACAGACTGTGAAGTCAAGGGGAGTGCAGGTTGCTGCGGTTGGGCGTCGCTGGCCGACTCTACGAGAACGGCTTTCTTCTGAATCCGTTTACGCTGCTTGGTCTGCCCACCCATTGCTTGAGGTTGTTGAGGTTGAGCCTCGGGTGTTTCAGCTGCCGGAGTATGTTCTACCACAGGCGCTGTATTCTCTTTCAAATTTTCAAACAGCTCGGCCACAGGTTCTTTCAGAGCAGGATGAGAAGCCAGGCCCGTCTCTTCGATAATAGCCGATATCTCTTTCAAATCGGGAGTCTCAACAGGTTCGGCTGTTTTCTCGGGCGTGCTGTTACCCTTGGTTTCGTTTTTCTTTTTCCGACCTCTTTTCTTCGGTTCATTCGCATTGCTCGAGTCCGTTGCGGCAGCGGCATCAGCCGGTTCTGCATCGGGTTTATTTTCGGTCTCCTTCGGTTTGTCGGAGGCTGTCTTTTCTTTATTCTTTTTAGGTTTAGGCCCTCTTTTCTTAGGAGCAGGAGGATTGGCTGCAGCTTTACTGGCCATGTCGATAGCCTGCTGATCCAGAATCTTATAGACAAGATCTTCCTTTTCAGAGCTGTCAATTTTCTGAATACCCATCTCGGTGGCTATCGCTTTTAACTGGTCAAGAGTCTTAGCGCTTAATTCTAAAATATTATACATGAATAGTAAATAAATATGATTTACACTTTATATTTATCGACGCACCCTGTATGCCCTAGATACATACCGGCCGAAAAAACAAATATATCTATTGGATTTGCTTGAATTATGCTGCGTACAGAATTTTCACTACGCAATTCAGTGAACAAATATACGGCTGATTTACCAAACAAAACAAGGATTGTAAAATTAAGTTTGTATTTTAACTATTTTTTATAATTAAATTCGATAATTCTTTTCGTATCGGGTGTAACCCGGTATCCATCGGCTGTTCGCTCACCCAAGATCCACAGAATCGTATCGCCCGAACACAGCAACAGAGCATTGGATTTATCGATTAAGGAATATTTGCGGTCGGCAAAATAATCGCTCAACTTGCGGCTCCCCTTCATGCCGAATGGCCGGAAACGATCTCCTATGCGCCATCGGCGAACAGTAAGCGGGAATGTAATCTTGTCCAGGTCGAAAGAGGCATAAGCCTTGTCTCGAGGTACCTCATACGATTCGCTACTCACACAACGATACGACAAGCGTCCTTCCAAAAACGCCTCGGCATCCCGGGCCGATGCAATAGTGACCACTACATCGTCGGCCGACAAGTCGGCCTCCTGCTGCACCCATATCAACGCATCGCGGTCTTTTACGACACGTTGCCCGGGAACCAGAAACACTCGGCCCGACTCACCGTCACAAGCGGTCAATATCTCGTCGATCTGGTCGGGTACAAAACCATGAGGCGAAAGCAATTCAAACAAAAAGGCCCGCGGCGACGGGAGCGCCCTAAGTCGATCAATGGGGATACGCACTTGGGCTCCTTCAGCGACCAACACCTCGCGCTGCTCTTGCTCGATAGCCTGGCGATAAACACGCTCCACCTCTCTCAAATTCTGCATGGTGGCATAGATGGAACGGTCGGCCGAGGGGTTGATCGTACGAAGCAACGGCAGCACCTCGAGCCTGATTTTATTCCGCACATAAATTGCCTCGAGATTGGTATGATCGACCACGTGCGAAAGCTTCTGATCCGAGAGGTATTGCTCTATTTCCTGCCTCGAGACCGGCAGAAAGGGACGCACCACAAAACCGTTACGAGGACGCATTGACGTGAGTCCGGCAATGCCTGTTCCCCGCACCAGATTCAATAGCAAAGTCTCTACGCTGTCATCGCGATGATGGGCCACGGCAATTGCCTGAGCCCCATATTGCAAGCGCTTTTCTTCGAACCAGTCGTAGCGCAATCGGCGGCAAGCCATCTCGATGGACAGACCGTTTTCCCGGGCATACGGTTCTGTATCGAACGAGACTTCGTCGAAAGGTATCCCCCACTGCCGCGCAATCTCGCAGGTAAAATTGCGGTCTCGCAGCGACTCGTCGCCCCTCAGATTGAAATTGCAATGGCAGGCGATACACGCATAGCCCAGCCGGGTGAGCACATGAAGCAGCGCCACCGAATCGGCTCCGCCGCTTATACCCACGACAACGGGGGCCGACTTGTCCAACAGGTGGTTATCGGCAATAAACGACTCAATCTGTTGCAGGAACGGAAGTTTTAGCATAGAGACTTACCTTGAAAAAGTAAAACAAAAGTAGTAATAAAGGTCGATTTCTTCATCGCTAAACCTCTTTTTTTAGACGTAAGCCAAAAATATTTCGACCAAATCCACCCGGCAAGACATCATTTATTATTAAATTTGCATTTTGAATCTAAGAAGTACACAGGTATGATTGAAAAAATCCAACGTATCAGAGAAGAAATCGAAGCATTAAAAGTTTCTAAATCAGAAGATTTAGAGGCTATTCGTATAAAATACCTCAGCAAAAAGGGAGAGATTTCGCAACTTTTCAACGACTTCAGAAATGTGGCTGCCGACCAGAAACGTGAAATGGGCAAGCAATTGAACGAACTGAAAGAACGGGCTCTCGAAAAACTCAACGAGTTGAAAAGCGAGTTTGAAGAGACTCACTCCGACGAGCAAAATATCGACCTCACCCGTACGGCCTATCCCATTCCGCTGGGTTCGAGACATCCGCTCTCTTTGGTAAAGAACGAAATTTGCGACATCTTTGGCCGGTTGGGTTTCTCGATTGCCGAGGGTCCCGAGATTGAAGACGACTGGCACGTATTCTCGGCGTTGAACTTTGCCGAAGATCACCCCGCCCGCGATATGCAAGACACCTTCTTCATCCAGCGGTCGCCCGATATTCTGCTGCGCACCCACACTTCGTCGGTACAGACCCGCACGATGGAGCATGCACAGCCCCCTATCCGCATCATCTGCCCGGGGCGCGTATATCGTAACGAGGCCATATCGTACCGGGCACACTGTTTCTTCCACCAGGTAGAGGCTCTCTACATCGACAAGAATGTATCGTTTGCCGATTTGAAACAGGCACTTCTCTACTTTGCCAAGGAGATGTTTGGCAACGAAACCCAAATACGGCTCCGCCCCTCCTACTTCCCCTTCACCGAGCCTTCGGCCGAGATGGATATCTCGTGCAACATTTGCGGGGGTAAAGGCTGCGCCTTCTGCAAGCACACCGGCTGGGTAGAGATTCTGGGCTGCGGCATGGTCGATCCCAATGTACTTGACGCCTGTGGCATCGACAGCAAAGTATATAGCGGTTATGCCTTGGGTATGGGTATCGAACGTATTACCAACCTCAAATACAAAGTAAAAGACTTGCGCATGTTCTCCGAGAACGATGTGCGTTTCCTCGAGGAGTTCCAGTCGGCCCATTAACCGTCGATATTACAAGGAGTGCAAGCAGAAACCGCCAGCATGTAGCAAACACGCGCAAGGGGTTCTGCATCATCTCATGATAAATCAAGTATAGCGCTATGACTACAAAGGAACGATACGAAGGAGTGATCAAGTGGTTTCAAGAGAACCGACCGGTTGCCGAAACCGAACTGCACTATCACGACCCGTTTCAGCTGCTTGTTGCTGTGATTCTCTCGGCGCAATGTACCGACAAACGGGTAAATATGGTGACTCCGGCTCTCTTCGAGGCCTTCCCAACTCCCCAGGCGATGGCCCAAGCCACCCCCGAAGAGGTCTTCCCCTATGTCAAAAGCGTGTCATACCCCAACAACAAGTCGAAACATTTGGTGGGCATGGCCCGCACTCTCGTCGAAGAGTTTGGCGGCGTAGTCCCCTCTGAGGTAAACGAGCTGCAAAAGCTGCCCGGCGTGGGGCGCAAGACCGCCAATGTAGTTGCATCGGTTGTCTTTCACAAAGAGGCCATGGCTGTCGATACCCATGTATTCAGAGTCTCCAACCGCATAGGACTTACCAATAATTCAAAGACTCCGCTCGAGACCGAGAAGACTTTGGTCAAGAACATACCGGGACACTTGCTACCTATCGCTCACCATTGGCTCATCCTGCATGGACGGTACGTGTGCACGGCTCGCAAGCCCAATTGTCTGGAGTGTGGAATACGCGAATATTGCAAGTTCTACAACCGCTCCGGGAAGACAAAGAGCGAGGAGTAAACCTCAACCTCTGGCCATCAAAGAAACTAAGACTTATGATATAGAAAAGAGTAGCCGGGAATAATTTCCCGGCTACTCTTTTCTTATCTACTCTCCACGGTTCACTTCTGAGCCGGAATATAACACTCGAGCATCTTGGCAGGAGTCTCGGCCTCGATGGTCACGCTCTCGAGAGCGGCAGGAATCAAAGCCGTCTGGCCCTGGTGCAGTGTGATGGTGTAGCCGTTGTTATCGGTCAGGCGAACCTTACCCCCCATGCACATATAAATTACAAACGAATCGTGTGCAGCCACAGGGCGCTTCACACTTTGGTCAACTTCAATCAGGTTGGTCTCGAAATAGGGACACGTTACCAAGTTGACGGCATCGTTATTGCGAGCTACATATTGGGTGCGCAGGTTATCATACATCTTGAAATCGACAGCGGCTATCGACTGCTCGATGTGCAACTGGCGGGGATTACCTTGAGCATCGCGACGGTCATAATCATAAATGCGGTAGGTAATATCGGAACTCTGCTGAATCTCGGCAATCAAGATACCCTCGCAGATGGCGTGGATACGACCGGCCGGCAAGAAGAACACATCGCCGCTCTTCACTTCGTGGAATTGCAACACATCGGTGATGGTGTTGTTTTTGATACGCTCGACATACTCTTCGGGGGTAATCTGTTGAGAAAATCCCGAGTAAAGCCCCGAACCCGGTTTGGCATCGATAACATACCACATCTCGGTCTTACCGAATGAGTTATGACGAGCCATGGCCACCTCGTCGTTGGGGTGTACCTGAATAGAGAGGTTGTCGTGGGCATCGATAAACTTAATCAACAACGGGAACTGCTCGCCATAACGGGCGGCCACATGCTTGCCCACCAAAGCGGCTCCGTCGCGCTTCACCAACTCGGTAATGGTCTTGCCCTTGTCGGCCCCTTCGCTGACTATCGATATACGCTCACCCACCTGAGATATCTCCCAACTCTCGCCGATACCGGGATGAATCTCGGGTAACTGCTTGAACCGGCTAATCTCTTCTCCACCCCAAATCATAGGGCGAAGGATGTCTTCAAATTTCAAAGGATACATAGCTTTTTCTTGTTTTATTTTATTCATGTAGTTTTATCTCATATTTCTCCCGTTCGATATGCCGACGCATCCACACAACGGGCAGACTTTCGTTGCCATATCGGTCTCGTGCCACCACTGCGTAGCAACGATACGAACCGGGCACCATATACTCATGCACCGTGCCGGGCAACACGGCCACTATCTGCTCTCCCTCCTCGACCCGCAGCGAATCGTCGGTAGCATAGACAACATAGGTAAATGCCCCGTCAACCTTCCCCCACGACAAAGTGGCTCCGGCATCATGAGTCTCGACCCTGAACGACTCGGGGGCTGCGACCGATTGAACCGGAGCACCCACGCAACGTGGTGTCAAGGCCGGGTGACGGTAGAACCACGCCACGAGCCACTGATCGAGTCCTGTGTGCCGATAAAGATTCCCGTAACGGAAATAGGCCTGTCCCACTCCCACCTGTCGGGTAGTCTCGATTTGCCGCTTGATCTCGTCGAGCAACCAGTTGCCGCTCTCCCGGTCGAGTCGATAGACTCCTATACCACTGGCCACACTTCCCGCCGGACACGACGCGGCCCAATCGTACAGGAAGGGATAGAAATTCTCCTCCCTGAAATACATCATGGGTGCAATAAGATCGTGTTTCCCCGCCTGTAACCATCGTTTGGGATTCTGCGAAACGGCCTCCTTGCAGCTCCACGAAGCGGGAAAACCGGGCAACGAGGCATAACGCCCCAACGGAGCACTGCTCACCTTCACCCAGGGTTTCAATCGCTTCACCTCGTCATAAATCGAGAAGACGGTCGCCGTGATATTCTCCTCTCGCCAACTCATGAGCGACGGGGCTCCCTTGCCCCACTTGCGATACGAATCGGTATCGGAGAATTTGCGGGCATTGTCGGGGTAGCGCACATAGTCGAGATGAATACCATCGACATCATATTTCGAAACGATCTCGTGAACCACATCGACCAAATAGTTCCTCACCTCGGGATTACCCGGGTCGAGAAACCATTCGCCCGAGAGTTGTTTGCACCAGGAACGATGACGAGCCACTACCGATGCACGGCCCTGTCTCTTCACCTGACGATTCGACCCCACGGGGAAAGTAACCAACCAGGCATGGCACTCCATGGCCCGTTTGTGACACTCGTCGATAACAAAAGCCAACGGGTCGTATCCCGGATTGCGACCACCGCTCAATACCGTTGCCCAAGGCTCGTACTGCGACGGATAAAACACCTCGCCCCTGATGCGAGCCTGAAAAAACACGGTATTGATTCCCGTAGCCTGCAACCGGTCGAGAATATCGATTAGTTCTTGCTGCTGTCGGCGAGCATCGGCCGGTGTACGCACCGGACGCGAAGGCCAGTCCAGTCCCCAGTTTGTCGTAAGCCACACCGCCCGCGTCTCATATTTGGGAGACGAAGCCTGGAGAACAAAACCCACAAAACAAACGGAAAGAAACAGTAGCAACCGTTTTTTCATGCTAAAAATTTTATACAGGCAAAGGTACACTTTTATTCTTATAAACCGGTCTCGCTCGACTTATTTCATGCGGCAAAAACATAGAGGGCCCAAAACACATCGATTCTCACAAAAAATAGTACCTTTGTATTCTTATAAAAATATAGCATGAATACGACATTTGCTACCATACTGGAAATTGTAGGAACCCTGGCCTTTGCCATCAGTGGCATTAGACTGGCTGCTGCCAAACGCTTCGACTGGTTCGGTGCTTACGCCGTAGGACTGGTTACTGCCATCGGTGGCGGTACCACCCGCGACGTGCTGCTCAACGCCACCCCCTTCTGGATGATTAATGGCAGTTACCTCACGGTCACCGCCATAGCCCTCATATTCGTAATCATATTCAAGCAGTATCTGGTCAAGCTCGAGAATACGTTTTTCATTTTCGATACCATCGGGTTGGCGCTGTTTGTCGTTGTGGGTGTAGAAAAAACACTCATGTTTGGATTCCCCTTTTGGGTCGCCATCGTCATGGGTACGATTACCGGCTCGGTAGGCAGTATCATACGCGACATTCTCATCAACGAAGAGCCCCTGCTCTTCCGCAAGGATATATATGCCCTGGCCTGCGTGGCGGGAGGCATCATGTTTTACCTGGGACAAAAGATGGGATTCAACAGCATCACCAACCAGTCGATTTGCGGTATCTCGGTAGTAGCCGTGAGATTGCTTGCCGTGAAATTCCACTGGTCATTGCCCGCTTTGAAAGACGAAACCGACAACAACTCTCAAAAGAAATAACCTCGCTCCCATGCTGGAATCGCTGAAAAAATATGACAAAAACACCCTGTGGCAACTCATTCGATTTGGTATCGTGGGAGTCATAAACACCCTCATCACCCTCGTTGTCATCTATGTACTGCAAGAGTTGCTGCACGTAAAATATACCGTTGCCAATCTGGTAGGCTATATAGCCGGCGTTATCAACAGTTTCTTTTGGAGCAAACTGTGGGTATTTAAGAAATTAAATAGTAACTTTATGCGCGAAGCCGTGCTGTTTCTCGTCAGTTTCGGGATCTGTTACGGTATTCAGTTCGTAGCACTGCTTATTCTGGTAGAGACCTTGCACATGGCCGACACCTGGGCTCAATTGGTGAGTATGGTCGTATATACGCTGTGCAACTTTGCCATGAATAAATGCATCACGTTTAAAAAATAAAAAGGAAAGGCCATGAAAGTATCTGTCATCATTCCCTGCTACAACGAAGAGGAGGTTCTCCCCCTGTCACACCAGCGCTTCTCTCAAGTCATGAGCAGTACCCCCTATGACTACGAACTCATTTTTGTCAACGACGGCAGCAAAGATCGCACAGAGGAACTTTTGCTCGGCTTTGCCCAAAACGACCCTCACACCAAAGTACTGTCGTTCTCCCGGAACTTTGGTCACCAAAATGCGGTAAGTGCCGGGTTGCACAACTGCTCGGGCGATGTGGCCGTAATCATCGACGTCGATTTGCAGGACCCTCCCGAGGTGATTCCGCAAATGATCGACACCTATCTCAAGGAGGGCAGCAACGTGGTCTATGCCGTACGCAACAAACGCGAGGGCGAAACCTTCATGAAAAAGTTTACGGCTAAACTGTACTACCGCATGCTCAATGCCTTGTCGGACTATACCTTCCCCGTCGATACGGGTGATTTCAGACTCATCGACCGCAAGGTGCTCGACGCTTTCAAACAATTTCCCGAGAAGCACAAATATCTGCGGGGGCTCTTCAGCTGGATGGGATTCAAACAGACCCCATTCTACTACGACCGCAACGAACGGGCGGCCGGTAAAACCAAATATTCGGTGCGCAAGATGTTCTCACTTGCCTCGGCCGGTATCTTCGGTTTTTCCAAAAAGCCTCTCAAACTGGCCATCTCGCTGGGTACGCTCTCTATTTTCATTGCCCTGGCCTATGCCATTTGGGTATTTGTCATGTACCTCTCGGGCAAAGAGTCTATTGTGCCCGGCTGGTCATCGACCATCATTACCATCGTATTCCTGGGAGGCGTACAACTGTTCACAATAGGTATCCTTGGGGAGTACATCGGCAATATCTTCGACGAGACCAAAAACCGTCCCGAATATATCATTGACAAAAAAATCAATTTCGACACGACTAATCAAAAAACGCTTTAAGACTGCTCGATTATGAACATGCCTAAAATAAGCTCAAGATCTTCGCTGTTTCTGCTATTGCTGATTATCAGTACTCTCACAATCATACCCTACCTGGGATTGACCAACTTCCACACCAAGGGCGAGCCCCGCGAAGCCATTGTCGCCGTGAGCATGCTGCAAAACGACAACTGGATACTGCCCGTGAACAACGGGAGCGATATTGCCTACAAACCGCCTTTCTTCCACTGGTGCATTGCTGCCCTGTCCTTGCCCACGGGCGAAGTGACCGAGTTTACCTCACGACTGCCGTCGGCCCTGGCCCTTATCATCATGTCGGCCATGTGCTTCCTCTTCTTTGCCAAGCGGAGTCGTAACGATATCGCTTTTCTGTCGGCATTACTGCTGTTATCGGGGTTCGAGGTACACCGGGCTGCCATGGCGTCGAGAGTCGATATGGTGCTCACCTGCTTCATCGTTTTGGCTCTGTTGCAACTCTACCGATGGTGGGAACATCGCCTGCGGGGAATCCCTATTTGGGCTATCCTGTTCATGAGCATCGCTACCCTCACCAAAGGTCCGGTAGGCATTATCCTGCCATGTGCCGTCATCGGGGTCTTTCTGCTTTTGCAGAATGTATCGCTCTGGAAGACCATTTATAAAGTCTTGCCCTTGGCCTTGCTCTCCTGCATACTTCCTTTGGCATGGTACTATGCGGCCTATCAACAGGGCGGCGATACCTTCTTGCAGCTGGTACTCGAAGAGAACTTCGGCCGATTCCTGGGCAAGATGAGCTACGAATCGCACGAACAACCCGTCATATACTATTTCTACATTACCCTGGCCGGCTGGTTGCCCTGGTCGTTGCTGGTAATCATGTCGCTGTTTGTACTGAAATACAAGAAACCACAGGGTACGGTAAAGCAATATTGGCGCCGGTTCAAAGACTATATAGCTCACATGGACCGCATGAGACTCTTCAGCCTGCTGTCCATCGTCATTATCTTTGTCTTCTATTGTATTCCCAAGAGTAAGCGGTCGGTATATATCCTGCCCATCTATCCCTTTATAGCCTACTTCCTGGCCGAGTATATGCTCTATCTGCTTAAACAGAGGCCCAAGGTTTGGCGGGTATTCTCGATTCTCATCGCCTCGGTAGGAGCCTTGCTGCTGATTATCCTGCTCCTGGTCAAGAGCGGAGTCGCCGACCATTACCATGCCCTCCTGCCCGACGACATGGCCTACTATATGACTGCATTGGCCGAATCGTGGAATATCGTGTCGATTATTTCCGGCATATTTATCATATTCCTTATTTACGACATCTACAAGAGCAAGCGCTACCTCACCTACAACAACCGATACATCTACTCGGTTGTGGCACTCTTCTTCGGCATACAGCTCATGCTCGACGCCTCAACGCTGCCGGTCGTTCTCAATGCCAAGTCGATGAAGCCCTTTGCCGACGAGGTCATTGCCGAGGTCCCCGAAGGAAAGATATACTCCTATGTATCGACACCCATGATGCACTTTTTCATCATCAACTTCTACACCCAGGATCGTGTGGTCGAATTTGAAAGAGAGACTCCTCGCGAAGGATATCTGCTGGTAGGAGAAAAAGATTTCCAATACATACAGGAGAAATACGGCAAGCAATACACCTTTGAACAAGAGTTGCGAAGCGACCGCAAAGGCAACGACGTGAAGGATTTTGTGTTGCTCTTGAATTTCCATCAGCGAGATGCATCGATAGATTGAAATTAAAAATCGATTGTCACATCGTTGAAATATCTATTTCTCAATTTTGCAGCATCAATAAAAACCGAAAGCTATGGCCAATTACAAAATTTTAGTTGTAGATGACGAAGAAGATTTGTGCGAAATTCTGAAATTCAACCTCGAGGTAGAGGGTTATGAGGTCGATACGGCCAACTCGGCCGAAGAGGCCTTGCAAATGCCTCTGGCCGACTACAACCTGTTGCTGCTCGATGTCATGATGGGCGAAATGAACGGGTTCAAGATGGCCTCGATTCTGCACAAGAACGAAAAGCTCAAACACATTCCCATCATCTTCCTCACGGCCAAAGATACCGAGGACGACAAACTCATGGGATTCAACATCGGAGCCGACGACTACATCTCCAAGCCTTTTTCCATCCGCGAAGTCATTGCCCGAGTCAAAGCCGTGTTGCGCCGAAGCTCCGAAAAAGAGGTTCCCGAAATTCTGCAATACGAAAGTCTCTATATCGACCCCACCAAAAAACGGGCCTTTATCGACCAAACCGAGCTCCCGCTCACCAAAAAGGAGTTTGAGATACTCTCACTGCTACTCTCCCACCCGGGACAAGTATTCTCCCGCGAAGAGATTCTGTCGAAAATATGGACCGACGAGGTCTATGTGCTGGACCGTACCATCGATGTAAATATTACCCGTTTACGCAAAAAGATCGGTGAATACGGGAAACACATCGTTACCCGACTCGGATACGGATATTGTTTCGAAACTACTTGACTTGAAACATGACACTCGAAAAACGTACTCAATTTATGACGTTCGATAGGAAGCTGTTCTTCTCTATCGCCTCTCTCTTTATTGTCTTTATCGCCATCATCCTGCTGTTTGAATACCGCCTCGAGAAGGAAAACCGGCAACAGTCGCTGAATGAGCTTTTGCAAGACTATAACGGACTCATATACGCCCAGATCAAAGACCAAGATATCGACCATATATCCATCGACTCGATTATCCGCAACATGACCAGCAAGGATTTGAGAGTGACCATAATCTCGGCCAAGACCGGCGATGTCCTGCTCGAGAACCAACATGGAGAAGATGGCGACTCCGTTACCGACAATCACCTCTCCCGTCCCGAAATACAGCAGGCGTTGAAAAGTGGCGAAGGGTATGCTATTCGACATTCGCAAACCCACAAGAAAAACTATTTCTACTCGGCACGCCAATGCGGTGACTGGATCGTGCGCACGTCCATTCCCTTTGAACGGGAGAATCTCTCCATACTCAATCCCAACAAGGAGTTCATCTATTTCATGGTGGGAATATCAATTTTTGCCATCCTGCTGCTCTACTATTTCTGCCGCAGTCTGGGAAAATCGATTGCAGCTCTTGGACAGCTGGCCCAACAAGCCGAACAAGGCAAGCCCATACACATCACTATAAAATCGGGGGTTGACGATATTGGCAACATCACCCAAAGCCTCACCCACATCTACGACAATCTGCTGCGTACCAAAGAGAAGCTTTCTATCGAGCAGGAAAAACTGTTCAAGCACTTGCAATTCTCCAAAGAGGGGCTGGCGTTTTTCTCGAAAGACAAACGCATCATCATGGCCAACAACCTCTTTATTCAATACCTCAGCCTTATCACCGACAACACATTGTCGCCGGCCGACTATCTGTTCAAGGAGGATAATCTCAAAAAAATCAACGACTTTATCTCTCAAAAGCTTTTTGAGCCCAATGTGCGCGAAGAGTTTATATCGGAGTCGATGACCCTCGACAAAGGGAGTCGCACATTCCTTATCGAGTGCATCATCTTTCAAGATCACACCTTCGAGATCGCCATTAACGATATTACCCAACAAGAACAGGAGAGCCGCCTGAAAAGACAACTGACCCAGAATATCGCTCATGAGTTGAAGACCCCGGTCAGCAGCATCAGAGGTTATATGGAGACCATACTCTCGACCCAGATGGACGACGAACGTAAACGGATGTTTATGGAACGGTGCTACGCCCAATCGAAACGACTGACCGATCTGTTGCGCGATATCTCTATGCTCAACCGGCTCGATGAATCGAAAGACCTGTACGACACCGACAATACCGATTTGCAGAAGATTATCAACGAAGTGATAGGCGAATCGCAGGCCGCTCTTACCGAAAAAGGGATGACCGTGGTGACTCGCAACCTGCACGCCCAGATGACCTTAAACGGCAATTACTCGCTGTTGTATTCGATCTTCAGAAACCTCACCGACAATGCCATTGCCTATGCCGGTAAGGGTACCCAAATTACCATCGACTGCTATCTCGAAGACGACAATTACTACTATTTCTCCTTCTCCGACAACGGAGTGGGTGTACCCGAAGAGCATTTGAACCGCCTGTTCGAGCGTTTCTATCGGGTGGACAAAGGACGCTCCCGCAAGCTTGGTGGTACCGGTCTGGGGCTGGCCATCGTAAAAAATGCCGTTCTCTTCCACAAAGGAGAAATATGGGTCAAGAATGTACCTTCGGGTGGCTTGAACATTCTCTTCTCTTTGAAAAAGAATTAAAGTAGATACCATAAAAGAGCAGGAAAGGATAAGAGTGTTTTTATTGTCTCTTATCCTTTCCTGTTTTTCTATATCTCGGTGAAACTGCAAACCATGTCGAGTTCCACCCTTCGAAGCACTTATAACATTACTTTAAGCACCTCGGTTCCCACTTTTACCAAATAGAGCCCCGAGCGAGGAACACTTACTATGGTATCGGTACCGCGATAGACCAAACGGCCCTGCGTATCATAGACCACAATCTCGCGAATCTCATCACTCTCGACAACTAATTTTCCATCCTGTATCGAAACCGAGACATCGGTTCTGGCCGGTTGCTCTACCCCACTCATGTCTTGACCGACAATATTTTCAAAGTTTTCCCAATACTCAGCTGATTGATAGGCTTCGACGGCCTGGGCAGGAACAGTCAGTGTAGCATCGTAATAGATTCCGCCGGCAAAAGTACTGAAAAAGATCTCTGGCGGTTGAAGATTCCACGAATAAATCTCGGTAAGCGGACAATAGTTAAATGCCCTATCGCCAATCGTTTTCAATCCACGTCCAAGAACCAACCGTTGTACGCCAGAATGATTAAAAGCATCACTACCAATATATTCGAGTTCGCTATCGGTTTCTACCACCTTCAAACTGGTACATCTATCGAAAGCACCACTGCCAATATACTTCAACCCATGGGGAAAAGCGACCTCCTCCAGATCAGAACAATAGGCAAAAGCCGACACTCCTATCGTGTCGAGCGTCACAGGCAATACAACCTTTTTCAAACCAGTACAGTCGGTAAAGGCCCGACTTCCAATACTGATGAGATTGGGAGGCAATGTGACATGCTCCAATCTACCACATTGATAAAACGCCGAGCCGTCTATACGCCGTATCGAAGTAGAAAATTCTATCGATTCCAAACTATCGCAATGGGAAAATGCCGAACCTGTTATTTCGGTAATGCCTACGGCAAAACTAATCGATTCCAAGTCGGGGAACGAATAGTGAAACACGGCATCGACCACCGGTCTCGCTCCCTGGGTAAAATGGATGGATTTTACAAAAGGATAACTTTGAATACCTATACCCAGAGTGATACCACTCGGCATTTCGACATGGGATAAATTGATACAATCTTCAAACGCATCACCACCCAATCTGAGTAAACTATCAGGAAGATCTATTTGGGTCAATGACGTACATCCGCTGAATACTTTATCTTCTATATTGGTTATCGTATTGGGAAGTTCAACTCCTGTCAATTTGATACAATCCATAAACAGTCCACTGTTAATCGTTTTCATAGGTGAAGGCGACATCCGAAAAGATTGTAGAGACTGACAATTAGAGAATGCCGATGCTCCTATTTCCTCTATGTTTTCACCGATTTCCACATGAGTCACTCCGCTACCCGAAAAAGCAGAGCTCCCTATCTCGGTCAACGCTGCCGGTGCCGAAAATCCGGAGAGACTGTCACACGACGCAAAACAATACGAGCCTATCGATTTCAAACCACTCGGTAAAGATATTTCTTTCAATTGGGTACAACCACTGAATGCCGATTGCCCTATTCGCTCAATAGTCGAGGGTAAAGCTACTGTCTCGACCGAATCCTTATCCATAAAAGCCATATTGGCAATTTCTACCGGCTTATAACGTTTCCCCTCATACAGATATGAACTGGCTATGGTTACATGCGACTTATTGGGAGCACTATTTATCACACACGTAAGATCCTCTTCCGAAAGAATATAAAACCAAACCCCACTTTCATCTTTAATCGATACGGCATACGACAATTGTGCATACAATACAAATAGAATCAAGCACGACAATGCTTTCCTTAGCATACGATTCCCCATTTTTTATGAAATTTAAATGTTTTGGTACAAAATTATACTCTTTCTGTTGAATCTTCAAAAATAGACACCTCTTTTTTATTTTTATGTGAATAAACGTCAGGCCTATATAGAAGGTTACAGGAATATAAATCGCATCTCAATAAGCGCATAAAATACTTATAACCAATTACATAAAATCACAATACTAAAAAAATTCATATACTGCGGCTACCGTTTTTATAAAAAACACCACGTTCACCATATTTTCTCATCTCATTTTTTCTACTATCTTTGTAGAAGATAGGATGCGACTCGGCATAGCCCAACTTGACAAACAAGTTTTTCGTTGACCTCTGCTCTCGACTTTCACTATCTTTGTAATCATGACTCGTAAATTCTCATTAAATATGAAATACAATTGTTTTAATAAATACATCGAACAAGCCATCAAAGACAATTGGGAACGTATCGCCCTGAGCGACTTCGACGGCGTATCCTACCACTACAAAGACATAGCCCGCAAAATTGCCAAGATACACCTGCTGCTCGAGAGTGCCGGTATCGAAAAAGGCGACAAGATTGCTATCTGCGGCAAAAACTCGGCCCATTGGGCGGTAGCCTTCTTTGCCTCCATTACCTATGGGGCTGTACCTGTACCCATTCTGCACGAGTTTAAAGCCGACAATATTCACCATATCGTAAACCACTCCGAGGCCAAACTGCTCTTTGTGGGCGATGGCGTGTGGGAAAATCTGAACGAAAGTCTCATGAAGAACCTCACTGGGATTTTCCTGCTCAACGATTTCTCTCTGCTGATGTCGAAGTGCGAGCAGCTCACCGATACGCGTGACCGGCTGAACGAATATTTCGGCCGGAAGTATCCGTCGCGATTCACCCCCGAGGCCGTGCATTACCACGAAGACTCACCCGAAGAGCTGGCCGTCATCAACTACACCTCGGGCTCTACCGGCTTCTCCAAAGGGGTGATGCTCCCCTACCGCAGCCTGTGGTCCAATGTCGAGTTCTGTCTCGAACACCTGCCATTCCTGAAAGCCGGCGACGGCATCGTGTGTATGTTGCCCATGGCTCACATGTATGGCATGGTCATCGAAATGATTCACCCCTTTGCCAAAGGGTGCCACCTGCACTTCCTCACCCGGGTACCGTCGCCCAAGGTCATCATGGATGCTTTTGCTACCGTAAAGCCCAAACTGATTATCGCCGTACCGCTCATCATCGAGAAGATTATCAAGACCAAAGTCTTCCCGCTGCTGGAAAAGCCCTTGATGAAAGTGATGCTGAAGGTTCCCTTCCTGGACAGTCAGTTGCTGGCCAAGATCAACGACAAACTCTACGAAACCTTTGGAGGCAATCTCGTGCAGATGATTATCGGTGGAGCTGCTCTCAACCGCGAGGTAGAGCAATTCCTGCGCCGCATAAACTTCCCCTTCACCGTAGGCTACGGCATGACCGAGTGTGGGCCGCTCATCTCCTATGCTCCGTGGGATGAGACCCGCATAGGATCGTGCGGCCGAATTGTCGATCGCATGGAAGGACGTGTCGATTCGTCCGACCCCGAACACATCGTGGGCGAACTGCTGGTAAAAGGAGCCAACACCATGCTGGGGTATTACAAAAACGAAGAGGCTACCCAAGCCATATTTACCTCGGACGGCTGGATGAGAACCGGCGACCTCTGTACCATCGACGCCGATGGATTCGTCTATCTGAGAGGCCGCAACAAGAATATGATATTGGGCCCCTCGGGCCAAAACATCTACCCCGAAGAAATCGAAGACCGGCTGAACAACATGCCCTATGTGTGCGAGTCGCTCATTGTCGAACAAGAGGGTAAACTGGTCGCTCTCGTCTATCCCGACATCGAGAACGCCCAACGTTCCAACCTCACCGGAGATGCCCTGGAAGCTCAAATGGAAGAAGATATAGCCACCCTCAACAAAGAACTCCCGGCATACAGTCAAATAAGTCGGTTGAAGATTTACTACGAGGAGTTTGAAAAGACCCCCAAACGCAGTATCAAACGGTATCTTTATCAGAATAACTAAACGTAGTGCACCCAAAGGCAACCTCGTATGGAATCTCGAACATTCAGGTTTCATAAGCCGCATTGTGTATCCTTTCGTATCTTTTCAAAAGAAAGGAGGCGGTTCGGGACAGTCCAATCGAAAAACTCGGTTTTTCTTTTGACTCTCCGCTCACCTTTCATTATCTTTGCAAACCCATGAGAAAGGTTGGCATCATCATATTACTCTCGTTTTTCTGCATGCTTGCTGTGCAAGCCAAGAAAAAACAAGACGTACCTCCACCCTATGCCTGGAGCATCACCCAGCCCTTAGGTTTGCGTTATGATGTTCCCATGGATACTCTCATGCACAATTTTTACAGCACTGACATACCCTCGAGCTACGCAACAGCCTACGGTACAACGGGCAATCTGGGAGGAGCTGCCTTCTCCAAAATATTCTTCGACCGGGATATTCCTTCGGAGTTTATCTTCAAAGATCCATTCAGCCATTGGATACAGACTGCCTCGACGTGGAAATTCTACAACACCCACATCCCGTTCACACAGCTGGCCTACCTTACCGGTGGTTCGAAACAGACGGCCCAGGACGACTTGAAAGCACTCTTCTCAGGAAACATTAATCCCAAACTGGCCCTTGGGGGTAGCGTGAACTACATTCTATCACGAGGACACTACCAGCACCAGGCGACCAAAGACCTGGCATATAGCATCTTCGGCAGTTACCTGGGCGACCGTTACGACATCCAGTTTTTCCTCAATACCTACAACTTTGTCAATCAGGAAAACGGGGGTATCAGCGACGACACCTACATACTCAACCCAGAGGAGGTACAGGGGGGACAATCAAGTGTCGATACCCAAACTATCCCTACCAACCTGAGCGATGCCTACAACCGCATCCGCGGTCAAGAATACTATGCCACTCAACGATACAAATTTGGTTTTTATCAGGAAGAGCAGCAAGACACTACCGTGATACGCACCTTTATCCCGGTGACCAGCATCATCCACACAATCGAATACAATGCCAACAAGCACCGGTTTGTCAACCAGTCGGCGACCGAAGACACCACCTACTTTGCCAATACCTACATGAGTCTGGGCGGTACCAACGAAATCACCAGCTATCAATCGTTACGGAACACCGTGGGAATATCGCTGCTCGAGGGTTTCAACAAATATGCCAAGATGGGACTGGCAGCCTACGCTACCTATGAATACAGGCACTACACCATGCCGCGCGATACCCTCACGGCCGGAACGGTAATCGAGGGTCTTACTCCTCGTCCCGACATGTCCATTCCACGCAACCATAGCGAAAATCTGTTATGGGTAGGCGGCGAGCTGTCGAAACAAAAAGGTGAACTGCTCACCTACAACGTAAATGGGAAGTTCGGACTGGCCGGCTCGGTAATTGGCGACATCGACGTCACGGCCGATGTGCGCAGTCGGTTCAGAATCTGGAAAGATACCGTGCAACTGAAAGCCTACGGATTCTTCAAAAACACCGAGCCATCATACTTCTACAAAAGATATTACTCCAACCACTTCATGTGGAACAACAACTTCGGGAAGACCCGGCGCATGCGGGTAGGTGGCGAATTCAGCGTAAAACGCTGGGGAACCAAACTGAATGTAGGTATCGAGAACATACAAAACTATATCTATTTCGACAACAACTGTTTGCCACAACAAGAGGGCTCGATTATTCAAGTATTCCACGCCCGTCTCAATCAGAATTTCAGGCTTGGTATTCTCAATTGGGAAAACGAGGTGGTCTATCAAAAAACGAGCAAGCCCTCGATTATTCCCCTGCCCGAACTGAGCGTATATAGCAATCTGTACCTGCGCTTCCGCATTGCCAAAGTATTGCATGTACAATTGGGTGCCGATTGTCGCTACTACACCAAATACAAAAGCGAAACCTTCCAGCCGGCCACTCTCACCTTCCATACCCAAGACCAGATAGAGGTAGGAAACTACCCCTTCATGAATGCCTATATCAACATGAAGCTGAAGCAAACCCGCTTCTTTGTGATGATGTCGCATGTAAACCAGGGGGTATTTGGCGGCAACAACTATTTCTCGCTGCCTCACTATCCGTTAAACCCCAGGATGTTTCAAATGGGATTGTCGATCGATTTTTCCAACTAAGCGCATATGAAGAAACTCAAGCAACACCTGTTCGTCTATATCGCCCTGCTGATTATCGTAGTTGGAATCATGGTATGGCTTCGCCCCAAGAATCACTCGACATATCATCCCCGCAGTTTCGAAGAGATTGAAAACTCTGGGGTACTTCGCATCGTTACCGATTATACTCCACTCTCCTACTACCTGCAAGGCGACAGCCTCTCGGGATTTGATTACGAACTGGCCCGCATGATAGGCGAGCGTAGCGGACTCGCCATCGAGATAACCCCCGAGGTAAACTTGAGCAAAAGTATCGATGGCCTGGAAGAGGGCCGGTACGACATCATTGCCCGTCAGTTGCCCGTCACCTCGGAGATTAAAGAAGAGCTGGCCTTCACCGTTCCCATCCAGCTGAACAGACAGGTGCTGGTACAGCGCAAGGAAGAGGGCGAAGGGAAAGAACTCATTCGCAACCAGCTCGACCTGGCCGGGAAAACACTCTACATCGTGAGCGATGCCCCCACCCGACTGCGCATCAACAATCTGGCACGTGAAATTGGCGACACCATATACATACACGAAGAAGAGACCTATGGAGCCGAACAGCTCATCATGATGGTGGCTACCGGCGAAATAGAGTTTGCCGTATGCGACAAGGCGATCGCCCAACAAATGAGCAAAGACTATCCTCAACTCGACTGCAATACCGACATCAGTTTCACCCAGTTCCAGTCGTGGGCGCTGCGTAAAAACGACTCGATATTGCTCGACAGCATGAATAAATGGATTACCGATATTCAAAAAGAGGATCGGTACAAAAAACTATACGACTCCTATTTCTGACGAAATATCGCAGCCGCAAGAAAGAGAGAAGACCGTTGCTTGAGGGGATGGTCCATCCCGCCTATGCAACAGGCCTGTGAAAAACAAGAGAGTGAAGTGGATTGAAAAATCACATGAAAAGCGTCGATGGCATGAAACAACCCGATGATATAGAACACGAAGGTATTGTAACGGGCATTACCGAATCGCACATCCTGGTGCGCATTTTGCAACAGTCGGCCTGTGTCGGCTGCCATGCCGCCTCGGTGTGTGCCACTGCCGAGCAGAAAGAAAAAATCATTGAGGTCGAGAAACCCGATACCCCCGTACAGATAGGTCAAAAGGTGGTGGTAACCCTTGCCACGAAGGCTGGTTACCGGGCACTTTGGTTCACCGCCATACTACCGCTCTTGCTCATTATCCTCTCGCTCGTTGTCACTACCCTGTGCCACGCCGGCGAACTCGTCACGGGGCTCTGTGCCTTGCTGGTTCCCGTTCTCTATTATGCGATACTCTACCGGTACCGCGACCGATTGAAAAAACAAATTACATTCTTCTTGAAACAAACATTTGTCTTATAACTTATGGTAACATCGATCATCATATTAAGTATTATCGGATTGGTCAGTGCGACGCTGCTTTACGTCATCTCCCGCAAGTTCCATGTAGAGGAAGACTCGCGTATCGACGAAATCGAGTCGATTCTGCCGGGAGCCAACTGCGGCGGCTGCGGCTTCGCCGGCTGTCGCAACTTTGCGGAACAATGTGTAAAAGCCACCTCGCTCGACAATCTGTTGTGCCCCGTGGGAGGCAATGCTGTCATGCAGAAGATTGCCCCTATCCTGGGGATGCAGGCCGTAGAACAGGCACCTCGCATTGCCGTGGTGCGATGCAACGGCTCGTGTGAAAACCGACCCCAAACCAGCCATTACGAAGGGGCCCACAGCTGTGCAGTTGTCGCTGCCCTCTACTCGGGCGAGAGTAACTGCAACTACGGCTGCCTGGGCGAAGGCGACTGTGCGGCAGCCTGCGATTTCGGGGGCATCACCATGGACCCGATTACCCGGTTACCCTATGTCGATCCCAACATCTGCATCGCCTGCGGCTCCTGTGTAAAAGCCTGCCCCCGCAACATCATCGAGTTGCGCAAGAGACAGGAACCCCGTGTTTTTGTTGCCTGCAACAACCGCGACAAAGGCATCATTGCCCGCAAGGTGTGCTCGATTGCCTGCATCGGTTGCGGCAAATGTGCCAAGAGCTGCCCCAACGGAGCCATTACGATCACCGACAATCTGGCCTACATCGACGACAGCCTCTGCCTCTCGTGCCAAGCTTGTGTAGCAGGATGTCCCACCCACGCCATACACGTGGTGAATGAATCTGCCAAAGAGAATATTTCAATTAACGAAAAGGAATCTGCCATATGTTAAAAACATTTCGCATAGGAGGCATACACCCCAACGAACATAAACTCACGGCCCACTGCCCCGTGACTCCGGTCGCCATACCCAAGCAGGTGTCCATCATGCTCAACCAGCATATTGGGGCTCCGGCCAATTGTATTGTCAAGAAAGGCGACACCGTAAAGGTGGGCACACTCATCGCCGAAGCCAGCGGATTCGTCTCGGCCAATATCCATTCGCCAGTATCGGGCACCGTCTCGAAGGTCGATAAAACCGCCAACGCCTTTGGACTGTATGCCACCACCATCGTCATCGATACCGAAGGCGACGAGTGGGAAGAGACAATTGACCGCTCTCCCGAACTCAAAGAAGAGATTACCCTATCGCCTCAAGAAATTATACAAAAGATAGCCCAGGCCGGTATCGTGGGATTGGGGGGCGCTACCTTCCCTACCCATGTAAAACTGACTCCGCCCAAAGAGTTCAAACCTACGGTCCTCATTGTGAACGCTACCGAGTGTGAACCCTACTTGACCGACGACCACGCCCTCATGCTCGAGTCGCCCGACCAAATTCTGGTGGGCTGTCGCATCCTCATGAAAGCCATCGGCGTGGAGCAGACCTATATCGGCATCGAAAACAACAAACCCGATGCCATCGCCCTGCTCGAGCAACATGCGGCCCGCTATCTCGGCATCACCATCGTACCGCTGCGCACCCGCTACCCACAAGGCGGCGAGAAACAGCTCATCGACGCCATTCTGCACAAGCAGGTAGCCAACGGGGCCCTGCCCGTATCGACCGGAGCCATCGTCCAAAACGTGGGCACCGCCTTTGCCGTCTATGAAGCCATACAGAAAAACAAACCGCTCGTCGATCGTGTGGTCACGGTTACGGGCGACCACATAGCCAAGCCGGGGAATTACCGGGTGCGGCTGGGTATGTCGATGCGCGAACTCATCGATATAGCCGGCGGCCTGCCCCAAGACTGTGCCAAAGTCATACTGGGTGGTCCCATGATGGGTAAAGCCGTTTCGAACCTCGACTCGCCCATCGGCAAGGGTTGCTCGGGTATCTTGATTCTCGACGAAGAGCATGCCCACCGCGGTGCAATAAATCCCTGCATACGGTGCGGTAAATGTGTAGAGGCCTGTCCCATGGGGCTCGAGCCTTTCCTGCTGGCCAAACTGTCGGAGAATCACCTGTACGACCGCGCCGAGAAAGAGCTCATCACCTCCTGCCTGGAGTGTGGTTGCTGTGCCTACAGTTGCCCGTCGAACCGACCCATCCTCGACTTCATCCGCATCGGAAAAAATGCGGTAAACCGAATTATACGATCCAGAAAACAATCATAATCTACTCTTTTCGAAATGGAACTAACCGTATCACCTGCTCCTCACATACACGGCCGCCTATCGGCCTCGCAATGTATGTACAGCGTTATCATCGCCCTGTTGCCGGCTTTCGCTGTATCGCTCTATTTCTTTGGAGTCGGAGCCTTAATCGTCACACTCACGTCGATACTCTCGTGTATCGTCGCCGAATATCTCATTCAAAAGTATCTGCTCAAGGTGAAACCCACCGTTGGCGATGGTTCGGCCATCCTCACCGGTTTGCTTTTGGGTTTCAACCTGCCTTCCAACCTGCCCATTTGGATTGTCATCATCGGCTCGGTGGTAGCAATCGGCATTGCCAAGATGGCATTCGGCGGACTGGGCAACAACCTTTTCAACCCGGCCCTGGTGGGTCGAGTATTCCTGCTCATCTCCTTCCCCACCTATATGACACAGTGGCCGTTGCCGGCTGTTTCGCGGTGGAGCTATACCGATGCCGAGACCGGTGCCACACTACTCTCCAAGTTGAAGGAAGAAGGTAGCCAGTGGGTAAGTCAGGTAAACATCTCAGACCTGTGGATTGGCAACCAGGGCGGTAGCCTGGGCGAGGTGGGAGCCATCGCCCTGCTCATCGGATTTGCCTTCCTGCTCTACCGCCGCATCATCAGCTGGCACATTCCCGTGTCGATTCTCGCTACCGTATTCGTGTTCAGCTTTGCATTGGGATTGGGCGAAGAGTTGAGCGCCTCGCAAACAACGGGAGCCTGGCAACACGCTTTCGACTTCGCGCTTATCCAGCTGCTCTCGGGCGGTCTCCTGCTGGGGGCCATCTACATGGCTACCGACTATGTGACTTCGCCCATGACCTCCAAGGGTATGATTGTCTATGGCATAGGAATTGGTATCCTCACCGTCGTTATCCGTCAATGGGGCGGCTATCCCGAGGGCGTATCGTTTGCCATACTCATCATGAATGCGTTTACCCCGCTCATCAATAATTACATCAAACCTAAACGTTTCGGGAGAGCTTAGCCATGAGGAAAAAAGATTCTACATTTTGGAATATGCTGTGGTCGCTCACGCTCATCACGGCCATTGCCGGCGGTCTGCTGGGATATACCAACCAGTTGACCGAAGAGCCCATAGCCAAGGCCGAAAAAGCCAGCCGCGAAAAAGCCATACAACAAGTACTGCCCGCCTATGACAACTCGCCGATTGACGAGCAACTGACCTACACCGTACACAACGAATTTGGCGAGACCGAGACTACCATATACCCGGCCAAGAAGGATGGCAAACTGGCTGGAGCTGCTGTCGAGTGCAGCAACAATACCGGTTATGGTGGCGAGATTCGCATCATCGTCGGGTTCGAAGCCGACGGCACGATTAAAGACTATCAGGTGCTGAAACACCAGGAGACTCCCGGTCTGGGGGCAAAAATGGGCGACTGGTTCCGTACCGACAAAAACAAGCAAAGCATTATCGGGAAATCTCCCGCAGAAACCAATTTTCACGTCACAAAAGATTCGGGCGACATCGATGCCATTACCGCGGCCACAATCACCTCGCGGGCATTTCTGGGAGCCGTGCGCACAGCCTATACGGCTTATACCGAATCAATGAAAGGAGGAGAAGACCATGAATAAGACAAAAATTCTTTTGAACGGACTCATCAAAGAGAATCCTACCTTTGTATTACTGTTGGGTATGTGCCCCACCCTGGGAACCACGACCTCGGCCATGGGCGGTTTGGGCATGGGGCTCTCGACCCTGTTTGTACTCATCTGTTCCAACGTGGTCATCTCGATGGTCAAAAACATCATCCCCGACAAGGTGCGCATCCCGGCCTTCATCGTCATCATCGCCACGTTTGTGACTATCCTGCAACTCTGCATGCAGGCCTACGTGCCCGAGCTGTATGCCACGCTGGGACTCTTTATCCCGCTGATTGTCGTCAACTGCATCCTGCTGGGCCGCGCCGAAGCCTTTGCCGCCAAGCACACACCATTCGAGTCGTTCTTCGACGGACTGGGCATCGGGTTGGGCTTCACCGTAGCCCTCACCCTGCTGGGGAGTGTGCGTGAGTTCTTGGGTACAGGTCACATCTTCGGACTCTCAATCTACCCCGAAGAGTACGGGTCGCTTATTTTTATCCTCGCACCTGGTGCCTTTATCGCTTTAGGATTTTTAATTGCCATCATCCACACATTTAAAACACGATAACCATGCTCACCTATATTTCGATATTTATTACAGCCATATTTGTAAACAACATTGTACTCTCGCAATTCTTGGGCATCTGTCCTTTTCTGGGAGTATCGAAGCGCATCGACTCGGCTCTGGGTATGGGAGCAGCCGTTACGTTTGTCATGACCATCTCGACCATCGTGACCTACCTGCTGCAAAGCTATCTGCTCATGCCTCTTGGTCTCAACTACATGCAAACCATCGTTTTTATCCTGGTTATTGCCGCGCTGGTACAATTGCTCGAGATTATCATGAAAAAGATAGCACCCGCACTCTATCAGGCCCTAGGCGTGTTCCTGCCGCTCATCACGACCAACTGTACGATACTGGGAGTCGCCCTCATTGTAATTCAAAAAAACATGACCCTTCTCGAAGCCACGGTCTATGCCATCTCGACCGCTCTCGGGTTTACACTGGCCCTCGTTATCTTTGCCGGTATGCGTGAACAAATGAGTCTTTCGCGCATCCCCAAGGCCATGCAAGGTACCCCTATCGCCCTCATCACTGCCGGTTTGTTGGCCATGGCCTTCATGGGATTCTCGGGTATAAAAATAGGTTAACTTTTAAATTGTAAGTATATCAACAAATATTCTTATGTTATAAAACATATTTGAATAAAACAATAACAAATCAACACTTTACACCTCATTTTTATACATATCTATTGATTTGAGATTCAATCTTTTATACAAGCGGGTAGTTTTGCAAAAAAACTACCCGCTTCTACTATCAATTTAAAAATATATTTTTTATATTTGTGGAACTAAAAACAATATCATATGGCAAAAATCAAAGGCGCTGTTGTCGTTAACAAAGAACGTTGCAAAGGCTGTGAACTGTGTGTGGTCGCCTGTCCCAGTCAGGTTCTCGCATTACAGCCTACCGAGGTTAATGACAGAGGTTATCACTATGCTTTCATGCAAAATCCCGATGCATGCATCGGCTGTGCAAGTTGTGGTTTGGTATGCCCCGATGGGTGTATCACCGTATATAAAGTAAAATTGTAACCGGTTCATTCCGATAAATCCGTTAATTATGAAAGAAGATATAAAGTTGATGAAGGGTAACGAAGCTATCGCCCATGCTGCTATACGCTATGGAGCCGATGGTTATTTCGGATACCCCATTACTCCCCAGTCGGAGGTGATGGAAACACTCATGGCAGAACAGCCTTGGACAACAACCGGTATGGTCGTATTGCAAGCCGAGAGCGAAGTGGCAGCCATTAACATGGTATATGGCGGAGCCAGTTGCGGCAAAGCGGTAATGACCTCGTCGTCGAGCCCCGGTGTAAGTTTGAAACAAGAAGGTATCTCCTACCTGGCAGGAGCCGAATTGCCTTGCTTGATTGTCAACGTCATGCGAGGCGGGCCCGGTCTCGGCACCATACAACCGAGTCAGGCCGATTATTTCCAAGCCACCAAAGGCGGTGGTCATGGCGACTATCACCTCATTACCCTGGCACCGGCATCGGTACAGGAGATGGCCGACTTTGTTGCCCTGGGATTTGACCTGGCCTTCAAATACCGCAATCCCGCAATTATTTTGGCCGATGGTATTATTGGACAGATGATGGAGAAAGTAGTTCTCCCGCCTTTCCGCAAACGCCGCACCGAAGAAGAGATTCGGGAACAAAACCCGTGGGCTGCGCTGGGTAAGCCCAAAGATCGCAAACGCAATGTAGTTACATCGCTCGAGCTCGATCCCGCCATCATGGAACAGAACAATATCCGATTCCAGGCTACCTACAAACGCATCAGCGAGAACGAAGTCCGCTTCGAAGAGATTAACTGCGAGAATGCCGATTACCTCATTGTTGCCTTCGGTTCGATGGCTCGAATCTGCCAAAAGACTATTGAGTTGGCCGCCGAAGAGGGCATCAAGGTAGGTCTGTTGCGTCCCATCACGCTGTGGCCCTTCCCCTCTGAAGCTGTTGCCCGCCAGGCCGACCATGTGAAAGGCATCCTCTCGGCCGAACTCAACGCCGGTCAGATGGTAGAAGACGTTCGTCTGGCCGTCAACGGTAAAGTGCGTGTAGAACACTTTGGCCGGTTGGGAGGCATCGTCCCCACCCCCGACGAAGTTCTTGCCGCATTAAAAGAGAAATTAATGTAAATACCCGAATTAAATATATGCATATGGATATCAACGAAATTATAAAGCCCGAAAACCTGGTTTACACGAAACCTCGGCTCATGAACGATAATCCCATGCACTACTGCCCGGGTTGCAGCCACGGAGTAGTACATAAGCTTATCGCCGAAGTCATCGACGAAATGGGTATTGAAGAGGAAACGATAGGCATCGCACCGGTAGGTTGCGCCGTATTTGCCTACAACTATATCGACATTGACTGGATCGAAGCTGCCCACGGACGGGCACCCGCCATTGCCACCGCCGTAAAACGGCTTAACCCCAAGAAGATGGTATTTACCTACCAGGGCGATGGCGACTTGGCAGCCATCGGTACGGCCGAGACCATTCACGCCTGCAACCGTGGCGAGAACATCGCTATCATATTTATCAACAACGGTATTTATGGAATGACGGGCGGTCAAATGGCCCCCACCACACTCGAGGGAATGAAAACCTCGACCTGCCCCTACGGCCGTAACGTAGCCTTGAACGGATACCCCCTGCGTATTGCCGAACTGGTTGAACGCGTCGATGGTACCTGCTACGTAACCCGCCAGAGTGTACACACCCCGGCAGCCATACGCAAAGCCAAGAAAGCCATTCGCCTGGCCTTTGAAAACTCGATGGCCGGCAAAGGTACCTCGATGGTCGAAATCGTATCGACCTGCAACTCGGGTTGGAAAATGTCTCCCGTTAAAGCCAACCAATGGATGGAAGAGCACATGTTTGCCAAATACCCGCTGGGAGACCTCAAAAACGTATAATCAAAAAACGACAGGACATGAAAGAAGAAATTATCATAGCTGGATTTGGCGGACAAGGCGTACTCTCGATGGGTAAGATTCTGGCCTACTCGGGTCTGATGGAAGACAAAGAGGTTACCTGGATGCCTTCATACGGTCCCGAACAACGTGGTGGTACGGCCAACGTAACCGTAATCCTCAGCGACGAACGCATCAGCTCGCCGGTATTGAACTCATTCGACGTGGCCGTAATCTTGAACCAACCGTCGCTCGAGAAATTCGAGAGCAAAGTGAAACCGGGTGGAATCCTCATTTACGACGGCTACGGAATACACCATCCCCCCACGCGCAAAGATATCAACGTATATTGTATCGATGCCATGGAGGCTGCCATCGAGATGAACAACACCAAAGCCCTGAACATGATTGTATTGGGCGGACTGTTGAAACTGAAACCGATGGTGAGCATGGAGAATGTGGTGAAAGGTCTTAAGAAATCTTTGCCCGAGCGTCACCACAACCTCATTCCCTTGAACGAAAAGGCCATCCTGAAAGGAATGGAAATCATTCGCAAGGTCGAATAACGTTCCCGTGAAGATCCCTTCAATTGATATAACGAGAGAAAAGATTCACACTTTTCTCTCGTTTTTTATATGTTCCTTTGTAACATATTCGACCGTTGATCGTCTTCTATGTGAAATCGGTTATAAAACGGCGCCGTACCGAGTAACCCATAAACATAGAAAAAAACAGATTACGATATGAAAACAAGAACTTTTATCACTGCACTGGCCCTACTCTTCTGTAGTACTACCCTGTTTGCCGGCAACTGTCTCGACTCGCTGTCGGCATCGATTGCCCGTATCCCCAATGCCGAGAAAGTAAACCTCAACTCGTTTGTGCTGGGGCTCATCAAGCCTTTCTCTTCCGAGATGAAAGGTATAAAATCCATGAACATACTCAATGCCGAGGATATCTCGCAAGCCGACTACGACCGGCTCAAAAAGCAAATTGCCGGCTGTAACGACAACAGCTACGAAACCCTTGTGGCCTCGAACGAAGACGACGAGATTGTCCGCATCCTGATGAAGACCGAAAAAGGAAAAATCAAAGAGATTATCATCTTCTCGCTCGAAAAGGATGAAGTAAGTCTCCTACGCATCAAGGGCAAGATAGATCCCCAACAATTGAACGAAATCATCGAAAACGATAAATAATACCTCCAGCCATGAGAACGAGAATAATAGCGCTATCCATCTTGCTGTTCGCGACCTTGACAGTCTTGGCCGGCAATAAGATAGACAATCTGTTTGACCAGGTAAAGAGTCTGCCCAACGCCGAATTTACCCACGAAAAGATAGGTAAGACGGAGAAAAAGGGGGTAATCGATGGCATAAAGACCTTGGAAGCCGTCGAGGCAAAGATTGACGAAAGCACTTATCAGACTCTGCGGAAGTCGATTGTGAAGGGAGATTATGAACCCTATGAATTGCTTATCGACACTCAAGAAGAGGGTGAACTGACAAAAATCTTTATGAGGCATGACAAAAAGAAAATTACCGAAGTCGTCATCATCGACCTTGAAAAAAGAGAAATCAATTTGGTAAGATTCAAAGGGAATCTGAAATCGGAGCTCCTGAAAAACAAATAACAAACCGTATGACTCACCAAGAGTTTAAAACAAGATTTCTGCCCTACTACAAAAAGCTGTACCGAATGGCTTTCCGCTACCTGGGGAACGAAGACGATGCCGAGGATATGGTGCAGAACACCTACCTAAAGTTGTGGGAGAAGCAGGAATTTCTCGAAGGGCTTGAACACGACGAGGCCTATGCCGTCACCCTGCTGAAGCACTTGTGCCTCGACAAACTGCGCGGAACGAGATTTTCCGAGGATGATGAATCGGTTTTGGCCAGCAAGATTTCACCATCGCCTCCACCCGACCAGGCTTTTGAGCAGAAGGAAGAGATGAAAATCTTGCTACGCATCATAGACACACTGCCCGAAGCTCAGCGACAAGTCGTGATACTGCGGCACTTCGATGAGAAAAGTACCACTGAGATAGAGCACGAAACGGGATTGAGCAATGCCAACATACGGGTACTGCTCTCCCGAGCAAGAAAAACGATTAAAGAACTATTTACACAAAAGATATGACTACACAAGAGTTACGAAAACAGATAGACTCCTTCTTTGACGGCAATTTGTCGGAGACCGACGAACAAGCCTTGAGAGACTATTTGGCCACTCACGAGGTTCCACAGGATATGCTCGAAGAGAAGCGCATCGTCCTCACGCTCGTGCCTGGTACCCCTCAGATACCCGAAGGGTTGGAAGAGCGGCTGTCGTCGTTTATCGATCGCTTGCCGGCCCGCAAAAAGGCCACACGCTTTGCCCCCGTCTGGCGCTGGGTTAGCGGAGTAGCGGCCATTGTCATTCTGGCCTCGGCTGCCGGACTCTATTTCACCCGTCAACCCGCCCAACCTCAGCTAAGCGAACAAGAGATATATGCCTGTGCCGAAGCACAGCGTGCGCTGCTGCTCGTCTCTCAAAAATTGAACGAAGGGACCCAGCAATGGCAGGAAGCTCAGCAAGAGATTGTCAAGACCAACCGAATTATTAACAAACATCTAAAAATCAAATAATCATGAAACGTATTATCTATGTCCTGTTGGGGTGCATCATCGGGTTACTCCCCACGCGAGCACAGACCAATATCTTCGACCAGTTTGCCAACGAAAAAAACATCACCTACGTCAATATCTCCAAAACCCTATTGGAGATGATGCCCGCGGGTCAGTTGGAGGTAGATGCCCTCGATCTCAAAAGTGTCATCAACGAGCTCGACCGCATCCAGATTCTCACCTGCGAAGATGATGCCAACCTGATCAACCGCATCCGAAAAGCCTCCTCCAGTTTCAAAAAGGCGCCTTATGAAGAACTAATGAAAGTAAAAGACGATGACGAAATGGTCACCATCTACATCTATCCACAACCTCAAAAGAAGATTAAAGAGTTGATTATGCTGGTTGACGACGGTGGAGAGGAATTTGTCGTCATACAACTGACGGGAAATATATCCATCAGCCATCTGCAAAGTCTCACCAAAAACATAGAATAAAACAGTAGCACACTCTCTTATACGACCGAAGCGACTACCGGGTTTCCCGATAGCCGCTTCAAATTTTTAAATACCTTACTTGTCGATTCTGCTCAATAGCAGAAACCTATCAGATATCGGCAAAGCACATCTCCGCCAAAAGCTCCAATGATAAAGACCAACCACAGGTTGCGCCCCTTCAGATTGCAGGCGACCGATATGGCCCGGAACATCCAATAGAGCACCCAAATGGTGAGGAGCAGGCTCAAGAGCCCTATCCATACAACCAGGAGCAACCGCCCCATATCGGAGAGCAGCAGTTCGACCTCCTCTACCGTCTGCACCGATGTTATCTCGCGTATTGGAGGTATAGCCATAAGCAACGAAAGCAACACAAACGGCAGTTGGGCAAATGCCACCGTACCCAACACATCGACAGGCCGCACGTGCGAACGGCTGCAAAACAAAGCCGAGACATAAATCAACACCGCAGGAACCAGCCACACAACCAAATGCTCCACGACAAAACACCACCAGGCACCGTTTGGCGCCCCACCAAAATGCAACAGCCCGTGATAATGGACTCCTCCACAAAAAGCGATGGCCGTAGCGACTACCATGCCGACCACACCCCATACCAGTGAGGTGTAACCGGCCACCCGATAAAACGGGTTCTTCAAAAATTCAAAAAGCACTTTCATTCCTCTGCCATATTATTTAGTTTCTCTATTAAATCATCCAGATAATTCCGCACCGTGGGATAGCTCACCCCCATCTTTTTAGCCATATCCTTCAGACTGCCACTCGCTTTTACAAACTCGAGCATGAAGTGTTGTTCCTCTTCGTTCAAACGGGTCAATACCGGCAGGTCAAACTCGCCCGAGACTTCGGTGCCACATTGCACACAAACCATCTTCGATACCTTGAGCTGGGCATCACAGGCCGGGCAACGCAAGGGTAAACGTTTTTTCGATTCTCTATTTGTCATGGCTTTATAAATTTATCAATTACATCCAACAAGTTTTTCATAACAGGCAAATCGGGATTGGCATAGGTTGACTGCTGCTCATTCACCTCGGTCGATTCGCAGCGCTTCAACACATGATTCATATTCTCGACAAGCTCTATGGTAGCCCGAGGTTGAGCCTTCTTCAGCAACTGAGCATCTTCGACCGACACCTGTATATCCTTGTCGCCCTGCACAATCAGTACCGGCTGTTCCAAACCCGCGACAACCGTCTGCGGATTGTACCTATACCACGATATCAGGTAAGGTTGCACCGAGGGGCGATACAGCGCCATCAGTCCCACCGGAATATCGGTTACGGTCTTGCCCGCACGCAGCGAGTCATTAACCGATTTTACCAACTGACACACTGCTGCCGGCTGACCACTCATCTGCCGCTCGATAATCTCATAAGCAGGGCGCCCGGCACCTGCCAGGGAAATGACTCCCTTTACCTGCTCATTGCCGGCACTGGCCAGCATGCCAATCAGCGCCCCTTCGCTATGCCCTAGCACATAAACGCCCGAAAAACGCGCTTTCTCCTGAGCCAAACTGTCGATCCAGGCCCGAGCATCGGCCACGTAATCGTCAAATCGCAAATCGGCCTCTACCTGACCTGCCGCTGCACTCGAGGCAATACCCCGCTTGTCGTAACGCAGCGAAGCGATACCTCGTTCGGCCAACCCCTCGGCCAAGAACTTCAACGAATTATTTTTAATCGTAACGGCCCCCAATACCGTATTCCCATCCATATCGGTAGGTCCCGAGCCTGCAATAATCAGGACAACCGGCGGGGTTTCGACATCGGGCAACAACATTTTTCCCTTAATCTCACCGGCAGGAATCTCCAGGGATACCGGTCTCTCTTCTACGGCCCAACTCATCGCCGGCAATATGGCCAACAAAAGCGACCACTTCAAATTCAATCGTTTCATCGATAATTCTATTTTTCTATTCTTGTACAAAGATATCATCATTATTTCAAAAAAACAAATTATCGCTTTAATTTTATTCATTAATAGATTAATTTTATTCAAATATAAAGCCATAAAAAGTGGTTGCACACCAATAGTTTTTTTCGTACTTTTGTTTTTGTAAGAAGCGGGAGCCAAGAATAACCGTCCCCACTTTGTGGTACATGACAATCAACTAAAAACAAACTCTTATGGAAAAATCAAAGGTATTTTTCACCAATCTGCACACCACACCATCGAGCAACCTGCTCGACAAGATGGAGCGACTCATCAAGCGAGCCGGTATCGAGACTATCGATTTCAAAGACCAGTTTGTGGCCATAAAGATACACTTCGGTGAACCGGGCAACCTGGCCTATCTGCGGCCCAACTATGCGGCCCGGTTGGCCAATCTGCTGCGGTCGTGGGGTGCGAAGCCCTTCCTTACCGACTGCAACACCCTCTATTCGGGTCGTCGGGCCAATGCCGTAGATCACCTGCAAAGCGCCATGGAAAACGGCTATAACCCTATCTCGGCCCAGTGTCAGGTTATCATCGCCGACGGATTGAAGGGCACCGACTATCGCGAAATACCCTTGGACGGCGAATACTGCAAAGCGCCCAAAATAGGTGCAGCCCTGGCCGATGCCGATATCGTTATCTCGATGACTCACTTCAAAGGGCACGAACAAGCCGGTTTTGGAGGTACATTGAAGAATCTGGGTATGGGAGGTGCCAGCGTGGGTGGTAAACTGGAACTGCACTGCAACTCACAACCCAAAATCGAAATCGAGAACTGCAAAGGTTGCAACATCTGCGTGAAACATTGTGCCCACGATGCCATACACCTCAATGCCGATCACAAAGCGGTTATCGACTACGACAAGTGTGTAGGCTGCGGCCAGTGTGTAGCTCTGTGCCAGCACGACGCTGCGGTAATGGGAGAATGTGATACTTCGGAACGGTTGAACTACAAGATTGCCGAATATACCCAGGCCGTATTGAAAGACAAACCCAACTTCCACATCAGTTTCATCATGAACGTCTCGCCCGAGTGCGATTGCTGGAACCACAACGATGCAGCCATTGTGCCCGACCTGGGTATTTTGGCATCGTTCGACCCGGTAGCTCTGGACAAAGCTTGTGCCGACCTGGTAATCGCCGCACCGGCCATCAATGGCAGCTGTCTGGTCGAAAAACATCCCCACGAGCACCTCGAGGGGGCCGACAAGTTCCACCTCATGCACCCCGACACCAACTGGCAGGCCGGTCTCGAGCATGCCGAAAAAATTGGACTGGGCTCTATGCAATATGAGTTGATTACGGTTTAATGACCTGATAATCGACCCATCTATTACCCCCGACTGCGCTACCCCATACCGGTCGATACTCAAATATGATACGAGAGCATCAACCGAAATTCGAAAGTATCGGAACGCACGTCGGGGTAATATTTATAATGCGTTTTACGCCGATACCAATCGGTCTCGGCAGCAATGGAAAGTTGCGGAGCTACCGAAAACGAAGCTCTGAAGTTCAACCGCTGCAAACGGGCATTGCCCACATCACCCTGAGCATTGAGGTAGTTCTGGTCGATATGGGTATAATCTTTTTGTTCATATCCTTTCCAGGTAAAGATGTGGTAATTCTCAAACGCCAGGTAGAGGCCAACCTTTTGATGCAAAGAAAACAGGCCGTTGACCCGCACGCTGTAACCACTACCCATATTGTAGTCTCTATCATGGAACTGAAAATAGTCGCTCAACGAGCCCCCCAACACGATACCCGAGACAAATCCATTCAAGAGCAAGGAGTTGTTGGCCCCCACCTTAGCCCTATACAATACACCCGGGCCATAAGAAACCGTCTCGGCAATACGAAATGGAGTATGTGACACCTCTTCTGCAAAGCTCTCACTGTCGTAGTAATTGTAATTTTGAAAGATTCCGGCAAACAATTCATTCCCGTTTTTATAGTCGTGCTCCTTGCCCCATATCGAAGCACATATATTGGCTTCGCCTATAGCTGGTTGGCGAGAAAAAAGATTTAATGTCATACGGGCCGTAAAATGCTCAAAAGGTTCATTCCCGTCGATTTCAAAAGGATCGTTATACACCATATTGAAACCTACGAACCCGATATGCTTGCTTCGGTTGGGTTGCGAGTCGGAGCAATCGAGTATTCGATAACCGGTATCGAACTGGAAATAAAACGGTACCGTTGCCGCCCGATCGACATAACGAGGGCCTATGCGCCAAGCTTCACCCGTTATTAATCGGTTAACTCCCCGCACAGGATTGAGTACCAGCCCTACCGCTTCATGGGCAAACCGGTTCCAACCTCTTGCCCTCCCGTTCAACGCAATAGACGACAACCGGTAACTCACCTCACCCAAGGCCATTCCGCCTAACGTAGTAGAAATAATATCGTTGGTCGAGGGCGGTTGAAGTTCCAAGAACAACTCCCAAATAGAGCTTCCGAACAAGGCGTAAGGTGCCGATTGCCAAAAGTTCAATCCGTTGGAACGGGCACAATTGAAATACAACCCACCTTGATACGGATGGAAAAAGAGATTTGTATTAAATTTGTCATTATCCCACAAAAAACCGGTCTTGAAATTGTTCTTAATCGACGACCAGGTAATTTGAGCATAATCTTCGTGAATAATATATCGGGTAATGATGTGAAACAGCGCATTGGTTCCCACGACTTCTGCCCCTGCCAACCAAGGTCGTCTCTGAGGGGACTCCGCAATATCCAGTTGCAATGAATCTGTCACGAACAACTGTCGCGACACTACAGAATCCATCCGCACACTATCACACAATTCTACGTCCTGGACTTGGTAAACCGAGTCGGCTTCCATAGCAGAAGCCACCGATACCCAAAACGGAAGATTTATCCCCAGACACACGGTAAAAACTTTTCTACTGATTTTCATGCCTTATCGTTAATGGAGTGCCAAGATAAGGAATAAACCAATATGAGCACCCGAGATAAGAGTTATCGAAAAACGTTCCCGCATTTTGGAACAATATATTCACCTGTTGGCCCATTTAACCCCACTAAAGAGAATCACAATTACACAAAACACAAAAGAGGCCGCCCAGATAACGGGGCGACCTCTTCAAGTTGTCTATTGCGATTTTATTGAGAAATTACCGCACAATACATTTTTGACCGTTTACAAAATATACACCAGCAGGCAAAGCGATGGTTTCACGCCCGGCAAATGTCCCGGTAGCATAGCAAGCACCACTTACATGAACTACCGAGTAGGAAACCTCTTCGTCACTAATCAACTCGATTTGGTTCTCTCCGGCAACCACCTTCAAGCCATCGGCAGACTCAAGTCCCTGAACGCTCACCGGCTTGTTCTCAAACTGAATAGTAATAGCCACATCACCGTCGATATATTCGGCCGGAATTGTAATCAAACCATCCTCCTCAAGCTCCATGGTCTCAACCTTCCATTGACGATTTCCAAAGACATACTCTTCACCATCGTGATTATAACCATGTTTGATTTCAAGACCCGTAATATCATAGTTGTCGTCCATCGTGATATTGAACGAGAAGTCTTCTCCAAACGGAATCTCGGCAGGCAGAGCCGAACCGTCGGCAGCAGTCACCTCGCACATTCTGGCTACGACATTCAAAGCCACATTGTCGCGATGCACATTGGCCAAATAATCGACAATGGCTCCACCATTGGAAACAACCGAGTTGTCGGAAGCCGGATTACCTGCAGCTACCGAACTGTCCCAATCGACTTTGCAACGAATTCGATAGAAGCCCGGTTTCATATCGGAAGCAATGGTAAATGCAGGAGGATCGCTACTGGTATCGTTTGAAGCCGATGCACCGGTACTGGTATATCCGTCCAAATAAGAGTAGGCAACCAAGTCGCTGCTGGCAGTAGGAACATTGTTTTGGATATCAACATCGAAACGACCGTCGTTACCTTTATCCATATAGACATATCGGTGCATCCAGCTACCCGTATAGTCAAATGAAACATTAACCGCCTCGCCTACCTTCAACTCAATAGGAGTAGCTTCTGTCTTATTGACATATACGGTCCTCTCACTGGCAAGATTCGACTCATACGAAGCACCCATATTACCGGTGAAAGTAAGAGATTGAAGGGCTCGGTCGTTACGAGTCTTCTCTTGTGTTGCCTCGAAATTCAAAGGATAGGGATCAAACGTGAAACGCTGTTGTGAATCGTCGTTGATGAGAATCTCGTCGAAATAGGCCACATAATCGGTCTCGGTAGCCAAGTGCGAGTCCACATCGGGTACAATGACAATGCTGTGCAATTCGGCAGCATCATTACCATACACGCTGAATACTGCATCGACCCACTTGTTGGCATCGAGTTCTTTGGTAGCAGCCGTTACAAACTGTACTGTCGTAGCCGGCTGTTCGGCCCAATCGTTACGTTTTCCAAGCCCTATGAGAGCTACTCGGCCTGCTACAGGTTTATACATCAGCACATGGATATATTGCGGTGTAGGAGACAAAGCGATAGGACTGGTCAAGTCTATGCGAGCGCCATACAGGTGACTGCCATATCGCGAACGCTGGAATGCCAACACCTTTCCCGAACCGTTTATATCATCGGAATACGGATTGTCAACTACCGCAATTTGCCCGGTAAGCAACCCCGTATTGAACGGCGACTGATCCCAATAATCGTAGGTGGAGATTTCACTGTAATCGGTATTCTCAAACTGGCACAAAGTAGTCTCGGCATATCCACCAAATGCCCAAAGTAACGAAACGGCACCAATGAGATTCTTATATATTCTTTTCATCTTTTACAATTTTAGATATGGATTTATTTTTTAGAAAACCGAAACGGTACTGATGAGCGGACAAGCCTTGCTGTCGGTTATCTTCACACGAATATAACGAGCTTGCGTACCACTGCCATAAGAGGTGGTATCGTCGTTCTTGGCCATGATGCGTTTGTAACCGATAGTGGTACCCGTAGCGAATGAATCCCAAGAACCATTATCCTGGCTGGTCTCAATGGTGAAACCTTTCACGCGTTGTCCCAAAGCGATATACTCTTGCAAAGTAACATAGTGAATGGTCTTGACGGCACCTAGGTCTATAACAAATGTACCGGTAGTCTGATCGTCGTTGGTAGCCCAATAGGTATTCTTGTCACCATCGGTCATATTCGAGGCGGCAAAGTTACCCGGTGTGCGCACCTGCTCGGCCGTGACATTCATATTCAAAGCCATATCATTGCTCAATCTCTCGGTGAGCAAGGTACCCAGTCCGCTGAGGCTCGTGCGCACGTTGTCGGGCATTTTCCCGTCGCTGTTGGGTGCACAGTTCATAATGAGCGTAGCATTGCGGCCTACACTCTCGAGATAGATTTTGAACAGTTGCTCGGCCGACTTGGCTTGCTCCGATGCAGTCCAGAACCACTTGGAGGTAGTTCTTACATCCACCTCAGAGGGCATAAACAACAAGCCGTTTTCGGCACCTACATTATTGGTGGTTTCGGTATTGACGGCGTTTACATCGAAATTAGACCAACAAGTCTTTCCCGAATAACCATCTTCGTTACCACACCAGCGGAACTCACGACCCCAAACTACACAATTGGGCTGCATTTCGTGGATACGTTGCATGAGGTTATCCCAGTCGTAATAGGTCTTTTTATCGATTGTACGGGTAGTCAGGTAAGAACCCCCATAATAACCGTTACCTCCATTGGCACCATCGAACCAAATTTCGAACAGTTCGCCATAGTTGGTACAAAGTTCGGTAATCTGTTTCAAGAACACGTCGGTTACATAGGTGCTGGTAGAATAATACTTGTTGCTGGCATCCCATGGCGAAAGATATACGCCGAATTTCATACCATATTTTTTACAAGCTTCGGAGAAAAGGCCCGGAATATCGACCTGTGCACTCACACCACCACCATTCGTTACACAGAAGTCGGTACTCTTGGTAGGCCACAAGCAGAAACCATCGTGGTGTTTGCAAATAACCACAGCCCCCTTCATACCGGCGGCATGCATCGACTCGACCCATTGGTCACAATCGGGTATGGTTTGAGGATTATAGTCTGTGGGATCGGGATAACGGTCGTTACCCCACTCCGTACCCATAAAGGTATTGGGACCGTAGTGCGAAAATCCATAAAACTCCGTCTCCATCCAGTTCAATTGACGCTGGGTCGGCACCGGGAAAACAGGCGCCGGAATATTATCGGGATTTGGGAGATTTTGTTTTGTAAAGTCTTGCGATTTTACAGAAAATGTCATACTTGTCATTCCTATAACAAGCGAGGCTAATGTTAATCTTTTACAGATATGTCTCATAATATTATATATTTAACCTTACAAAGGTAAGTAGTAGGTCTCAATAATGCAAATTCAATTTATATTTTGTGTAGTACTGTTAATGAGTAAGTCCTTACACCAAACAAGAGAAGGGAAAAACAGATGATATAACCCGTTTTTCTCTTCTCACATTTGTTTGATAAATAGAATCATCGGTTACTACAGCCGAGAATTTAACACGCTATCGCAAGCAGATGGCTTATTCGCCACTGCCATACTGCTTTTCAATCAATTTTTCAGCCTCGTTTTTCAAGTTCTGAGCCTGTTTCTCGGCCTCCTCAACCAGTTTTTTGCCCGCAGCCTGGGCGGCTACCTTGGCCAACGGGTTCGAGGCTTTGGCCACCAGTTTGTCACTCTCGGCCTGAGCCGTGGCAATGAGTTTATTGCCGGCATCCTCGGCCTGTTTGCGAATGGCGGCTTTCTGTGCCTCTACATCCTCGGCATCGACGCCCAAGACTTTCGAGGCGACAGTACTGGTTACTACATTCTTCACCACCTCCTCGGTATTGAGTTTAATCGATGGTTTGGTAAATGTGCCTCCTATCGTAGCCGATACATTGCTCAACGCACCCGCACCGGGGAGATTGATTTTTGCCGTGTAATCGATAGTCTGGTCGAGCCCGGTAACTCCCGACAGATTCATCGTAATGTTACCCATCTTGATATCAAATGGCGAAGTCTTCACTTTACCATCGACAATAGCAAAGGAGATTTTCAAATCCTTAGCCTCGATATTTTTCAGTTTGTCGTTTTTCAGTAACGTAGCCAACTGGTTGAATACCTCGACATTCTGCAACTGGATATCGTTGGACTGGATAACCCCTTGTGCCGTCAGCGAATTCAAATCGGGCGACATCTGGCTATCGAGAGTCGATTTCAAATCCAATTTAATGGAATAGGTTCCGCCTGTTTTTTCAAAGATAGGTACAATCTGTTTCACCATATCGAGCTGCTCGAAGGTCTTGCCAAAAGAGGCCTTCTGGATATCCAAATCGAAATTGACTTGTGGACGCAAAACATTCTCGGCCGTAGAGTATGAGCCGTTGGCCACCATCGACCCGCCGAAAGCATTCAGACTGAGGGGCGTCATGCGCACAGTACCGTCGGCCACCACGAGCTTGCCCTTCACATTGTCAAGCACCATCTTCTGGAAAAGAATCTTCTTGAACGAAGCGTTCAAGGTCATATCGATGTTTTTGGGGACCTCGATGGCCGAAAGTGAGGTCGTATCGCTCTTGACGGTCGTACTGTCAGACGTCTCGCTCTCGCCCATCAGTTCATTCAAATCTAGCAACGACGAGGTTAGCGTGAGTGTTCCCTTGATGGTTTCATTTTTCAAGACATAAGCCATGTAGTTCGACAACGAACCTTGAGCCTGCAAATCGCTCTGCCCTACCTTCACATCGAGTTGCGAGAGGGTCATGGCCTTGGCCGAAATCGAAGCCTGTGCCTTTTTCACGGCCACAGCCGGCATCCCTTTCATGGTCAAATCCATATCGGCAATCGAGAAGGTTCCTTCGCCCTGTATCTTCTCGTAATTCTCTTTCTCGATATCAGACATGCGTCCGGCCAATCGCAAATCGGCAGTAACTATACCGCTCAAACTTATCGAGTCGCCCAGCGGATAGATATCCTTGATCTTGCCCAAATGAATCGTTCCATTGGCTGTAGCCTTGAAGTTCAAATCGGAGATGGGAGTAGCCGCATATAGGGTAGCCTTGAACGGATTACCGGCCATATTGAGTCGGAACTCCGATACATCGATTATCGTCTTGTCCAAATCGCCACCCGGGTTGCTCACCGTAGTAGAGATATTAATGCCATTAACCGCCGCAGGCATTCCTTCGTAATTGAATGTGGCGTCCTTTACCCCAAGAGTAACACCAAACTGGGGTACCGTGTCGCCCTCCATACGCCCCTTGGCAAAGGCTGTGAGCGACATATTGCCCGTGGTACGCAACTTGTCGAAATTGTTTTGATAGATGGCCGGTATGAGCGAAAGAATCTCTTTGAAATTAATATCTGGAGTATTTATCTTCAAATCCATATCCATGGCTCCATTGTCGAGAAGAGCCACCCAACCATCAAGATTCAGAGCAATTGCATTAAGGCTCAATGTATTTTCCTTCAGCGTGAACTTGTTGTTCTTCAAATCGGCCGACACGGTCAGTTTTGCATGGGCTTGCGCCTGCTTCAAATAAGAGACTCCATCCATGGCCAGATAGATATTCTCGCACGATAGCTTGCTGTCGATATCGGTCACGTCGGCACTCATGTCGCCCGAGAGCTTCAAGTTCAACTTGTCGGTATAGAATTGCATTTGAGTAGAATCGTCCATATAGACGAGTGTAGCATCGGCAATCTTGAAATGTTTCAATTTCAATCGGAACGACGAGGTACTCTCCTCCTCTTTCGTTTCTTCCTTGGCCAAAGTATCGGGTTTCATAATATCCCAGTTGACCCGACCATCGGCCAACTTCATGGCTTTGACCGATGGCTTATCGAGAACGATGTAATTCACATCGAAACCCTCGTCACCAAACAGGCTCATCACATTGACCGCCACATCAATCGACCGAGCCGATACCAGTGTGTCGCCCTCAAAATCGCCTACACCCGAAATCGAGAGTCCATCCAATTCGATCGATGCACTCGGGAAATGAGAGAAGAAACTGATGTGTAGCGACTCAAAATCGAGCTTAGCATTCAACATCTCGTTGGCCTCCTTTTTTACAATATTCATCACTTTGTCTTGAAATGCAAAGGGCAAGACAAGCATCAATACCAAAATAACCGCTATGGTTATACCGGTAATTTTCAAACCTTTTTTCAGACTTTTGTTCATCATGGTAGTTATTATGGGTTGTTCTTTTGTCGTTGTTCGCGCAGCTCCTCGGCAATAGCCCAGTGGCGGGCCGCCATATCGGGCATATCGAGTTTTATAAAGGTGTCGCCCAAGCGGTCGTGTGCCGTGGCATGACCGGGTTTTTGCTTTACGGCTTTGGCAAAATCGGAGAGTGCCGCATCATAATCGGCCTGCTTGTAGCGCAATTTGCCACGGTTATAAAGAGCCTTGAAATTGAGTGGACTCAATCGTACCGCTTCGTTGTAGCAGGCCATGGCTTCGTGTTCATCGCCTCGATCTTCGAGCGTGATACCTTTGCGCACCCAAGCATCGACCATCGTAGGATCGAGCGACAGGGCCTTGTCGAAGTTGGCCAACGCCGCCCGCACGTCTTTGGCCTTGGTGATACACTCGTTCCCCAGCAGATAGTACTCCCGGGCATACTTGCGCAGCACCGCATCTTTATCGGCCAAAGCCTGTTGCAACTCCCGGTTCTTGGCTTTCAATTGATTTATTACGCCCAACTTGCGACGTATATAGCGCTGTATCACCGGTTTCTCTATATCGTATCTCGTGTGTATCGCCTTGAAAAACGACTGCAACATGTGGTCGAAATCGCCTCGGTCAAACGCCTTTACGGTATCGGCATACAGGCGGTCGGCCTGTGCCAACTTGAGCGACTGCTCGATAAGGACCGGGTTGTTGAACTCGCGACTGAAACGAACGATATCGGGGTTGACAAAGATATCGCGATGCATGATGGGCTTCTTCAACACGATACCCTCGAGCGACTTGCATCGGCTCAACGCCACATAGGTCTGCCCGCCGGCAAAGGCCCCTCCCGTAAAATCGATGATTACCTTATTGAAGGTGAGCCCTTGACTCTTGTGCACGGTAATCGCCCACGCCAACCGGATGGGGAACTGCACGAAAGTACCCAGCACATTCTCTTCGATGGTCTTTTCTTTTTCGTTGTAGGTGTATTTGATATTTTCCCATACACAACGCTCCAGTTCATGAAGTTCGCCCGACTCGAGTACTACCTCTATCTTCTCGTCGGGAGTAATGTCCGACACGATTCCTATGGTCCCGTTCACCCAACGGCGATCGGGGTCGTTCTTGATAAACATGACCTGTGCCCCCTTCTTGAGGACCAAATCGAGCGGCGTGGGCAGACTCCCCTCGGGAAAATCGCCTTTGATTTCACCGTGAAAGGTATGCTCCTCACCCGGCAAACCGGCCAAACGGTTCTCGTTGATGTAATCGACCTGGTCGCGACGAGTGGCCAGCGTTATCGAAAAATCGTCCTTGTCGCATTCATAGTGTGGAATATAGCGACTGTTCAACAGGGTAAGCTCTTCGCGTGTGGCGGTATTGTTGCGTATCTTATCCAAGATATCTACAAACCGGGCATCCTGCTGTCGATAGACGGTCTGCAGCTCAATGGGCACCAACGTAATTTCGCGAAACACCCGGGCCGAGAAGAAATAGGCATTGGCATAGAATCGGCTGAGAATATCGCGCATATCGGCCGTAACCACAGGCTCCAACTGATACACGTCGCCCACCAGCAAGAGCTGTTTCCCGCCAAACGGCAACCGCATATTGCCCGAATAGACCCGCAGAACCCGGTCGATAAAATCGATCATATCGGCTCGCACCATCGATATCTCGTCGATGATTATCAGCTCGACCTCACGCAAGAGTTGTCGCTGCTTCTTGTTATACTTGAGCAGGTCGTAGATGCGACCACCGGTGAGACTCAAATCGGGATCGTCGGGCAACATGGGCCTGAACGGCATCTTGAAAAACGAATGTATCGTGCTGCCGCCCACATTGATAGCGGCCACGCCAGTGGGTGCCAGCACCACATGTTTCTTTTTTACATGTTCACATACATACTTCAAGAATGTCGATTTCCCCGTACCGGCTTTCCCCGTGAGAAAAACCGACTGGGAGGTATATTGCACCAGACTTAAAGCGTCTTGAAACTCTTTGTTCCCGGTATCTATTTTTCCCTGATTCTCCATTAGTCGCAATGTTTTCGGCTATTTTCAAAGGTAACGATTTCTTTTTATAAACAACGAAAGAGCGGCTCGAATTTTGAGCCGCTCTTTCTAAATCTATATATTATATACTTAACGTTGTTCAGAACTTCACCCCCATCGTCAGTACAAAAGAGTTGTTATGATCGGTAAGAGTCGATATTTGAGGCGAGATAAGCAGTGAAGGTGTATCCATTTCATTGGGATTAAGCACGGCATCCGGGTCGGGTATCGGCGAGAAGGGGAACAACTCACTGCTACGATACCGATGCACATAGGCAATATCGGCATAGATATTGGAAAAACGGTATCCCAATCCTACCGTAAAATAGTTGGTTGCCCGATCAAGCGTAAACGATGTCACGGTACCTGCGGTAGGAATCTCGTGTCCCGACCGATAGGTCGATTTCACCGGCGAGGTCTGATAGGCATATCCCAACCGGGCACTGAATTGTGGCGATATACGGAACTCACCTCCCACCTTAAAGGTGTGCATGGGCGAAACAATTTGAGGTATCTCTTGATTGGTCTTGTAGAACATGTCAATCGAATAGGGATCGTCGAACGTCATATCATCGTTGGCCGTATATTCATAATCAAAACTCAAGATACCCCCTTTGCCAAATACATAGGCTGCACTGGCAATAACACGCCAGGGCGAACGGAATTCATAGCTGTAACTACCGCTCGGCGTCTCGGCCCGATCGTTGTATGAGGTACCACTGCGATCGAAATTGTAGGCTACAGAAGCTGCATAAGTATCGGTCATTTTATAGTAATTGGGGGTATGGAAAGCCAAACCCAACCTGAAACTATTGGTCACTCTCATGATGGCCCCCACGTTGAACTTCACGCCCGAGCCATTGGTATGCAACAGATTTTGCATGAGATACCATCCGTTGGTATTGGCCGTACCAACCGTGCCATCGTCGTTGGGCATATAACCGTTGGTAAAGTTTTCGCCATATCCGCTTTGGAGGTCATAAGAAAAGTCGGTCACGGTAATACCTAACCCCCAATAGAACACATCATAAATATTACCCCCGATATTGAAGTTGTACTCGTCGATAGAACCTTTCTCACGCACAAACAAATCGCCGGTAGCCGTACTGCCGGTACCCACAATACTGTTCCACGTGTCGTTTCCTTTCGAGTTAATCAAATAAGATTGATAACCCAGCACATTCAGCCAAGGGTTGCTGTTATAGGGGTCGTAACTCGAGTTATCGTTATAAGCCAAATCATTTGTCGTATAACCATTGGACATTTGGGCAATATAGCCAGACAATGAACTGGCACCCGTAATACCCGAATAACTGGTCTTGTAGGAGCGATCAAACGACTTCTGCTTGTTATAGGCAAACCCGAAATTGACGTTTCTCAAGGCCTCCTGATTGAACCGAACGGTCCATACAAGCCCAAAGTTGTTGCAGGCAAACTTGAATTTATTATCGGTATATTTCTCACCAGCCGTATTTACCGTACTCACCTGATTTGAAAAATCGATAGTTGCCGCCACATCCGAGTTACGATACACTCCTATTCCCGCAGGGTTCTGACTCAATGTGGTAATATCGCCACCCAACGCTCCGAAAGCTCCAGCCATTCCCATATACCGGGCTGTACCCCGTATGTCTTGCTGAGAGTATTTCAAGGCATCGACTACGCCTTGACCAAAGAGCATGGAGCTGCTGCAAAGAGCAACTCCAGCCAAAGCATATTTTACAGTTTTCATATGTTTCATTCTTGAATATAATTACACCCGGTTTATCTGCGTCCACCACGGCCACCTCCACTGGAACCACGCGAGGTTGTTCCACTGCTTCGGCGCGACGAAGAGGAAGAAGGTGCCGAATAGCTGCTCGACGAGCGACGACTTGATGAACCGCTTGAGAATCCCGACGAGCGACGACTCGACGATGAACCACTCGAGAACCCCGACGAACGGCCCGATGTCGAAGAACCCCGGTTGAACGAAGAGCTGCTGCTACCTCGACGAGTAGTCCCTACGCTGCTATTGTAGCTATTTCGCGAAGAGTTGTTTGTTCCACTATTGATTGTGGTCTGTCGGCGACTCTGTGTAGTCGAGGGGACCGAAATCGAACTCGACGACGAGCTGCTGCCCCGGCGCGAAGTATTGGCACTGCCGAAACTGTAACCTCTGTTCGAACTTGAATTGGTGCTATTGCTGATCACCGTACCCCGGTTGGTACGAACCCCGTTAATCGAGCTGGTGCCATTGGAAGTCGAGGTGACACTGGTTGCAGCGCGACGTCCCGGCGTGCTCGATGCCGATGCGGTACCTACCGTTGCACGACGAACGTTGGTCGATACCGAACTGCCCGACGAAACGGCACTGCCTCCGTAGCGATTGGGCTGACGACCGTTGGGCGTGTATTGCGGACGTGAATGATTCCACCCATAATAGGGCCGATGATAGTAATAGGGCGAATAATAGTGATGATGATGATGATGGTGGAAGTAGTAAGGACTATACCACGAGTTCCATCCCCAATAGCCACCCCAGTAACCGCCCCATCCATAGTAATAGGGGCTATACCCAAACGAGAACCCCCACGGGCTGAACGACCAACGCCACGACCAGCTGGTGTAGGAATAAGGGGTCCACATATAGTCCCAGTACCAAGGATTGGTCCAGGTAGGAGTTACCCACGCATAATTGTCGGTGATATACACATTCCAGTCGTTATTGTCGAGGAAATAGATATCGGAATAATAGGGATCGCTCAACGAAACGACAAACTTGGGATTGTGGAACCGGCGTATGCGCATGGCATATTCATAATCAGAGTCGGAACCCGTAAAACCATTCAGGTAATACCCGTCGTCGCCATTCTCATCGACAATGTTATATTCGATATGATTCTCGGTCTGATTGGCAGCCACCTGCTCGAGGGTCATCTCTGACGAACCACCCCGGCGGTTGTATTCATCGACATCACGGAAGTGCTGGTCGCTCGTCATCATCAACGTCTTTTTAACGACCGTATCCTGAGCAGCAGCCTGCTGAACCTGCTGTGCAGCCTGTTGAGCAGCTTTCTCCTTCTCCTTTTTCTCCACAATGGGATTTTTATCATCGGGGTTATAATAAATATCGTCTTCAATTACATACGAGCTCGCCCTGGCAAAGCTCCCTACAAACATCGACAATATAATCAACAGGGCAAATCTTCTTATTTTCATAACCACTTCTCCTTGTTTTATTACTCTATTGAAATTATATTTTATCTATTAGACTTCTCTTTTGCACAATGGTTTAATGACCATTTTATTAATGAAACGGAAATGCCGGTAAATACTGCGCCCAATTTCCTTAAATTTCTACAAATATACTCTTTTCCTGTTTATACGGCACACTTGCAAAAGGTTTTAACTCACTTAAACAAAAAGCGCTCTCCGTGAAAAGAGAGCGCTTTGCATATACAAGATTGCGGCTGTACGACTATTTTGTTCCGGGACGTAGCGAATAGCCGAAAAGAATGAGAGTAATACCCCAATACAGGAATGCAGCCGCACACAAAAATACAATTGAAAAGGTAGCCATAAAAGGCATCGACAGGAACAGGAATCCAAGAATGAGCAACAGAATGGCATTGACAAGATAGACCCACCAGTATCTGTGCGTCGAGGTCATGTAAAAGGCCGAGGTAAGGTTGGAAACCCCTTTGTACAAGAAGATAAAGGCAAAAAAGAATGGCAGTACCGTTTCGCTGAACGAAAGGTTGCCCACCAGGATAAACCCGATGAGTATATCGATTACACCACCGGCAAGCCACCAGCCCCACCCGCGCACTTTTTGCTTCACGTTATTCGAGACAATGAGCTGCACAATCCCGAAAAGAATCAACATCCACCCCAACAGCATCGAGAGTATCTCGTAGCCCAGTGCAGGCTGCGACCAAAGCCACAATCCGCAGGGAATCATCAACAGTCCCACGACAATCAGGGCCCACCAATACTTGGTTTTGCCCCAGAAATACATAGTTGCAATATCCTTCATAATGATTGTAATTAATGTTATGGTTTACACAAATTACTACTATAACAGTCGGGATACCGCATTTGTTCCGTGTTCTACATCTTCAAATAAAAATCGTGGGTGAGCGCCACATAGTCGGGGGTATAACCGGTGCCGCGACATTCGACAGCCAAGACGTTTGTTTCCAACGGTTTGCGCTCCCTACTCCACTCCGACAGCAATCGTTTGGGTGCCCGCCCGGCAATACCCGACACATAGGTAAAGCGGGCAGGATAAAAACCATATAGCATGGCCACAAAAACAAGATGCTCCTCCAGGTCGGCCGGCGAGATAATCGACAAGCGCCCCCCGGGCAAAAGCAATGCCGAGGCTCCTTCGAAAAGGGTCTCGTAGTCGAGCGAGCCGGTATGTCGAGCCCGTTCACGCTTGCGATCGGGAGGCAACAACGACTGTACAAAATAGGGAGGGTTGGACAGAATATGATCATACAACGGATGGGAATAGCGACTATAGCAACTGCCGAAATCGGTGCCATAGACCGTTATCCGGTCACTCCATGGCGACAATCCAGCATTTTGAGCGGCATCGCATGCGGCCCCAAAGTCGAGTTCCACCGCATCGATACGAGCAGCCGAACGTTGAGCCGCCATGATGGCAATCAGCCCCGTGCCGGTGCCTACGTCGAGAATACGCGAAGCCCCCTCCAACCGGCACCAGGCCCCGAGCAAAACGCCATCGGTACCCACTCGCATAGCCGCGCGCTCCTGGTATATTGTAAACTGTTTGAATTTGAAAAAAGAGTTTGCCATATAGATTCACGGTTTACCGTGCAAAATAAACAAAAAAACATAATAATTGCGACATTGCGACCTTATTTGCGTAACTTTGGCACGCCTGTTGTAGGATTATAAAAAATAAGACAAATCGGTAAACTTTTTGTCCGTAGAGACAAGGAGTCTCTGCCAAAATGTCAATATTGAAATATACACCTAAGAATAAGAACAAATTTATGATTTGCGAAAACGACGAAAATACCCCTTCGATTATGCCTCTGTTTACCGAAATATCCGGGCAAAACGACTCGGAGTGCAAGACGTTGGACACCAAAGGTTTGCCCATTCTTGCCCTGCGCAACATGGTATTATTCCCGGGAGTAGCCATCCCGGTGAATGTGGGACGGCCCAAATCGCTGCAACTGGTCAAGGACGCACAGAACAACCATACTCCCATCGGGGTGGTTTGCCAGCGTGATGCCGCTGTGGAAGATCCGGGCCGCGACGACCTCTACGAGGTGGGCGTAATCGGCGAAATCATCAAGATACTCGAGATGCCCGACGACAGCACAACGGTAATTCTGCAAGGGAAAATGAAACGGTTCAAAATCGACGAAGTGACCGAAACATTCCCCTATATGCGTGCCAATGTGTCGCTCGAAAACGAAATACTGCCCGAGCCCAACGACAAGGAGTTCGAGGCGCTGGTATCGGCATTGAAAGACCTCACCTTCGAGTTGCTGAAGAATATCGGAGACCAGGCCAAAGAGTTGATTTTTGCCATCCGCAATATCGACAACGCCCACTATCTGATTAATTTCCTGGGAGCCAACATCCCCTTGTCGGCCGCTCAGAAACAGGAGTTGCTCTCGATCGACAACATTAAGGAGCGGCTCTTCAAACTCTACGAGATGCTCACCCAGGAGGCGCAGTTGCTGCAAATCAAGGCCGACATCCAGTCCAAGACTCGCGAAGACCTCAACCAGCAACAGCGGGAGCACTTCCTGCAACAACAGATCCGCACCATCCAGGAGGAGTTGGGCGGCAACATGCAGGACCAGGACATACAGGAGTTGCGCGAACGGGCCGAGAAAAAGAAATGGGATGCCAAGACGGCCGAAATCTTTGAGAAAGAGATGCGCAAACTCGAGCGGTTGCACCCTCAGTCGCCCGACTTCTCGGTACAATATACCTACCTCGACACGCTGCTCGAGTTGCCGTGGAACGAATACACGCAGGACAACTTCAACCTGAACCATGTGCAAAAGCAACTCGACAAAGATCACTACGGTCTTGACAAAGTGAAAGAGCGTATTATCGAACACCTGGCCGTGCTGAAGTTGCGGGGGGATATGAAGTCGCCCATCATCTGCCTCTACGGTCCCCCGGGTGTAGGTAAAACCTCGCTGGGCAAATCGATTGCCGAGGCTCTGAACCGCAAGTACATACGTGTTTCATTGGGCGGCTTGCACGACGAAGCCGAAATCAGAGGACACCGTCGCACCTACATCGGCGCCATGCCGGGACGTATCATCCAGGGACTCATCAAGGCAAAGAGTTCCAACCCGGTATTCGTGCTCGACGAAATCGACAAGATAGGTAACGACTTCAAGGGCGACCCGGCTTCGGCTTTGCTCGAAGTACTCGACCCCGAGCAAAACAATGCCTTCCACGACAACTATATCGACATCGATTACGACCTGTCGAAGATTCTGTTCATCGCCACGGCCAACAACCTCAACACCATATCGCAACCCCTGCTCGACCGTATGGAGCTGATTGACATCAGCGGTTACATACTCGAAGAGAAGGTAGAGATTGGTCGTCGCCACCTGGTGCCCAAACAGCTCGAAAATCACGGGTTGAAAGAGGGCGACGTGGTCATTTCCAAGAAAGTGATGGCGGCTATCGTCGATCAATACACCCGCGAGTCGGGCGTGCGCGAACTCGACAAGAAGATTGCCCGCATCATGCGCAAGATTGCCCGCATGAAAGCATCGGGCAAGGAATACAATCCCCACATTACCCTCGACGATCTGCACGAGTATCTGGGAGCCCAAGAGTATAACCGCGACAAATACGAGAACAACGACTATGCCGGCGTAGTTACCGGCCTGGCGTGGACGGCTGTTGGCGGCGAGATACTCTTTGTCGAATCGAGCCTGAGCAAATCGAAGGGCGAGAAGCTCACCCTCACCGGCAACTTGGGCGACGTGATGAAAGAGTCGGCCATCATCGCCTTGCAATACATCAAGTCGCATGCCTCGCTGCTGGGTATCAACGAAGACGTATTCGACAAATGGGCCGTGCACATCCATGTACCCGAAGGTGCCATCCCCAAAGACGGACCCTCGGCCGGTATTACCATGGTCACCTCGCTGGCTTCGACCTTCACGCAACGCAAGGTGAAAGACCACTTGGCCATGACTGGCGAAATCACTCTGCGGGGCAAAGTGCTGCCCGTGGGCGGTATCAAAGAGAAGATACTGGCTGCCAAACGTGCAGGCATACGCGATATTATCCTCTCGGAAGAGAACCGCAAAGATATCGAAGAGATTAAAGATACCTACTTGAAAGGACTCACCTTCCACTATGTCAAGAATATCGAAGACGTGTTGAAGATTGCCCTCACCGACGAAAAGGTAAAAAATGCCATAGAGATAAAATAAGCATACAAATGAAAGAGTGGAAAATTACCGAAGGCTATAAAGTAAAAGAGGGTGAAGTCTCTTGGGAAGAGCTGAAACGAACGACCGAAAAAGCCACCGAAGAGCATCGCCAGGCACACCGCATTGTGACCCTCGACGGGTACGGTCTGAACCCCGGCGACCTGTCATGGGAGGGAATCGAGCGTTTGGGCAAGCTCACCGTCTATGACCGCACCGCCGTTGATGAAATCGTAGAGCGGGCTGCCGGTGCCGGCATTGTGCTCACCAACAAGACTCCGCTCAGTGCCGCCACGCTGGACCAGCTGCCGCAATTGCGTTACATCGGAGTATTGGCAACAGGATACAACATTGTCGATATCGAGGCTGCCAAAGAGCGGGGTATCGTAGTGACCAACATCCCCTCATACAGCACCAATTCGGTAGCACAAATGGTATTTGCCCACCTGCTCAACATAGCCAGCGATGTGGCCACCCACTCACAAAGCGTAAAGGCCGGTGAGTGGGCCCGCTGCAAAGACTTCTGCTACCTGAAGAGCCCGGTATTCGAACTGGCCGGTAAGACCATCGGCATCGTAGGATTCGGACACATTGGCAGTGCCGTGGCCCGCATTGCCCATGCCTTTGGCATGAAGGTACTGGCCAAAACCTCCAAGAGCCGCGAAGAGCTGCCCGACTATGTCTCGCCTGTCACTTGGGAGTCTCTGTTGGCCGAGAGTGACGTCATCACTCTGCACTGTCCCCTCACCGACTCGACCCGCAACCTGATTAATGCCGACTCCATTGCCCGCATGAAACCGACGGCCATCGTCATCAACACGGGACGCGGCCCGCTCGTCAACGAGCACGACCTGGCCGAAGCCCTGAACAACGGACGCATCAAAGCTGCCGGAGTCGATGTGTTGTCGCAGGAACCGCCGCGGCCCGACAACCCGCTCGTCGCCGCCCGCAACTGCTACATCACCCCGCACATCGCCTGGGCCACCCTCGAAGCGCGCGAACGACTGATGCAGATTGCCGCCGACAACATACGCCAATATATCGATGGGAACATTATCAATCAAGTGAATCGCTAATCGGTCCTCGAACAACATAAAAAGCCTGCTTGCTCACCCCGCGTGAGATGCGGGCTTTTTACATATTTACCCAACCATACTCACAGGCCAACAGAGCCAAACCGCCACACACCCACAAGACTACCGCTGCTCACCCTGTACAATTTGAAAGCATCAAAACCGGGACAACAAGAAAATTCGAGAAATTTTCGGGACAATCTATCGTCCTTTACAAAAGAATATATAAATTTGTAAGGTATATTTACTGTTGACCTGATACCTATGAGATATATCGCCCTGCCGGACTCGACAGTCCGCCGCCTATCGTTTTATCTGGCTATGGAAGAATACATAGCCCGCACGCGAAGCGGTGAAGATTGCTTCTTCATGTGGCAGGTAAACCCCACCGTTATTTTTGGCCGTAATCAGTTGATGGAAAATGAAATCAACATGGACTACGTTCGCTCACACGGTATCGAATACTATCGGCGCAAATCGGGCGGAGGATGTGTCTATGCCGATTTCAGCAACATCATGTTCTCCTACATTACCGACGACTTCAACGTAAGTTTCACCTTCGACCGCTACCTGCAACTCATCGCCCGCACGCTGAACAAACTGGGCGTGCAGGCCATGGCTTCGGGACGGAACGACATCACGGTCGAGGGCAAGAAGGTATCGGGCAACGCCTTCTACCGCGTGGGGGGCCGCAGTATCGTACACGGCACCATGCTCTTCGATACCGACCTCGAGAATCTGGTACTCTCCATCACCCCCAGCAACGAGAAACTCATTACCAAAGGAGTAGAATCGGTGCGCAAGCGCGTGACCAACCTCAAGGAGTATCTCGACATCGACATCGAGGAATTCAAGCGCTTCATGCGCACATCGCTCTGCGACAGTGAAGAGTGCCTCACCCCCGACGACATCGACCGCATCGGCGAAATCGAAAAAGAGTATCTCAAGGAAGAGTGGATCCTGGGCAACAACCCGCGCTATACGCTGGTGCGCCGGGGCTACGGCTCGGCCGGCGAGATAGAGGCCCGCATCGAAATCAAAAACGGTATCGTCAAGACTCTGAATCTCATGGGCGACTATTTTCCGGTGGGCGAAATCGACGAGTTTCTCAATCGGTTCCGCGACGTGCCCTTCACCCGCGAAGCTTTCGACCGTGTACTCGACGAAACTCCCATCGAACATTACATTCACCGGCTCGACCGGGCCGCCTTCACCGATATTCTGTTCAACGATCATACATAGATTTTATCATAAAAAACACCAGTTGACTATGGAAGATATCTTAAAAACCTGTCTGCACCAGAAGCATCTCGACCTAGGTGCCAAGATGATGCCTTTCGGCGGATTCGATATGCCTATTGAATATACCTCGATTATCGAGGAACACAATGCCGTGCGTCATGCCGCCGGTATATTCGACGTGTCGCACATGGGCGAAATACTCATTACCGGGCCCGACAGCGAGCGTTACATCAACTACATTTTCACCAACAACATACGGGGTGCCGAGCCGGGGAAAATCTTCTACGGCATGCTGCTCTACCCCGACGGTGGCACCGTCGATGACCTGCTGGTCTATAAGATGGGCGAAGAGCGATTCTTCCTGGTGGTAAATGCCTCGAACATAGCCAAAGACTACCAGTGGATTGTCGAGCACAGCGCCGGCTATAACCTCAACATCGAAAACCAGTCGGACTACTACGGCGAGGTAGCCGTGCAGGGTCCCCGGGCCGAGGCTTGTATCGAAGAGCTGCTTCACCTCGAGGTAAAGGATTTGCAATTCTACACCTGCAAGGAGATCGAGTGCGACGGCGAGACCATCATCGTATCGCGCACGGGATATACCGGTGAAGACGGTTTCGAGATTTATGGCAGCCATGCCTTCATCAACCGGGTATGGGATGTGCTGGTAGGTTCGAAACAGGTGCTTCCCTGCGGACTGGGCTGCCGCGACACGCTGCGGTTCGAGGTAGGTTTGCCGCTCTATGGCCACGAACTCGAAAAAGACATCACCCCTATCGAAGCCGGTTTGGGTATGTTTGTCAAACTCGATAAAGACGATTTCATCGGAAAAGAGGCTATTGCCCGACAGAAAGCCGAAGGGGCCAAACGCAAAATCGTGGGTATCGAACTGGCCGACAAAGCCATCCCCCGCAGCGGCTACGAAGTGTATGCCGACGGTAAAGTGATAGGCCATGTAACTACCGGCTACAACTCGATATCGACCGGCAAGAGCGTGTGCATGGCTCTCATCGACAGTGCCTATGCCGCACTGGGTACCGAAGTAGAGATTCACATCCGCAAGAAATTCTTCAAGGGAACGGTTGTTAAAAAGCGCTTCTACGAAAAGAACTATAAAAAATGATTTATTGACAAACCTAAAAATAACAAGATTATGAGTACAGTATTGGACGGACTTTATTATTCCGAATCACACGAGTGGTTAAAAGTTGAAGGCGAATTCGGTTATATCGGTATCACCGACTATGCCCAACATCAACTGGGTAGCGTTGTATATGTCGATCTGCCCGAAGTGGACGATGAACTGAACCAAGGCGAAGAGTTCGGAGCCGTCGAGAGCGTAAAAGCCGCCAGCGACCTTCTGTCGCCCATCAGCGGAACAGTCGTGGAGATTAACGAAGCCCTGGAAGACAAACCCGAACTGTTGAACGAAGACGCTTTCAACAACTGGATTTGCAAAGTAAAGATAAGCGACCCCGAAGAGTTGAAAAACCTCATGGACGCCGAGGCTTATAAAGCAATTTGCGAATAACCGACGAAGGAGGATATCATGTACAAGTATTTCCCGCATACCGAATCGGATATCGCCGAGATGCTGGAACGGATAGGTGTATCGTCGCTCGACGACCTTTACGCCGAAATTCCCGAAAGCATCCGCTTCGACAAAGATTACAACTTGAGAAAATCGATGTCGGAAGACGAGGTACGAAGCTATTTCAAGGAGTTGGGCAGCCTGAACCACCCGCTCACCGTCTTTGCCGGCGGCGGAGCCTATGACCACTATGCCCCGTCGGTCGTAGGACAACTCATCGCCCGCTCGGAGTACCTCACCGCCTATACCCCCTACCAACCCGAAATCTCGCAAGGTACCCTGCAATACATCTTTGAGTTCCAGAGCATGATGTGCGAACTCACCGGCATGGAGTGCTGCAACGCCTCGATGTACGACGGTGCCACCGCTACGGCCGAAGCCATGCTCATGGCCGTGGCTCATGCCAAGAAGCGCAACAAAGTGCTTGTGTCGCGCACCTTGAGCGAGCGGGTGATTGCCGTTGTCGAGACCTATGCCCGGTTCCACGGCGTGACACTCGAGTTCATCCCCGAAAAAGAGGGTGTCACCGACAAGGCCGCCATGGAGCAGATGATCGAGGCCAACGATGTGGCCGGCGTAATCGTGAGCTCGCCCAACCGCTACGGCATTATCGAAGACTACACCGGTTTTGCCGACAGCCTGCACGCCCACAAGACCCTCTTCATCGTCTATGCCGACCCCTCGGCATTGGCCGTACTGAAGACGCCCGGCGAATGGGGTGCCGACATTGCCTGCGGCGACGGTCAGTCGCTGGGTATGCCGCTCAATTTCGGCGGTCCCTATGTAGGTTATCTGGCTTCAACCCACGACCTGATGCGCAAGTTGCCCGGCCGTATCGTAGGCGCCACGAAAGATGTCGATGGCAAACGGGCCTTCGTGCTCACGCTGCAAGCCCGCGAGCAACACATACGCCGCCAGAAGGCCAACAGCAACATCTGTTCCAACCAGTCGCTCATGGCACTGTATGTAACCATCTATATGGCCCTCATGGGTAAACGGGGCATGCAAGAGGTCAACGAGAAATCCTATGCCGGTGCCCACTATCTGTGCGACAAACTGCTGGCAACAGGCAAATTCTCGCTCTGCTTCGACAAACCCTTCCTGAAGGAGTTTGCCGTGCGCACCACCCTCAACCGCGAACAGCTGATGAAACATCTCGAGGCGAAAGGCTTCCTGGCCGGTATCCCCGTCGAGGGAACCAACGATGCAATTCTGTTCTGCGTGACCGAGAAACGCACCCGCGAAGAGATTGACAATTTGGTTTCACTAATCGAACAGGAGGGATAAGCCATGAAATATTACAACAAACTGATATTCGAAATTTCAAAACCGGGACGTGTAGGCTACTCCCTGCCCCAATCCGATTTCGGCAACTATTCGCTGGCCGACCTTCCCCAATCGCTCAAGCGGGAGACTCCGGCCGAATTGCCCGAGGTGAGCGAACTCGATGTGGTGCGCCACTATACCAACGTGTCCAACAAAAATTTCGGTGTCGAGACCGGCTTCTATCCGCTGGGCTCCTGCACCATGAAGTATAACCCCAAAATCAACGAAGAGATGGCGGCTCTGCCGGCCTTCACCTCGCTGCACCCGCGGCAGAGCGAAGAGTCGGTACAGGGTGCCCTGCGACTCTACTACGAGTTGGCTCATGCTCTGGCCGAGATTTCGGGTCTGGCCGAATTCACGCTCAACCCCTTTGCCGGAGCTCACGGCGAGTTGACCGGTCTGATGCTCATGCGCCAGTACCACATCAAACGGGGTGACTTGAAACGCACCAAGGTCATCGTACCCGACAGTGCCCACGGTACCAATCCCGCCAGTGCGGCCGTGTGCGGCCTCGAGATTGTCGAGGTTCCCTCTACCCCCGAAGGTACCATCGATGTGACCAAACTCGAACCGCTGCTCGACGATACTATTGCCGGTATCATGATGACCAACCCCAATACGCTGGGTATCTTTGAAAAAGAGATTCCCCAGATTGCCAAGCTGGTACACGGTTGCGGTGGTCTGCTCTACTACGACGGAGCCAACCTCAACCCGCTGCTGGGTCGTTGCCGTCCCGGCGATATGGGATTCGACATCATGCACATCAATCTGCACAAGACCTTCTCGACGCCTCACGGTGGCGGCGGTCCCGGTAGCGGCCCCGTAGGTGTGGCAGCCGCACTGGTCGATTATCTGCCCCGTCCACACGTGGTGAAACACGGCGACCGTTATGCGGTCGAAGGTAGTGACGACAGCCTGGGCAGCGTGTCGGGATTCTTCGGCAACTTCGGGGTGATGATGCGGGCCTATGCCTATATCCTCTCCCTGGGTAAAGAGAACCTCAAACACGCCGGAGAGCTGGCTACACTCAACGCCAACTATGTGAAGGAATCGCTCAAGGATTGCTACTACCTCCCTATCGAGGGAATCTGCAAACACGAGTTCGTATTCGACGGCTTGCTCGATAAATCGACTGGCGTCACTACGCTCGACGTAGCCAAACGCCTGCTCGACTATGGATACCATGCACCTACCATCTACTTCCCGCTGCTGTTCCATCAGTCGATCATGATCGAGCCTACCGAGACCGAGTCGAAAGAGACGCTCGACGAGTTTATCGAAGCCATGCGCACCGTGGCCCGCGAAGCCATCGACGACCCCGAAATGGTCAAGAGCGCACCGCATGTGACTCCCGTACGCCGCCTCGACGAAACGACCGCAGCCAAGAATCCTATCTTGCGCTACAAAGATTTGAATTATTAAAACCTCACCTTTACGGAGACAGGGAAGGCGCATGGCGTCTTCCCCTGCTCCGTTTTTTTATTTCCTATACACATGAACAGCGATATTATCATCATAGGAGCTGGCCCTGGCGGATATGAAACGGCCCTCTATGCGGCCAAAAAGGGATTGAGTGTCATCCTGTTTGAAGAACGCCGAGCCGGAGGCACCTGCCTGCAAGAGGGATGCATCCCCACCAAATGTTTCTGCCGCAGTGCCGAGGTGGCCGACACCATCGCCCACTGCGAAGCGATGGGCATAAGCACTGCCACCCCTACCATAGACATGGCACGTGTCGTAGCCCGCAAGAACGAAGTGGTGGGCCAACTCACCGCCGGCATCGAGTTCCTGCTGAAACACAAACTCATCACCTACCTGCCCGAGCGGGCCGAACTGATTGACGCCCACACCGTAAAAAGCGCCTCGGGCGAGACCTACACGGCCCGGCACATACTCATTGCCACCGGCTCGACGGCCAAGATTCCGCCCATCGCGGGGAGTAACCTGCCCGGGGTAGTCACCTCAACCCAACTGCTCGACATCGACCATATCCCCTCGCGACTCTGCATCATAGGGGCCGGAGTCATCGGACTCGAGTTTGCCTCTATCTTCCGCAGCTTCGGCAGCACGGTCACCATGCTCGAATTTGCCAAAGAGATACTGCCCAACTTCGACACCGACATCAGCAAACGACTGAAACAGGTACTCGCCAAGCGGGGCATCGAATTTTTCAACCAGGCCGGGGTAAACTCTATCGAGTCGAACGGCTCGGGGATGACCATACACTACACCTGGAAAAACCAGGAGCACACGGTCGAAGCCGACACCGTATTGATTGCTACCGGCCGAGCACCTCGAGTCGAAGGGCTTGGACTCGACACCGTGGGCATACACTACTCGCCTAAAGGTATCGAGACCGACGACAACCTGCAGACCAATGTGCCCGACGTCTATGCCATAGGCGATGTGAACGGCCGCTGCATGCTGGCCCATGCCGCATCGTTCCAGGGTCGCAAGGTTATCGACCACCTGCTGGGAGAAGAAAGCCATATCGACCTCAATATCATACCCTCGGCCGTATTCACCCACCCCGAAGCCGGGATGGTGGGACTCACCGAAGAGGAGTGCAAACAGCGGGGCATCGCCTTCACGGCCAAGAAGTCGCTCTTCCGGGCCAACGGCAAGGCGGTGAGCATGGGCGAACCCGACGGCTTGTGCAAACTCATTGCCGACGAAAACGGCAGCATCATCGGCGGCCATATCTTCGGGGCTCACGCCGCCGACCTGGTGCAGGAGATTTCGGCCCTGATGAACCGCGCTACTACCGTAGCCCAGTTGAAAGAGATGGTACACGCACACCCCACCCTCTCGGAGGTACTGCAAGAGTGTGCCCGTGAGTTTTAAGGGAATCCTTCTTTCTCCATTACACAAAAAGGGGCTGCATCCTGTCGATGCAGCCCCTCGTCTTATTGATTTCTATTAAAAGATTATTTCATCACTTTGGCTACCGTGTTACCGGCTTTTACAATGTAGGCACCGGCAGCGGGCAAGGCGATTTCATTCTCACCTTCCACACCCTCAACACTCATAACCAATACACCGGCCATATTGTAAACAGCGATTGTAGCCGGTTTTTCAAGAACAACATGCAGATTGTCGTGTACGAAAATCTTGTCATTGCTAACTTGTACACCTTCTACACCACTTTGGCCATCTACATCAATCAAATTTGAAACATTGGAAGCATCGGTAACTTGACCTGTGGTCATATTGACATTCAAGGCAAATACACCATAGAAGAAATTATCAGTTACGCCTTCGGACATTACATCTCTCTCCATCGTAAATACCTGAGCCGATGTACCCGTGGTCGTGGCATAATCATGGAAAGCCGTAAACTCAAGACCGGGAGCAAGAGTTTGTGATACAACGAATCCATTAACCTTTATATCACCTGTATTCTCCGAAGCCATCGTATATAAGAAAAATCCCGATTCTTCAGTCAACGGAAGATCTGGAACCGAATAACTTCCTTTCAACCCGCCATCGCCCAAAGTCAGGGCTCCCAAAGCATAAGCTTTGCTTGAACCATTTTCATCATAATAATACCCTATATAAACCTTATCACCGGTCGTACCCTCTACACTGAGACTGAAATGGATAGACCCGGTTTCACCACCAGCTCTCAAATCCAACGGGGGAGTATCCAACTCGCAACCCTCTGCAGCTGCGGCAGGGAGAATAACAGACTGATCGCCCAACTTACCATCGATCAATACCCACTGAGAACGGTAGGTACTACCATTAAGATAGTTGGTAATCGACTCATCGCTTGCCTTTGCAAAATAGAAATCTTCATACAAAGCACAATATTCAACCGAATCGGTAGCCGTAGTAAATGTTCTATATGTATCTACTTCGTAATAATTAGCTTCCGACACTGCATTCCAGTTAGCTACAAAATAAGAAGCGGTTACATTTGTTGCAGGGAGAGCTTCAGGCGCCGTCAAAGCAGCGACTTGTGCCGGTTTTTTGGCAATACGTTTTTGATTCTCCTTAACAAAATCAAATTTGGTTTCAACAGTACCCGGTAAAGTTCTGCTCAACGAGGATTTCTCAATCTTCTCGATGGCTACTTGTTTAACCGGAGTCAAGCGATTCATCGGTTCAAATGTACGGGCAAAGCCGACATTTACACACAAGGCCGTAGCGGCCAAGACAAAAGTAAATTTTTTCATACCATTTTTTTTAGTTACTACTTTGGGTTCAAAAATGTTTATACAAATGTAATAATATTTTGAAGAATATAAACAGTTTTCCAAAAAGAATATAGAAAAAACTTCATTTTGAAAATATCATACAGATTATAAAAAGCCCTATCTCAGGGACCAAAGAGTGAGTAACAAGATGAAACACAAAGATATATCACACCTGATTTATTTCAAGAGTTATGTAGAATACACCCGACTCCACGTTCCACACGGCAAAACAGACATCTCGATGAGCCAAAATGGCAACTCAAAAGGAAATCAACTGAATTTAAAAAAGGAAAGGTTGTCTCACGACAACCAATCTTCATTAACCTTAAATCTAATACTATGAAAAACACATGACAAAGATATGTATTTTTCGTGCTGAAGACAATAGATTTTACTCAAAAAGTTCTCATGTACAACATTATTTATTATTTAAATACACAGTTTTAGTAAAATAGATTCAAAAGCCAATAACTCTACCCTATATTTGCAACACCGAAAAAAGTAGATATGCAGCGAATCATTATCGCCAAGAAATCGCTATCTTCGTAGTTCGAAAAAGAGAAAGCATGATAGACCAGGCAACCATCGATAAAATTATGGCCGCGACCGACATCGTCGATGTCGTCTCCGACTTCGTCAGCCTGCGCCGACGGGGTGCCAACTATTGGGGGTTGTGCCCGTTTCACGACGATCGCTCACCCTCGTTCAGTGTATCGCCGTCGAAGGGGGTGTGCAAATGCTTCAGCTGCGGCAAGGGAGGCAGTGCCATTCACTTCATCATGGAACACGAGCAGCTCTCCTACTACGAAGCGCTGAAATACCTGGCCAAGAAATACAATATCGAAGTCCACGAAAAGGAGCTCACCGACGAGGAGCGACAAAAGCGGAGCGACCGTGAAAACATGTTTGTAATCAACACTTTCGCTCAAGAATTTTTCAGCAAATCGTTACTCGAGACCGACGAAGGCCGTACCGTGGGCCTGGCCTATTTCAAGGAACGGGGCTTCAACGAAGACATCATCCGTAAATTTGGATTGGGTTACTCTCCCGAGAAACGCGATGCTTTGGCCCAGGAGGCCCAAAAACGGGGCTACAAAATCGATTATCTGCTTAAAACGGGACTATGCCGCGAAAATCAAAACCACAACATCTACGACCTGTTTTCGGGGCGTGTCATGTTCCCGGTTTACAGCGTATCGGGCAAGGTCGTGGCCTTTGGCGGACGTATTCTCAAATCGGGAGTAAAAATAAGCAAATACTTCAATTCGCCCGAATCGGATATCTACCACAAGAGCGACGAGCTTTATGGCATCTATCAAGCCAAACGGGCTATCGAAAAGGAACGGTGCTGCTACCTGGTCGAGGGCTATACCGATGTACTGTCGATGCACCAGTCGGGTATCGAGAATGTGGTAGCCTCGTCGGGCACGGCACTCACTCACGGGCAAATACGACTCATCCACCGGTTTACCGACAACATCACGGTACTCTACGACGGCGATGCTCCTGGCATCAAGGCTTCGTTGCGGGGAATCGACCTCATCCTCCAGGAGGGGCTCAACATCAAAGTGGTGCTCCTGCCCGACGGCGAGGATCCCGACTCTTTCTCCAAGAGCCAAAGCGCCGAATCGTTCACCCGATACATCAAGGAACACGAAACCGACTTTATCCGGTTCAAGACCCAACTTCTGCTCGAGGATGCCGGCGAAGATCCTATCAAGCGGGCAGCCATTATCTCGAATATCGTCGAGAGTATTTCGCTCATCCCCGACGCCATTGTGCGCTCGGTCTATGTGCAGGAGTGCAGCCGGTTGTTGCAAATCGACGAACAGGTACTGCTGTCGGAGTTGAATAAACGCCGGCAACACCGGGCCGAACAACAGGCAACGCGCAGTCGATATAATACCACCACTGCGACTTCGACCCAGCAATCGACAACAGCCACACAACCTACCCAGGTTCCACCTGCGCATACGGCTACCGATTCGACCGAGACTCCCCCGCCCCACGCGCTCGACGACGTGCCGGCCCCGGTCGATACAGAGGCCACGTCCCATCCCGGCGGCGACTCCTTCTCTCAACAAATAGCACGCTACTCGCCTCTCGAGAAATACGAGCGGGAAATTATCCGCTACATCATGCGCTATGGCTACCGCAACCTTTTCGAGACGGCCGACGGTTCGTGGCAAAAAGTATGGGAATATATCGTCGAGGAACTTTCGATCGACAGCATCGAGTTGAGCAATCCCCTGTACCGGAAAATCATCGAGCTTACGGCTGCACAGCGTGAGCATGAAGCCCAGCAACTGTCGCAGTTAAGAAGCGAATGGCAAGCAAAGGCCCGGCAGCAAATCGATGAGGCTATCGAACAGATACGACTCGAAAGTGGCGACATAGCCGAGAAACAGAAAAAAGAGGCCAAAGCTCAGGAACAAATTACCCGTGCAATGGACGAAGAGCTGCAAACCTTCGAAACAAACTTCCTGGAACGATACTTCACGACCTACCCCGATAGCGAGATCAGCCTGCTGGCTGTCGATTTGGTGAGCGAGAAGTACCAACTCAGCAAGGTACACACCAAGTTCCAGAAAGTCGAAACCGAGACCGACCGCCTGTGGGAACTTATTCCCCGAGCCATTTACGAGCTGAAAAACGCCATACTCGAGCAGTCGATCAAGCAGATACAAGAGCAACTCAAAGAGGCTACGCAAGCCAAAGACGACCAGCGGGTCAACGAGCTCATCGAGCAAAACGTCGAGCTCAACCGGGTGAGAACCACCTTGGCCAAACAGATAGGCGATCGCATCATATCGCCCAGATAGAAATTATATTCAATATTTTTTTATCGAAAAACAATAAAATTTTATCATTTTACTTGTACAATCCAGAAAATATAGTTTTCTTTGTCTCATCAATCACATACCTATTGTTAAAAACACTATGTATTACCTCGAAGCCAATCACATTGTCAAACAATATGCTTCTCACCGGGCACTCGACGATGTCACCGTGCGGGTTCCGCGCAATGGAATTTACGGATTGCTGGGGCCCAACGGAGCCGGTAAAACGACTTTAATCCGTATCATCAATCAAATTACCGCCCCCGACGAAGGTGAAGTACTCATCGAAGGGCGTCCGCTGTGCCCCTCGGATGTCGAGCACATAGGCTACCTGCCCGAGGAGCGAGGCCTATATAAAAAGATGAAAGTGGGCGAACAGATTCTCTATCTGGCCCAACTCAAAGGGTTGTCGCGAAAAGCTGCCAAAGAGAGCATGGACTACTGGCTTGGGAAATTTGACATCAAAGGCTGGGAGAAAAAGAAAATCGAAGAGCTCTCCAAGGGCATGCAGCAGAAAATACAGTTTATCACCACGGTGATGCACAACCCGCAACTGCTCATCTTCGACGAACCCTTCAGCGGATTCGACCCCGTGAATGCCAACCTGCTCAAACGCGAGATTCTCGAGATGCGCGACAAGGGAGCAACCATTATCTTTTCGACCCACAACATGGCGTCGGTCGAGGAGTTGTGCGACGAGATTACCCTCATCAACCGCTCTCACGTCGTATTACAGGGCGAAGTCGCCGAGATTCGTCAACAGCACAAGAAACACCTCTTCCAGGTCGAAGTTCAACAAGGAGAATTGCAAAGCAACGATCTCTACGAGATAATCGGGGAACAGGCTCTTGCCCGGGGACACGCCTATACCCTGCGCAAACGCGACACAACCATGAGCAACAACGAACTCATCGGCCTGATTACCCAACAATGCCAAATCGCCGGGTTTGAAGAGATACTTCCCACCATGAACGAAATCTTTATCGAAACCGTGGGCGAATCGGCCCTCGAAGAAAAACAAAACGTTTAGCTAAACACACTGAATCATGAGTAAAATACCGCTTATCATAGAACGCGAATACCTCACCCGGGTTCAAAAGAAATCGTTCATCCTCATGACGATTCTCTCTCCCATCATCATGGTAGCTCTTGTCTTTGCCCCCATCTGGCTCTCCAAGCTCTCGGGCGACGAAACTCGGCTTATTGCCGTGATTGACCAAACGGGTCTCTACAAAGATATCTATCACGACACCGACGAATACCACTTTACCTACACCCAAGGAACCTTTACCCCCGAGCAGATGCGGGCCGAGGGCAATAAAGACGACGAAAGTATGCCCTATGCCTACGTCATCATCAAGGGCAACCTGCTCAACAATCCCCGAGCCATGACCATCTACTCGCAAAAGCAGATTACCTCCAATTGCGAGTTGGCCATCACTTCGCAAATGGAAGATTACCTCAAGGACGAGAAGTTACTCTCCTACAACATTCCCGATATCAAACGCATGATCGAGGAGTCGAACATCAACCTCCAGGTCGATACTATTCGACTCGAGGAGGACGGAGCCGAAACCCAAACTTCGACCGAGATGGTCATGATTATCGGTATGGTCATGACACTGGTTATCTACATGTTCCTCATGCTCTATGGTGGACAGGTCATGTCGAGTGTCATGCAAGAGAAGACCAACCGCATCGTCGAGGTGATGGTTTCGTCGGTCAAACCATTTGAGCTGATGATTGGCAAAATTACCAGTATCGGGTTGGTGGGCCTCACCCAGTTGGGTATCTGGATTATCTTCCTGGTGGGCATATTCCTCTCGGCCGGAGCCTACTTCTCGATTAGCGGAGGTGTCGATCCCTCGCAAATGAACGACATGGCTGCCATGACCGGCGGTGTAGGCAGTATCGACACGGCCCAGTTAACCAGTGAAATGGGAGCCATGCAAGAGATTCAACAAATGTTGGGCAGCATCGACATCACCCAATTGCTCGTCTGCTTCGTGCTCTTCTTCATCGGCGGATACATCCTCTACGCCTCGCTCTTTGCTGCCATCGGGTCGGCCGTCGATAACGAGTCGGACACGCAACAATTCATGGTGCCCATCACCTTCATCATCATCTTTGCCCTCTATGCCGGCATTTTCAGTGCCGAAAATCCCGACGGACCTCTGGCCATGTGGTGTTCGATGATACCCTTCACCTCGCCCATTGTCATGATGGTGCGCATCCCCTTTGGGGTATCGATGTGGGAACTCATTCTCTCGATGGTTATTCTCTACGGTTCGGCCATTGGGTTGGCCTGGGTTGCCGGACGAATCTATCGCGTAGGCATACTCATGTATGGCAAGAAACCCAGTTACAAGGAGATGATCAAGTGGATACGTTATAAAGCCTAAAAAGGAAATGCCCTATGAAAACGGTTCGCAATCTCATCGTTCTGTTCTGCGGAGTACTGCTGCTCTCTTGTGCCGGCAGCAAATATGTAGTCGAAAAGAATCCCAACCGACACAACCCCGTCGATGAAATCGCCTGGTTGAAAGAACGGAAAAAGGCACTATCACAAGCCGAGTGCCGCATTACCCTCTATGAGAAAGAGGGGGCTCTCTACTATGTAATCTATATGCCTACACCGGGAGCTTTCGACAAGAACACCACCACGGTCTATGACAGCGAGGGCAAGATGTGCCTCAAATACGGCGGCCTCATGCCACCGGCCCGTCGGGAAGCGGTCAGACAGTTTTTCGAAGGAGCCATCGACAAAGGGGTCATTTGGGAGTGCAAGCTACGCGAAACGGATGCTCCTGAAACCCGTCCATAAACACGACTTTTACAGATTACACACAATAACAAGCGTGGCAGTGGCCCGAGAGGGTCGCTGCCACTTTCCTTTTAAACCTTCTAAATCTTAAACAAGAATCACCGCAACAGAAAATCGTCGGCATCTTTCCATACGGGAAACTTCTCTCTGAAGCGGCGCACCTTCGACAGGTCGAGCTCCACCTCGACCACCTGCTCGGTAAAAGGTTCGGCCTCGGCCAGAATTTCGCCCTTTACCCCCACAGCCATCGTGTCTCCCCGATAGACCATCGAGGTGGCATCGTGCCCCGTGCGATTCACACCGCACACATAGGCTGCATTTTCAATAGCCCGGGCCACCAGCAGGCTGCTCCAGGCATAGGCTCGCGACTGGGGCCAGTTGGCCACGACCAGCAGCAAGTCATATTCGTTGTTCACATTGCGGCACCAAACCGGGAAACGCAAGTCGTAGCAAACCTGCAAGGCAATATTCCACCCGCGATAGTTCACCACGAGACGCCGGTCGCCAGCTGCAAAATGACGCCCCTCCTCCCCCATGCGGAAGAGATGACGCTTGTCGTAGTAATGAACCTCGCCATCGGGCATGACCATAAAACCCCGGTTGTAGCACACCTCGCCCTCCCGGGCCATGAAACTACCGGCCAAGGCCAGGTTATAGCGACGAGCCCAGCCCATCAGGGCTTCGACCGTAGGGCCCGATACCGGTTCGGACAACTCTTCGGCCCGCATCGAAAACCCCGTAGTAAACATCTCGGGGAGTACCGCCAGGTCGCAACGACCCGAAAGCCCCTCCAACACCGCAGCGCAGTGCAACAGATTCTGCTCTTTATCTTCCCACACAATATCGGTCTGCACCAGGGCGACCCTCAGGATTTCATTCATACACTCGATTATATAAAAGAGGTCGGGCAAACCAAACCGTCTGCCCGACCTCAAAACGAATACTTACAATCCGGTTACAAAATTCTCGGGCTTGAGTGCGTGGAAATCTTTGTAATACAACTTGATTTCCCGCATATCGGCCTCGACATCGCCCGTAGGGATAAATGTACGTTCAATACCTACCCGCTTCTCCTTATAGTCGATATAGGCCAGCACGATAGGCACATGGGATCCTTGTGCGATATAATAGAAGCCCTTCTTCCAGTCGGCATTGGGTTTACGAGTAGCCTCGGGAGTAATGGCGATGGAGAAGCGCTCGCGCGAGTCGAATATCGACACCAGTTGCGACACCATATCGGTGTGCCGGTCGCGCGACACAGCCACCCCGCCCATCGAACGCAACAGAGCGCCCAGCGGCGGGAAAAACCACTCTTTCTTCATCATGAACCCGGCGAAACGGCCTATCGACAAATAGGCCAACTTACCGATGAAGAAATCCCAGTTGCTCGTGTGGGGCGCCACGCAAATGACACACTTGGGATAGTCGGGCTGCGTAACCACGACCTGCCACCCCAATATCTTCAGCACAAGGCGGCTTATGGCCCGTTTCATGGCAGCCATCAACCGTTAAGGGCAGCCAATTCTTCAAAGACGCCGTCGATTGCCTTGTCGAAATCGGCACGCAGTTTTTTGTAATATATCTTTACCTTCTTGGCATCCTTGTCGCCATTGGCGCTCACCCGGCACAGGAAATCGTCCTGAATCCCGGCGATTTTACCCATCAGCTCGTCAACCTTACCGGCATCGATCCCGGGCACATAATATTTATTGAACAGACACTCGGCCAGCAATTCGCCAGCGATGTAGTTAATCTCTTTTTTCAGTGATCTTTTGTTAGCCATAGCTCATCTATTTTTAGTTTACACTGTGCCAAAGATAACAAAAGGATAGCGCAGAGACAAACGAAAAAGAAGTTTTCTCAACCTTCTTTAATCAAATTTTCTTCTTCCAAGAACAAGAGAGCCTCCACTCCAATCACTTAACGGCACCAGGCCCGTGTATCCGAAGAATTTAATACACCTTTTCTGATTACAAGAAAAACAGAATGAAAAGATAGCCTTGAGCAAAGGGAGCAAAAAGCTGCTTTTATCTATAAAGTTCATTTACTCGGCCGACCAAGAATTTGCAAAAAAATTATTTTATCGCTGTGTTACAAAATATTTTCTCTAAATTTGCACTCTCCATTTCCCAAGGAACAACAGGAAATGATTTTAAAGTAATGGAAAAACGACTCACACCAGATTATATTTTTGAAGTTAGCTGGGAAGTTTGCAACAAGGTAGGCGGTATCTACACGGTACTTTCGACCAAGGCAAAGACTTTACAGAAACAATATAAAGATAAAATCATCTTTATCGGTCCCGACATTTGGGGCGATAAACCCTCACCCTATTTTACTCGCTCGAAAACGCTTTTGAAAGAGTGGCAACGCGAAGCCTGTCTGCCTCAAAACATGAAGGTTAAGGTGGGCCGCTGGAATGTGCCGGGTCGCCCTATCGTGATTCTGGTAGATTTCAAACCGCTCTATGCCTACAAAAACGACCTTTACGGTGAGATGTGGAACCGCTATGGCGTGAACTCACTGCCGGCCTATGGCGACTACGACGAATCGTGTGCCTTTGCTTATGCCTCCGCACTGGTCATCGAGAGTTTCTACAAATTTATCCATGGCGAGAAGTACAACGTGGTGGCCCACTTCGACGAGTGGATGACCGGTATGGGACTGCTGCATATCAAATACACACTGCCGCAGGTGGCTACGCTCTTCACGACTCACGCTACCTCGATAGGGCGGTCGATTGCCGGCAACGGCAAACCTCTGTATGACTACCTGGCCGGATACAATGGCGACCAGATGGCCGAACAACTGAACATCGTATCGAAACACTCGTTGGAAAAAACGGCAGCTATCGAGGCCGACTGCTTCACGACAGTGAGCGAAATCACCGCCAAAGAGTGCACACAATTGCTCGACCGCAAACCCGATATTGTGACCCCCAACGGTTTTGAACGCAACTTCGTCCCGGCAGAAGATATTTATAACGAGCGTCGTAAGACAGCCCGCCAGCAGCTCTTCGATATTACCGAAGCCCTCACGGGCGAACGTCCCAACAAGAATGCATTCCTCATTGCCACCTCGGGACGATATGAATACAAAAACAAAGGTATCGATCTCTTTGTCGATGCCATCAAACGAGTAGCACAAAGTTCCGACCTGGGCCGCGAAGTTGTCGCTTTCGTTTTGGTGCCCGCATGGGTTGACGTGCCCCGTGCCGATTTGCAAGACCGGCTGAAGCGACAGAATCACGAGACGACTCCCCTGCCCGAGCCCTTTATCACCCACACGCTCCACAACTACGATCAGGACAGTGTGGTGAACCAAATACATTACCTGCACCTCGACAACCCCACCGGGAATGAGTTGAAGATTGTCTTCATACCCTCCTATCTGACAGGCGACGACGGCATTGTAAATCTATCGTACTACGACCTGCTCATCGGCCTCGACGCCACAGCGTTCCCCTCGTACTACGAACCGTGGGGCTACACCCCGCTCGAGAGTATTGCGTTTGGGGTACCCACCATCACGACCGACCTTTCGGGATTCGGTCAATGGATCAACAGCCGCAAGGAACAAGGGCTGAGGAAATCGGGCGTAAAGGTGCTGCACCGCAGCGACTTCAACTTTGTAGAGGTTTCGGAAGAACTGGCCGATGCCGTTCTCGCCCTGAGCCACTGCAGCAAGGCACAACGCGAGAAGATAGCACAGGCAGCCACGGCCGTTTCGCTCGAAGCCGAATGGAAAAACTTCATCGAATACTACTCGCAGGCTTTTCACCTGGCATTGGAAAAAGCATCACAACGCAAGCCCGTAGAAAAAGACTCGGAATACTAACATCAGAATAAGACTTAATAATAAATTCAATATTCTATTATGAAAGTACAAGTAAGCAACACAAACACTCCTAACTGGCGTGATATTACTGTTAAATCGCAAGTTCCGGCAGAGTTGAACTGCCTGGCAGTCTTAGCAAAAAATCTATGGTGGTCATGGAACAGTGAGGCCAAAAACTTGTTTAAAACGATAGATAAAGATTTATGGAAAGCGGTTCACGAGAACCCCGTTCTATTCCTGCAACGCATCGGGTATGAAAGACTCGAAGAGATAACCAAGGATAAACAAATCATGCACGACATCAAGGAAGTGTATGAGCATTTCGAAAAATACCTTCATGTAGAGAAACGCAAGGATATTCCCTCGATCTCCTACTTCAGCATGGAGTATGGTTTGACCCATGTGCTGAAAATCTACTCGGGCGGTCTCGGTATTCTTGCCGGCGACTACTTGAAAGAGGCCAGCGACAGCAACGTAGATATGACAGGCGTAGGTTTCCTCTACCGATATGGATACTTCACCCAAACCCTCTCAATCGACGGTCAGCAAATTGCCAACTACGAAGCTCAAAACTTCAATCAGTTGCCTATCGAGCAGATGACCGAGAAAGACGGCCGTCCCATGGTACTCGAGGTTCCCTATCCCGGCCGCATCGTCTATGCCCACATCTGGCGGGTAAACGTGGGCCGCATCAGCCTGTATCTGCTCGATACCGACCTCGACTCCAACAGCGAGTGGGACCGTTCCATCACCTATCAGCTCTACGGTGGTGACTGGGAAAACCGCATGAAACAAGAGTACCTGCTGGGTATTGGCGGTATCTTGATGTTGAACAAACTGGGTATTAAAACCGACCTCTACCACTGCAACGAAGGTCACGCCGCCCTGCTGAACGTGCAACGTCTGGTGGACTATGTACAGAACGAGCACCTCAAATTCAGCGAAGCCCTCGAGGTAGTACGTGCCTCGTCGCTCTACACGGTGCACACTCCCGTACCGGCCGGTCACGACTATTTCGACGAGTCGCTCTTCGGCAAGTATATGGGTGAGTTCCCCGCCAAACTGGGTATCGAATGGAAAGACCTCATGAACATGGGTCGTGAAAACCCCGATACCAACGAGAAATTCTCGATGAGTGTATTTGCCTGCAACACCTGCCAGGAGGTAAACGGTGTGAGCTGGCTGCACGGCAAGGTTTCGCAAAAGATGTTCCAACCCATCTGGAAAGGATACAGCCCCGACGAACTGCACGTGGGCTATGTGACCAATGGCGTACACATGCCTACCTGGGCCGCATCGGAGTGGAAAGAGTTCTATGTAAAGACCTTCGGGCCCGAATTCATGGGCCATCAATCCGATCCCAAGATGTGGGAGAAGATTTACGACGTCGATGACGAGATTATCTGGAACATCCGTCAAACGTTGAAGAACAAATTCGTGAAGTTCGTGAAAGACGACTTCCGCGAAACCTGGCTGAAAAACCAGGGCGACCCCTCGCGCATCGTTTCGGTTCTCGAGAAAATCAACCCCAACGCCCTGCTCATCGGTTTTGCCCGTCGTTTTGCCACCTACAAGCGCGCACACCTGCTCTTCACCGACCTCGACCGTCTCTCGAAGATTGTCAACAACCCCAACTACCCGGTACAGTTCATCTTCTCGGGTAAGGCCCACCCTGCCGACGGCGCCGGTCAAGGTCTGATCAAACGGATTGTCGAAATTTCGCGCATGCCCGAGTTCCTCGGCAAGATTATCTTCCTCGAGAACTACGACATGAAGGTAGCCAAACGACTCATCTCGGGTGTAGATATCTGGCTGAACACTCCTACCCGTCCGCTCGAAGCATCGGGTACATCGGGCGAAAAGGCCGAGATGAACGGTGTGCTCAACTTCTCGGTACTCGACGGCTGGTGGTACGAAGGCTACCGCGAAGGTGCCGGCTGGGCGCTCACCGACAAACGCACCTTCCAGGATCAAAGCCAACAAGACAAACTCGATGCCGCTACCATCTACTCGATGCTCGAGAACCAAATCGTACCCCTCTACTTCGCCAAGAACAGCAAGGGCTACTCTCCCGAGTGGATACAATACATCAAGAACTCGATTGCCAAGATTGCACCCAACTTCACCATGGAGCGCATGTTGCACGACTACATCGACCGCTTCTACATGAAAGAGGGCAAACGCACCAAACTACTCAAGGCCGACCACTTTGCCAAAGCCAAAGAGATTGCCGCCTGGAAAGAGGAGTTCGTATCGAAATGGAACGACATCGAAATCTACTCGGTATCGATTCCCGACGGGTTGCTCTACAACCCCCATGTAGGCGAAGAGTATGAAATGACTGTCGTACTCGACAACAAGGGTCTGGGCAACTGCCTGGGTGTAGAGCTTGTTATCGCCAGTGTCGAAGATGGCAACACCGAGCCGTACAAGACTCTCGAAATGAAACCGGTTCAAACCGACGGAACCAAGGTAACCTACAAACTGCGTTACCTGCTCAACGACTCGGGCGTATTCCGCTACTCGTTCCGTATGTTCCCCCAGAACCCCGACCTGCCCCATCGTCAAGATTTGGCCTACGTTCGCTGGTTCTAATTCGGGTAACCATAAAAAATCATCAATCGCCAGACTCCCTCTATGGGAATCTGGCGATTTTGTTGTTAAAACACGTTAAGTTTCCTACCCCCACAAACAATCTTTCCTCACAGACGTTTTATCCCCAAACTACTACTCTGTATATCAGATGGCCCGGTGCAGACATGGTGAAAAACCACTCGTTCTGCACCGAGTCATCTTTTCAACCCTACTGTTAAAATAAATCGAGCGAATTTCGTATCTTTGCCCCAAAAGCAAATATTGTCCTAATGAGCGAACACAATTCACTATTGGAAAAATTGGAAGGATTGCTTATCCGATTTGAAGAAATAGGAACATTGATTACCGACCCTGCCGTCATCGGCGACATGAAACGGTTTGTAAAACTCACCAAAGAATACAGGGAACTTGAAAAAATATCCGAAGCGGCCAAACGCTACAAACAACTGCTGAACGGCATTGACGAATCGCGCCAGCTACTCGAAACCGAGAGCGACCCCGAGATGCGCGAGATGGCCAAAGAAGAACTCGAATCGTGCACGGCCCAGCTGCCACAACTCGAAGAAGAGATAAAGCTGCTGCTTGTACCGGCCGACCCCGAAGACAGCAAGAATGCCATTGTCGAGATACGAGGCGGAACGGGCGGCGACGAGGCTGCCATCTTTGCCGGCGACCTCTTCCGCATGTACACCAAGTATTGCGAGACCAAGGGATGGAAAACCGAGGTGAGCAGTTACAGCGAGGGTGCCTCGGGCGGATACAAAGAGATTATCTTCACCGTGACAGGCGACAACGTGTATGGCACCCTCAAATATGAATCGGGTGTACACCGCGTGCAACGGGTACCCGCCACTGAGACCCAGGGGCGTGTACACACCTCAGCCGCCACAGTAGCCGTGCTGCCCGAGGCCGAAGAGTTTGATGTAGAGATCAACGAGGGTGAAATCAAATGGGATACCTTCCGCTCGAGTGGTGCCGGCGGCCAGAACGTGAACAAGGTAGAATCGGGCGTGCGGCTGCGGTACAACTGGAAAAATCCCATTACCGGCGTGACCGAGGAGATACTCATCGAGTGTACCGAAACCCGCGACCAACCCAAAAACAAAGAGCGAGCCCTCTCGAGGTTACGCTCGTTTATCTACGACAAAGAGCACCAGAAGTATATCGACGATATTGCCAGCCGACGCAAGACCATGGTATCGACCGGCGACCGATCGGCCAAAATTCGCACCTACAACTACCCGCAGGGGCGCATCACCGACCACCGCATCAACTATACCATCTACAACCTGGCAGCCTTTATGGACGGCGATATACAAGACTGCATAGACCACCTCATCGTGGCCGAAAATGCCGAGCGAATGAAAGAGAGTGAACTATAATCCCCTATATCATGAACAAGAAACAGCTATTCGAAAATATCAAGCGGAAAAAATCCTTCCTCTGCGTGGGACTGGATACCGACATTCAAAAGATTCCCGAGCATCTGAAATCGGACGAAGACCCTATCTTTGCCTTCAACAAAGCCATTATCGATGCCACGGCCGACCTGTGCGTAGCCTACAAACCCAATCTGGCTTTCTACGAAAGTCTGGGCGTGATGGGTTGGACAGCCTTCGAAAAGACCGTGAGCTATCTGCGCGAGAACTATCCCGACCAGTTCATTATCGCCGATGCCAAGCGAGGCGACATAGGCAATACCTCGGAGCTCTATGCCCGCAGCTTCTTCTGCCACCTCGATCTCGACGCCGTGACCGTGGCCCCCTATATGGGTGAAGACAGCGTGAAACCCTTCCTCGGATATCCCGACAAATGGGTCATCCTGCTGGGGCTCACCTCCAACAAAGGGTCGCACGACTTCCAGCTGACAACCGATGCCAACGGCGAACGCCTGTTTGAGAAGGTAATGCGTGTGGCACAGACCTGGGCTACCGACGAGCAACTGATGTTTGTCGTAGGAGCCACGCAAGGCAAGCTGTTTGAAGACGTTCGCCGCATTGCCCCCCACAATTTTCTGCTCGTGCCGGGCGTAGGTGCCCAAGGCGGCAGCCTCGAAGAGGTAGCCACCTATGGAATGAACAGCGAGTGTGGTCTGCTTGTTAACTCTTCGCGCAAAATCATCTATGCCGCAACCGACGAATCGTTTGCCGCATCCGCCCGCGAAGAGGCCCTCAAGGTGCAATACGAGATGGAACATCTGTTGCACAGCAAGGGATTACTCTGATTTTTAGAGAAAATAGCATTTAATAGTAAAAAGATAATCGATTTTTACCTAAATTTGCCAAACAGAAACGAGTTACATACTAAATATTAAACGATATGCAAACAATTGACAATTACAATTTTGCCGGTAAAAAGGCATTTGTACGCGTAGATTTTAATGTTCCCCTCGACGAGAACTTTAATATCACCGACGACACTCGTATGGTAAAGGCTTTGCCTACGTTGAAAAAGATCCTGGCCGATGGCGGCAGCCTCATTATCGGTTCGCACCTGGGCCGTCCCAAAAAAGGTCCCGAAGATAAATTCTCGTTGCGTCACATCGTAGCTCACCTGAGCGAACTGCTGGGCACCGAAGTAAAATTTGTCGATGACTGTGTAGGCGACAAGGTAAAAGCCGCTGCCGCTGCTCTGAAACCGGGCGAAGTGCTGTTGCTTGAGAACCTCCGCTTCCACGCCGAGGAAGAGGGCAAACCCAGAGGCTTGGCCGAAGATGCCAGCGACGAAGAGAAAGCTGCTGCCAAGAAGGCTATCAAAGCCAGCCAGAAAGAGTTTACCAAAGAACTCGCCAGCCTGGCCGACGTATATGTAAACGACGCCTTCGGTACGGCTCACCGTGCTCACGCTTCTACGGCTCTGATGGCCGAATACTTTACCCCCGAGAACAAAATGTTTGGTTACCTCATGGGTAAAGAGGTTGCTGCCGTAAACAAAGTAATGAAAGAGATGGTACGTCCCTTCACCGCCATCATGGGTGGCTCGAAGGTTTCGTCGAAGATCGATATCATCGAAAACCTCTTGACCAAAGTCGATAACCTCATCATCGCCGGCGGTATGACCTATACGTTCACCAAAGCTCTGGGTGGCAAAATCGGTAACTCCATCTGTGAAGACGACAAACTCGACCTGGCTCTCGAACTGATCGAAAAAGCCAAAGCCAACCACGTAAACCTCGTGCTGGCTGTCGATGCCAAAATCGCCGATGACTTCTCGAACGATGCTCACACCGACTTCTGCGACGTGGACAAAATTCCCGACGGTTGGGAGGGTATGGACATCGGTCCCAAATCGGAAGCTCTCTTTGCCGATGTAATCAAGAAATCGAAAACCATCCTCTGGAATGGCCCGACGGGTGTATTCGAGTTCGACAACTTCACTGCCGGTTCTCGTGCCGTTGCCGAGGCTATCGTAGAGGCTACCAAGAACGGTGCCTTCTCGCTCGTAGGTGGTGGCGACTCGGTAGCTTGTGTCAACAAGTTCGGTCTGGCCGATCAGGTTTCCTACGTTTCGACAGGCGGTGGTGCTCTGCTCGAGGCTATCGAAGGAAAAGTATTGCCCGGTATCGCCGCTATCCAAGGCTAATACCCCGCATAAATCATAAGGGAAACGCCCGGAGATGATTCTCCGGGCGTTTTCTTTTACGTCCCCTTATCGTCACCATTTAAGAGACCAACCCGGGATTTGGGTATGAAATTCTGTAATTTATATACAACTCACTTCCCCAACTCCCACTATGTTTGTAGTCGATAAATCGGCCACGAAAGCGGGCCTATACCAGAATAGTCATGAATACGAAAAATTTTATCTTCACCCTGTTTTTAATTTGTATGACAATGAATACGATTCAAGCACAAGAAAACGACAAGACGTTTGCCCCAAGCGATCGGGTCACCGTCGAGCGCGTGTATTTCAAAAACCGGTTCGGCATCACCTTGGCTGCCGATATGTATATCCCTAAAAATGCCGAAGGCAAATTGCCGGCCATCGCTATCTCGGGCCCCTTCGGTGCCGTAAAAGAACAGGCTTCGGGGCTTTATGCCCAAACACTGGCCGAACGCGGATTCCTTACCATCGCCTTTGACCCCTCTTACACGGGCGAGAGCAGCGGCGAGCCTCGCTATGTGGCATCGCCCGACATCAACACCGAGGACTTTTGCGCCGCTGTCGATTTCCTGTCGATACGCGACAATGTAGATCCCGAGCGCATTGGTATCCTGGGCATCTGCGGTTGGGGCGGCATGGCACTCAACGCAGCAGCTATCGACACCCGCATCAAGGCCACGGTCACCTCGACCATGTACGACATGAGCCGGGTCAATGCCAACGGCTATTTCGACTCGATGGACGCCGACCAACGCTATGCATTGCGCCAGAAACTCAACGCCCAGCGCACCATCGATGCCTGCAACGGCTCCTATGCTCTGGCCGGTGGTGTCGTCGATCCACTACCCGACGACGCGCCCCAGTTCGTCAAGGATTACTATGCCTACTACAAGACACCACGCGGCTATCACAAACGCTCGCTCAACTCCAATGGCGGCTGGAATGTCACTTCGGCCCTCTCGTTCATCAATACTCCGCTGTTGACCTACAGCAACGAGATACGAAGCGCCGTGCTCATGATTCACGGCGAAAAGGCTCACTCGTTATACTTCAGCCAAGACGCCTTCAAGAAACTCACCGGCGACAACAAGGAACTGATGATTATTCCCGGAGCTTCTCATGTCGATCTCTACGACCGCACCGATATCATCCCCTTCGACAAGATCGAAGCATTCTTCCGTAAATACTTAAAATAAAAACACGATGACTCTCGAAGAATTTCTCAAACATACGGCCGCCCGTAAACCGCTCTGCGGTCCCGAAATCGGTGAATTCATGAACAGGATGAGTGACGAGGCCCGACGCATCACCTGCCAGTTGAACGGCTCGTACCATACCCCCGACGAAATACGCGAACTGCTCGCTCAACTCACCGGCCAGCCCATACCGGCTACGGTACGGCTCTTCCCGCCCATCTATGCCGACTTTGGAAAGAATATCCACCTGGGCGAAGATGTATTCATTAACGACTGCTGTCACTTCCAGGACCACGGAGGCATTACCCTCGGCGACGGTTGCCAAATAGGTCATGGGGTCGTATTTGCCACCCTCAACCATGGGCTCGCTCCTCAAGACCGCAAGACGACCTACCCCGCCCCCATCGTACTGGGCCGAAACGTGTGGGTGGGTGCCAATGCCACCATTTTGCAAGGTGTCACCATAGGCGACAATGCGGTAGTGGCTGCCGGAGCCGTAGTAACCAAAGATGTTGCCGCAAACACGGTTGTGGGTGGGGTACCGGCCCGACTGATTCATGTTATCGAAACCGACGACGAAACCCAATCGAAATAAATATGAAACGGCGCCTCCTGATCATCATCCTACTCGTTGCCACGTCCTTCAGTCCCATACTCACCGCTTGTGACCGTAACGATGGCCCAGTGGCTATCCTCCCCGGACAACGAAGACAATGATAACGATAACCCCGAAAACATTGATCTTATGACTCTGAAATTAACCATAGGCAATGCCTCTTTTACCGCTACTCTCGAAGACAACTCTACGGCACAAGCCTTTGCAGCCATGCTGCCCATGCGTTTAGCCATGAGCGAACTGAATGGTAACGAAAAGTATGTCTATCTCGACCAAAGTCTGCCTACCCAAGCCATATCGCCGGGTACCATACAAGAGGGAGACCTCATGCTATACGGCTCGTCGTGCGTTGTCTTGTTCTACAAGAGCTTTTCTACTTCCTACCGCTACACCCGCATAGGTCGCGTGGACAACCCCTCGGGGCTGGCTGCCGCGGTAGGTTCGGGCAATGTGACCATAACATTCGAACGCTGAAAGGCGAATCGTTTCCATAAAGAAATCGGCAGAGAATAGACATGTATGTTATTCTCTGCCGATTTTCTTATTGCATCAAGTCAAGCCTCATTACATCTGAAGCTGAAGTGTCGAATTGTCGTTCTTCCGCACCCGCAATTGATGCAGGTACTCCTCGAGCATGGCCACATCGACCGATTCGTTTCCTTTCGATTTCTCCTGGAAAAGCGTTATTGCCTTATCGGCCCACCCAATAGCCTCGTCGTAGCGGTCGAACAACTCGTTATATACTGCCAGATTGGCTGCGGCCATGGCCCGATTGGTCTTGTTTTTCATCTCTTCATATACATACTCCCACAAGTACGAAGCCTCGGTGAACTTCTGCTGTTGCCAATAATCATAGGCATCGCTCATGGCCGGTTCGGTCGAGGTGTAGATATAACGCTCTACACTATCTTCGTGAGGAATAAACAGGTCGCGCACCCGACGAGAGATATGAGTCATGACCTCCTGAATAAACTCTGAGGTCTGGGGCAACCTGCCATGGGTATCACCGGGCGTATAGCCAAAAGCCTGCCATGAAACCGTATCGTTCACAATTTGAGTAGTAGGTTCTACCTTATCGGGCCAATAAACCCGCAAAACCAACGTCGTAGCCACAGACAGGTTGGTCACAAGAGCTGTCCCACCCCAATCGTCTTGCAGAATCTGATCTTCCATATTCACGGCCATATCGGTGCGATCGAGCGAAACGACAGCCGTGTGATCGGCCCCCCCCCGTATTGCAGCCAACTGAGTATCGTTCAACAACGGATAGAGCCCCTTGGGCAGAGTGATTGAATCGTCATAAAAAATGGTAATCTCGGGGAAATAGTGTGCGTCGGCCAAGTCGAGGGCTATACATTCGGCCAACCGGTAGGTTGTGCTGTCATGCGGAACAACCAGTGTATATTCCTTACCCGATACGTCCTTATACCTATTCCCTTCCTTCTCGCTGGGTTCTGCCGAATTACTTACAACAGTTACCCGCTGAATGGTAGGCGGGAAGGTCACTTTGGCCGGCCGCCACACATCAAACGAAAGTACCGATACCGACCGGCACCCTGTCAGCGACAAGGCTGCCACTACGATATAAAACAAAAACTTTCTCATATAAAAACCTCCTTTTCCCACAGGATTCTCTCTACAAATGTAATCATATCCACAAGTTCTCGAGAGTGACAGAGTCCATTTAAGCTATTTTAAATGATTGGCGCACCCTACGCAACAAAGCTCTCATGCCTGGTGAGCGGTCCACGTCGTTCAACTCGACCAGTTGCCACATCATCGCCTCGGCCCACTCGACTTGCGACGCCAAATCGTTCAGTATCGAGAGGGTCCATACCAGTGTCGATAGCTTTACTCCCGGTTCAACGCTCCAGTCGCAAACGACCTCGGCCAGATGCTCGGCCGACTCCCTGTCGGGATTATATTCGCCTCGCGCCAACAAGTGTTGCAACAAGCGGGCATATATACGACGCACCCCGGGATGAACCACTTGTGCGAAGTCGGTCACAAACCGGCTCTTGTACTTCAAAAACAGGGGCCTCTCCCATTCATAAACAAGAGCTACACAACGCGATGCCCGAAAGGCTTCGGGGGTATTGCCCAACGCCAAAGCCATCAATTCGTCGAGAGTCGGGTCGTATTGCAGCCGCTCGGCTACACACTCTTCCAACTTCTCTTTTTTCAGTGGCCTTGCCACTATGTCACGCCAATAGCTCTGTGCCATAAAAGTCCTGCTTTTGAGGAGTAAATATAGCGATTCCTTCCTTTTCTCCCAATAACGCTAACAAAAATTAGAATATCGGTCTCAGCCTCTCACAAAAACTGGCATGTACGCGCACAAAAAAGACCGGGGCCGTTGAAAAACAGGCCCCGGTCTTACAGTATCATCGTTCTTTACACTATCGAACCATTACACGGGCTACGGCCGTACCGCAACGCACGATATAGACCCCTGCCACAGGCACCGGCAATATGGCACGACCACGTATCGTGGTAGAGGTTACCACCTGGCCGGCAAGATTGACCACCTCGACGGGCTGTGTGGTCTCACACTCAACCACTATACCACCTTCGGCAGCATAGATGCGATGATTGACCTCAAGGATGCCGCAGATGCCCGACGAGCCGGTTAAATCGACCTTCACCGTATTGGAGTAGTTACTCTCCTCGTTCTCGGCTGTAACCGCTTTTACCTTATAGGAATAGATATAGCCCGGCTCGAGATTCGTCAGCGGATAAGAGGTCTCGGTAATCCCCGTCACCTCCATGGGCCACTCGGCTGTAACAGCAGCCGGTTTGGCCTGGGTGTCGAGCTGAACATCACCGCTATACACCACGATATTATCGATATAGGCTCTCTTCTTACCACTGCTGGATGTCGATTCAAGCACAATCTTGCTATTGGCCGTTCCGCCGGTAAAAGTCATCTCATAGGTGATGGGATCGAGCAAAAGCAGTTCGGTCGATTGGGCATTGGCTTCGTCGCCTTCGAGATAAACCTTCATGACACTTTTCTCCTTATCGTTGTCGTATCGCGAAGCATCGAATCGAACGGTAAATGTACCATCGCACGACGACAAATCGAGAGCGGGCGTACACAAGGCACCACCGTTGGACGAGTTGCCCAGTTTCATCATTCCAACCTCGGGATAGAGATACTTGCCACTCCAACCCGACTGTTGGAAATATTGGGCATCTACCTCTTTAAACGAGGTGGTTCCACCCAAATTAGCTGTACCGGCCGTGGTACATTTGCCAAAATCTTCCGACAACAGGATATCGCCCCCGGCCGACGGCTGCTTGCGATCGACATAAAGCGTATAGCTGGTGGCACCCTCAACCGGCGACCAGTTGGCGGTAAAGCCAGTCGTGGTTACCCCCGTTGCCTCATTGGCCACAGGCGCTTCAACCAAGGTCCCTCCACCCATAAAATCGAAGGTAATCACACCATTTTCCTGAGTGATGTTGGTAACCGGCTTACCCAGCAACAACCCGTCATTGGTTCGTGCCGCAGGTGTACTCTCGTCGGTAAACGAGTTGTTACCCTTGTAGGGATAAAGGTCACCGGCCTCGTCGTAGAAGCTGCGGTGATTATCGGCCGGCATGATAGTCATGCATTGGCGAGTAGGCTCACAATTGACGATATTGTTATCCCAAATCGTCTGGTCGTAATCGACCTTCAAAATCATCAAACCCGAAGCGGCCATATACTGGTCCCACCCCATCTGCTGACGATTCTCGAGAGTAAAGTACTGATCCTTGTCACTCGATACAATCTTGTAGGCTTTTTTACTGTCGGCCAGATTTTCGAGCGTGATGGTAGCCGGCGAGGTCAGTTCCTCGATTGTAATCCAGCCGCAGAATTCACGCTCATAAGCCGTATAACCTACGGGTACAGAGCCGTCGCTGTGACCGTCGTCGTTCATATCGGGACCGTTGTAGCAACCATAGTCCATCAAACTCCAGGTGCTCATACCATAATTGGAACCGCCGGTATCGTAGAAGTCGGGCAAGCCCAACGTGTGGCTATACTCATGGCAGAACGAACCGATGCCATCACGATAGGTCCCGGTATTTCCCTGCAACTCGGCCGAGCAGGCATAGGCGTCGATATATTTTCCATCGACCGATACCGACTTCCCGGCTCCTTGATATACATACCAGGCATGGGGCCAAATGGTATCGTCGAGCGAACCGGCCTCATCGTTGGCCGACTCGCCATAACCGGCATAAATGACATAGACCAAATCGATAAAGCCGTCGTTGTCGCGATCGTAGATGGTAAAATCGACCGTTGACTCTACCTTCCGACAAGCATCGATTATCATCTCCTCGGGACGGGCATCATTGCCGGTATATCGGTCGTTACCTCCATAATAGGCCATCGTCTTGTCAAGGGTAATGGGTCCCACCACATCGAAGGTGGGCTGGAACTTGCCATCGGACTGTGCGATGAAATAATCGCGTGCACTACCTATGGCGCCTTGATAGTTATACCCCTCCTTGTTCATCATCTCTTCGAAATCGTCGCGAGTATTTGCCGCATTAAATTTCTTGTCGCTAAACTCGACCAACAGTACCAAGCCATGGATATCGCTGCCCGTGGTCGCCTGTGTCGCCTTCCGGGCAATGCTACGCTGTTTCTGCTGTTTCTTCAGTCTGTGCTGGGCAACCATACCCTGCGATACCTTCTGGGCTGCCAACTGCTCGAGATAGACTTTATCCGATGCCGTGCGCAACTGGGCATCACGGGCTATCACTTGACCGGCCTGAGCAGTACCGTCGGGCAACAACTCGGCATACCGATAATAACCATCGGCACAACGCACGACTGGAATACCATCGGCTGTTACTCGATAATGATAAAACTCATCACCGACCATTCTAACGGTAACCACCGTCCCATCGGGTTGGATTATGGTCTCGGGAACAGACCTTGCCGGTATGGCATACAGCGAGGTTATCCCAAACAATACACTCGCAATCAATGAGATAAAATTTTTATTCATATTATCAGGTTTAGAAAGATGGGTAAATATAATATATATACAATCGATTTCTATTATCCAGCGGTAAAAAATTTTTATTACCCTGTGTTTTGGTATAGACAAAGTTATCGAAAAAATAGGGCGCTATCGTTCAACCGTCAAGTTGTCTCCCCAGATAAAAAACAGGGCGCAACCCAATAAGGTCGCGCCCTGCCTGAGTTTATATCTTCTGTCAAAAGATTATTCGTCGAGAAGAATTTCGAGAATTTGACAAGCGGCTTTGGCTACCGAGGTACCAGGACCAAAGATGGCAGCCACACCGGCCTTGTAGAGGAAGTCGTAATCTTGCGGGGGAATAACACCACCGGCAATCACTACGATATCTTCGCGGCCCAACTTCTTCAACTCCTCGATTACCTGGGGAATCAAAGTCTTGTGACCGGCAGCCAATGAAGAGACACCCAACACATGTACGTCGTTCTCGACAGCCTGGCGAGCAGCCTCGGCCGGAGTCTGGAACAACGGACCCATATCTACGTCGAAACCGCAGTCGGCATAACCCGTAGCAACTACTTTAGCACCACGGTCGTGTCCGTCCTGACCCATCTTCGCAATCATGATACGCGGTTGACGACCTTCTTTCTTGGCAAATTTTTCGCACAATTCCGTTGCCCGAACGAAATCGGCATCTTTTTTGGTTTCTGATGAATACACGCCTGATATTGTTCTGATTACTGCTTTATAACGACCTACTACCTTCTCGCAAGCATAGGAGATTTCGCCCAACGTAGCGCGAACTTTGGCAGCCTTGACTGCCAAGTCGAGCAAGTTGCCCTGCTTGGTCTTCACACACTCGGTGATGGCATCGAGGGCGGCTTTGACGGCGTCGTTGTCGCGGTGCGATTTCAGATACTGCAAACGCTCGATCTGCTCTTTACGAACAGCGGTATTATCGACTTCGAGAATATCGATGGGCTCCTCTTTCTCGAGACGGTATTTGTTCACACCCACGATAGTCTGTTTGCCCGAGTCGATACGAGCCTGCGTGCGAGCGGCAGCCTCCTCGATACGGAGTTTGGGAATACCGGTCTCGATAGCCTTGGCCATACCACCCAGTTTCTCGATTTCCTGGATGTGCTCCCAAGCTTTGTGTGCGAGCTCGTTGGTAAGAGCCTCTACATAGTATGAACCGGCCCAGGGGTCAATCTCCTTGGTAATGTAGGTCTCTTCCTGGATGTAGATCTGCGTGTTACGGGCGATACGTGCCGAGAAGTCGGTAGGCAGCGCAATGGCTTCGTCGAGAGCGTTGGTGTGCAACGATTGGGTGTGACCCAGTGCGGCACCCATAGCCTCGATACAAGTACGGCCCACGTTGTTGAAGGGGTCTTGCTCGGTGAGCGACCAACCCGACGTTTGCGAGTGTGTGCGCAGAGCAAGCGATTTGGGGTTCTTGGGATTGAACTGTTTTACAATCTTGGCCCACAACATACGGGCGGCACGCATCTTGGCAATCTCCATGAAGAAGTTCATACCGATGGCCCAGAAGAACGACAAACGCGGTGCAAACGAGTCGATGTCCATACCGGCATTGATACCGGCACGCAAGTACTCGAGACCGTCGGCCAGCGTATAGGCCAACTCGATATCGGCCGTGGCACCAGCCTCTTGCATGTGGTAACCCGAAATCGAAATCGAGTTGAACTTGGGCATATACTGCGAGGTGAACTCGAAGATATCGGCAATGATACGCATCGAGAATTCGGGCGGATAGATGTAGGTGTTACGCACCATGAACTCCTTGAGGATATCGTTCTGGATCGTACCGGCCATCTCTTCGAGTTTGGCTCCCTGTTCCAGACCGGCGTTGATATAGAAGGCCAGGATGGGAAGTACGGCACCGTTCATCGTCATCGATACCGACATCTTGTTCAAGGGGATACCGTCGAAGAGCACTTTCATATCCTCGAGCGAGCAGATAGATACACCGGCTTTACCCACATCGCCTACTACACGTTCGTGATCGGCATCGTAGCCACGGTGTGTGGGGAGGTCGAAGGCTACTGAAAGACCTTTCTGACCCGAAGCCAGGTTGCGGCGATAGAAGGCGTTGGACTCTTCGGCCGTGGAGAAACCTGCATACTGACGGATGGTCCAGGGACGAATTGCATACATGCCGCTGTACGGGCCACGCAGGAAAGGCGGGATACCGGCTACATAATTGAGGTGTTCAAGACCCTCGAGGTCTTCTTTGGTATAAATGGGTTTAACGGGAATCTGTTCTGGAGTTATCCAGTTCTCACCCTCGCTGGCTACTTTCCCTGCCGAGTGAGCGAAAGCATCCTTTGTAATATCTATATTCTTAAAATTAGGTCTCATTGTTTTTTGTTTTTCTTGAGTGATACAAAATTGAACGACTTTCTCAGATCGAAAGTTTTTCGTTAAACGATCTCAACGTATCAAGTACATTGGAACGAACATGGATAAACTCGGTGATGCCCTGAGCTTTCAAGTCGTCCATACATGCAGGAGCACCGGCTACGACAAAGAGAGCACGCCCGTCGAGCAGCTTGAAGGCTTCGGGAGCATATTGTGCATATTCGTCGTCGCTCGAGCAGAGTACCACGATATCGGCTTTAGCTTCGATAGCTGCATCGATACCGGCCTGTACGGTTTCGAAACCGAGGTTGTCGATAATCTTGTATCCGGCACAAGCAAAGAAGTTGGCCGAGAATTGCGAACGGGCCAGACGCATGGCCAGGTTGCCGATAGTGAGCATGAATACCGAAGGACGTTTGCCCGAACGCTCGGTGGCCAGGCGCAAGGCTTCAAAGTCGCTGGCGGCACGCTTGGTATTCAATACGGGGAATTCGGGTTCGCAGTGGTGTTCGCCTTCGTGTTTGCTGCAACCGCAACCGCAGGCCTCGCCTTTGACTATCTTGTCACCAGCTACCTCGTTGAAGTTGGGGTATTGGTTGGTACCCAACAGAATCTCTTTGCGGCGAGCTACATTAGTATGACGAGTCTCGGCCGAAGCGTTTACCTGGTTCTGAACGAAGCCCTCTTTCACGGCTTTGTAGAAACCGCCTTTTTCCTCGACCTCGAGGAAGAGTTTCCAAGCCTGCTCGGCAATCGATACCGTAAGGGTCTCGACATAGTACGAACCGGCTCCCGGGTCGGTAATGCGGTTGATATGCGACTCTTCCTTGAGCAACAGTTGCTGGTTGCGGGCGATACGCTCCGAAAATTCATCGGGCTCTTTGTAGGCCTTGTCGAAGGGAGTCGTGGTGATTGAATCTACACCGGCCAAGGCTGCCGACATAGTCTCGGTCTGTGAACGGAGCAGATTGACATATGCATCGAAAACGGTTTGATTGAACTCCGAGGTTTGTGCGTGAGCGACCATCTTGCAAGCGCAGTCGCAAGCAGGATTGTATTGTTTTACAATCTGAGCCCACAGCATACGAGCAGCCCGGAATTTGGCCAGTTCCATAAAATAGTTGGACGATATACCAAAGTTGAATTTTACCCGGTTGGCTACTTCGTCAATGGTCAGACCCTTCTCGGTGAGAGCGGCCAGCCACTCGTTACCCCAGGCCAGAGCAAAGCCCAATTCCTGGGTGATGAAAGAGCCTGCGTTGTTCAGCATCACGGCATCGACAGCCAGCACTCTGAACCGAGGTAACTCCTTCACGGCATTGATGACAGCCACTGCCTCATCGGCATAGTCGGCAAAATCGCGACCCTTGGTCAACATGCGCTTGAACGGATTGAAACGGATAGATCCCGATACTTTCGTCAGATCGGCGCCTGTCGTTTTGAGATAGGCGGCTACCGTCTCGGCAAGTTTCACCGTGCTTTTCATGCAAGAGGAGAAGTTCAGTTCGACTTTCTCCACATCGATACCATGCAGCAAAGTTTCCAGATTCTCTACCGAAATCAAATCTTTCGAAATCTCAAAGCCCAGCGACTCTACTCCTTTTGTGAGGATGTCCAAAGCCTTGGCATTAGCCTCTTTGACATCGGTAACCTTGATATCCTGACGCACCAGCCAGTTGTTGTCGGTACGGGTTCCCCGCACGAAAGGATACTCACCGGGAAGCGAATCGGTGGTATGCAAATTCGCAATATCCTCGGCACGATACATGGGGTTTACGTTAAACCCTTCGTTTGTCCTCCATACGAGTTTTTTGTCAAAATCAGCTCCTTTCAGGTCGGCGATGACCTTGTCTTTCCATTCTTGCGTGGAGACCGGCGGGAACTGGTCAAACAGTTTTTCTTTACTTTCTGCCATAGTTGTTATTAGTTAAGTTGTTTAAGCCAAACTATTTATTGATTGGATTGTTCACAAAATAAGGTCAAGCACAGATTAAATTTCTTGTGCCCGACATTTGCCAACAAAAATAGTACAAATAGTTCGAAATAAAGAATTTTTTCTGTAATTTTTATGCATACTGTAAAGCATTGAATTAACCCCTTGTCCATGTCGTTTCATCGCCTAAAATATCCCATACAACAAGCATTACAGCACAGTTGTCGATTTTTTTTTATATATTAGTAGAGAACAAACTAACATAATAGGTTTGAATTGGATTTAACTGTTTACACTTTTGTTCCTATGAAAGAGGGTAAAAAGCTTGTTTATTCTGGAGACTTGCTGCGAAAATTTTTGCATCGGAAAGGCCTAACCTACAAAGATGCAGCTAAAGAGCTGGGATTGGACAAGAATACGATAGGCAAAGCCGTAAGAGGAGGAAACATGAATATCAATGTTCTGTTGAACATTGCCAACCATTGGAATCTTCCCATCTCCGATTTCTTTACGCTGGTCAGCGACAACGAGTGCCAAGAGTCCTATTTTATTAGTCCAAATCCCTATATCATCGATAAAGCGGATAATAATTTTACCGCTCTTGAGCCTGTTAAAACTTATAAAAATATTAAAAATATATCAAACAACAAGACCGCTTTACATAATTCGAAACAGCAAGAAATTGAACTACTGCAAGAACTCATCAAAAATTATCAAAAGAGAATAGAAGTGCTGCGACAAGAGATGGAACAATCGCAATTGGATTAACCTCGAAAGACACACCCTCCCCTTTTCATTTTGTAAAATCGACCGGTGCAATCTTCCCCATCAACGATACGATTTGTGACTGGCGCCTCAACATATACCCCGATGGTGCTGCTGAATTAAAACGCCTGGGATTGGGTAGCGTGGCGGCAATGAGCGCGCACTGCGACCGTGTGAGGCGAGCAGCTGTCTTATGAAAGTGTTGCTGGGCTACCGCCTCTACCCCATAGATACCTTTGCCTGTCTCTATGGAGTTGAGATAGACCTCCATGATGCGCTCTTTTCCCCAAAACAGCTCGATGAGTACGGTGAAATAGGCCTCGAGGCCCTTGCGCACATAGGAGTGCCCGGGCCACAGAAACACGTTCTTGGCGGTTTGTTGCGTAATGGTGCTGGCTCCACGAGGACGCTTGCGGTGCTTGTTCTTCTTGATTACCTTCTTCAGTTCCTCGAAATCAAAACCGTGATGGGTCATGTACCGGTTATCCTCCGAGGCAATGACAGCCATGGGCATATACCGCGACATCTTTTCGATGGGTACCCAATGGTGGTGCCACTCGACTTTTTGTCCGCTGGCCAACTGTTCAACCGATCGAATGAGCATCAACGGGGTGACATACACCGGTATAAACCGGTATAGCAGCACGACTATCATCGTCGAGAGAAAAAAGAACAAAACTATACGTTTTGTCCAATGCCAAACTTTGCGCATCATGACTCGTTAATCTTTCACACACTCTACCCGGGCCCACCGATTTTTCTCGGCATGCCCGGCCATTCGCAATCCCAACCGCTCGGCCTCGGCCTGTATAGCCGGGATATCCTCCACATAGAATCCACTCATGAACAGGCGCGACCCGCTCGTCATGCGATCGACATAGGCGTGCATATCGGCCAGCAGTATGTTGCGGTTGATGTTGGCAAAAATAAAATCGAACGTCTCTTGTTTCAGGACCTCGACACCACCCAGGCGTATCTCAATATCGGGCACACGATTCAGCCGCACGTTTTCCTGGGCATTCTCGGTCGCAAACTCGTCGATATCGACTGCCACCACGGGCGAAGCCCCCTTCATGCCGGCCAATATGGCCAGTACGGCCGTGCCACATCCCATATCGAGTACCGACCGCCCCGTGAAATCGGTGGCCAAAATAGCCTGCAACATGAGAGTGGTTGTTTCGTGATGGCCGGTACCGAAGGCCATCTTGGGATCGATGAGCACATCGTATCGGGCCTGGGGCACATCTTTATGGAATGTACTGTGTATCACACATTCGTCGCCCACGACAATGGGTTTGAAATAATTTTTCTCCCACTCTTCGTTCCAGTCCTGCCCCGGGACAAAGGATACTTGCCACTCGACCGATACCCCCTCGAGAGGGAACCGGTTCAGTATCGACTTGAGTTGCTCCTCATCATATTTTCCCTGAGGTACAAAGGCGGTTACCCCCTCTCCGTCGGGAACAAAACTCTCGTAACCGATTTCGCCCAACATGGCAGCCAACACATCGGTAGCTACCTCGCTACACGGCTTCACATCGAGCCGCACCTGCATATAATCGTTCATAGCTTACTGTTTCTCCCGCACTGCTTTTTGGGCTCGAGGATAGAGCACCTCGCGCACAAATGCATAGTCGGGATATTTGTTCATTATGTTCTTATACATGGAAAGAGCCTGTTCGTAATTCCCGTCATGCTCATAGACCACGCCTATGGTCACCAGCAACTGCACATAGAGCCAGTGGTGCGAATTGGTCGAGAGATTCTTCTCCATCGTCTGCCGGGCATGCCGATAACACTCGAGGCCCTTGGCCTTGTCGCCCCCAAACATGCCGGGCATGTAAAAGAGTATGTTGCCATACAGGATGGATACCCAACTGTCGTTGGGCGCTATCCGGTAAGCTTCACGAGCGGTCGAAAGCATATTGGATGCCAGCGTGGTAGCCTTCAAAGGCGAAAGGGCTATTTTGAGGCCCAGCAGATTGGAATATAAAGCCTTGAAACGGGCATCTCGGGGATACTGTTTTTTATATTTGTCGGCAAGAGCCAAGGCCGTTTTCAGATAGTTCTGCGCTTCGGTTTTCCGCTTCTTATCGACCAAGTGGCCCACCAGACCATAATATCCGCACAGGATTTCGTGCCGCCCCTCGAGTGTGGCACACGACTGATCGGCACTCATCTGCGACAGCACGGCTCCCCATTGGGGAATTTTCTGCTCGATAAACAAGTCGTATAGTTTCTCTCGATAATCGGCCAGCGAAGCTCCCCATACAGGCAGCTGTACGAAGGCAATCCAAAAGACCAAAAAACAAGTTATTCGTTTCATATGCATCTACCCATTTCTCTATGGGTGTGCAAAGATAGGCAATAAACGACGAACGAGAATACGTGTATGGGCAAAAAACGCCTATTATCGTTCCTTAACGGGCATCGGTAATCCCATACATGAGTTGGTCGAGCAGGATGGGAATATCGCTCGACGAGATACCGGAGGCCACCAGGTCGGGGACATCCTGCTTGAAGTTGGCGATAAACTTGCCGGTATCGCCCCCGTCGAGTTCGATGCTGCGACGATAGTAGTCGATGGCCTGCCTGATGTGTCCCAACGAAAACTCCACATGCCCGGCATTGAGATAGTCGAGTGCCGTAGGTTTTGCCGTCAGGATTTTTGCATAATAGCGCTGTGCCTGCTCTTTCTTCCCTACCAGGAACGAACACCAGGCAATGGGTCGCCAGGCTTTTCCGCCGTCGGGGTCGAGGTAATCGACCTTGAAATAGTATTTAAGCGCCTCTTCATAATCTTTCTGCTCGACATAGCAGTGGCCTATGTTCATCTGTACCGACAGGTTGTCGGGCTGTATCTTCTCGGCCCGATGATAATACGAGAGGGCCATCTCGGGTTTCTTCAGGTTGCGGTAACAGGTAGCGATGCGCCTGATGGTCCAGAAGTTGTCGGGAGCAATGATTTCGGCCTTGAGGAAAGCCTCGAGTGCCTCGGCATACTCTCCCCTCTTCTGGTAGCAGAAGCCTATCTTCTGGTATATTTCGGTATCGGAGTGATAGGTAGCCGAAAGCCGTTCAAACAGTTCGAGGGCATCGTCGTAATAACCGCGGCGGAAGTAGTACTCGCCAATAAGACGCAGGCTATCCTGCCCGCTCAACAGCGGCTCGAGAACAGATACATGCAGCAGGTTGATGTGCTGGGCAAAGGGGTCGATAAACTCCGACCGGCGGATATAGAGTTTGAAGAACCGATATAGATCCTGAATATAGCGGTTGGATATGTTCTCGCGGGTATGCTCTTTCTTCAAGAGTTCCTCGTTGGCCATCTCCTGCAGGGCTGCATTCTCGGCTCCAAACTGCCCCATCATCACCTGGCGCTGCGCCTCAGGCACCTGCGACAAGCTCAGACAGAACGAATACTTGTCGGAGTTGCACAGCAGCGACGAGGCCGAGAGCATCTTCTTGAACATCTCGCCCCCCTTGCCGTCGAGCATCCCGGCCAAAGCAGTATGTTGGGGCGTAAACGGCATGAACCAGTTTTGTATCAACTGGAAGAAGGGGAAACTCTTGAGGTGAGAGAAGGTACTCATGAAGACATCGGCCCCCTCCATTTGCAGGTCGGTGAGCTCTTTCAATTTATCGGCGATGCCCGTTTTGTCGAGCATTTCCTGCCACTCGGGATTCTCCTCGAGGGCATTGATATCGTTCATGAGGTCTTCCTGTTTGATTTTCTTGTAGAGCGACGGCCCCAGTTTCATCATCTCGGGGAGCAGCTCCTCGGTCATCTTGCGAGTAATCTTCTCGGTCTCCTGAGTCTTGATGAATTGCAGGAATATGTTGCGCACATCGCTCTTGAACCCGGGTTCCTCGCCCAGGGCATCGATGCGATGCTGCACACTCTTGAACAGCGGCAGTCGCTCCCGATACATATACATCACGATAAGGGCGGCGCACAATGAGCGCAGTTGTATCTCGGGCGAAGTCTGCCGGTAACCGTCGAGCAGTACCAACAGCTTCTCTTCGTCGAAACGGTGCAGCAGATTCAGCAACAGGGCCGAAATCAACAGCGCCACCAGGTCGTCGGGGAAACGACCCGAATACAGCGCATCACGCAGGGTGGCATAATCCTCCTCACGGGCGGGATAGTTGGTCCACACATCCATGAAAAGAGTTCCCGCCTCATCCTCGACCTGATGCTTCAACGACTTGATTTTGGTGGCATCCTGCTCCTGTTCGCTCAACAGCGAGGCAAGCGAAAGATCGTTGAGAGCCTGGTCGCAACGGTCACACTGCGAAGCAAGAGTCGCATCGGCTCTACTGGCCTTCACATAGCGTCGCCAACCGTAGTACTGGGCCGGCGAAACCTGCGCAGACAGCTCGTCGGACACCCGGTCGGTGAGTGCATAGGCCGATACCACCAGATGGTCATAGATGCGTTTGCGCTCGGGATCCTCCACGCCGTCGAGCATATACTGTATCATATACTTGTACGACATCTCCATCTCGTTGAGTTTATCGCGACTGAGCCAGTCTTGCAACTCGTTGATGAGTGTAGCTATTTTACCAAAGGCATCCTTGAGCCTGCGTTCGGCCAGGAGGGCATATATCTCGTATTGCCGTTTTACAATTTCGGTCGTAATCATCTGTTCTGTTCTAAATTCGTAGTAAATTTAAGGAGCTTTCTCCAATATAACAAACTTAACCTGCAAATAGTGTGCCGCAAAAACGTATTTCACGGCTTGTCCTTTACAAGCCGCTTCATCCCCCCCGAAAGGGAGTTCCCAATCGTTTTTTACATGGCCGGTTCTGCCCGAGCGACAACTTTTGCCCCAATCTCGAACAGATAAAATTTGTTTCTACCCCGGCTTTACACTATCTTTGCGAGAGATTGTAACCTCAAATATACTCAACGAATTATACAAAAGAAGCTATGATACAACGTATTCAATCGATCTATCTGTTTTTGGCTGCCGCACTGATGGCCACATTCCTGTTCTGCCCCATTGCCCAGTTCGACACGCCCGACGGGCTTTACAGCTTTACCTCACAAGGTGTCTCTACCGTAATAGCCGAACCGGCCTCCACCGATGTTGCCGAAGCGGCTGCTACGGTCACGAAAACCACGGTCTTCACGCCTACATGGGGAGTCTTCGTTTTGGGAATAGTCATCACCGTGTTGTCGCTCGTTGCCATCTTCCTCTATAAGAACCGGCCCACACAGGCCCGAATCTGCATGATCAATGCGTTCTTTCTGGTAACCTTCTACATCATTATTTTCCTGAGTGGATATACTTTCCAGAAAGACCTGTCGGCCACACACACCTCGTGGACAGCCTACGACATCATGCCTTTCGTGGCACTCGTGCTCGATATTCTGGCCTATAAAGCCATCAACAAAGACGAGCAGCTGGTGCGCAGCATGGACCGCATCCGCTAAAGTCCCAATTTCTCACGCAGGAATTTACCCGTATAGGAGGCCTCGCAACGGGCCACCTCTTCGGGCGTACCTGTACATACGACATATCCGCCCTCTTTACCGCCTTCGGGCCCCATGTCGATAATGTGATCGGCACATTTGATCACGTCCATGTTATGCTCGATGATCAGCACGGTGTGCCCCCGGTCGATGAGTTGGTTGAACGACTTGAGCAAAGTATTGATATCGTGGAAGTGCAAACCGGTGGTGGGTTCGTCGAAGATGAAGAGCGTGGGATCCTGACGCTCGTTGCTGAGGAAATAGGCCAGTTTCACCCGCTGGTTCTCACCGCCCGAGAGAGTCGATGACGACTGCCCCAGTTTGATATATCCCAGCCCCACATCCTGCAAGGGTTTCAGCCGCTTGACAATGCGTTTCTCCTGGCTGCCGTCCACCTCCGAGAAGAACTCGATGGCCTGATTGATGGTCATGTCGAGCACATCGCTAATGTTCTTGCCCCGATACTCAATCTCGAGCACCTCTTGCTTGTAACGTTTCCCGTGACAGGCTTCGCACTCGAGCACGATATCGGCCATGAACTGCATCTCGACGGTAATGGAACCCTCGCCCTTGCACTCCTCGCAACGACCGCCCTCGGAGTTGAACGAGAAGTACGACGGTGAGAATCCCATCTGCTTGGCTCCTTGCTGGTCGGCAAAGAGTTTGCGTATCTCGTCGAACGCCTTCAAATAGGTGGCGGGGTTGGATCGAGTCGATTTGCCAATAGGGTTCTGATCGACAAACTCGACGGCTTTGATACGATCCATATCGCCCGTGAAGCGGGAATAGGTTCCCGGCATCTCCCCTCCCTCGCCATAATAGCGCAAGAGGCCCCGGTAAAAGACATCGCGCACCAGCGACGATTTGCCCGAACCGCTCACTCCCGTGACCACGGTCATTACATGGAGCGGGAAACGCACATTGACCGATTTCAGGTTGTTCTGTGCAGCGCCCTCGACTTCGATATACTGGTTCCACTTGCGGCGCACGGCCGGCAGTTCGATTTTGCACTCGCCCGTCAAATAGCGCATGGTATAGCTGCGGGTGGCCTTGGGTAACCGCGCAAGAGTGCCCTGATATACGACCTCGCCCCCCAGCCTACCGGCCAGCGGACCTATGTCGATGATGTAGTCGGCAGCCCGAATAATCTCTTCGTCGTGTTCTACGACCACGACCGTGTTGCCCAGCTCCTGCAACTCGCGAAGCACCTTGATGAGCAGGTGCGTATCGCGCGAATGTAGTCCTATGCTGGGTTCATCGAGGATATAGAGCGACCCTACCAGGCTGCTGCCCAACGAGGTGGCCAGATTGATGCGCTGACTCTCACCACCCGATAGGGTCGATGACAACCGATTGAGCGTGAGGTAGTCGAGACCCACTTCCTGCAAGAAACGTATGCGGTTTTTAATCTCGGTCAACAACCGTTTGGCAACGGCTGTATCGTGCTCATCAAGTTGCAGCTTGTCGAAAAAGTCTTTCAGTTCCCCGATAGGCAAGTTCACCAGCTCGGTGATGGATCGCCCTCCCACCTTCACATATTCGGCCTCGGGTTTCAATCGGCTCCCCTTGCACACTGGACAGGTAGTCTTGCCCCGGTAGCGGGCAAGCATCACCCGATACTGTATCTTATATTGGTTGGCCTCGAGCATGGCAAAGAAGCCGTCGATTCCCTCAAAGTCGCCAGCCCCATGCCACAGGATATCTTTCTCGCGGTCGGTCAGTTTGAAGTAGGGCCGATGTATGGGGAAATGCAGCGACTCGGCTTGGCGAATAAGGTCTCTCTTCCACTCGCTCATCTTCTCACCCCGCCAGCACATCACGGCATCGTCATAGACCGAGAGGGTTTTATTGGGAATCACCAGATCTTCGTCGATACCAATCACACTGCCGAAGCCTTCGCATTTGGGGCAGGCCCCCACGGGATTGTTGAAGTTGAACATCAGGTCGCTCGGTTCGTTGAAAGTAATGCCGTCGGCCTCGAAACGTTTCGAGAAATTGAACTCCTTCACCCCATCGGTCGCATGCATCTGTACGATACACTCCCCTCCCCCTTCGAAGAAGGCGGTCTCGACCGAATCGGAGAGCCGACTAATCGTATCGTTCTCGTGCGACACACTCAAGCGGTCGATAACCAGGCGCACCCGATCGGCATCGGACAACGTGTCACCGGCCAACAGATCCTCTATCGCCACAAAACGGCCCTCGACCTCAACCCGCGGGAAACCCTCCTTCTGCAAAATCTGCAAATGGGTTTTCAAGTCGCGACCCTCGGGCAAAATCAAATTGGTGAGCAGAGCAAACCGGGTGCCATCGGGAAAACCGAGAGCACAGTTGACCACATCCTCGACCTGGTGTTTCTTGACCAACGCACCCGATACAGGCGAGTAGGTCTTGCCAATGCGGGCATAAAGCATACGCAGGTAATCATATATCTCGGTCGAGGTTCCTACGGTCGAGCGGGGATTGCGGGTATTGACCTTCTGTTCGATGGCGATTGCCGGGGGAATGCCTTTGATATAGTCACACTCGGGCTTACTCATTCGTCCCAAGAACTGGCGAGCATAAGCCGACAGGCTCTCTACATAACGGCGCTGCCCCTCGGCATAGAGGGTATCGAATGCCAACGACGATTTACCCGACCCCGACAGCCCCGTAATCACAATAAACCGGTTGCGAGGTATCTCTACATCGATATTCTTGAGGTTATTGACTCGTGCCCCTTTAATGAAAATAGACTCTTCAGACATAGTTTCCCGAAAATCTTTTTTGGTATCTTCGCTTTGTTCTCAAAACCTTGGAGTATCGAGCCCTCATGCACTCCTGTCAATCGTGACCGACAGTGCTAAAAAAAGCCTCTCTCCACAAAGCGACTGCAAAGATAGCAACTTTAACGATACATGACTCGGCTCCTCTTTTATCCTTTATAATTTTTTGTAAAACAATTCATAAAAGCGAAATTATTCTCATCGCAGGCTAACAATATTTCGTTTGTTTTGTTATCTTTGTATAGTCACATCTAAAATGTAACAACTATGAAAGGTCTTAATTTACTGTTTGCATTCCTCGGCGGAGCCGCCGTGGGTGCTGTAGCCGGTATCTTGTTCGCGCCCGAAAAAGGTTCCGACACCAGAGCTCGCATCTGCAAAATGCTTCACGACAAAGGTATCCACCTGAAAAAAGAAGAGATGGAGCAACTCGTGGACCAGATTGCCGAAGAGGTAAAAGGCGTAAAATAGCTACGCCCCTGTAACGATGAGAATATCAAGGTACTCCCAAGGGGCTTTGATACTCTCATCGGTATGTATCTGTTTCTCCTCTAATTCCATACCGTTATGTCCGATACCCCCGACAATACATTCAAGCGCCTCTTCGACGAAAGTAAAAAATACATCTCGCTGCAAATCGACTATGCCAAGTTGACAGCGACCGAGAAAATATCGGTTATCCTGGGCATGTCGGTCCTGTTCATCATCATTTTGGTTCTTGCCGTAGGAGCCGGCATATACCTGTCGTTTGCCCTGGTCTATCTGCTGGAGCCTCTGGTGGGAATCGTAGGGAGCTATGCCCTGCTCGGTGGGCTGTTCCTGTTGCTTATCGCTATTGTTGTCATTTTCAAGCAACGGCTTATACTGGCCCCAATTACCCGATTTATCTCACGTGTATTACTCGATAACGACAAAACGCCTCAATAACATGAATAACCCGCGAACCCATTCACAAGGGCTTACTCTTGAAGAGATTACCGCCCGACGGCAGGCTTTGAAAGCCGCCATCGCCGAACAGCGAAAAAATGTCGATGAGGCCTATCGCCAAGCCATTGCTCCCTTTACCGAGGCCCGATCGGTCACCAAGTACATCGGGAGCAACCTGCTCAGTGGTGTCACTCTGCTCGAAAGTGCCATATGGGGCTTCCGGCTCATGTCGCGCATATTCCGCATGTTCAAGCGGTTTCGTTGACGACTCATGCCACATGGCCGGCTCCCGGTCCATGTCATAACTTTTCCTTTCAAATCATCGGCTCTCCAAGGGCAACTTCCTACCGTCAACCCGGCCTGGCGGCCAATTGTTAATCCTACCCGTCGGTTAAACCTTGTTGAAAATCTTCTGTTTATACATAAACGGAAATTCAAGACAACCATGAAATTAGTACGACTGATAGGATATATAACCCTGGCAACGTGTCTGGTCAACTGTTCCGACCAATACAGAATCGACGGACAGACCCACCTCTTCCCCGATGGCACGACCCTATTCCTGCAACGCCTGAACGACCAGCGTTTCGAAATCATCGACAGCGCTACAGTCAAGAACGGGTACTTTACATTCAATGGATACCAACACGAACCGGCCATTGCCATACTGGTACCGCGCGACGAACGGGCCTCACAAGTGCCACCCCTGCTCCTCGCTCTCGAGCCCGGCACGATAGAGGTCGTGTTCGACTCGACCACTCACCTGTCGGGGACTCCGCTCAACAACCGTCTGCAAGCCTACGAGGAGCAACGGCAAACGTTCGACAAACACATTCAGGCCATCACCCGGCTCTACTTGAGCGACTATCTCACGGGGCGACTCACCAACAGTACCTTCACGGCCTTGAAACAGGCGTTCGAAAAAGAGCAGGAGGGGCTCGGCCAACTCACTCGTGAATATATCGCAGCCAATACCGACAACGTGACCTCGGTTTATCTGTTCCTGCAAAACAGTTTTCTGTTTTCTCCAGACGAACAACGGCGACTCATTGACAACGCGGCTAAAGAATTCAAAAAAAATCCGGCCATCCAGAAATTCTCCCGCATGCTCTCCCGCATGAAAAACGTAGCCCCCAACATGCCCTATACCGACCTTACCCTGCAGACCCCCGAAGGCCGAGAGGTAACACTGTCGCAATACATCGGGCACAGCCAGTATGTACTGCTCGACTTTTGGGCCTCGTGGTGCCCGCCCTGCCAACGGCAAACGCCCTTTCTGAAACAACTCTACAATCGATATGGCAAGAACCAGCTGTCAATCATAGGCATTTCACTCGACACCGATACCCAGGCCTGGCTCGACTATGTACACGAGAACCAGATGGAGTGGCCCCAACTGGGCGACCCCAAGGGTTGGGACTCCGACGCCATTCTGTCGTATGTGATTCAAGGTATCCCCCACTTCGTACTCCTCGGCCCCGACGGTACCATCGTAGCCAACAACCCCTCGGAAGAGGAGTTGAACTCGTTGCTATCATCGCGTCTGAAATCAAAATGACCGGATGTAAATCCCGGTTACCAGAATCATTTATCAAAGCTCCAATTGATGCAATTCTTGAGCTAAAAATTTGCAAATGACAATATTTTCAGTCTAAAAAAATAACATTCAGACCAAAAATTTTTTATATTTGCCCGCCTAATGATAACTATTTATCACTATGTGGAGATTTACATGTATGGCCCTATTGGTGGCCTTTGCCCTGGCTGGATGCCACACAAACAAGAATATGTCGAAAACAGAAAACATGGTCGAGACGACCAACTACACTCTACCCAAAGATATATCTGTATCTACCTCATTCCGTATGCTTTGGGATGCCTGGAAAGACGAAGTTGCACAATCGGGGAAACCGGCCGAGCAATATACCCCCTCGGCCCAACTGATCAAACGCTTCTCCCTGCGTAACCAAAACGGGGAATATCTCGTGACGGGATTCCTCCAGACGACACCCGGCTTTACAACCGAGAGCCTCACCCAATTGGGAGGCCACTGCGTAAAGTACAACGACACGACCTACAGCTTCGGCATGCCGTTGCGTAGCCTCGCCAGTTTCGTGAACCTGCCGGGTATTGTCTATATCGAGGCTTCGTCGCCCGTACAACCCCGATAACCGTTTCTTGAATCTTACATTTTAATAACTAAATAGATGAAAAAAGTATTACTTTCAGTTTGTTTATTGGCCCTCTTCTGCCAACTTGGCCTGCATGCCGAAGAGAAGATGTCGCCATCGACTCAGAACTTTTTGCGCAGTTACGAATCGACTCCCACGGTTCAACGCTCAAAGCTGAAATCGACCTATGCCGTAACTCAAGAGAATAACCGGACGATAGTCTCGGCCTTTCTCCACCTCAACGACGAGAACAACCTCGAAGGTCTCGCCGAAAACAATGTGACCATCAATGCCCAATATGGTACCATCCTCTCGGTGCGCATCCCGGCCGAGAGTCTGGAAGCCGTATCGCAACTGCCTTCGGTCAAATATATCGAAATCGGGCGTCCGGTACACAAACTCATGGATAATGTGCGCAGCGCCACCTTCTCCAACGTCGATGCCCTGCACGCCGGTACCGGACTCACACAAGCCTACACGGGTAAAGATGTCGTGGTCGGTATCATCGATGGCGGTTTCCAGTACAACCACATCAACTTTTACGACACGGCAGGTGAGACCCTGCGTGTAAAACGTGTATGGAACCAAAATGCAACAGGTACACCTCCTTCGGGCTACTACTACGGCCGCGAATATACCACTGCCGAATCGATTGAAGCGGCTCAACAAGACATGAACGACTGTCACGCCACCCATGTGGCCGGTATTGCTGCAGGTGCCTACCACGGTAACGAATACTACGGCATAGCCCCCGATGCCGACCTGGTATTTGTAAGCTACAACCTCTACGATACCAGCAGCAGCAACACCAGCATCAGCGACGGTATCAAATACATCTACGACTATGCCGAGTCGGTGGGTAAACCTTGTGTCATCAACATGAGCCTCGGTTACCACATCGGGCCACACGACGGCACATCGACCTTCGACCGCATCTGCGACTCGCTGCAAGGTGAAGGCCGCTTGCTGGTAGGAGCTGCCGGTAACGAAGCCGAAGACAACATGCATGTAAAAAAGACTCTATCGAGCAGCAATGACACCTTGAAGACGTTGGTCGATTTGGGCCAACAACAAAGTACGGCCATCGATATCTGGGGTGATGCCGACAAAACCCTCTCGATTAAAATAATCGTTTACGATCCCCGCAACAACAAAAAGGTCTATACTTCCAATGCCTTTTCGACGGCAACCAGTACCAGCCAAAAGATATCCAATCCCGCAGGTGTCTATGGCAACATCTATATCGCTACAGCCAAAGATCCCAACAACGACAAAGGGAATATTACAATCGATATAGAAAATGTGTTCTCGATAAGTAACTACTATGTAGGATTTGAAGTGTCGTCCACCGAAGGGACTACGATCAACGCCTGGACTAACACGCCCTACACCTCATTCTCCAACCTCGGATTGAGTGGATTTACCAACGGCGACAACGACTCCAGCATGGGAGAAATTGGCGGTACCGGTAAACGAATCATCTCCGTAGGAGCCTATACCAGCAGCAATCATATCTCGCACAAAAACAGTTCGATGTATGACAACTCATACCAAACGATCAATCAACTGGCCACCTTCTCGAGCCATGGCCCCACGGCCGATGGCCGCATGAAGCCCGATATCTCCGCACCGGGTACGATGATCGTATCGTCGTTCAACGCCTCAACCTGCAACAACCGCCGAGGTGAGTACTACGACTTTGTAGTCGAAGAGGAAAGTGTCAACGGCAAGAGCTATTATTTTGGTTCGATGGAAGGTACCTCGATGGCCTCGCCGGTAGTCACCGGTGTATTGGCTACCTGGTTGCAGGCCCGACCTACTCTCACACCCGAGCAGGTGCGCGAAATCTTTGCCCAGTCGGCCAAGACCGACAACTACACGGGCGACATTGCCGGCGTGGGCAACAACCTGTGGGGCTATGGTAAAATCGATGCCTACAACGGTTTGGTCGATTGTCTCGAACTCTCGGGTATCGAAGAGGTGGGAGCTCCTACCCGCCCGATGGTCTATCCCAACCCGGCCGCAGAGAGTTGCTATTTCCTGCTGCCCAGCGACGACCAGCACGTGACGGTTGCCCTCTATGCCCTCAACGGTGCCGAGGTGTACAGTCAATATGCCGGCGACATACAGGCTGGTGAACAGACGCCCGTATCGCTGAACGGTATAGCTCCGGGCATCTATGTCATGCGCATCATCGGTGAGAAAAATCATATCACCACCAAACTGACGGTTAAGTAAAGAGCTCACACCGGGTTCTACACCATAACGACAGGGGGCTGGAAAATTTCCAGCCCCCTGTTTGTATTCTATCGCAAATGGTCCGAATCTGAATCATCGGCCTAGTCGACAAAATTCAGGATGAAACCTCAGTAAAGCATTGATTTTAATATCTTTGTGAAGATTATTATAAATATGGCACAAAAAATGCTTTTTCTGTGGGTCTTCACATGTGGTC